>NZ_JBWKVU010000032.1:0-528 GCF_059421865.1 Pseudomonas sp. GW821-FHT02B10 | reverse complement strand
GACCTGACCGTCGCCAACGGCACCCTGAGCGCGGTGAGCAGCAGCGACGGCGGCATTACCTGGACCGCCACCTTCACCCCGAGCGCCAGCATCACCGATGCCACCAACCTGATCATCCTGGACAACACCGGCGTCCAGAACAGCGTGGGCAACCAGGGCCAGGGCAGCACCAACTCCAACAACTACGCGATCGACACGGTGCGGCCGACCGCGACCATCGTCGTTGCCGATACCGCACTGAGAATCGGCGAAACCTCGCTGGTGACCATCACCTTCAGCGAAGCGGTGAGCGGCTTCACCAACGCCGACCTGAGTATTGCCAACGGCACTTTGAGCGCGGTGAGCAGCAGCGATGGCGGCATCACCTGGACCGCGACCTTCACTCCGAGCGCCAGCATCAGCGACACCAGCAACCTGATCACCCTGGATAACACCGGTATCGCCGACCTGTCCGGCAACGCCGGCAGCGGCACCACCGATTCCAACAACTATGCGATCGACACGGTGCGGCCGACCGCGACCATCGTG
>NZ_JBWKVU010000031.1:337-774 GCF_059421865.1 Pseudomonas sp. GW821-FHT02B10 | reverse complement strand
TCGGCGGCGATGATGCTGTCCTGGCTGGTGACCTGGCCACCGTTCTTGACCTGCAGGGTGCCGTTGCCGGCGCCGCCGACGATCAGGGTCTTGTCGGTGGACAGCGTGCCGTTGTCGACGCTGACCGTACCGCTACCGCCTCTGAGCGCACCGAGGACGGTATTGCCAGCGGTCTGCACCTTGGCCCCGTTGGTGAGCGACAGCGAGCCGTTGCCGGCCTGGCCGACGATCATGTCGCCGAGGGTCTTCCACAGGCTGTCGGTGCCATCGAGGCTGGCGCTGCCATTGGAGCCCAGGTCAGCGGCGATGATGCTGTCCTGGCTGGTGACCTGGCCGCCGTTCTTGATTTGCAGGGTGCCATTGCCGGCGCCGCCGACGATCAGGGTCTTGTCGGTGGACAGCGTGCCGTTGTCGACGCTGACCGTACCGCTACCGCC
>NZ_JBWKVU010000031.1:0-239 GCF_059421865.1 Pseudomonas sp. GW821-FHT02B10 | reverse complement strand
CCTCTGAGCGCACCGAGGACGGTATTGCCAGCGGTCTGCACCTTGGCCCCGTTGGTGAGCAGCAGCGAGCCACTGCCGGCCTGGCCGACGATCATGTCGCCGAGGGTCTTCCACAGGCTGCCGGCGCCATCGAGGCTGGCGCTGCCATTGGAACCCAGGTCGGCGGCGATGATGCTGTCCTGGCTGGTGACCTGGCCACCGTTCTTGACCTGCAGGGTGCCGTTGCCGGCGCCGCCGAC
>NZ_JBWKVU010000030.1:0-1007 GCF_059421865.1 Pseudomonas sp. GW821-FHT02B10 | reverse complement strand
CCGGCAACGCCGGCAGCGGCACCACCGATTCCAACAACTATGCGATCGACACGGTGCGGCCGACCGCGACCATCGTGGTCGCCGACAGTGCTCTCAGCGCCGGTGAAACCTCGTTGGTGACCATCACCTTCAGCGAAGCAGTCAGCGGTTTTACCAACGCCGACCTGAGCATCGCCAACGGCACTTTGAGCGCGGTGAGCAGCAGCGACGGGGGCATCACCTGGACCGCCACCTTCACCCCGACCGTTGGTATCAACGATGCCAGCAACCTGATCACCCTGAACAACACCGGCATTGCCGACCTGGCCGGCAACAGCGGCAGCGGCACCACCAACTCCAACAACTACAGCATCGACACCGTCCTGCCGACCGCGACCATAGTGGTGGCGGACAACGCCCTGAAGATCGGTGAAACCTCGCTGGTGACCATCACCTTCAGCGAGGCGGTGACCGGCTTCACCAACGCCGACCTGACCGTCGCCAACGGCACCCTGAGCGCGGTGAGCAGCAGCGACGGCGGCATTACCTGGACCGCCACCTTCACTCCGAGCACCAGCATCACCGATGCCACCAACCTGATTACCCTGGACAACACCGGCGTCACCAATGCCTCCGGCAACGCCGGTAGCGGCACCACCGACTCCAACAACTACGCCATCGATACCGTGCGCCCGACCGCGACCATCGTGGTCGCCGATACCGCACTGAGAATCGGTGAAACTTCGTTGGTGACCATCACCTTCAGCGAAGCGGTGAGCGGCTTCACCAACGCCGACCTGAGCATTGCCAACGGCACTTTGAGCGCGGTGAGCAGTAGCGATGGCGGCATCACCTGGACCGCGACCTTCACCCCGAGCGCCAGCATCAGCGACACCAGTAACCTGATCACCCTGGATAACACCGGCATCGCCGACCTGGCCGGCAACGCCGGCAGCGGCACCACCGATTCCAACAACTATGCGATCGACACGGTGCGGCCGACCGCGACCATCGTGGTCGCCGACAGT
>NZ_JBWKVU010000029.1:0-1280 GCF_059421865.1 Pseudomonas sp. GW821-FHT02B10 | reverse complement strand
GGGTGTCCGGTAATGAGATGGTCACCCCCACACCCTGCGAGGGCTACGCTTTCGCAGGGTGTTTTATTCTGGAGGCCATTATCATGAGCGAATTGGCACTGGTTGGCATTGATCTCGGCAAACACACCTTCCACTTGCACGGCCAGGACGGATCGGGTCGAGAGATATTTCGCAAGAAGCTCTCGCGCGTGCAGATGATGCGTTTTTTCGGCAACTGTCCCACTTGTACTGTCGTGATGGAAGCCTGTGCTGGCTCCCATTTCGTTGCCCGCGAACTGGGTACCATGGGGCATGTAACCAAGCTGATATCCCCGCAGTTCGTTCGACCTTTTGTTAAAAGTAACAAAAATGATTTCGTTGACGCCGAGGCCATCTGCGAAGCCGCCTCACGCCCTTCGATGCGATTTGTCTCGCCTAAAACCGAGGCCCAACAGACGCTCTCAGTACTGCATCGCATGCGTGAGTCGCTGGTTCGTGACCGCACCAAAACAATCAATCAACTCCATGGCTTCCTTCTGGAGTTCGGCATCAGTCTGCCTCTAGGGCGGACGGTCATAAAGCGTCTGCCTAGCGTTCTGGCCGAGCATGAGTTGCCGACACGGCTCAGCACATTGTTACAGCGGTTGCACGCACACTTCGGCTATCTGGATGAGCAAATCACGCAGCTGGATAAAGAGATGGCTGGCCAACTGGCTGACGATGATCTGGGCAGTCGTTTGCTGAGTATGCCCGGCGTCGGCCCGATCACCGCCAGCCTGCTGGCTGTCGAAATGGGAGACGGCAAGCAATTCGGATGCGGTCGTGACTTCGCCGCATCCATAGGGCTGGTTCCCAGACAGTACAGCACGGGAGGCAGGTCTAACTTGAAGGGGATCAGCAAGCGAGGAGACAAGAGCCTTAGATGCCTGTTGGTACAGTGCGCCAGGGTTTATATGCAGCGGCTCGCTGCTCAAAAAGGGACACTGGCTGATTGGGTGCGCTCGTTGCTTCAGCGACGACACTCTAATGTCGTGGCGTGCGCTCTGGCCAACAAACTGGCGCGAATTGCCTGGGCACTATCTGCTCACCATACAGCGTTTGAAGCAGGGCCAGACACCGTGGTGGCCTGACCCTGCTGTTGTTGCAGTACCACGAGGCACCATCAGGTTTTGCGATAGCTGAAAAATGGATGACGTGAACGGCACACCGGCCTGGCGAAGAACCTGACTTATGAAACGGCTTTAGAAGCCGCTCCGGTTTTCAGGATTGCCAGGCGCGACTCTCATCATGGCGCGGGGCAT
>NZ_JBWKVU010000028.1:0-5458 GCF_059421865.1 Pseudomonas sp. GW821-FHT02B10 | reverse complement strand
GGCGGGCACCGCGTTTCCCCAGATCCTGCGAGGTGTCAGGGTTAGCGGCCCGGCGGGCCGATCGCAGCCTCGCTGCGCTCGGCAGCGGCTACACAAAGCGTGTTAGACAGAAGAGTTGCAGCGTGGCGAAGGCAGCAAGCTTTGGCTTGGCTTTGGCTCTGTTTTGGTTTTGGTTTTGGTTTTGGCTTTTGATCTGGCTCTTGCTCTTGCTCTTGATCTACCCGCCCCTTTCCCAGAGGCCGAACGCAGATCTTGCGCAGGGGGCACCTCGGCAGGGATGCCGAGGTAGCCGCACTGGGCCAGGGATGGCCCATTGCGGCGGCCCCCGGAGCAGGACCGGAGTGAGGGCATGCCGAGCACTAGCGAGGCACCGAATGGTGGGGCAAGACCTTTTGGTTACTTTTGGGGCGTTTGCCAAAAGTGACCCGCCGTAAGGGCGGAACCCTAAGCCGCCGTGACCGCAGAAACGGATATGTACACATCCAAAAAAATGCAGTGCCAGAGCCGACGCTATCGCGAGCAATCGAGCGTCGACCGGCTGCTCCTACAGAAGCAGGCCTGCGCGACCAGTACCCTCAGATATGGCAACTGCTCAAGCCATTCTTTTCCAGGTAGCACTGGTGCGCTTCATCCGCCAGGTCGAAGCGACCCAGGGGCACGATCACCGTGGCCACGGGTTTGTTGAGGCGGCCGGAGTCTTGCAGGGCCGTCTTGGCCTGCCGTGCCTGTTCGGCC
The DNA here is from genome assembly GCF_059421865.1 of Pseudomonas sp. GW821-FHT02B10. Lineage (NCBI taxonomy): Bacteria > Pseudomonadati > Pseudomonadota > Gammaproteobacteria > Pseudomonadales > Pseudomonadaceae > Pseudomonas > Pseudomonas sp. GW821-FHT02B10. The sequence goes on along the minus strand of NZ_JBWKVU010000028.1, from coordinate 4,723 downwards.
TGTAGGGCGTTGGTGTGGAAGATCGCCGAGCGATATTTCACTCCACCATGCTCCCCCTGCCGATCCACCGAAGTCGGATCATGCAGCCCCCAGAAGTGCTCGATCAGGCTCGGATAAGCCAACACCCGAGGATCGAAATCCACCTGCACCACCTCGATCCGCAACGACTCGTCGCCCGCCTCCACGGCGTAGCCCACCCGTGTCTCCACCACCCCCGGCAACGCCCGGAACGCAGCTTCCGCGCCCCAGAAACAACCCGCGCCGAAGGTGGCCTGTTTGATCCCGCTCATGTTCCGACGCTCCTCGCTCACTGCACCGCTCCAACTTTCTCGCCGCTGGCGCCCAGCCACTGATCGACGATCGCCGGGTTGGCCTGGACCCAGGCTTTGGCCGCTTCCGCCGCCGGTTGCTGTTCCTTCTCGATCCTGAGGATCAGGTCGTTCAACACCTGCGGGTCGATGCTGAAGTTTTCCAGGAAGGCGGCGATCCGTGGCGCGCGTTTCTGCAAGGCGCTGGAGGCCAGGACATAGACCCGGGCGTCCGGGTAGGCGCAGGTGATCTTGCTCTTGTTCAGCCAGTCGGCGTCCACCGTCGGGCTGACGAATTTCCAGCAGCCGTCGGCCTTGTACAGCGGGTCGCCCTTCTTGTTGTCCTGGGCGTAGCCGTCGAACGCCGGTTCGTCCAGGCGGCGCAGGTCGAAGGCGGAGAAGATCCAGTCCGGGGTGTAGGCGTAGAACACCACGCCGCGCCGGGCCTTGTAGGCCGCGGCCAGCTTGGCGTAGGTCACCGAGGCTTCGGTGGACACCGATTCGAATTTGTCGGCAAAGCCGAAATCCTTGGCCTTGATCTGGCCGATATAGGTCGACTCCCACCCCGCCGGGCCCACCAGCAATTGCGCCTTGCCGCCGCCCAGGGGTTCGAAGAGCTTGGCCACTTCAGGTTTCTGCAGGTCGTAGACCGACTTCACGCCGTATTGGTCTTGCAGGTAACCGGGGATATAGAAGCCCTGCACCCCGAGGTAGGGTTGCTTGTTCGGCACCAGGGAGCGGGTGCCGCCGCTGACGTACTTGGCCCAGGCGGCGGATTGATTAGGCAGCCAGATATCGGTCAGCACATCCACCGAGCCGTCGCCCTTGGCCGCGGCGGCGAACAGCACCGGTATGTCACCGGCGAGGTAAGACACGTCGCCGTCGAGGCGGCTTTTGATCACCTCGCCGAGGATGTTCTGGATGGCGATGGCACCGGTCCAGTTCTGTTCGCCGATGACGATCTTGTCCTTGGCCAGGGCTGGCAGAGCCAGCCCCAGGAGCAGCGCGGCAGCGCCCAGGGTGCGGGAAAACGACTTGTTCAAGAGACACCTCATTGCTGATGGAAAGCGCGATCCCGCTGGCGCAGGGTCGCTTGAATGATGCGGTCGGGAATCAACGCGCAGAACACGATCGCCGCGCCGGCCAGCATGCCCTCGCCGCCCTTGATATTGCGCAGCGCGGTCATCACGTCGTAGCCCAGGCCGCCGGCGCCGATCAGCGCCGCGACCACCACCATCGACAGGCTCATCACCAGGGTCTGGTTGATCCCCAGCAGCAGCGAGCCGGCGGCCAGGGGCAGCTCGACCTTGGTCAGGATCTGCCACGGCGTGGCGCCATGGGCCAGGGCCGCTTCGACGGCAGCTTTGGGTACTTCCCGGATCCCCAGGGCAGTGAGGCGGATCATCGGCGCCAGGGCGAAGATCACCGTGGCAATCACCGCCGGGGTCTTGCCCACCGAGAAGAAGGCGACCGCCGGGATCAGGTACACGAAGGTCGGCAGGGTCTGCATCACGTCCAGCAAGGGCGTGATCAGGCGCCGCGCCAGGGCGCGCTTGGCCAGGAGGATGCCGGCGGGCACGCCGATCAGCAGCGACAGCAGCACCGAGGAACCCACCAGGGCCAGGGTGGCGATGGTCCGCTCCCAGAAACCGAACAGGCCGATATAGAGCAAGGCCGCGGCGCTGGTCAGGGCCAGGGCCGCGCCGGCACTGCGCCAGGCCAGCAGCACCAGGGCCAGCGCCGGGACCGGCCAGGGCAACCAGCCCAGCAGGCTTTCGATGCTTTCGATCACCGTGCGCACGGCGACTATCACGCCGACAAAGGTGCTTTCGAAGGTGACCTGGGACCAACCAATCAACTGGTCGATGGCCGCCGCGGTGCCCAGCAGCGCCTGGCGGTCGGCGGGAAATTGCAGCCAGGGGCCGCTGGCATCCACCGCCAGCACCCGCCACAGCACCAGGCCCTGGCACAACAGCAGCACCAGCCACGGCAGGCGCCAGTCGGAACGGCCCTGGCGGCTCGGACGGCGGGCCAGGGTTACGCTGAGCAGGCGGCTGAGCAACAGGCCGAGCACCGCCAACCCAGCCCAACCGAAACTGGCGCTGGCCAACCACTGCCCCAGGGCACTGGCCGCCACCAACTCCAGGGCGAACCCCAGCCAATACAGCGCGCCACGGCCGCTGGCAGCCAAGGCCGCCGGCCCCAGCAACAGCGCCTGCCAGAAGGAAAACCCCGGGGCCACGGGCGCCGGAGCGGTTGTTGTTTTAGCCGAAGCGACGGGCGCCGCGGCCAGCGTGTCGCTGCGCGCGCCGTGTTCCTGAAAGAAGTCCGCCACCTCGGCGTCCGCCGGCTGCTCCAGCAACTCGCCGGGGCTGCCGAGCTGGATCAGCTGGCCCTGGCGCAGCACCGCGATGCGGTCGGCCAGGCGCAGGGCTTCCGCCGGGTCGTGGGTCACCAGCAAGGTGGTGATGCCACGCTCGCGCACCAGGCGCAGGAAGTGGCGTTGCAGGTCGCGGCGGATGGTCGGGTCCAGCGCGCTGAAGGGTTCGTCCATCAGCAGGATGTCCGGCTCGCTGACCAGCGCGCGGGCCAGGCCGACCCGCTGCTGCATGCCGCCGGACAGCTCATGGGGATAGTGCTCGCCCCAGCCCTCCAGGCCCATGGCCCGCAGCTGCACATCGGCCGCGGCCTGGCGCAGGGCCTCGGGTTCGCCGCGCAGTTCCAGGGGCAAGGCGACGTTGTCGCGCACGCTGCGATGGGGCAGCAGGCCGAAGTGCTGGAAGACCATGCCGATGCGCCGCGAACGCAAGGTGCGCAGGTCCTTGGCCGAAAGCTGGCTGATGGCCGCGCCGTCGATCAGCACCTCGCCGCCGCTGGGCTCGATCAGCCGGTTGATATGCCGCAGCAAGGTGGACTTGCCGCTGCCGGAGGTGCCCATCAGGCACAGCACTTCGCCACGGCGCACGCTGAGGCTGACCTGCTCCACCGCCGGCGCGGACGAGCCGCGGCCGTAGCGCTTGGTCAGGTTGCGCAGCTCCAGCACCACCTCGGCGCTGGCCGGTTGCGGAGCGGACGAGGCTGGGACGGCAAAGGCCTCTTGGGGGTAAACGGCAGACACGGGAACTCCTGACGCCGGACGCGCAGCCGCGTCACCGGCGGTGATGAAGAAAAAAATGGCTGGGGCCGGCCAGGCGGCTACCCCGTGGGAAGGAGCTCGCCGACACAGGCGAGCCAAGGCTCAGTTACAGGTGTTTCGGGCTCCACAGCTGCACCGCGCGGGCATCCACCGGCTTGGGCAGGAGTTTTTCCTGGTAGAAGGCATCGGCGATTTTCTGTTGCTCGCCCAGGGCGTCCGGCTGCACCGCTTCCACCTTGTAGGTGCGGCGGCTGTTGGCCAGTTCCACCGTGCTCACGTCCAGGTTGCCCCATAGCGGGCCGAGCAGTTTTGCCGCCTCCGTCGGGTGCGCCTTGACCCAGGTGCCGGTCTTCTGCAACTCGGCGAACACCTGATTCAGCACCTCGGGGTGAGCCTTGGCGTAATCGTTGGAGGCCAGGTAATAACGCCGGTAGCTGGCCAAGCCCTGGCCGTCATGGAGCACCCGCGCGCCCTGCTGGCGCTGGGCGCTGGCGACGAAGGGTTCCCAGGTGACCCAGGCATCGACCTTGGCGGTTTCCAGGGCGGCGCGGCCGTCGGCCGGAGTCAGGTACACCGGCTGGATATCGGCGAAACCCAGGCCGGCTTCGCGCAACGCGGCGATCAGCAGGTAATGGCTGCCGGCGGCCTTGGTCACGGCGATACGCTTGCCCTTGAGGTCGGCCAGGGACTTGAGCGTGGAATCCTTGGGAATGACGATGGACTGGGCGGCGGGCGACGGGGTTTCCGTGGCGAAGTAGGTCAGCTTGGCGCCGGCGGCCTGGGCGAACACCGGCACGGTGTCGGCGACGTCGGCGCTGATGTCGACGTTGCCCACGTTCAACGATTCCGCCAGGGGCAGGCCGCTGGTGAATTCATGCCAGGAGATCTTCACGCCCTGCCCCGCCAGCTGTTTTTCCAGGGTGCCCTGGGCCTTGAGCACCGCCAGCAGGGTCGAGGATTTCTGGTAGCCGATACGCAGGTCGCTAGCGGCCTGGGCATCGAGGGCCATGCCCAGCGCCAGACCGGCCAGGGCGGTGATCGACAAGCTACGACGCAAAGCAAAGGGCAGGCGCATGGGGGCGGACCTTCTGGGAGACAGGAAAGTCGCTAAAAGCTAATCGATCTAAGAATTCAAATATAAATACTTTTTAAGCATTAGCTTAGGTTCGGCTGGCTGGCCCGAAGTGCATGTGCTGGCCGATCACAACATCGCCCCGTAGCCGCTGCCGAGCCCGCGAGGCTGCGATCGACCCCGCAGGGGGCGCGGGGATCTCAAGAC
>NZ_JBWKVU010000027.1:0-5516 GCF_059421865.1 Pseudomonas sp. GW821-FHT02B10 | reverse complement strand
GCCCGAAGGAGTTGATTCGGCAGTCAGTTTTCGCCGAGTTAACGATTCGATCTTCTCGGTCGAAAGCGGAGAAAAAGAGGTGTTGACAGCAGCGTGTAACGCTGTAGAATTCGCCTCCCGCTGACGAGAGATCGGAAGCGCAAGTGGTTGAAGTTGCAAAGGAAACTTTGAAAACTTCTTAAAATAACCGCTTGACAGATACAGGGGCTGCTGTAGAATGCGCGCCTCGGTTGAGACGAAAGACTTAACCAACCGCTCTTTAACAACTGAATCAAGCAATTCGTGTGGGTGCTTGTGGAGTCAGACTGATAGTCAGAAAGATTATCAGCATCACAAGTTACTCCGCGAGAAATCAAAGATGTAACCAACGATTGCTGAGCCAAGTTTAGGGTTTTCTCAAAACCCAAAGATGTTTGAACTGAAGAGTTTGATCATGGCTCAGATTGAACGCTGGCGGCAGGCCTAACACATGCAAGTCGAGCGGTAGAGAGAAGCTTGCTTCTCTTGAGAGCGGCGGACGGGTGAGTAATGCCTAGGAATCTGCCTGGTAGTGGGGGATAACGTTCGGAAACGGACGCTAATACCGCATACGTCCTACGGGAGAAAGCAGGGGACCTTCGGGCCTTGCGCTATCAGATGAGCCTAGGTCGGATTAGCTAGTTGGTGAGGTAATGGCTCACCAAGGCGACGATCCGTAACTGGTCTGAGAGGATGATCAGTCACACTGGAACTGAGACACGGTCCAGACTCCTACGGGAGGCAGCAGTGGGGAATATTGGACAATGGGCGAAAGCCTGATCCAGCCATGCCGCGTGTGTGAAGAAGGTCTTCGGATTGTAAAGCACTTTAAGTTGGGAGGAAGGGTACTTACCTAATACGTGAGTATTTTGACGTTACCGACAGAATAAGCACCGGCTAACTCTGTGCCAGCAGCCGCGGTAATACAGAGGGTGCAAGCGTTAATCGGAATTACTGGGCGTAAAGCGCGCGTAGGTGGTTCGTTAAGTTGGATGTGAAATCCCCGGGCTCAACCTGGGAACTGCATCCAAAACTGGCGAGCTAGAGTATGGTAGAGGGTGGTGGAATTTCCTGTGTAGCGGTGAAATGCGTAGATATAGGAAGGAACACCAGTGGCGAAGGCGACCACCTGGACTGATACTGACACTGAGGTGCGAAAGCGTGGGGAGCAAACAGGATTAGATACCCTGGTAGTCCACGCCGTAAACGATGTCAACTAGCCGTTGGGAGCCTTGAGCTCTTAGTGGCGCAGCTAACGCATTAAGTTGACCGCCTGGGGAGTACGGCCGCAAGGTTAAAACTCAAATGAATTGACGGGGGCCCGCACAAGCGGTGGAGCATGTGGTTTAATTCGAAGCAACGCGAAGAACCTTACCAGGCCTTGACATCCAATGAACTTTCCAGAGATGGATTGGTGCCTTCGGGAGCATTGAGACAGGTGCTGCATGGCTGTCGTCAGCTCGTGTCGTGAGATGTTGGGTTAAGTCCCGTAACGAGCGCAACCCTTGTCCTTAGTTACCAGCACGTCATGGTGGGCACTCTAAGGAGACTGCCGGTGACAAACCGGAGGAAGGTGGGGATGACGTCAAGTCATCATGGCCCTTACGGCCTGGGCTACACACGTGCTACAATGGTCGGTACAGAGGGTTGCCAAGCCGCGAGGTGGAGCTAATCCCACAAAACCGATCGTAGTCCGGATCGCAGTCTGCAACTCGACTGCGTGAAGTCGGAATCGCTAGTAATCGCGAATCAGAATGTCGCGGTGAATACGTTCCCGGGCCTTGTACACACCGCCCGTCACACCATGGGAGTGGGTTGCACCAGAAGTAGCTAGTCTAACCTTCGGGAGGACGGTTACCACGGTGTGATTCATGACTGGGGTGAAGTCGTAACAAGGTAGCCGTAGGGGAACCTGCGGCTGGATCACCTCCTTAATCGACGACATCAGCTGCTTCATAAGCTCCCACACGAATTGCTTGATTCATTGAAGAAGACGATTGGGTCTGTAGCTCAGTTGGTTAGAGCGCACCCCTGATAAGGGTGAGGTCGGCAGTTCGAATCTGCCCAGACCCACCAATTACTGGTGCACCCTGTAGCGATACGGGGCCATAGCTCAGCTGGGAGAGCGCCTGCCTTGCACGCAGGAGGTCAGCGGTTCGATCCCGCTTGGCTCCACCATTACAGATTGGTGTCCATCGTTTAAAGCTTAGAAATGAGCATTCCATCAAGTTGATGGTGAATGTTGATTTCTGATCTTTATCAGAATCGTTCTTTAAAAATTTGGGTATGTGATAGAAAGATAGACTGGATAGCACTTTCACTGGTGTTTATTCAGGCTAAGGTAAAATTTGTGAGTTTAATCGCGAATTTTCGGCGAATGTCGTCTTCACAGTATAACCAGATTGCTTGGGGTTATATGGTCAAGTGAAGAAGCGCATACGGTGGATGCCTTGGCAGTCAGAGGCGATGAAAGACGTGGTAGCCTGCGAAAAGCTTCGGGGAGTCGGCAAACAGACTTTGATCCGGAGATGTCTGAATGGGGGAACCCAGCCATCATAAGATGGTTATCTTGTACTGAATACATAGGTGCAAGAGGCGAACCAGGGGAACTGAAACATCTAAGTACCCTGAGGAAAAGAAATCAACCGAGATTCCCTTAGTAGTGGCGAGCGAACGGGGACTAGCCCTTAAGTGGCTTTGAGATTAGCGGAACGCTCTGGAAAGTGCGGCCATAGTGGGTGATAGCCCTGTACGCGAAAATCTCTTAGTCATGAAATCGAGTAGGACGGAGCACGAGAAACTTTGTCTGAATATGGGGGGACCATCCTCCAAGGCTAAATACTACTGACTGACCGATAGTGAACTAGTACCGTGAGGGAAAGGCGAAAAGAACCCCGGAGAGGGGAGTGAAATAGATCCTGAAACCGTATGCGTACAAGCAGTGGGAGCAGACTTTGTTCTGTGACTGCGTACCTTTTGTATAATGGGTCAGCGACTTATATTCAGTGGCGAGCTTAACCGAATAGGGGAGGCGTAGCGAAAGCGAGTCTTAATAGGGCGTTTAGTCGCTGGGTATAGACCCGAAACCGGGCGATCTATCCATGGGCAGGTTGAAGGTTAGGTAACACTGACTGGAGGACCGAACCGACTACCGTTGAAAAGTTAGCGGATGACCTGTGGATCGGAGTGAAAGGCTAATCAAGCTCGGAGATAGCTGGTTCTCCTCGAAAGCTATTTAGGTAGCGCCTCATGTATCACTGTAGGGGGTAGAGCACTGTTTCGGCTAGGGGGTCATCCCGACTTACCAAACCGATGCAAACTCCGAATACCTACAAGTGCCGAGCATGGGAGACACACGGCGGGTGCTAACGTCCGTCGTGAAAAGGGAAACAACCCAGACCGTCAGCTAAGGTCCCAAAGTTATGGTTAAGTGGGAAACGATGTGGGAAGGCTTAGACAGCTAGGAGGTTGGCTTAGAAGCAGCCACCCTTTAAAGAAAGCGTAATAGCTCACTAGTCGAGTCGGCCTGCGCGGAAGATGTAACGGGGCTCAAACCATACACCGAAGCTACGGGTATCACGTAAGTGATGCGGTAGAGGAGCGTTCTGTAAGCCTGTGAAGGTGAGTTGAGAAGCTTGCTGGAGGTATCAGAAGTGCGAATGCTGACATGAGTAACGACAATGGGTGTGAAAAACACCCACGCCGAAAGACCAAGGTTTCCTGCGCAACGTTAATCGACGCAGGGTTAGTCGGTCCCTAAGGCGAGGCTGAAAAGCGTAGTCGATGGAAAACAGGTTAATATTCCTGTACTTCTAGTTATTGCGATGGAGGGACGGAGAAGGCTAGGCCAGCTTGGCGTTGGTTGTCCAAGTTTAAGGTGGTAGGCTGGAATCTTAGGTAAATCCGGGATTCTAAGGCCGAGAGCTGATGACGAGTTACCTTTTAGGTGACGAAGTGGTTGATGCCATGCTTCCAAGAAAAGCTTCTAAGCTTCAGATAACTAGGAACCGTACCCCAAACCGACACAGGTGGTTGGGTAGAGAATACCAAGGCGCTTGAGAGAACTCGGGTGAAGGAACTAGGCAAAATGGCACCGTAACTTCGGGAGAAGGTGCGCCGGTGAGGGTGAAGGACTTGCTCCGTAAGCCCATGCCGGTCGAAGATACCAGGCCGCTGCGACTGTTTATTAAAAACACAGCACTCTGCAAACACGAAAGTGGACGTATAGGGTGTGACGCCTGCCCGGTGCCGGAAGGTTAATTGATGGGGTTAGCTAACGCGAAGCTCTTGATCGAAGCCCCGGTAAACGGCGGCCGTAACTATAACGGTCCTAAGGTAGCGAAATTCCTTGTCGGGTAAGTTCCGACCTGCACGAATGGCGTAACGATGGCGGCGCTGTCTCCACCCGAGACTCAGTGAAATTGAAATCGCTGTGAAGATGCAGTGTATCCGCGGCTAGACGGAAAGACCCCGTGAACCTTTACTATAGCTTTGCACTGGACTTTGAATTTGCTTGTGTAGGATAGGTGGGAGGCTTTGAAGCGTGGACGCCAGTTCGCGTGGAGCCATCCTTGAAATACCACCCTGGCAACTTTGAGGTTCTAACTCAGGTCCGTTATCCGGATCGAGGACAGTGTATGGTGGGTAGTTTGACTGGGGCGGTCTCCTCCTAAAGAGTAACGGAGGAGTACGAAGGTGCGCTCAGACCGGTCGGAAATCGGTCGTAGAGTATAAAGGCAAAAGCGCGCTTGACTGCGAGACAGACACGTCGAGCAGGTACGAAAGTAGGTCTTAGTGATCCGGTGGTTCTGTATGGAAGGGCCATCGCTCAACGGATAAAAGGTACTCCGGGGATAACAGGCTGATACCGCCCAAGAGTTCATATCGACGGCGGTGTTTGGCACCTCGATGTCGGCTCATCACATCCTGGGGCTGAAGCCGGTCCCAAGGGTATGGCTGTTCGCCATTTAAAGTGGTACGCGAGCTGGGTTTAGAACGTCGTGAGACAGTTCGGTCCCTATCTGCCGTGGACGTTTGAGATTTGAGAGGGGCTGCTCCTAGTACGAGAGGACCGGAGTGGACGAACCTCTGGTGTTCCGGTTGTCACGCCAGTGGCATTGCCGGGTAGCTATGTTCGGAAAAGATAACCGCTGAAAGCATCTAAGCGGGAAACTTGCCTCAAGATGAGATCTCACTGGAACCTTGAGTTCCCTGAAGGGCCGTCGAAGACTACGACGTTGATAGGTTGGGTGTGTAAGCGCTGTGAGGCGTTGAGCTAACCAATACTAATTGCCCGTGAGGCTTGACCATATAACACCCAAGCAATTTGCGCTTAACAGCCAGATTGCGGTGTGTGAAGACGAAACGAACCGAAAGTTCGAGAAAACACACAAACTATCGCATACCCAATTTGCTGAAGCGTCGAAAGACGACTCGGCACACCGAATTTCTTGACGACCATAGAGCATTGGAACCACCTGATCCCATCCCGAACTCAG
>NZ_JBWKVU010000026.1:0-19894 GCF_059421865.1 Pseudomonas sp. GW821-FHT02B10 | reverse complement strand
GCGGGGGCGGGTGGAGCCGGTGTTTTCGGCGGCTCGGGCTTTTTCACCGGCTTGGGTTTTTCGACCGGCTTGGGCTTTTCGATGGGCTTGGGTTTCTCCACCGGCTTGGGCGGCGGCTTGAGCGCGTCTTCGTCTTCCACCGGTTGCTCGGGTTCGGGCGGCGGTGGCGGCGGCGGAGGTTCCGGGGCAGGCGGCGCGGGCGGGGTCGGGCTGCTCAGCTCGACGGTCATTTCCGGGATTTCCGGGGGCGTTTCCAGTGGCGCGGCGCGGGTCTGCTGGAAGAACCACCAGGCGCCACCATGGAGCAGGGCCGAGACCGTCACCAGCAACAGCACCTGGTGCTTGCTCAGGCCTCCGGGTTTCGATGCATTGCCCTTATAAGGACGGCCCCGCGCAACCTGGACGACGGCTTCATCGCCCAAGGGTCTCGGCAGGGTTCTGTTCTTTACCGCATCGTTCATTAAAGCTCCCTCGGTCGGATGAAGGGCAATAAGGCACCGTTCGAACATTGGCTGGAATGTTCGAAAGTCGGGTTTAACTTTTTCAAGGGTGAGCAAAAGCCGATAGTTGAACTATCTGGTTGAACGGCCTTGTGCAAACGAGTGGCTTATCGCCTTCGGCTTAGATTGTTCATTACCACTCCCTGGAAGATTGTTGTGGGATGAGTTGGTGTTTGTAATGCACCTGTCTCGTACTCGTTACATATAGCAACCGCTATGCCAGATTGTGTCGGTCTTTATGCAATTGGCGACGGCTCGTAGTGCATGTCGCATTTATATAAATTTGCGAGAAAAACTGGCGCAACAATATATATTCAGCGCCTCGAAAAGTTGACCGTAAATGCTTTTTACGGGCGAGCCTGCCTGCCCTGGGTTATCCGCTTTTCAGCCGGAAACAGGGGCGATCAATACCGTGGCCAACGCACTAAAAAGTGTCTGGCGAATTGATTTGGTGCAAATAAACAGTGACTAGCCGGTCATTGCCTGGAGGTCCTTGATCTTGTTGTTTTCAGGGCTCTGCGTAGGGCTTCTGTAGTCTTTTACGGCCCGCTCGGGGAGCATTCTTGAGTATCCATGGCGCGCTCGCCTGCCCGCCATTGAGCAGGGCGATGACGGGCCTCTTATTAGCCTGTTGGGGGTGCGGATAATTAACCGGTACGTACATTGAGTGTATGTAAACAGTGGTCCGCTCATTACCCAGTGGTCGATGGATTGATATTGAATTGCCTTATTGTCGGACAACGCTCTGATCATCCACTTTTAACGTGCTTTGGCACGTTTGTTTATTGTCGAATATGCAACGATAGAAATACGGCTTTCGCTCGGTGAAGTGTCACCGAGTGCAAAATGAAGTTGGCTGCTTAGTGGTTAAAAAACAGTCGACGATCGGTCTTGTCGAGGGTTCTTCCGTCGACGCTACTTGGACAGTGGCGAGACCGGGCTGGGGGCGAATGTTTGTGTCGGGATACGCTGGGCAGTACCTGGGAAGACTGGCTTGGATATCGGTACCGGGAGAGGGTCGGCCTTATAACAGCCACTACCGCCAACCTGAAAGTTGCCCCAGCGACTGGAGCAGGGGGCATCGCCAGAGGCTGGCACAGGCAGCGCCGCGTAGCGTGCGCAAGGTCGATCGTCGATGACGCACAGGGCGCGAGGGCCGGTCCGGGCAGGGCTGCCGGACGAGGCGGAACCAGGGGCGAAACGGTGGAGCCAATAGCGGAAAACGCCGGTGAACATGACTGCACATCGCACATGAGACTTCCTTATCGCCAGTCTCAGCTCAACGAGCTTTTGGCTCGCCGTCTGCACTTTATGGGGACGCGGATAGCGTCCGATGATTGCTATTGGTGCGGGTAGGCACCGTCGATGCGGCTCTTGCGGTGGCTCGATTCGCAAGCTGCAGGTGCATGGGAAAAACGTGCCAGTTCCAGGTACGTTCGTGCAATTTTCTTCGCCTATGCCCGCCAGGCCTTGTTTTGCGGGGCTGGCGGTGGGCAGCCGATGTTGGCGGGGCCGGCTCGCGATAAAAATCCTCGGGACGACAAGCTCGCCCGTGCCCATAAAAAAGCCCGGCGCATCAGGCCGGGCTTCTTGGGCTTTGCAGAGTGCTGCGACTCAACGACGGCGCACGAACCGGCGCCACAGCCAGACCCAGATCATCACCAGCGGGAAGGCCAGGATCAGGAATGGCAGCACGTAGCTGCCTTTCTCCAGGGCTTCGGCGGTGCCGTAGGCGAGGTTGTCCAGCAGGTTGTCGAACGCGCGTTGCAGTTTCGAGCCGCGCTGGCTGCTGTCGGTGGGCTCGAAGTTCAGGGTCAGGCGGTTGGTGTCGAGCCGGCGCTGGTGCCCGGCGGCGACCTGGGCCAGGGCCTGCAGGTCGTTCTCGATGCTTGCCTGTTCCTTGCTCAGGGCGATCAGGTCGCTGACGGTGATGTCCTTGCGCGCCGCCAACTGGTCGAGGCGTTGCTGCTGGGCCTTGAGCCGTTCCTGCTGGCGTTGTACGTCGGCCACGGCGTCGGCCAGGTCTTCGGCGCTGGTGATGCGTTCGCCGATTTCGGCGCCCTGGGCGGCCAGCGCGACTATCGGTTCGACGCCGTCGGGCACGATGCGCAGGATCACCTGGGCGCGGTACTGGCCTTGTTGCAGGCGCAGGATATTGCAGGCGCCGAACGTGGCGTTTTCGCAGGCTTCGCGGGTGGCGGCCAGGCGCGGCGCGATCTGCGCCGAGGGCAGCGACAGGCTCAGTTCATGTTCATAGGCCAGTTGCGCGCCGGCCTTGCCCTGGGCGCCGCCGACCGCCACCGAGGACGAACGATCGCTGGGGGAACAGGCGGCCAGCAGGGTGCTGAGCAGCACCACGGCGAGGCTGCGCAGCGGGGTGGGGGTGTCGTCCTGAGGGTGCATGGTCGCTCCTTGAAATAAATGATCGTGCCCGGGGCAGGCGGGACGGCTGCGTATCTTATCGTCGATTGCCCGGGGAGGGGCGGATGTCGTGTCGCCGCGCCTTATCGCCAGGGATTTGCCGGATGGATACGGCTGGGCGCGGGCACCGCTTCGGCGTACACCTCAGGGACCGATGACCCGTGCCTTGGTCATCGCCATCGGCAACGGAGACCTGTCATGAGCTCGCTCGAGTTACCCGAAGGTTATGCCCCCTTGTCCCGCAGCAGCCCGCTGCTGGAGCTGATCGGCCCGGTGTATTGCCGTGGCAGCGGCCTGCAACTGGAGATCGGCCTGCGCGCCGACCGCCGTCACGCCAACGGTCGTGGCACCGTGCACGGCGGCATCCTCGCCACCCTGGCCGATGTCGGCATGGGCTACGCCATGGCCTTCGCCAGCGATCCGCCGCTGCCATTGATCACCGCCAGCATGCACCTGGACTACCTCGGCGCGGTGCAGGTCGGCGAATGGATCGATGTGCGCCTGGAACATTCCAAGCGCGGCCGGCAGATGGCCTTTGCCACCGTCACCCTGCAGGTCGGCGAGCGGGTGGTGGCCAGGGCCAACGCGGTGTTCGCGGTGCCGGGTGGCTGAGGGCAGGGCAGGTGTGTGGGGCGCTTTTGCGAGCGCTTCGCGCTCGATCGCAGGCTTCGCCAGCGGCTACCGGGGAAGCGATCTGTGCCGTTGGCGGGAGGGGCAGTGGGCTTGTGTAGCCGCTGCCGCAGGCTGCGATCGAGCGCGCAGCGCTCGCAGGCAACCCCTCTTAGTCCGCTGGTGCCACTATCTGCTTCCACTCCAGGCCGAAGCGCGCCAGGTACTTGCGCAGGCGGTCGGCGTCATTGGGCTGGGCCTTGGTCTGGCGGGACACGCCAAACAGCTTGCGCCCGGCATCGGACAGGCTGTCGGCCTGGCGGCAGACCTCGATCACCGCCTGCAGTTGCAGGCGGTCGAACAGGTCGAGTTCGGCCGTGTCGCCCAGCAGGGTGGCCAGCGGATCCTGCTCCTGGCTCAAGCCCCAGGCATACCGTAGCCGCTCGATTTCTTCCTCGGCCTGGGCTTCGTCGATGCGCCCGCTGTCGGCCAGGGTGGCCATGCGGGTAATGGACGCCGACAGCTCGCGGAAGTTGCCCAGCCACGCCGCCTCGCTGGAACTGGCAAACGCCAGGTAGCGCCGCCGCGCCTCAAGGTTGAAGCGCACCAGGCGCCCTTGCTCGCGGGCGTGGCGTTCCAATTCGAAGTCGATGTTCGGCTCGATGTCCTCGCGCCGCCCGGCCAGCCCCGGCAGGTTGAAGGTCCAGAGGTTGATCCGCGCATACAGATCCTCGCGGAACAGGCCCTGGGCGACCCGGCCGCGCAGGTCGCGGTGGGTGCCGGCGATGATCAGGAAGTCGCTGTCCACTTCCTTGTCCGAGCCCATGGGGAAGAAGCGTTTCTCTTCGATGGCCTTGAGCAGCATCGCCTGTTCGTCGAGCCCCAACTCGCCGATCTCGTCGAGAAACAGCATGCCGCCGTCCGCCGCCCGCAACAGGCCGTCGCGGGCGTTCTGGGCACCGGTGAAGGCGCCCTTGAGATGCCCGAACAGCGCCGACATGGCGCCGTCGCCGCGCAGGGTGGCGCAGTTGACCTCGACAAAACGCCCCTGGACCTGGTGCCGGCCGCGCTTGAGTTCATAGATGCGCCGGGCCAGGAACGACTTGCCGGCGCCGGTGGGGCCGATCAGCAGCATCGGTGCCTTGGAGCGTACGGCCACCCGCTCGATCTGTTCGATGGAACGGTTGAACGCGGCGTTGCGGGTGGCGATCCCGGACTTGAGGAAGGCCAGGCCCTCCAGGCGCTTGCCGGCGAAGCGCGAGGCGATGCGGTCGTAGCGCGACAGGTCGAGGTCGATCAGGGCGTGGGTGCCGGTGGCGTGCTGCTCCGGGTCGCGGCGCCGCGCCGGGGAGGTCTGGATCAGCCGTGCCGGCAGGTAGCGCGCCTCGGTCAGCAGGAACCAGCAGATCTGCGCCACGTGGGTCCCGGTGGTGATGTGCACCAGGTAGTCCTCGCGCTCGGTGTCGAAGGGGTAGGCGCTGGTGAAGTCGTGCAGGGCGCCGTACACCTCCTCGAAATCCCAGGGGTTCTTCAGGCCCATGGGGTGCAGGCGCACCTCGGTCTGCGGCGATACCTGGCGAATGTCGCTGGCCACCCGCTCGGCCAGGCTGACGTCCCGGGCATCGACGCCGTGGATCAGCTCCAGGCGATGGATCAGCACGTCCTGCTGCTGGCACAGGCCGACACTGGGGCGCCAATGGTTCCAGCGGTTGGCGCCCTTGCCGACGCGATCGAGGGTGGAACCGACAAAACCTATGGCGATCGCGGGCTTGTTCGACATGTTTATACCTGAAGATAAAAAACGATAAACAAAGATATAAAATTATCAGGAGTTTTGTCTCGACGACTCGTCAATGAAAAATCATTTGAAAATAAAATCGTTATAAATCAATTAGTTAAAAAATAATTTGCGGAGAAAAATAAAATTGGCACAGCGGCTGCAATCTCTCTGGCAACGAACAAGACAACAGAGCGAGACGCCAAGATGGCCAACTTCCAGCTGTTCAACACCCAACAGGCCAAAGCGCCAGCGAGCAACACCCTGAACGCCGCCCAGGCCCCGGCCTATGCCTACAACGCCAAGCATCGCCTGGCCCAACTGGCGGTGACCGGTTGCTTGAACTCGACCTTCTACACCTCGCCCGAAGGCCAGCTGGAAGCGGTGCTGCAACTGGTGAACGAAGTCGACAGCCGTTTCGTCGCCCAGGCCGCGCGTTACGCTCGGCAACAGGGTCATATGAAAGACATGCCGGCCTTGCTGCTGGCGGCGCTGACCGCGCAACGCTCGGCCCTGGTGCCGGAGCTGTTCGCCCAGGTGGTGGACAACGGCAAGATGCTGCGCAACTTCGTGCAGATCCTGCGCAGCGGGGCGACCGGGCGTAAATCCCTGGGGTCGCAGCCCAAGCGCCTGGTACAGAACTGGTTGAACAGCGCCACCGAGCGCCAGCTGTTGCAGGCCTCGGTGGGCAACCAGCCGTCGCTGGCGGACGTGGTCAAGATGGTGCACCCCAAGCCAAGCGAGGCCTGGCGCGCAGCCTTCTTCGCCTGGTTGATCGGCAAGCCGGTGGAGGTGCAGGCGTTGCCTGAGCTGACCCGCGCCTTGCTGGCCTTTCGCAGCGGTGCGACCACGGTGGTGCCGCAGGTACCGTTCCAGTTGCTCGGCAACGAAACCCTGAGCCGCGAGCAATGGGCCGAACAGGCGCACAATATGGGCTGGCAGGGGCTGCGCATGAACCTCAACACCCTGGCCCGCCATGGCGCGTTCCAGGTGCCGGGTTGCACCGAGTATGTGGCGGCGCGGCTGGCGGATGCCGCCGAGGTGGCCAAGGCCCGGGTCTACCCGTACCAGTTGCTGGCGGCCTACCGCATGGCCGGGGACGAGGTGCCGCAGCCGGTGCGCGAGGCGTTGCAGGATGCCCTGGAGCTGTCGCTGGCCAACGTGCCGGCGCTGCAAGGTGCGGTGGTGGTGTGCCCGGATGTCTCGGGGTCGATGCACAGCCCGGTCACCGGTTATCGCCAGGGCGCCACCACGGCGGTGCGTTGCATCGATGTGGCGGCCCTGGTGGCGGCAGCGGTGTTGCGCAAGCAGCCGGCGGCGCGGGTCATGCCGTTCGAGGTCGGGGTGGTGGATATCAGCCTCAACCCGCGGGACAGCGTGATGAGCAATGCGCAGAAACTGGCGGCCATCGGCGGTGGCGGGACCAACTGCTCGGCGCCCCTGGCACAACTGGCCAACGCCAAGTGCAAGGTGGACACCCTGATCCTGGTCTCGGACAACGAGTCGTGGATCGATGCGCGGCGCCATGGGGCGACCGAGACCCTGCGCCAGTGGGAGCGGATCAAGGCCATCAACCCGCAGGCGCGGCTGGTGTGCATCGATATGCAACCCGGGGCCACCACCCAGGCGCCGGACCGCGAGGACATCCTCAACGTCGGCGGCTTCAGTGACGCGGTGTTCGATGTGATCCAGCAGTTCACCGCAGGCAACTACGGTACGCAGCACTGGGTCGAGGCGATCGAGGCGATGGCGCCCTGATCGGCAAGGCATGAGATAAACCGTGCGCCGCTCACCCGGCGCACGCCGAAGAATTTTTGTTCATAGGCCCTGAATGCCGCTGTGACTACATCCAAAGACGTCCCAGCAAATGTTGTCAGGGCCTGTGAAGGCACGAATGCCAGTGGCTGTACATCATGGTTATGCCGGTTCGATTCCGGCGATCAGTCACTTCTTTTGTCGTGCCACCTTTTTTGCGGTTTCAGCGACGAATGCTGATGGAACTACATCCCAGATTCGTGATGCGGGTTCGAGTCCCGCCGGTGCCTGAAAAGGCGCCGTAGTTCAAAGGTCAGAACACGAGTGCACGGTTTCATCGACCCTTGTCGTCGCAGTTTTTTCTCCCGCTCGAGCGGGATGGCAGCGAATGCCACAGGTACTACATCGTGTCGCGGGTTCGAGCCCCGCCAGCCGCAAGGCTGTAGCTCAGTCGGTAGAGCGCATGTGCCTGTTCTCTTGTCGCTGCCCGCAGGCCCTGCCTGCACCGATTGACCCGGCGAATGCCGGTGGAACTACAGGACAGCGTGGTCGCGGGTTCGATTCCCGCCAACCGCAAGGGGCTAGCTCAGTGGCAGAGCGCGCTGCATGTTCCGCCTTCACTGGTCGCCGTTTTATGCCGGACCACCGGCCACCGAACAAGGCTGGATTTTCAGCCACAGAAAAAAGAGTCAGGAACATGGAACACAAGACCTACCAACTGCTGGAAGTCGCCAACGGCAAGCCGATCAAGATGTGGACCGAGGGCGTGCCCGTGGAAAACGAAGCCCGCCAGCAACTGATGAACACCGCGAAGATGCCGTTCATCTTCAAGCACCTGGCGGTGATGCCGGATGTGCACCTGGGCAAGGGCTCGACCATCGGCAGTGTGATCCCCACCCTGGGCGCGATCATCCCGGCGGCGGTCGGGGTGGATATCGGCTGCGGCATGATCGCCGCCCGCACCTCGCTGACCGCAGCCGACCTGCCGGATAACCTGCACGGTTTGCGCAGCGCCATCGAACAGGCGGTGCCCCATGGCCGCACCTCGCCGCGCAGCGGCCGCGACAAGGGCGCCTGGGGCGACGTGCCGCGCCAGGCCGACCAGGCCTGGGCGGCCTTGCAGCCACGCTTCAAGGCGATCACCGACAAGTACCCGGCGCTGGCCAACAGCAACAACCGCCAGCACCTGGGCACCCTCGGCGGCGGCAACCACTTCATCGAGGTCTGCCTGGATGAGGCCAACCGGGTCTGGTTCATGCTCCACAGCGGTTCCCGTGGCGTGGGTAACGCCATCGGAAACCTGTTCATCCACCTGGCCCAGGCGGATATGCGCCAGCACATCGCCAACCTGCCGGACCGCGACCTGGCCTACTTCGAGGAAGGCAGCCGGCACTTCGACGATTACGTCGAGGCCGTGGCCTGGGCCCAGGATTTTGCCCGGCACAACCGTGAACTGATGATGCAACTGGTGATCCAGGCCACCCGCCAGGTGATCCGCAAGCCTTTCGAGGTGGCGCTGGAGGCCGTGAACTGCCACCACAACTACGTGCAGAAGGAACGCCACTTCGGTGAAGAGGTGCTGGTAACCCGCAAGGGCGCGGTGTCGGCGAAGAAGGGCGAGCTGGGGATCATCCCGGGATCGATGGGTGCCAAGAGCTTCATCGTTCGCGGGCTGGGCAACGAGGAGGCGTTCTGCTCCTGCAGCCACGGTGCCGGGCGCACCATGAGCCGCACCAAGGCCAAGAACACCTTCACCCTGGCCGACCAGATCCGCGCCACCGCCCATGTGGAATGCCGCAAGGACACCGCGGTGATCGATGAAATCCCGATGGCCTACAAGGACATCGACCAAGTCATGCACGCCCAGCGCGAGCTGGTGGAAGTGCTGCACACCCTGCGTCAGGTGGTGTGCGTCAAGGGGTAGAACAATGCACGACATGGACGCAGTAATAGAGGCCCCGCCCAGCTGGCATTACCAGCTGAGCGACTACGAAGCCCGCCGGGTGCGGGAAGTGTTGGACACCCTGGACAGGCACAGCGCCTTGCTGGAACTGAGCCGCTTCGGCAACGGGTTCGTGCGGCAGGCCGCGGTGCGTGGATTGTCCGCGCAGCCATCGGTCGAGGCCTTGGCGGCGCTGCTGGAACGCCTCAACGATTGGGTGCCCCAGGTTCGCCAGGAAGCGGCTGCGGCGCTTGAGTTTTATCTGGTGCCAGAGCGTGCCGGTTTGCTGTTGCAGGCCCTGGCGCCGTTGCTGGCCCTGGCCGACAAACAGCGGGCGGACCATGGCGTCACCCTGGAGCGGGCGCGTTCGGTGTTGCTGCTGGCCCAGGTACGGCCCGAGGTGGAAAGCGCCTTTGGCAGCTGTCGGGGCAAAGCCGCGCGCTTTGTCTTCGAGCTGTTGCTGGAAGGCGTGGAGGACCGCGTGGCGCTGCTGGCGATTGCCTTGCGCCACCCCGAGGTCAGCGTGCGGCAGATGGCAGTAGATGCCTGCGCCGAACTGCCCGACGAGCAGGCGGTGCCTTTGCTGGAAGCGGTGATGCGCAGCTGTGGCGCCAGTGTGCGGGTCAAGGCCTTGCGACTGCTGTTGTCACGCTTGGCCGATTGTCGCGGGTACCTGGCGCAGGCCCTGCTCGACCCTTCGGGGGCCTTGCGTTGCCTGGCCCATTGGGCCGCGCCACGCCATGGGCTGGACCCACGGCAAGTGCTGCTGGACCGGTTGCAGCAGCCGGCTCCGGGCAACAAGCGCGAGTGGCTGGGCCTGCTGGGGCTGGTCAGGGAACTGCGGGAGCCGCAGGCCGACGCCATGCTGCAACAGGCCCTGGCCTCGAAGGCGCTGAACGTGCGCCTGCTGGCCCTGCAGACCCTCGGCGAACGTGGCCTGGCCCAGCAGCTGGCGGCCCTGGACGATCCGTCGGACAAGGTCTTCAACTGCGCCCTCGACCTGCTGCGCGAGCAGCCCTGGGCGGCGTTCGAAGAGGCCCTGGAACAGCGGCTGGAGCAGCACTGGCATGCGCTGCCGCAGGCGCGTCGCTGGGCCTTGCTGGGGCTCAAGCCGGGCTGGCGCCAGTTGCAATACCTGCTGTGTCGCCTGGATCGGGCGGGCAGCGAAGCCGCTTATTGGCGCGAGGCCCTGGCCCGTTGGTGCGATGCCCGCTACGCGATGTTCGACCCGGTGACCCCCAAGCCACTGCGAGAAGCACTGGCGCAGCGGTTGCAAGCGATGGAGGAGGCCGGTGAACTGCCTCGCGGATCGCTCAAGCGCCTGTTGTGAATACCGATGTACAAGGCGATCAGGCCAGCGCTGAGGTGCTGGCGATCGTCGATTGAACAGGACAAGGAATCATGCAATTCAATGAACGCTACCCGCTGAGCAGCGCCATGCGCGAGCGGGTACTGGATGAGCTGGCGCGGATCGAGCGCGAGCGTAACGTGCAGGTGTTGTATGCCTGCGAATCGGGCAGCCGGGCCTGGGGCTTTGCCTCCACCGACAGCGATTACGATGTGCGGTTCGTCTATGTGGAGAAGCCCGAGTGGTTCATCCAGGTGGACGCCGGGCGGGACGTGATCGAGCGGCCGCTGGACGACGAGCTGGACATCAGCGGCTGGGAGTTGCGCAAGACCCTCGGGCTGCTGCGCAAGTCCAACCCGACCCTGCTGGAGTGGCTGGATTCGCCCCTGGTGTATCGCAGCGAGCCGGCGGCAACCGCGCGCCTGCGAGAGTTGGCGGAGGCCTTCTACAGTCCGCCGGCGGCACGCAATCACTACCTGTCGATGGCCAGGAAGAACTTTCGCGGCTACCTGCAAGGCGACAGCGTGCGGTTCAAGAAGTACTTCTACGTGCTCCGGCCGTTGCTCGCGGTGCGCTGGATTGATCAGGGGCGCGGCCGGCCGCCGATGACCTTCGCCGAGCTGCTGGGCACCGTCGACCATCGGCCACTGCTGGACGAGGTGGATGAGTTGCTGGCATTGAAGCGCAGCGCCGACGAGGCCGCTTACGGGCCGCGGCGCCCGGCGCTGCACGCCTTTATCGCCGCTGAACTGGAGCGCCCGGTGCCCAAGCTGGCGCGCACCCATCAAGACAACGCTGTGCTGGACGCCTACTTGCGAGACAGCGTCCGGCACTACGCCTGAGGAATGTGATGAAACAGGATGTCATCGAACTGGACGGCGCCATCGGCGGCGGCCAGGTCCTGCGCAGTGCCCTGAGCCTGTCGATGCTCACCGGCAAGACCCTGCGCATCCACAATATACGGGCCCGGCGCAGTCGCCCGGGGTTGCTGCGCCAGCACCTGACCGCGGTGCTGGCGGCGGCGCAGGTCTGCGCGGCCAGGGTTTCGGGCGCCGAACTGGGTTCCCGGGCGCTGACCTTCGAGCCGGGGCCGATTCGCGGCGGCGACTACCGTTTCGCCATCGGCACCGCCGGCAGCTGCACCCTGGTGTTGCAGACCCTGCTGCCGGCCCTGTTGCAAGCCCCGGAGCCCAGCCGCGTGAGCATCAGCGGCGGCACCCACAATCCGCTGGCACCGCCGGTGGATTTCCTCCAGCAGGCCTGGCTGCCGCAACTGCGGCGCATGGGTGGGCAGGTGGAGTTGCAGCTGCTGCGCCATGGTTTCGTTCCCGCCGGCGGTGGCGAACTGCAAGCCTTTATCCAGCCCTCGACCCTGCAACCCCTGCACCTGGAACAGCGTGGCGAGCTGCTCGGGCGTCGGGCCTGGGCCCTGAGCGCCGGCCTGCCGGAGCATGTGGCGGAGCGCGAATTGCGCCGGGTCGGCACTCGCCTGGACCTGCCTCGGGAACACCTGAGCCCGGTGCGCCTGGATGAGCAATGCGGTCCGGGCAACGTGCTGTTGCTGGAGTTCGTCTTCGAGCACCTGACCGAGCTGTTCAGCGGTTTTGGCCAGAGCAGCCTGCGGGCCGAAAGCGTGGCCGATCGGGCCATCGACCAGGCCCGCGAGTGGCTGGATTCCGGTGCCGCGCTGGCCGAGCACCTGGCCGATCAGCTGCTGCTGCCCATGGCCCTGGCCGGCGGCGGAAGCTTCACCACCCCACGCATGAGCGAGCACCTGCAGAGCAATATCCGGGTGATCGAGGCGTTTTTGCCGGTGCGTATCGACTGTTCGACGGGCGCTCACGGGGTGCTGCGCATCGAGGTTCTACCCCGCGCCATTGAGCGCAATGTCTGCGTTGCCGGACCTACTGAACACGAGAGTATTTGATGAATATCACTGAAGTCTTTTTGCAGAAGAAACTGCGCCTTACCGAACAGCTGTTGCAGGGGTTCGATATTGCCAATGATCTGGCGGTTTACGGTCAGAAAACCACGATCAAGGATGGGGTGTCGCATAGCTATATCGATGCAAAAACCTATC
Organism: Pseudomonas sp. GW821-FHT02B10; assembly: GCF_059421865.1. Lineage (NCBI taxonomy): Bacteria > Pseudomonadati > Pseudomonadota > Gammaproteobacteria > Pseudomonadales > Pseudomonadaceae > Pseudomonas > Pseudomonas sp. GW821-FHT02B10. The sequence continues at coordinate 7,462 of NZ_JBWKVU010000026.1, read as the reverse complement.
ACCCCTCATTGGTCCGCAAGTCTCTGGACAGCCATGAGCATCTCTCGATGTTCCCCGTGGTCTTTGACTATTTGGACCTGATAGTCGACCAGCACTACGGGACGAGCGACAAGTTGTTCCGGGACAAGCTGAGTATTTTCCGGCGCCAGAATCGGCAGCCCGATCCGTTGCTCAGGCATATCGAGATCATGGTTTTCGATTACGCGATCACGGTGCGCAACAAGCTTGTCCATCACAAGACCCGATTTTCCGCGTGCGGCAAGTTTTTAGAAGTAAAAGGCGGCATGAGGCTGGAGATCGCGTGCTTCGGGATGCTCAACCGATTGATCCACTCCCTGGTGCGGCGTATGCGGGCTCCCAAACCGATGAGCCTTTATCGGCGGGCGCTGCTGGTGAGTGCTTATCGCGCGGTGTTCGGGCATCTGGATCGCAGGCTTGATGGGTTGCTTGCCAGGGGGCTACGGTTGCCTTCGATGAATATCACCTATTCTCGTTATCTGGTTGATATGGCCCAGGAGGAGGTGGCCGAGGACGTGGTGCTGTTCGATAAGCTGGCACGGTTTCCGGACCCTACCGGTTATCCCGATCGCCAAGCCTTCCTCAAGGCGCATCCGGACCCCGACCGCAAGATCATGTATGGCGGTTTCACCTATCGCCTGAGCTACCGTGGGACCGTTCTGCGCGTGCCAGCCGAGGCTATCCATCAGCATCCGACCTATCGCCTCGCGGACTTCCAGCACTGGAGTGAACAACCCGGGTAAGCAACCCGTCAGATGTAAGGCCCAGTCAAGCGAGGGGATGGTCATGTATCAACTTTATGGGACCCAAGGCTCCGGCTCGGCCATCGTCGAGATTGCCCTGGAGTGTTGCCAGGTGCCGTACCGCATCGTCGAGGCCTCGTCCTGGGCGCCGTCGCCCGGGGCCGATGAGCTGGCGCGGCTCAATCCGCTGAAACAGGTCCCGACCCTGCAACTGCCGGACGGCAGTGTCCTCACCGAGAGCGCGGCGATCCTGATCGAGCTGGGTTTGCGTTATCCGCGCTCGGCGCTGCTGCCCGAGGATGAGAGCGCCCGGGCGCAGGCCATTCGCGGGCTGGTGTTTATCGCCGCCAATTGCTACTCGGCGATCAGCGTGATCGATTACCCGGAACGCTGGCTGCAGGGCGCCGATGAAGCGCTGAGGGCGCGGGTACGGGACGCGGCCCATGAGCGCCTGCACCGCAACTGGGAGGTGTTCGCCGATCAGTTCGCCACACAGCTGTACGCCAGCGGTTCACCCCTGGCGGCCCTGGATTTCCAGGCGGCGGTGGTGTCGCGCTGGTGCGGCACGCGCGAGCATCTGCGGCGCGAACGCCCCGAGTGTTGCGATCTGCTGGAGCGCATCGACCGCCACCCGCAGGTGGCGCAGGTGCTGGCGCGGCATTGGCCGGACTGAATACGGCAGGGCGCGAGGCAGCAAAAGCCGTCGATGGTTGGGCGCGAGGCTTTTATACTCGCCGGCTTTCTTCAGGCTCATGTTTCATCGCCTATCGCTCATCTGCCCACTTTCAAGAGGAATGCCCCTTGGCCAACGAAACGGATCAGGATTTCTACAACCGCGCCGATGCCATCATCGAACTGGCAAACACCCATATCGGCGACAGCAGCCGCGGCAAGGCCAGTGCCTCGCTGATGTACGCCAACTCGCGTTTTGCCGCCTGGGTCAGCGCCTGCGGTTGCCGCAACGCCGAAGAACTGGCGGCGGCCAAGCAGCAGGCGGTGGATTATTTCGTCGAGGAATTCCGCCTGATGATGGAAGAAAACCTTACCGACTACATCGAGAATTTCTCGCGGTACATGAGCCCCCAGCAAGACTGAATCCTTCCCCCCCGACAGGCTTCACAGCCCAGCTGTGAAGCTGTCCCGGCACTCGACTCCTGGCTCTTCGGAGCATGGGCGCTCCGCGGTTTTTTATAGCCTTGTGGCGTCTGCATCTGGCCGTGCATAGCGCTTTGATCTGAGGGCGGCGGGGCTGCGGCAACCGCTGGTCCAGTTGTCTCCCGGGCGCCCCGGGAGCCGGCAATCGCTCGACTACACTGCGCCTGCGGCAGGCAATCCAGGGGCGTTTAATATCCCTCCGGGATGAGCACGGTCATGAGTTGCCAAGGCATTGCTGCGCCTGTGGTTACACCAGGGAACCTACCCAATCAGCAAGGAGTGCCAAACATGATCGTTCTTCCTCAACGTGTGATTGAAAACGGTACTGTCATCTCGCTACGCGGCGACTCGGGCAACTACATGTCGCGGATGGGCGCGACCGGGCTCGAACTGTCCAAGGGCGCCATCGACCAGTACTGCAAGTTCAGGGTCACCCTGATCCAGATCGGCAACGACAAGAAGCTGGCATTGCAGGGCGACACCAACAAGTTCATGTCGCGGATGGGGGCGACGGGGCTTGAACTGTCCAAGGACAGCATCGATCAGTACTGCCAGTTCTCCTATGCCATCGACACCGCCAGCGGGCAGATTTCCCTGCGTGGCGACAACGGCAAGTGGATGTCGCGCATGGGCGAGACCGGGCTTGAATTGTCCAAGGACGGCATCGATCGCTACAGCCAGTTCCTGGTGGTGGTCGAGGGCTAGCGCCAGGCGGTACTCGGCGTCGGGGCAGGTTTTTTGATTGGCGTGGCCAGCACTCCAGCGGCTGGCCACGAAGTCCCGGCGTCGATCAAGGGGCGATGCCTGGAAGGGGGGACAGGCAGATCGTCCCCCGCTTACCTGTGACGTTGCGTCTCAGGCCCTTACAACCCCATCTCCAGTTCCAGCAGGTCCGCCAGCGGCTGGCGCCGGCGGATCAGTTTCACCTGGCCATCCTCGAACAGCACCTCCGGCAGCAGCGGCCGGCTGTTGTAGTTGGAGGACATGCTGGCGCCATAGGCACCGGTGTCGTGGATCACCAGCAGGTCGCCGACCCGGGCCTGGGGCAGCAACTGCGGGGTCAGGCTTTCGTCGTCCTGGGTGAAGATATCGCCGGACTCGCACAGCGGGCCGCCGACCACGGTGGGCCGCAGTGGACGCTGCACCGCCTGGCCGTTGGCGTCGATCAGGCTCATGGCGTGATAGGCGCCGTACATGGCCGGGCGCATCAGGTCGTTGAAGCCGGTGTCGGCCAGCACGAAGTGATGATTGCCGGCGTCTTTCACCACCCGCACTTCGCTGACCAGGCAGCCGGCCTCGGCCACCAGGAAACGCCCGGGTTCGATTTCCATGCGCACGCCGTGGCCGAGCCAGGCTTCGATTTCCTCGCGGGCCTGGCGCCAGGCATTGGCATAGCGCCGCACGTCCACCGGCTCGTCGCCCGCGCGGTATGGGGTGGACAGGCCGCCGCCGATGGAGAAGGCCTCGATGTCGTGGTCCAGGGACTTGACCGCCGCCACCATGGCCGCGCCGACCTGCTCCAGGTGTCCGTAGTCCACGCCGGAACCGATGTGCATGTGCAGGCCCACCAGCTTCAGGCCGTACTGGCGGATCACCGCGAGAGCTTCGCCGACCTGCTCGTGCCAGATGCCGTGCTTGCTGTTTTCGCCGCCGGTGTTGGTTTTGCGGCTATGGCCGTGGCCGAAGCCCGGGTTGATCCGCAGCCACACGCGGTGGCCCGGGGATTTCTCGCCAAGCTGGCGCAGCATGTCGATGGAACCGGCGTTGACCTCGATGTTCAGCTCCACCACCCGTTGCAGGGTGGCGGTGTCGAACAGGTCGCAGGTGAAGACGATGCCGGCCGGATCGCCCTCCGGGCTGAACCCGGCCAGCAACGCCCGTTCGATTTCCCCCAGGGACACCGCGTCCACCCGCACCCCGGCCTCGCGGATCAGGCGCAGCACCTGCAGGTTGGAGCAGGCTTTCTGCGCGTAACGCACCACGTCGAAGGCCTTCAGTTGCTGGATGCGCACCTTGATGGTCCGCGCGTCGTAGCACCACAACGGGGTGCCGTACTGGCGGGCGGCGGCGGTCAGTTGCTCGGGAGAAAAGGGAATGGCCATGGCAATCGTCTGTGGCGAAGAAGGAGGCCTGCATGATGCCGAGGGCGGCGTATTCAATAAAATATCTATTCTTTGTATCTCGATTCAGTTCTGATATGGCTTGTGTGAATCAACGTCTCAAACCGAGGAGCGAGCGGTGGACATTTCCCTACGGCATATCGAGGTGTTCCGCGCCATCATGCAGGCCGGCAGCGTCACCGGCGCCGCGCGCCTGCTGTTCACCTCGCAACCCACGGTCAGCCGCGAGCTGGCGCGGCTGGAGAGCCTGTCCGGGCTGAGCCTGTTCGACCGCGAGGGCGGCCGCCTGCTGCCGACCGCCCAGGCGATGCTGTTGCTGGAAGAAGTGGAGCGCGCCTATGTCGGCCTGGAGCGGATCAACAGCGTGGCGCAATCGATCCGCCGCTTCGAGCACGGCCAGTTGAGCCTGACCTGCCTGCCGCTGTTCTCCCAGACCTTGCTGCCGCGGGTGTGCAAGCACTTCCAGGAGCAACACGCCGGCATCGGCCTGAGCATCACCGCCCAGGAATCGCCCTTGCTGGAAGAGTCCCTCAGCGCCCAGCGCCACGACCTGGGCCTGACCGAAAGCGAACACCTGCCACGGGGCACCCAGGGCGAACTGCTGTTTTGCGCCGACATGGTGTGCATCCTGCCGGAAGGGCACCCGTTGCTGGCCAAGCCGCTGCTGCACAGCGAAGACTTTCGCGGGGTGGATTTCATCAACCTGTCAGGCCTGGACATTTATCGTCAGACCCTCGACGAGCATTTTCGCCAGGCCGGCGTCGACCGCCGGGTGGTGATCGAGACCACCAATGCCGCCTCGGTCTGCGCCATGGTGCGCCAGCAGCTGGGGGTGGCGATCATCAACCCGCTGAGTGCCATGGAGGAGGCGGGCAGGGGCCTGGCGATCCGCCCGCTGCAGTTGTCGGTGCCGTACCGGGTGATGCTGATCCGCCCGGATTTCCGGCCATCGTCGATTTTCGTCGAGGCCTTCTGCGCCTCCTTGAAACAGGAGGCCTCGGTGTTGGCCGCCGCCCTCGAGCGCCGGCTGCGGCGGGAGTGAAGGCAGCAGGGCCGCCGTTGTGCGCCTAGGCTTGAAGCGACCGGTAGCGTTTGTACCCCTTGAGGACTGTCTGTCATGTCGGAACCTGCAATGAGCGACACCGGAAAGCCCCTGAGCCGCGGCATTCCGCGCACGGTCTGGGCGCTGGGATTCGTCAGCCTGTTCATGGACGTGTCGTCCGAGCTGGTGCACAGCTTGTTGCCGCTGTACATGGTCGGCACCCTGGGCATCAGCATGCTGGCGGTCGGCATCATCGAAGGCGTGGCGGAAGCCACGGCGCTGATCGTGAAAGTCTTTTCCGGCGCCCTCAGCGACTTCATCGGCCGGCGCAAGGAACTGCTGCTCTTGGGTTACGGCCTGGCGGCGCTGACCAAGCCGCTGTTCCCCCTGGCGAGTTCGGCGGAACTGGTGTTCAGCGCGCGCCTGCTGGACCGCATCGGCAAGGGCATTCGCGGCGCGCCACGGGATGCCCTGGTGGCGGATGTGGCCCCGGCACAAATTCGCGGCGCCTGTTTTGGCCTGCGCCAGTCGCTGGACACCGTGGGGGCGTTCCTCGGCCCGATCCTGGCCATCGGCCTGATGCTGTGGCTGGCCAACGATATTGCCCAGGTCCTGTGGCTGGCGGTGATTCCCGCGGCGCTGGCCGTGGCGCTGTTGGTCTTCGCCATCCGCGAACCCGAGCACACCCCCGGCAGCCGGCACTTCCAGTCGCCATTGCGCCTGGCCTCGCTGCGGCGGTTTTCCCGGCATTACTGGTGGGTGGTTGCCATCGGCGCGGCTTTCACCCTGGCCCGTTTCAGTGAGGCGTTCCTGGTGCTGCGGGCCCAGCAACTGGGCTTCGCCGCCGCCTGGGTGCCGCTGGTGATGGTGGTCATGGCCGGGTTCTACATGGTCTCGGCCTATCCGGTCGGCAAATGGTCGGACCGCATCAACCGCAGCGCCTTGCTCAGCGTCGGCCTGCTGTTGCTGATCCTCGCCGACCTGGTGTTGGCCTATGCCGAGTCGGTGCCGCTGGTGCTGCTCGGCGTCGCCCTGTGGGGCCTGCACATGGGCTTCAGCCAGGGCATCCTCGCCACCCTGGTGGCCGACACCACGCCCGCCGACCTCAAGGGCACGGCCTTTGGCGTGTTCAACCTGTTGAGCGGAATGGCCCTGCTGCTGGCCAGCGTGATCGCCGGCTGGCTGTGGCAGGCCCATGGCGCGGCGCTGACGTTCTACGCCGGAGCGGGGTTTGCCGGCTTGTCGCTGCTGTTGTTGATGGGCAAGCCGAAGTCGCCGTGACAGCCTCAGGGGGGCAAGGCGCTAATGGCTCCCGCCAGGCTGATCGGCCGACAGGCTCCAGACAATCGAGCTGAGGAGGCCCAGGTCGAGCAACAGGGCCTGCGAGCGCAGGACCTTGCGCAAGGGGGTGTAGTCGGCCTTGGTCGCCTTGAAACTGGACCTTTCCAGCACATGGATATGCCGGGTCACCACAGTGACGGCGAGGTTGGCCAGCTGTTTCTCGGTGTCGGGCACCGCGATATCCAACTCTTGCAAGCGCTTCTGGAAGGCGCTGATGGCGTCTTTTTCACTGTCATCCCGGGGCTGGTAGAGGATCTTCTGCTCGGGGGCGCTTGCAGTGACTTTCTTGTACAGGGCGACCGACTCGTTGAAGTGCTCCAGGGCTGCTGCCTTGGCCTCGGTGGCATGCAGGGTGTCCCGCAGTTCGAGGTACATCAGCATTTCGTGGAACTTCTGCAAGCCTCGGTGCAGCTCGGCGCCGGCGTTGGTCGAGAGTTTCTCGAGTCCTTTTCTGTCCGCGTCGAAGGAGGGGCCGGCACTGGCCTGGAGGCTGGCCAGCCCCGCCAGCACTATGCAAAAGCCGGTGTAGAGCAGGCATCTGATCGGGCGCATGTTCCGCTCCTCGTTATCGGGTCGATGAAGCAGGCAAAGGACTGGGTGGCATACCGGGCTCTGCCCATGCAGGCTTGAGCGCTGTGATCCGGCTTCGACGGATAAGGCTCCACGCACCGGGCTGGACTGTTTCAGCCGTGAGTCAGTGGGCAGGAAGGAGCGGAAAACGAGTCTCGCCAGCCGCATGAGTTGAATGTAGCTGACGGATGGGTGGCTGCCAGCGGCCTCCGTCCGGCGTCTGCCGGGCCGCAAAACGAACCCGGCGCACCCTGGGGTGCGCCGGGCGTATTGCCGGCCAGCCGCCGGATGTCGTGGGTCCGAGGGCCGGCCGTGGTGCGCGGTAAGCGTTAGCGTTCGATGGCCAATGCCACGCCCTGGCCGCCACCGATGCACAAGGTCGCCAGGCCTTTTTTCGCATCGCGCTTGAGCATTTCGTGCAGCAGGGTCACCAGCACCCGGCAGCCCGAGGCGCCGATCGGGTGGCCGAGGGC
>NZ_JBWKVU010000025.1:0-28125 GCF_059421865.1 Pseudomonas sp. GW821-FHT02B10 | reverse complement strand
GCAGTGATTACCATCGCCGCCGGCGCTACGACTGGCTCCGTGACCGTGGCCGCTCCTGCGGACGACGTCTACAAAGATGCCGGTACCGTAGAAGCCACAATCAAAACTGCTACTGGCGGCAACTTCGAGAATCTGGTGCCGAGCACGACTCCAGCCGTCACCAACGTGACCGACACCATCGACACTTCGACTGTGTCGCTGACCGCTACTCCGTCTGTGGCTGAAGGCGGTACCGTGGTTTACACCGCGTCCGTCACTGCTCCAGTGACCGGTTCGCCGGTAGTCGTCACTCTGTCGAACGGCCAGACCATCACCATCCCAGTGGGCGAGTCCTCCGGTACTGTGAATTTCACAGCCCCGAATGATGCCTTGGTGGGTGGTAGCTCCCTGAGCACCACCATTACCGGTGCAACCGGTGGCAACTACGAAAAACTCGATGTCGACAGCAAACCTGCTGACACCTCGGTGACCGATACCCCGGACACCACCAACCTGACCTTGAGCGCCACCGAAACCGTGGCCGAGGGCGGTTCGATCGTTTACACCGCTACCCTGACCAATGCCGCGGGCACTCCAGTGACCGTGACCTTGAGCAACGGCGCCGTGATTACTATCGCAGCAGGTGCCACTACTGGTTCCGTGACCGTCGCAGCCCCCGCAGATGACGTTTACAAAGATGCCGGCAAAGTCGAAGTCAGCATCAAAGAGACTGCTGGCGGTAATTTCGAGAATCTCGTTCCAAGCACCACTCCGGCTGTGACTGATGTCACTGACACCATCGACACCTCGACCGTCAGCCTGACTGCAACGCCGTCTGTAGCTGAAGGTGGCGTTGTCGTTTACACCGCCTCCGTGACTGCGCCGGTTACTGGTTCGCCAGTCGTTGTCACCCTGTCCAACGGCCAGACCATCACCATTCCGGTAGGTGAATCCTCCGGCACCGTGAACTTCACTGCGCCCAATGATGCATTGGTCGGCGGTAGCTCCCTGAGCACCACGATCACCGCTGCAACGGGTGGCAACTACGAGAAGCTCGATGTCGACAGCAAACCTGCCGAGACCTCGGTTACCGATACCCCGGACACCACCACTCTGAGCCTGACTGCGACCGACACTGTTGCTGAAGGTGGATCCATTGTTTACACCGCCACCCTGACCAATGCGGCCGGGACTCCGGTAACCGTAACTCTTAGCAACGGCGCGGTGATCACCATCGCTGCAGGCGCTACTACTGGTTCTATCACCGTCGCCGCCCCAGCGGACGATGTGTACAAGGATGCGGGCAAGGTTGAAGTCAGTATCAAAGAGACCGCTGGCGGCAACTTCGAGAACCTGGTGCCGAACACCACACCGGCTGTCACCGACGTGACCGACACCATCGACACAAGCACTGTTTCGTTGACCGCCACTCCATCTGTGGCCGAAGGCGGCACCGTGGTTTACACCGCATCGGTCACCGCTCCAGTCACCGGCTCGCCGGTCGTGGTCACCCTATCGAATGGGCAGACCATCACCATTCCGGTGGGCGAGTCGTCTGGTACCGTGAACTTCACGGCACCAAACGATGCCCTGGCTGGCGGCAGCTCCCTGAGCACCACCATCACCGGCGCTACCGGCGGCAACTACGAAAAACTCGACGTTGACAGCAAACCAGCTGAAACCTCGGTGACCGATACGCCAGACACCACCAACCTGACGCTCAGTGCGACAGACACCGTGGCCGAAGGCGGTTCGATCGTTTACACCGCTACCCTGACCAATGCCGCGGGCACTCCTGTAACCGTGACCTTGAGCAACGGTGCGATCATCACAATCGCTACCGGTGCGACCACCGGCTCTGTGACCGTCGCAGCGCCTGCTGACGATGTATACAAGGATGCCGGCAAGGTCGAAGCGACCATTCAGGACGCCACCGGTGGCAACTTTGAAAACCTGGTGCCGAGCACCACGCCGGCAGTGACTGACGTCACTGATACTATCGATACCTCGACCGTCAGCCTGACCGCTACTCCTAGCGTCGCCGAAGGCGGTACCGTGGTTTACACCGCGTCCGTGACTGCATCAGTCACTGGTTCGCCGGTCGTCGTCACCCTTTCCAACGGCCAGACCATCACCATTCCGGTCGGCGCCAGCAGTGGTACTGTGAACTTCGTGGCGCCTAACGATGCCTTGGCTGGCGGCAGTTCCCTGAGTACCACCATCAAGGACGCTACGGGTGGCAACTACGAGAAGCTGGCTATCGATAGCAAGCCGGCTGATACCTCGGTCACCGATACTCCGGATACCACCACCCTCAGCCTGGCTGCGACCGATACCGTGGCAGAAGGCGGCTCGATTGTTTACACCGCCACCCTGACCAACGCTGCGGGCACGCCTGTGACCGTGACTCTGAGCAATGGCGCGGTGATCACCATCGCCGCCGGCGCCACCAGCGGCAGCGTGACCGTGGCCGCGCCGAGTGACGACGTCTACAAAGATGCCGGTACCGTAGAAGCCACAATCAAGACCGCCACTGGCGGCAACTTCGAGAACCTGGTGCCGAGCACTACGCCGGCTGTGACCAGCGTCACCGACACTATCGATACTTCGACTGTGTCGCTGACCGCTACTCCATCTGTGGCAGAAGGCGGCACCGTGGTTTATACCGCCTCCGTGACCGCTCCAGTGACCGGTTCGCCGGTGGTGGTAACCCTGTCGAACGGCCAGACCATCACCATCCCGATTGGCGAGTCTTCCGGCACCGTGAACTTCACCGCGCCGAACGACGCCCTGGCGGGTGGCGGCTCCCTGAGCACCACCATTACCGGCGCAACCGGTGGCAACTTCGAGAAGCTGGATGTTGATAGCAAGCCGGCTGATACCTCGGTTACTGATACTCCGGACACTACCAACCTGACCCTCAGCGCCACCAACACCGTGGCCGAGGGTGGCTCGATCATTTACACCGCCACCCTGACCAACGCCGCGGGCACGCCTGTGACCGTGACGCTGTCGAACGGCGCAGTGATTACCATCGCAGCGGGCGCCACCACGGGCACCGTGACCGTGGCCGCTCCAGCCGATGACGTGTACAAGGACGCCGGCAAGGTCGAAGCGACCATCCAGACCGCCACCGGCGGCAACTTCGAAAACCTGGTGCCGAGCACTGCACCGGCTGTGACCAACGTCACCGATACCATCGATACCTCAACTGTCAGCCTGACCGCGACGCCTAACGTCGCTGAAGGCGGCACCGTGGTTTACACCGCCTCCGTCACCGCGCCGGTGACTGGCTCGCCAGTCGTGGTCACCCTGTCCAATGGCCAGACCATCACCATTCCGGTCGGCGCCAGCAGCGGTACCGTGAACTTCGTGGCGCCTAACGATGCCCTGGCTGGCGGCAGCTCCCTGAGCACTACCATCACTAACGCCACCGGTGGCAACTACGAGAAGCTGGCAGTCGACAGCAATCCGGCCAACACCACGGTCACCGATACGCCGGACACCACGTCCCTGACCCTCAGCGCCACCAACACCGTGGCCGAGGGTGGCTCGATCGTTTACACCGCGACCCTGACCAACGCTGCGGGCACACCTGTGACCGTGACTCTGAGCAATGGCGCGGTAATCACCATCGCCGCCGGCGCCACCACTGGCACTGTGACCGTGGCCGCTCCAGCCGATGACGTCTACAAAGACGCCGGTACCGTGCAAGCCACGATCCAGACCGCCACCGGCGGCAACTTCGAAAATCTGGTGCCGAGCACTGCACCGGCTGTGACTAACGTTACCGATACCATCGACACTTCGACCGTCAGCCTGACCGCGACCTCGAATGTGGCCGAAGGCGGCACCGTGGTTTACACCGCGTCGGTCACCGCTCCAGTAACCGGTTCGCCGGTCGTGGTCACTCTGTCGAACGGCCAGACCATCACCATTCCGGTCGGCGCCAGCAGCGGTACCGTGAATTTCGTGGCGCCTAACGATGCCTTGGCGGGTGGCAGCTCCCTGAGCACCACCATCACCAACGCCACCGGCGGCAACTACGAAAAACTGGCGGTCGACAGCAATCCGGCCAACACCACGGTCACCGATACGCCGGACACCACGTCCCTGACCCTCAGCGCCACCAACACCGTGGCCGAGGGCGGATCGATCGTCTACACCGCCACCCTGACCAACGCCGCGGGCACTCCGGTGACCGTGACCCTGAGCAATGGCGCAGTGATCAACATCGCCGCCGGCGCCACCACCGGCACCGTGACCGTGGCCGCGCCAAGTGACGACGTCTACAAGGACGCCGGCACCGTGCAAGCCACGATCCAGACCGCCACCGGCGGCAACTTCGAGAATCTGGTACCGAGCACTACGCCTGCGGTCACCAACGTCACCGACACCATCGACACCTCGACCGTCAGCCTGAAGGCGACGCCATCGGCGGTCGAAGGCGGCGCCGTGACCTACACCGCCACCGTGACCTCGCCGGTCACCGGCAGCCCGGTCGTGGTGACCCTGGCCAATGGCGAGAAGATCACCATCGCCGTCGGCCAGACCACCGGGTCGGTGAGCATCACCGCGCCTAACGATGTGCTGGTTGGCCACACGCCACTGAGCAACTCGATCAGCACCGTCAGCGGCGGCAACTTCGAGAACCTGGTGGCCGACAAGACGCCGGTCAGCACCACCGTGACCGATACTCCGGACACCACCAACCTGTCACTCAGCGCCACCAACACCGTGGCCGAAGGCGGTTCGATCGTCTACACCGCGACCCTGACCAACGCCGCGGGCACTCCGGTGACCGTGACCCTGAGCAACGGCGCGGTGATCAACATCGCCGCCGGTGCCACCAGCGGCAGCGTGACCGTGGCCGCGCCGAGCGACGATGTGTACATCGACGCCGGCAACGTCAGCGCCAGTATCGCCAGCACCACCGGCGGCAACTTCGAGAACCTGGTGCCAAGCACCACGCCGGCCGTGACCAGCGTCACCGACACCATCAATACGACCACTGCCAGCATCAACGGCAGCACCTCGGTCACCGAAGGCCAGGCCGCGACCTACACCGTCAGCCTGACCAGCCCGGCGCAAACCGAGGTCACCCTGAAGATCAGCTACAGCGGCACCGCCGCCGACGGCTCGGACTTCACCGGCGTGTACACCGTGAAGATCCCGGCGGGCTCCAGCAGCGCCAGCTTCAACGTCGCCACCATCGACGACAAGATCACCGAGGGCACGGAAAACTTCGTGGTCAAGATCGACTCGGCCACCGGCGGCAACTTCGAGAACCTGGTGGTCAGCGGCACCAATGGCAGCGTCACCACTTCGATCATCGACAACGATGCGCCACCGGTCCTCGACCTGGATGCCAACAACTCCAGCGGCGCCACCGGGGCCGACTACAAGGTGACCTTCACCGAAGGCACCAGCGGTCCAGGCGTGTCCATTGGCGATACCGACCTGTCGATCACCGACCCGGACAGCACGATGCTGACCGGCGCCACCATCGTGCTGACCAACCGTCAGCCGGGCGATGAGCTGAACCTGGGCAACAGCGTCAACGGCATCACCATCAATGCCAACAGCCAGGCGGGCACCATCACCCTGACCCTGTCCGGCAATGCGACGCTGGCCGACTACATGCAGCAGATCAAGAACATCACCTTCACCAACAACAGTGAGGATCCGAGCACCACGCCGCGGACCATCACCGTGACGATGACCGATGGCAGCAACTACTCCAACGTCGCCACCACCACGGTCAACGTGGTGGCGGTGAACGACGCGCCAGTGGCCACCGGCGGCGCCGTGACCGGCACCGAAGACACCGCCCTGACCCTGACCTGGGCCACCTTCGGCGTCAGCGACGTGGACAGCCCTGCGGCCAGCCTCGGGGTGAAAATCACCCAGTTGCCGGGCGACGGCAAGCTGCAATACCTCGACGGCTCGACCTGGAAGGACGTGGCCAGCAACCAGACCTTCAGCAAGGCCGATATCGACGCCGGCAAGCTGCGCTTCACCCCGGATGCCAACGAGTCGGGTGTCGACGGCTACAACGGCAGCGGCGTGGGCAACCAGCAGGCCGACTACGCGCAGATCAAGTTCCAGCCAACCGACGGCCAGGCCCTGGGTACCACCGGCACCGTGAAGATCGACATCACCCCGGTGGCCGATGCGCCGACCCTGGGCGTGGCGAGCAACAGCGTGAACTCCATCGGCCTGCTCAAGGAGTCCTGGACCAGCCTCAGCGGCCTGGGCACCAACGGCAGCGGCATCACCGGCGATGCGCTGAAAAACGTCTTCAACAACTCCGGCAACCCGACCAGCAGCACGACGGTGACCAACGCCCAGTCCGACGCCAGCGTGGCCGGCGGCAGCGGCTCGAAGACCTCCGGCCTGATCTACCTCGAAGCCGGCAAGACCTACAGCTTCAGCGGTGTCGGCGACGACAGCCTGCTGATCACCATCGGCGGCAAGAACGTGGCCACCGCGACCTGGGGGGCCGGTGGCAGCATCAGCGGTTCGTTCACCCCGACCACCAGCGGCTACTACACCCTGGACATCTACCACGCCAACCAGAGCGGCCCGGGCACCTATGACGTCAACCTGTCGGTCAATGGCAGCACACCGGTCGACCTGAGCAACGCCAACATCCCGATGTACCCGAGCGAAACCGCACTGAACAATGCCGGCGTCACCCTTTCCGAGCTGCACGGCAGCAACGGCGAGGGCTACTACGACGGCTACAAGCTCAACGAGGGTGCCGAAGGTGGCAGCGTCAAGCTGTCGAAGATCACCACCGCCCTGACCGATACCGACGGCTCGGAAAGCCTGAGCGTGAAGATCGGCGGCATTCCGGCCGGTTCGGTGCTCAGCGATGGCGCCGGTCATACCTTCACCGCGGGCGGCAGCGTCAGCGAAGTCAATGTCACCGGCTGGAACCTGGGTACGCTGACCCTGACCCCGCCGTCGCACTACAACGGCTCGTTCAACCTGACCGTGACCTCGACCTCCACCGAATCCCTGGGCGGCTCGGCCAGCAGCACCGCGCAGATCCCGGTCACGGTGTACCCGGCAACCTACAGCGCCAGCGTCGCCACGGCGGGCGACGACAACTTCGTCGGCACCGAGGGCAACGACATCATGGTCGCCGACGTCGCCGGCCTGAACGTGGTGCAAGGCAAGAACTACAACATCGCGTTCATGGTCGACAGCTCCGGCAGCATGAGCGACGCCTCGCTCACCGCCGCCAAGAACTCGCTGACCACGGTGTTCAACACCCTGAAAAACAGCCTGGGCAGCAGCACCTCGGGCACCGTGAACGTCTTCCTGGCGGACTTCGATACCCAGGTCAACAAGCAGGTTTCGGTAAACCTCAACGATCCGAACGCTCTGACCCAGCTCAAGGCGATTCTGGACAGCATGGCGTCCGGCGGCGGCACCAACTACGAGGACGTGTTCAAGACCACGGCCAACTTCTTCCTGAGCAGCGCGGCCACCAGCAATACCAACGCCACCAACCTGACGTACTTCATCACCGACGGCAAACCGACGTACTACCAGTCCGGCGAGCAGACCAACCCGATCCTGTACGGCAGCGTCAGGCTCGATAACGTGATCACGACCAGCAACTATCAGCTGGGCGATACCGTCCGGCTGCAACCGGACAGCACGCACCTGATCGATATCAACAGCAGCGGCAGCGTCACGGTATGGACGCAGGCCTGGGGCAGCTGGTCCAGTTACAACGCTGGCACCCTGCATGCCCAGGGTGATGGCACCTATGAACTGTCCAGCCTGGGCGGCGCGGGCAGCTACACCAACAACGCCACTACCAGCAACTCCAGCAGCAGCTTCACCCTGCTGAGCAACCTGTCGCAGGTGGAAGCGATCGGCCTGAACAACGATGTCAGCCTCAACGACCTGCGGCCGTACGACACCGACAGCACACCACAGACCAATATCGACCCGTCGAACCTGGCCGACGCTATCCTCGGCCATACCGAAGCGACCATGCCGGGAGCCGACACGGTCAACGGCGGCAACGGCAACGACATCATCTTCGGCGACCTGGTGAGCTTCAACGGCATCGCCGGCGAGGGCTACCAGGCCATGCAGGCCTTCGTGGCGCAGAAGACCGGCGTGGCCGCGAGCAGCGTCACCACCAGCAACGTGCACCAGTACATCACCGAGCACTACACCGACTTCGATGTGTCCGGGGCCCATGACGGCAATGACACGCTGCTGGGCGGCGCCGGCAACGACATCATCTTCGGCCAGGGCGGCAACGACCTGCTCGACGGTGGCAAGGGCAACGACATCCTGTTGGGCGGTACCGGCAACGACACGCTGATCGGTGGCGCGGGCAATGACATCCTGATCGGCGGCTCGGGTGCCGACACCTTCGTCTGGAAGGCCGGCGACACCGGCAATGATGTGATCAAGGACTTCAAGGCCAGCGAAGGCGACCGTATCGACCTGCGGGACCTGTTGCAGGGCGAGAGCGCCAGCACCATCGACAACTTCCTGAAGATCACCACAGTGGACGGTACCTCGACCCTGCAGGTCAGTTCCGAAGGCAAGCTCAACGCGGCCGGTGGCATTGCCAACGCGGACGTGACGATCAAGCTGGAGGGCAACAACTGGTCCAACACCAACATCAACTCGCTGATCGCCGGTAGCGACCCGACCATCAAGATCGATCACAACAACAGCTGATCCACGGTCGACCGGCCACCCGTCCTGGGTGGCCGGTTCTTCCCACCGTGACGATTGTGCCGCCACGTCGCATACTCGCGACCTAAGCGCGCCGTTGGCCTATGCTGCTGACAGCATGATGCCGGACCATATCTAGAGGGATTCCCCATGTTCTACGTGCAACGCGATGCACAGGGCCAACTGGTTCGCGTGGAGGCCACACCTTACGCCGAGGCCACGGAAACACTGGCGGCCGACCACAATGAGATCCAGCAGTGGTTCGCCAACGAGGTGGTGGAAGTCAGCCTGAAACAACTCAAGCAGAGCGACCTGGAAATGATCCGGGTACTCGACGACTTGATTCAGGTGCTGACCAGCAAGGGCGTGATTCGCGTCACCGACCTGCCACCGGCGGCCCAGGCCAAGCTGATGGACCGGACCCAGGCGCGTGAGGCGCTAGGTGGCCTGAGCCACCTGATCAACGACGACGAAACCGGCCTGATCTGATAATCGCCGGCCAGCGGTTCCCGCACCTGCGCGGGCGCCGCTGGCCGGCGATCCTCGTTCAGCGCCTCAGCGCCAGGGCGCGGGCTCGCCGACCAGGCGGCCCTGGACGCCGTACAGGCCCATCTCGCGAATCACCTGCAACTCCCCTTCGGTTTCCACGCGCTCGGCGATCAGCGGCAGGTCGATGCTGTGGGCGGCGCGCTGGATGGCTTCGATAAACAGGCGCTTGTCGCTTTCCTGGTCGATGTCGCGGATGTAGCTGCCGTCGATCTTCAGGTAGGCCAGGCCCAGGCGCGCCAGGTTGCCGATCATGCTGAAGCGCCCGCCGAAACGCTGCAGGCTCAGGGAGAAACCCAGCTCGCGCAGGCGGCGGGTCAGTTGTTCCAGCAGCGCTTGTTCAGGCAACTGCTCTTCGCCGATCTCCAGGGTCAGGCGCGGCCCCAGGCTGGCGTGCTGGCGCAGGATCTCGAACACCTTGTTCAAGGCCTGCGGGTCGGCCAGGGTCGCGGCCGACAGGTTCAATGCCAGCGAATCCTGATGCCCGGCCATCTGCTTGAGCACCTGTTCGAGCATCAGCAGGTCCAGGCGCGAGGTCCAGCCAAAGCGCTCCAGCCACGGCAGGAAGCGCCCGGCGGCGATGGTCTGGCCCTGCTCGTCGAGCAAGCGCGACAGCACCTTGTAATGCAGCACCAGCGCGGTATCGCGGGTCGCGACCACCGGCTGGAAATACAGCTCGAACCGCTGCTGGCTCAAGGCCCCGTCCAGCAGGGTGTGCCAGGCGTGATGGTCGTCGCCGACGCTGGCCGCCGCGTCGTGGTCCAGGCAGGCCCAGCTCGTATCGCCCTGGGCTTCGGCCTGGGCCAGGGCCTGGTCGCCCAGGCCGAGCACCGCCTGCGGTGAGTCGCCATGGACGAAAGGCACCAGGCCGATGGAGGCCACGGACACCACGTCGGTGGCGCCGGTGGCGTGCAGGCTGGCCAAGGCGTTTTCCAGGCTCTGCGCCAGCTGCAGCGCCTCTTCGCGCACCAGCCCCGGCGCCAGCACGGCAAATTCGCCACCGCGGATGCGGGTCACCAGGTTGTGGGTTTCCGGGTACCGCGCGCACTCACGCTGCAATTGTTCGCCCACCGCCTGCAGCAGTTGGTCGGTGCGCTGCCCGCCCAGGCGCTGGTTCAGGCCGGCCAGGTCCTTGACCCGCAGCAACAGCAGGTAGCCGGAGCTGGCCTGTTCCGGGTTGCTCACCCGGGCATTGAGCTGCATCTCGAAGTAACGACGGTTGGCCAGGCCGGTCAGGTTGTCCTGGTAGGACTCGACCCGCAGCCTTTCGCTGCGCTCGGCCTGTTCCTGGAACAGCGCCTTGAGTTTCTCGACCATCTGGTTCATCGCCTGCACCACGCGGCGCAGTTCCGGCGTGCGCGGCAACTCGGGCAGGCTGAGGAATTCGCGGCGGGCAATGGCGTGGGATTGCTGCACCATGTAGTCCAGCGGCTTGAGCTGGCGGCGCAGCAGCAAGGCCCCCAGCACCGCGCTCACGGCACCGCACAGCAGCAGCCAGCCGAGGCTGCCCAGGGCGCTTTGCCAGAGCTTGGCGACGGCGAACATCGGATGGCTGACCACCTCGACCCGCGCCGCCTGTTGCCAGCCACGGCTGACCAGGGCGTCGCCGCCGGCCGGCTCCAGGCCGATCAGCTTGACGAACCAGTCCGGTACGTCGCTGACCTCGGGCGTGCCGCTGCGCTCGACCATGACCTCTTCGGTGACCTGGTTGATCACGCGGATGCTTGAGTAGTAGCCGCTGTCGAAAATCGAGCTGACCAGCAGCTCGACCATCGCCGGGTCGTCGATGTTCGGGGTCAGGGACAAGGCCAGCGCCGTGGCCGCGTCCTGGGCATGGGAACGCAGCTGGTTGACGTACTGGGTGCGCGAACTTTCCAGGCTGACCATGAAGCTGCCGCTGAAGGCGACCACCAGGAACAGACAGATTGCGATCAACAGTTGTTTGAACAAAGACATCTGAGCTCGTGCTCCTAGTGAGTCGTCTCGACCGGAAAACCTTCGGCCTGCATTTTCTTCAACACGTCCTGCCACCGGGACAGGCGCTTGGTGTCACCGACTTTCTTGCTGCCCTTGCCGGGCAGCCACAGGCCCTCGGCATTGAAGGCGTACACCGGCAGCAGGTCGGTACGCTGGCTGGCCGGCTGGATGGCGTCGATCAGGCTGTCGAGGACCAACGGCATGGCCTCCGGGCTTGAATAGTAGGTCAACACCATGTGCGCGCGGTTCTGGCGCAGGGCCTTGACGTAGGTGATGCGCAGCTTGTCACTGGAAACACCGAGGTGGCGCAGGCTGAAATACTTGGCGATCGCATAGTCCTCGCAATCGCCGGCGCCCTTCCACAGGGCCTCGACCGGGGTTTCCCAATAATCCACCTGATGCCACAGGTCGATGTCTTCCACGTAGCGCATGTTCTTGTTGAAGAACAGGTTGACCACCTTGAGCTGTTCCATCTCGCTGGCCTGGTTCTGGGTCGCCAGCAGCTGCTGCCAGGCGTCGATGCGCTTCTGCCCTTCGCCCAGCGGCCCGTACAGCGCCGTGGCGCGGCGGCTGATCTGCGAAAAGTCCCAATCGGCCTGCAGGCCACCCAGCAGCAAGCCGGCCAGCAGCAGCGCCGAAAACAGCCAGCGCAGGGTCCGAGAAAGAGCTAAACGTGCCGCCAATGCGAAGAGTCCATGGGAGCTGTCGTGGGTCGAAGGATGGTGCAGGTTGGTCCGCCAAAAGACAATGGCACCTTACAATCACAGCCCCTCTGGAGACGCTAAGCTGAAAGCAGGGACCTGTTCGTTTATCGGCCAGTGCTTGAGCCTCAGGAGGGCTGCCCCGAGAATCAGCGCCGGCAAAATCCACGACAGGGCCCAGACAGCTGGTTTGACAAGCTGCAGGGCGCTATCTAGCGTCCATTGGATCCAAACCTCAGAAAACAGGATAGCGTTAACGTGACAGAAAAACCGAGGCCCTTGAGCAAGATCGCAGTCAGCGGGCCAATCCCCGCCCACCTCGCGCGCTCGGTGATCGAGGAAACCCTGCGCGCGGCGATTCTCGACGGCCGCCTGCCCAGCGGCACGGCGCTGCGCCAGCAGGATCTGGCCGACCTCTTCGGCGTCAGCCGCATGCCGGTGCGCGAGGCCTTGCGCCAGCTCGAAGCGCAATCGCTGTTGCATGTGGTACCGCACAAAGGCGCGGTGGTCGCCGAGCTGATCGGCTATGACGCGGTGGAAACCTACGGCCTGCGCCTGCTGCTGGAACTGGAGGCGCTGCGCCTGTCGATCCCGCTGCTCGACGCCGAGGATATCGTCCAGGCCCGTGGCTACATCGCGCAGCTGGAAAACGAAACCGACCACGCCGAAATCGGCCGTCTCAACCGCTTGTTCCACATGTCGCTGTACCACCGGGCGCCGAACCAGAAGCTACTGCGCCTGATCGAGCTCGAGTTGAACGAGGAAGAACGCTTCCTGCGCTTCCATCTGTCTTCCATGGGCCTGGGCAAGTTGACCCAGGACGACCACAACGCCATGACCGACGCCGCCGAGGCCAAGGACGTCGAGCGAGCGGTGGAGGTGCTGCGCGGCCATCTGGAAAAGGCCGAGAAGACCATTCGCGACTACCTTGAACGGACCGCCGAGGGCTGACAGCGATAACGGCGGCATGACGCAGCCACGATGCAACACTCAATGACCGGCACACCGGCTTAAGGAAAAGCAGTGCACGCGCGCAATGACAAATGGCTGATGGTGCTCAACTCCGGCGAGCCGGCGAAAACCCGACTCATCTGCTTTCCGCAGACCGGCGCGGATCCGGAACAGCTGCGCAACTGGTCCACCGGGCTGGGCGGACACATCGAGTTGGTGCTGGTGCGACTGCCCGGCCACGGCAGCCGCCAGGCCGAAACCCCGCTCGACGACTGGCCGCGGCTGCTGGCCGAGACCTTCCCTGCACTGCGCCCTCTGCTGGCCAAGCCCCACGCCCTGTTCGGCCATGGCCTGGGCGGGATGCTGGCCTACGAAACCGCCAAGCACGCCCAGGCGCACTACCCCGGCCAGACCCGCCACCTGTTCATTTCCGCCTGCCGCAGCCCCGACTACCCATCGCCCCGGCCGTTGCTGCACATGCTGCCCGCGGCGCCCTTCCAGGAAGCCATGCTGTCGCTGGGCGCCACGCCGATCGAAATCCCCCGCGACCAGGCCAGCCGGAACCAGTACGAAACGCTGCTGCGCGCCGACCTGAAGCTGTTCGAATCCTGGCGCGATCTGTCGAGCGGCAACCTCGACATTCCCCTCACCGCCTTCTATGGCAGCGAGGACCCGCTGGCCCCCGCCAGCAACATGGCCAACTGGCGCGAGTTCACCCGCCGTGAGTTCGAGCTGATCGAGGTGGCCGGCAATCACTTCTTCATCAAGTCCCAGCGCCAGCGCCTGCTGCAGATCATCAATATCCACCTGGGCCTGCTCGGCGAATAATCCGCCGTCTTCCTCCCCCGCTCCTGCCCTCACAGGCCCGCCGACGATGGCTCAGCCGGCGATTTGGGCCCACTCTTGCTGTCGCCGACTGAAAAAGGGACGTGAGCGGCGCGCAGGCTTGCCCGCACACGTCGATCTGCAGACCCACGCAAGGAGCCCAGCGACTGGAGGGCATGACCGGGATCGGCTCCCGCATGCCTTCTCCCAGATATTCAACGACTTCAACTCAGCGCTTCGAAGTTTGCTTCGAGTGAGGCATTCACTCAGCGTTAAAAATTCTGACTTATATAATTCGGAAGGGGCAACTTCATCTCAACAAAACTTGAACCAGAAGTTTTGCAGCAACTTGTCGCACGACAAAAATACAAGTTTGAAAAGTATTATAAAAACAACTTGCCCGACACTTTCTCCTGTATTAGTTTTTTCTCCACCGACATTAAACAACGTCGAGCAGCCGTTCATGAGCACCTGGCAAGCCTCGGCTTTATTGGCTCTCGCAAGCCCATAACGCCAAGACGACGGTTCTTTAACGGATAGACCGGCCAGCACTATAAAACTTTCCAGATTATCAACTCAGGTTTGAGGCCCCTGCTCGCCCGCAACAAATAAGCACTGGTTAAAACACCTATACGAGCCGCAACTAATCGACCAATCAAACACACTTTGACATCTCAGACAGGCAGCCTAAATGAACGCCAGCAAAGAACTTCTCGACGCCCGCAAGGCCACACTCAGCGCCCATCCCATTTTTGCCGAAATCAACACACTCGCGGTTCTTCAACGCTTCATGCAGGCCCATGTTTTCGCCGTGTGGGACTTCATGTCGCTGACCAAGCGCCTGCAACAGGAACTGACCTGCGTGCGCCTGCCCTGGCTACCGCCGCGGGATCCTCGCGCCGCGCGGCTGATCAACGAGATCGTGCTCGGCGAAGAATCCGACGATCGCCCCGGGCAAGGCCATTACAGCCATTTCGAGCTGTACCTGGACGCCATGCGCGAAGTCGGCGCCACCACCGGGGTCGTGGAACGCTTCGTCGCGCTGCAACAGGAGGGCGTGAGTTTCGACACCGCCCTGCACAGCGTCGACGCCGACCCGGCTGCCAGCGCCTTTGTCCGCCAGACCCTGCACACCGCCGTGCAGGCGCCGGCCCATTGCGTGGCGGCGGCCTTTCTCCATGGCCGGGAAAGCGTCATCCCGCGGATGTTCCAGCGCATCCTCGACGACTGGGGCATCGGCATCGAGCAGGCGCCGACCTTTCGCTACTACCTGCAACGCCATATCGAAGTCGACTCCGACGACCACGGCCCGGCCGCGGAACAGCTGCTGGAGCGGCTGGTGGCTGGCGACCCGCAACGCCAGCAGGAGGTGTACGCGGCGGCCATCGCCGCGGTGGACAGCCGCATCGCCCTGTGGGACGGGCTGCGCCTGAGCATGGCCGAATCGGCGATCGGGGTGAGCGCATGAACGCCCTCGACTACCAATCCTTCGCCGACACCTGGGAAGAGCGCGCGACCATCCGCACCCGGCCGCGGCGCATGCTCGAGGACGACGACAAGCTGATCTATCCCCTGAGTCGCCAGCCTCTGGTGCACAGCCAGGGCTTCCTCGACCACTGTGCCCATCTACGGGACTTCGTGCTGGTGCAAAGCCTCTACAAGTTCATCAACGACGTGGTGATCTTCGAGACCGAGCTGGTGGACAAGACCGCCCGCAACATCGCCAAGAATCGCTTCGCCATTGCCTTCCCCTTTGCCTGTCGCTACGACGCCATGACCGTGGTGGTGGACGAGGACTACCACGCGCTGGTGGCGATGGACTTCATGCAGCAGACCATCGCCATGAGCGGCATCGAGCCCATCGAGCTGCCCCGGGAAATCGAGCTTAGCCGGGCCATCCCCGCCGCCCTGCGGCTGGCGCCCGACCACCTGCGCGACGCGATGGAGCTGGTCTGCGTGGCCATCGCCGAGAACACTGTGACCAACGATGTCGCCGCCTTCGCCAAGGACGACACGGTCAAGCAATCGATCAAGGGCCTGATGGCCGACCACCTGCAGGACGAAGGCCGGCATTCGGGTTTCTGGTCGCGGCTGGTGCGCATCTATTGGCACGGCGCCAGCGATGCCGACCGCGCAGAGATCGCCCGGGTGCTGCCGGTGTTCATCGCCCAGTACCTGACCAATGACATTCAGAAGGACTTCGACTTGCGGCTGATCGAGCAACTGCCCGTCGCCGCCCCCATCAAGCAGGCGCTGCGCGAGGAGGCTGCCGCCCTGGCCTACCCGATCAACCGACATCACCCGCTGATCGCCAACATCCTGCGCTTCTTGCGCAGCAGTTCGATGCTGGATTCGGCCTGCGTCCAGGACGCACTGGCCGACTACCTGCCCTAACGGAGGGACCCGAGCATGAGACGCCTCGATATTGTGTTGACGGGCCGCAGCCAGGCCCTGAACGAACTGGCCATGGAGCTGGAGCGCCACGGCCATCTGGTGCGAAAACTGGACTCGCCGCAAGCCATCGTCAACGCCAAGGGGCTGCGGCCCCATCTGCTGATCGACGACGGCAGACTGAGTGATTCACCGTGCCTCGCGGTGGACACCGTGCGCTTGGAATTGCGTATTGCCCTGATCGCCCAAGCGGCGCCCGGGCTGCCACAGGTGCGCCTGTTCCACCGCCACGGCACCCGGCTGATCGAACAGGCGAGCCTGCCGCCGGAGGCCAGCGGCAACGGCCAGGCCCTGCGCGGCAGCGCGGTGGCCAGGCTGGTCGCCAGCACCGCGCGGCTGGTCAGCGGCTTTTCCCGTGACGCGGCGTTTTTCCAGCAGCTCGCGGCCCTGGATGAACCCAGCGAACCGTTGCTGGGCCTGGAGCGCCTGGACTCGCTGGCCTTCGAGCACCGGCACAACCCACAGCCGGCACCGACCTTGCTGCGCGAGATGCAGGTGCCGATCGCCCAGCGCCTCGACCAGAGCCTGCTGGCCTTCGCCCAGCGCCCGGCCTTGAACATCCAGGGCGTCGACTACAGCTACCAGTCCCTGCATCGGCTGAGCCGCAACCTGCAGCGGCAGATGCTGCGACACCTGCCTCCAGCCTCTGGCCAACCACCGGTGATCGGCCTGTGCCTGCCCAAGTCGGCGGTGCTCTATGCCGCGATTCTCGCGACCTTCGGCTGTGGCGCGGTGTACTTGCCCCTGGACCCGGAGCACCCGGCGCAACGGCGGCGCTACATTCTCGACAACGCCGGCGCCGCCCTGCTGCTGCACGACGGCTGCGAAGACCTGGCCGACCTTGAGCTGGCGCAACTCGATGTACGCCCCCTGCTGCACGACGCCGCCGAGGACAGCCTCCCGCTGCTGCGCCAGGCGCCGCCACCAGAGGCGCCCTGCGTGGCGATCTACACTTCGGGCACCACCGGCCAACCCAAAGGCGTGTTGCTCAGCCAGGGCAATCTCAGTCACTTCTGCGCCTGGTATATCGACCATGTCGAGCTGGACCCAGACAGCCGGGTGCTGCAGTTCTCCACCATCAACTTCGACGCCTCGCTGCTGGATATCCTGCCCACCTTCCTGTGTGGCGCGCTGCTGGTGGTCCCCGACCAGGACCAGCGGCGCGACCCGCGGCAACTGCTGGCCCTGCTCCAGCGCCAGCGGGTCAGCCACGCCTTCCTGCCGCCGGCGCTGCTGAGCATCCTGCCCCTGGAGCAGCCGCTGGGCCTGGAGCATCTGGTGACCGGCGGCGACGTCTGCGAACCCTTCGTCATCCAGCGCCTGGCCGACCAGTGCGCGCTGCACAACATCTACGGCCCGACCGAAACCACGGTGCTGGCCACCACCCGCCGCCTGCGCGTCGACGACAACCCGCGCAACCTCGGCCTGCCGATCGCCAACAGCCAGGTGCTGATCCTCGACGAACAGCTGCAACCGCTGCCCGACCGTACCCCCGGCGAGCTGTACCTGGCCGGGCCCGGTGTCGGCCTCGGCTACCTGAACAACCCGGCGCTGAGCGCCGAACGCTACCTGACCCTGGACCTGCCGGACGGGCGCCGACTGCGGGTCTATCGCACCGGGGACATCGGCCAGTGGACCGAGAGTGGCATCGAGATCTGCGGGCGACGGGACAACCAGGTGAAGATCCGCGGGTTCCGGGTCGAACCCGAGGAGATCGAGCATTGCCTGCGCGACGGCCAGCTGTTCCGCCAGGTGGCGGTGGTGATCGACGATCAGCGACGGATCCTCGCCTACCTGGCCCAGCCGAACGCCGCCGGCGACGCACTGCAAACCCTGCGCGAGCAGGTGCGCCAGCGCTTGCCGGACTACATGCAGCCCAGCGCCTATATCGAGCTGCCGAGCATGCCCTGCACCGCCAACGGCAAGGTCGACCGCCGTGCCCTGCTGGCCCTGCCGCGTACATCCGGCAGCAACCGCCAGCGACGCCTGCCACAGAACGCCAACGAACAGCGCCTGCTGCAACTGTGGGCCGAACTGCTGGAACTGCCGGCCGAGGACATCGGCACCGACGATAGTTTCTTCAACCTCGGCGGCCACTCGATTTTGCTGTCGCGCCTGCTGCTGGCGATTCGCGAAGAGTTCGGCCGCGGCCTGTCGATCAACCGCTTTATCGAGGCGCCGACCCTGAGCAACCTGGCGACCCTGGTCGACGGCGCCGCCCACGACGGCCCGGACGCGTCCCTCGACCCGGTGTTCGCCGATGCCAACGCCGAGCTCGACCTGCAAGTGCTGACGGCCAGCCAACTGGGCGACGTGCACAAGGTGCTGGTCACCGGCGCCAACAGTTTTCTCGGCGTGCACATCGTCCAGGCGCTGCTGGAATGGGGCGCCAGCGAGGTGGCGTGCCTGGTGCGGGAAACGCCCACGCAATCGGCCGCCGCACGTTTCACCCAGGCCCTGCGCGACAACCGCCTGGAGCATCTGGACCTGAGCCGGGTGCGGGTGCATGCCGCCGATATCAGCCAGCCACGGCTGGGGCTGGCGGCGGATGTGTATGAACGCA
Source organism: Pseudomonas sp. GW821-FHT02B10 (assembly GCF_059421865.1). NCBI lineage: Bacteria > Pseudomonadati > Pseudomonadota > Gammaproteobacteria > Pseudomonadales > Pseudomonadaceae > Pseudomonas > Pseudomonas sp. GW821-FHT02B10. Next base: position 9,417 of record NZ_JBWKVU010000025.1, on the reverse strand, counting down.
TCGACCGCGAATACGGCGCGCTGGTGCACAACGCCGCCAACGTCAATCACGTGCTCGATTACCCGGCGCTGGCGCGCGACAACGTCGAGCCGCTATTCGAGTGCCTGCGCCTGTGCGAAGGGCGCAGCAAGAAGGTCTTCAACTTCGTCTCGACCCTGTCCGCCTCCAGCAGCATCGACGCCCAGGGCCGGGTGCTCGAACAACCGCCCGCGGCCACCCCGCCGATCTACATCCGCAACGGTTACAACCTGTCCAAGTGGGTCGGCGAGCGGATCCTGCAACGGGCTCGCGAACAGGGGGTGTGGGTCAATCTCTATCGCCCGGGCAACATCAGTTTCAACAGCCAGACCGGGGTCTGCCAGCCCCACCGCAACCGCCTGATGCTGATGCTCAAGGGCTCGCTGCAGCTGGGTCAGGTGCCGCAGTTGGCGATGAACTTCGACCTGATGCCGGTGGACTTCCTCGCCCGCTTCATCGCCTTCCACGCCAACCGTTATCAGCCGGCCCACGCGGTGTTCAACCTGCACAACCCGCAGCCTTTGAGCTGGGAGGCCTATGTCGCCTCGTTCCGCGAGGCCGGGCGCGAGTTCCGCATGGTCAGCGTCGCCGACTGGCAGCGCCAGCTGGGCCGGGTCGACCGCGACAACGCGCTGTTCGGCGTCCTCGGCTTCTACCTCAACGGTTTCGAGGAAGACATCGGCGACATCTCGCTGATCGGCCACGCCAACGCCGAGGCCGGGGTGCGGCGCATGGGCGCCGACTACCCGCCCAAGGACCCGGCGCTGCTGCGCAAGGGCTGCCAATACCTGAAAGACATCCGTTTTATCTGAACCCACCCACGCTGGAGAACACCATGAAAAACCTGCAACCCGACACCCTGATCAAGAACCCGAACGCCTGCCAGGTCCTGTCCACCGTGGACATCGGTGCCGATGCCCAAAGCGTCTGGAATATCGTCGGCAACTTCGCCGGCTTCCCGGCCTTCATTCCCGCGTTGTCGCACATCGAAATGACCGGTGAGGGCGTGCGCTCGGTGCGCAAGAAGTTCTTCCACGACGGCAACATCGTGATCGAGCAACTCAACTCTCGGGACGACCAGGCGCGGTACATGACCTGGAGCCTGATCTACGACACCCTGGGCATCGGTAACCTGTGGGCAGCCATGAGCGTCGAGGCCTTGCCCGGCGAACGGGCCCGCGCCACCTGGCGCATCGTCGCCGACCCGGCCGAAGGTGGCGCCGAGGTGGCGGCCTTCCAGGGGTTCCTGCAGGGGTTTGCCGATGAGGCGATGGGCAATGTGCAAAGGATGTTCGCGTAACGCTGAAAATGCCCCTGTAGCCGCTGCCGCAGGCTGCGATCGACGCCGAAGGCGGCGCAGGATTTGGGGATCGCTGGAAGGCCTTCGGCCTTTTCGCAGCCTGCGGCAGCGACTACAGGGGTTCGGAGGCCGGTGGAGAGGGAGGCGGTCCGAAGAACGGCAAGGGGTGCCGCTGGGCCGGTGGAGCAGGAAAAAAAACGCGATGAGCCATACCGGCCTCATCGCGTTTTTCAGGGCAGTGCGGGTCAGATCTTGAAGCTGTCCACCAGTTGCTTCAGGCGGTTGGCCTGCAGCGACAGGGCATCGCAATCCTTCAGGGTTTCGTTGAGGTTGGCCACGCCCTGCTGGTTCAGCAGGTTGATCTGGCTGATGTCGACGTTGAGGGTTTCCACCACGGCGGTCTGCTCTTCGGTGGCGGCGGCCACCGACTGGTTCATGCCGTCGATCTCGGTGATGCGCTGGGTCACGCTGACCAGCCGCGCACCGGCCTGGTTGGCCACTTCGACGCTCTCTTCGCTGGACGCCTGGCTGGCGTTCATGGTCGATACCGCTTCGCGGGAGCCGATCTGCAGCGAGGTGATCATCTTGTGGATCTCCTCGGCCGACTCCTGGGTACGATGGGCCAGGTTGCGGACCTCGTCGGCGACCACCGCGAAACCGCGACCGGCTTCACCGGCGCGCGCCGCTTCGATGGCCGCGTTGAGCGCCAGCAGGTTGGTCTGCTGGGAGATGCCTTTGATCACATCGAGGATGTGGCCGATGTTGTCGGTGCTGGCGTTCAGGGTTTCGATCTGGGTGCAGGACAGGCTGATCTTCTGCGACAGCTCGGTCATGGCCAGGATGGTTTGTTCCACCACCTGGCGACCATCGTCGGCCTGCTCGCTGGCGCCGCTGGCGTGCTGCGAGGCATCGGCGGCGTTGCGGGCGATTTCCTGGGTGGCGGCGCCCAGCTGGTTGATCGCCGCGGCCACGCTGTTGGTGCGCGCGCTTTGTTCGTCGGAACCGATGATCGAGGCGTTGGACGAGGCCATCACGCGCTGGGACAGGTCGTGCACCTGGCGGGTGGCCGAGGACACTTCGGAAATCGACGCATGGATACGTTCCACGAACTGGTTGAACGAGCCGCCCAGTACGCCGAATTCGTCCTTGCTCTCCACCACCAGACGGCGGGTCAGGTCGCCCTCGCCCTGGGCGATGTCCTGCATCGCGCGGCCCATGGTGGTCAGCGGACGCATCAGCACCTGGATCAGCAGGCTCAGCAGCACGGCAATCGCGGCCACGGCGATGAACATCGCCAGCAGCGCCGAGGTGCGGAACTTGCTCAGCGGGGCGAACGCCTTGTCACGGTCGATGGACAGGCCGATGTACCACTCGGCATTCGGCAGGCCGGTCACCGGGGTGAACGACAGGATGCGTTCCTGGCCGTTGAGCAGCACTTCCTGGGTGCCTTTCTGGATATGCACGTTGGCGCCCGGGTAGACATCCTTGAGGTTCTTCATCACCTGGTCCTTGTCCGGGCTGACGATCACCTGCCCGTCCGCGCTGACCAGGAAGGCATGGCCCAGGCCGCCGAAGTCCACCGAGTTGATGATCTTCACCAGGGTTTCCAGGCTCAGATCGCCCCCCACCACGCCCAGCAGCTGGCCGTCCTTTTTCACCGGCATGGCGATGGTCACCACCAGCCCGCCAACGGCCGCCATATAGGGCGGGGTCAGCATGGTCTTGTCGGCCGCCACGGCCTGCTTGTACCAGGGACGCTGACGCGGGTCGTAGCCGTCCGGCATCTTCGCGTCAGGCCGCTGGGTAAACACACCGTTGACCTGGCCCACGTAGGTGAACTGGAAGTTCGTGGTGAACGCCGGCTGGTCCACCAGCCCCGGGAAGTCAGCGTTGGCGCCCTGGTGGGCGACGTTCTGCGAGAGGTTCTCGAGCACCAGGATGCGTCCGCTCATCCAGTTCTGGACGCTGCTGGAAGTGAGGTCACCCGCCTGTTCGATGGACGATTCGAGGTTCTGGCGAATGGTGTTTCGCTGCAGATAGTCGTTGTACAAAGTGAACAACGCGAATGCCAGAACCACTACACCGGAGGCGGCCAAAAGGATTTTATGGCTGAACTTGAGATTCATGTCATGGGACTTCTTATGCCGAAAGTGGGGATGCGTACGGGATGCAACTTTCCATGTAACAACGCAGGCGGCGTTCTACGACCGCTCTACTTTGGTGCACGCATGGGTCTCACTGTCTGTCGGCACGAGACGGATAAATCTTAGCGATTTGTCAGAAATGTACCTGTTATCTGCAAAAAACCGCTGAACGGCAGGCTAGAGCGGTCGCGTCGGACTTTTCCGTAGCCGGTCGCCCTGCGGCTGTTGCAAAATCCCAACCCCTTGATGACAATGCGACTAATTATCATTTGTGACACCCGGGCAGTCGCATCCATGTCATCACCTGAGTTCGCGGTACAGGCGCTTTACAGCCATCACCATGGCTGGCTCAACACATGGTTACGCAGCCGGCTGGGCAACGCCGCCGATGCCGCCGACCTGGCGCAGGACACCTTCGTGCGCCTGTTGCAGCGCACCGAACGCCTGGAACTCAAGGCCCCGCACGCCTTCCTGCGGACCATTGCCCGCGGCCTGGTGATCGACCACTGGCGCCGCGAGGAAATCGAACGCGCCTACCTGGAAACCATCGCCCATCTGCCGCAAGCCCAAGCCCCCAGCGAGGAAGCCCGCGCCCTGGTGCTGGAGCTCCTGGAAAGCATCGCGCACATGCTCGAAGGCCTGAAGCCGAAAGTGCGCAAGGCGTTCCTGCTGGCCCAGTGCGAGGGCCTGACCCACAAGCAGATCGCCGAACAGATGGGGCTGTCCCTGCGTTCGGTGGAGCGTTACGTGGCCGACGCGCTGTTCCACTGCTACCTGCTGCGCTATGAGGCTTGAGCGCTGTGGATAACCCCTCGATCAACCTGCGCCGACCCGTGGACCCCAGGCACCTGGTGGTCAAGCAGGCCATCAACTGGATGCTGCGCCTGCGCAACAACGCCGGTAATCCCCGGCTGATGCAGCAATGCGATACCTGGCGCGCGGCCCATCACGAGCACGAGCTGGCCTGGCAACGGGTGCAATCGCTGCAGCAGGAACTGCACAGCAACCTGCGGGCGGTACCCGGTGCCCAGGTGGCCTTCGATACCCTGGAAAACAGCGCCCAGCGCCTCGGCCGACGCCAGGCCCTGAAGCTGCTCGGCGGCGTCATGCTGGTGGGCTGCGCCGCGTGGCTGGGCAAGGAGCAACTGGCCTGGCAGCAATGGAACGCCGACTTCGCCACCGCCACCGGCGAACGCCGCGGCTTCCAGTTGCCGGACGGCTCGCGCCTGGAACTCAACACCGACAGCGCCGCCGACATGGACTTCAATGCCCGGCAACGGCTGATCCGGCTCAGCCGTGGGGAAATCATGCTGACCTGCGGCCCGGACTCGCAGGCGAGCCCTTCCAGGCCGCTGCTGGTACGGACCCGCCATGGTCTGTTCGAAGGGCTCGACGCCAGTTTCGTGGTGCGCATGGAAGGCGACTGCACGCGCCTGAGCGTCACCGCCGGCAGCGTTGCGATTCATTCGCCGCACACCGCCGATGGCACCTCGGTCCGGGTACAGGCCGGGCAAAGCTACCGGGTCAGTGCGTCCCGGGCGGTGCCGGTGCCGCCGCTGGACATGGACGTGGGCGCCTGGGCCGATGGCCTGATCGTCACCCGCAATATGCGGCTGGCGGACTTCCTCCATGAGGTCGGGCGTTATCGCCACGGTTACCTGGGCTGTGCCGACGAGATCGGCGACCTGCGCCTGTCCGGCGTGTTCCGCCTGGAGGACACCGACAAACTGCTGGCGATCCTCCCGCAAACCCTGCCCGTGCGCCTGCGTTATCGCACCCGCTGGTGGGTCACCCTGGAACGTCTGGCCTGAGACGCTTCAACCCGTTGAAATTTTTTTGGCGGCTTTTTCCCGTGAGTCCGGCTTAGACAGTAAGCACTTCCATCTGCCTTCAGCGACTCAACGGAACCCTTCCATGATTGTGCACTTCCACCACTCCTCTTCTGCACGGCCCACCCTCGGCCTGCGCCATGCCGTGCGCGTGGCCCTGCTGTCCTCGGCGCTGGGCGTCGCCGCCTTGCCTTGCCTGGCACAGGCGGCCGAGACGGGCGCGGCCAGCCTCAGCCACAGCTACAACATCCCCGGCGGCGCCCTGAGCGAGGTACTCAACCGCTTCGCCCGCGAGGCCGGCATCACCCTGTCGATGACCCCGGCGCAGCTCCAGGGGCGCCAGTCCGCCGGCCTGAAGGGCGAGTACTCCACCGACCAGGCCCTGGGCCAGTTGCTCAACGGCTCCGGCCTGGAAGCGCTGAGCCAGGACGGTAGCAGCTACGTGCTGCGGGCCTTGCCCGAGACCAGCACCCTGGCGTTGCCAACCACCGATATCAAGGGTTTCGCCCTGGGCAATGCCTTGGGCAGCATGGAAGGCTACAACGCCACCCACAGCCAGATCGCCACCAAGACTAGTACCGCGCTGCTGGAAACCTCGCAAAGCGTGTCGGTGGTGACCCGCGAACAAATGGACGACCAGGGTTCGCAAACCGTGTCCCAGGCCATGCGCTACACCCCCGGCGTGCTGACCAACCCCTACGGCGCGACCCACAGGTACGACTACGTGGCCATGCGCGGCTTCAACGACGGCTCGGTGGACAACATCTACCTCGACGGCCTCAAGTCCATGGGCGACAGCGGCACCTACAGCACCATGCAGGTCGATCCGTACTTCCTGGAGCGGGTGGACATCCTCAAAGGGCCTTCGTCGGTGCTTTACGGCCGCAGTTCCCCGGGCGGCCTGGTGGCACTGACCAGCAAGAAGCCGCTGTTCGAGCCCTACCATCAGATCCAGGCCACGGTCGGCACCCAGGGCCAGCGCGGCATGGGCTTCGACTTCAGCGGCCCGGTGGACGACGACAAGCGCATCGCCTATCGCCTGACCGGGCTGGCGGACCGCTCCGACACCCAGTTCGACCACAACAAGGAAAAACGCTACGCCCTGGCACCGACCCTGAGCATCGACTTCACCGATGACACCTCGCTGACCCTGCAGGCGTACCTGCAACACGATCCGGACGGCGGCTACCACAGCGGCATGCCGGCCGATGGTGCGTTGCACCCGCGCAACGGCCGGCGGATTTCCGAGAACTTCTTCGAAGGCGAACCGGGCATCGATCGCTACAAGCGCGATCAGCAGTCGTTCGGTTATCAGTTCGAACATCGCTTCAACGATGTCTTCACCGCGCGGCAGAACTTCCGCTACCTGGACTCCAAGGTGAAGCTGGACCAGGTCTACGGCTACGGCTGGACCACACCGACCAGCAACGAGCTGAACCGCTACTACACCGGCGGCGACGAGAAGCTGCATGCGTTCATCGTCGACAACATGCTGCAGGCCGAATTTCTCACCGGCGCGACCAAGCACACGGTGCTGATGGGCGCGGATTACCAGCGGCGCAAGACGGTGGTGGACTGGACCAGCGGCTCGGTGGCGCCGATCAATGCGTTCGATCCGGTCTATGGCAACTCGGCCATCACTTACTACGACCCGCTCAGCTATCTGCGTCGCCTCGAGCAGACCGGCGTCTACCTGCAGGACCTGATCGAGATGGACAAGTGGCGCTTCTCCCTGGGCCTGCGCCAGGACTGGGTAGAGACCTCGGACGAGAACCGCCTGGCCGAAGCCACGCGCCCGGTGGGCACCGAGATCAATGACAAGCGCACCAAGCTGACGGGCCGCGCCGGGGCGCTGTACCTGTTCGATAACGGGTTGGCGCCTTACATCAGCTATTCCGAATCCTTCAACCCCAACTCTTACGCGGACAGCGCCGGCAACCCGCTGGCGCCTACCGATGGCACCCAATGGGAACTGGGCCTGAAGTACCAGCCACCGGGCACGGATGACCTGTACACCGCGTCGCTGTTCCGCATCGACCAGGAAAACCTGGCCACCAAGCTGCCCCAGGAAAACTTCTATCGCGCGGTCGGCGCCGTACGCTCCCAGGGCCTGGAACTGGAAGCGCACCTGCAGTTGAACGACAACCTCAAGCTGCTCGGCAGCTACACCTTCACCGATATCGAGTACTCGAAGTCGATGATCAGCACCTTGAGCACAGCCACCGACATCATCGAGAACAAGGGCAACTCACCGACCCAGGCGCCGCGGCACATGGCTTCGCTCTGGGCCGACTACAAGTTCGACAGCGGCTCGCTCGACGGCCTGCGCCTGGGTGGTGGCGTGCGGTATGTGGGCTACAGCTGGGCGGATGCGGAGAACACCATGAAGGTGCCGTCCTACACCCTGTTCGATGCCTCCGTCGGCTATGACCTGGGCAAGATCGGCCTGAAGGGCGTGGATGTCCGGCTCAATGCCAACAACCTGACCAACGAATCCTACATCGCCTCCTGTGCCAGCCTGAGCTTCTGCTACATGGGCGAGGAGCGAAACGTCGCGGCCACGGTCAGCTACCAGTTCTAATCATTTGTCATTCCCCCGAAGCCAGCGCATGCGCTGGCTTTGTCGTCTCTACGGGAAAATTCCATGCGCGCAATTCTGGTTCTACTGCATCGTTATATCGGCCTGGCCACCGCGGTGTTTCTGCTGCTGGCGGGGCTGACCGGCAGCCTGCTGGCCTTCAATCACGAGCTGGACGAGTGGCTCAACCCGGAGTTCTACGAAGCCCCCGCCGAGGGTCAGGCACTGCCGCCTGGAAGCCTGGTCGACCGTGTGCAGACGCAGCATCCGCGCCTGCAGGTCTGGTACATGGAGTACCCCAACGAGCCCGGACATACCGCGCTGCTCGCGGCGGTGCCTCGTAACGACCCGGCCACGGGCAAGCCGTTCGACGACCCCAACCAGGTGTTCTATCTGGATCCGGTCAGTGGCGAGCAGACCGGCAAGCGGTTCTGGGGTGCCTGCTGTTTTCAGCGGGAAAATCTCATCCCCTTCATTCTCGAGTTCCACTACAACCTGACGCTGCCGGGTAACTGGGGGCTGGTGTTGATGGGGCTGGTGGCGATCTTCTGGGTCGTCGATTGCTTCATCGCCTTGTTCCTCACCCTGCCCCGTGGCCGGCCGTTCTGGAAGAAGTGGTCGACCGCCTGGAAGATCAAGGGCGGGCACGCCTATCGTCTCAACATGGATCTGCATCGGGCGGGCGGGTTATGGCTGTGGTTACTGCTGCTGCCGATAGCGATCAGCAGCGTGGCGATGAACCTGCCGAGCCAGGTGTTCAAGCCAGTAGTGTCCCTACTCTCACCGATCGAGCCGAGCGTCTATGAAGCTCGTGGGCGCATGCCCAGCGATCAGTTGGGGGTTACTCGGCTCACCTATCAGCAGGCTTATGAACGGGCCCGGGAAGAAGGCAAACGGCTGGGCCTGACAGCAGCGATCGGCGAGCTGTATTACAGCTTCGAATACAACTTCTATGGCGCCGGTTTCGGTCAGCACGATACCGAGGCCCATGGTAAGTCGTGGCTGTTCTTTCATGGCACCGATGGGCACCTGTTGGGACAGGAGATCGCCGGGCAAGGCACCCTGGGCGAACGTTTTTATCGGCTGCAACTGCCGATCCATGGTGGCCGGATCATTGGCTTTACCGGGCAGGTACTTATTGCGGTGTTGGGGTTGGTGATTGCGGTGTTGTCCGTCACCGGGATCTACATCTGGTGGCGTAAATGGCTGGCTCGCAGAAGCAGCAAGATGCGTCAGCGGTGAGGTGAGGGATAGAGCGGAGGTGCTTCGCTCTGTTCTGACGTTCTGAAGCAGAGTTGGGCGCTGTCAGGGGGCTCCCTGCTGAGTGACCTGGAGCCTGGCTCCTATGTAAGCCCAGAGGCTTTCAGACGTACAAAAACAAAACCCCTGTCTGCGTCAGCAGACAGGGGTTTCGGAATTCAATCTTGACGATGACCTACTCTCACATGGGGAAACCCCACACTACCATCGGCGATGCATCGTTTCACTGCTGAGTTCGGGATGGGATCAGGTGGTTCCAATGCTCTATGGTCGTCAAGAAATTCGGTG
>NZ_JBWKVU010000024.1:0-34302 GCF_059421865.1 Pseudomonas sp. GW821-FHT02B10 | reverse complement strand
GTGGACAAATACGCCATCAGCCGCGAAGCCCAGGATGCCTTTGCCGCCGCCTCGCAGCAGAAGGCCGTGGCCGCCATCGAAGGCGGGCGTTTCGTCGATGAAATCACCCCGATCCTGATTCCCCAGCGCAAGGGCGAGCCCGTGGCCTTCGCCACCGACGAACAACCGCGCGCCGGCACCACCGCCGAATCCCTGGGCAAGCTCAAGCCGGCCTTCAAGAAAGACGGCACGGTCACCGCCGGCAACGCCTCGTCGCTGAACGACGGCGCCGCCGCGGTGATCCTGATGAGCGCGGCCAAGGCCCGGGCCCTGGGCCTGCCGGTGCTGGCGAAGATCGCCGCCTACGCCAACGCCGGCGTCGACCCGGCGATCATGGGCATCGGCCCGGTGTCGGCCACCCGCCGCTGCCTGGACAAGGCCGGCTGGTCCCTGGAACAGCTGGACCTGATCGAAGCCAACGAAGCCTTCGCCGCCCAGGCGCTGTCGGTGGGCAAGGAACTGGGTTGGGATGCTAGCAAGGTCAATGTCAACGGCGGCGCCATCGCCCTCGGCCACCCGATCGGCGCCTCGGGCTGCCGGGTGCTGGTGACCCTGCTGCACGAAATGCTCAAGCGCGATGCCAAAAAAGGCCTGGCCACCCTGTGCATCGGTGGCGGCCAGGGCGTGGCGCTGGCCATCGAACGCTGATCACAATCCCCTTGTAGGAGCGAGCTTGCTCGCGATGGACCTCAACGGTAACGCGGTCTGCCTGGTGCATCGCGGTGTTGCGGCCGATCTTTCGCGAGCAAGCTCGCTCCTACACAGAGGACAAAACGAAACTGGTAAACTGCCCCGCCCAATCATCCGCAAGGCGCCCGTATGTCTTCCTTGAATCAGGCGCTGCGCGCCGCCCTCGATCATCGCCAGGACCTGCTCGTCGAGCTGCATCAGCAAGGCACCGACTGCTATCGGCTGTTCCATGGCAGCCAGGAAGGCGCCGGGGGCCTGACCATCGATCGTTACGGCCCGCAGCTGCTGGTGCAAAGCTTTCACCAGACGCTGGAACGCGATGCCTTGCTGCAATTGCACGAGACCGTCCAGCAGCAACTGGGCCTGGACACCCTGCTGGTCTACAACGACCGCTCCCGGGGTAACTCACGCATCGACCGCGAGGATTCGGTTTACCGCGCCGAAGAAGAGGCGCTCAAAGACCTGGTCGGCCACGAATGGGGCTTGAACTACCGGGTACGCGGTCGCCATGCCGGCCAGGACCCACTGCTGTTTCTCGACCTGCGCAACGCCCGTGGCTGGGTCAAGGCCCACAGCGCCGGCAAGAGCGTGCTGAACCTGTTCGCCTATACCTGTGGCGTCGGCCTGAGTGCCGCGGCAGGTGGTGCCCGCGAGGTGTGCAACCTGGACTTCGCCGAGGGCAACCTGGCGGTCGGCCGCGAGAACGGCCAGCTCAATCCGCAATTGCCAGCCATGCAGTTCGTGCAATCGGATTACTTCCCGGCGATCCGGCAACTGGCCGGCCTGCCCATCAGCCAGCGCCGTGGACAAAAGCTGCCCAGCTACCCACGCCTGGAACAACGCCAGTACGACCTGGTGCTGCTCGACCCGCCGGCCTGGGCCAAGAGTGCATTCGGCACCGTCGACCTGCTGCGCGACTATCAGAGTCTGCTCAAGCCTGCCCTGCTGGCCACCGCCGACAATGGCGTGCTGATCTGCTGCAACAACCTGGCGAAAGTCACGCTGGACGACTGGCGCGAACAGGTGCTGCGCTGTGCCGAAAAAGCCGGTCGCCCGGTACGCGAATGGCAGGTGTTGACACCCGCTCGCGACTTCCCGTCCATGGACCAGCAACCGCCGCTCAAGACCCTGATCCTGCATCTGTGATCTGTTGCGAGGAATCTGAACAATCCTGTTTGCGACCGTCATGGGATTGTTTCGGAACCGGAAACGCATGCCATACTCCAACGCACTTCCGATTCAGATAGATGAAGCCTCGCATGTCCAAAGGATTGATCCGCGCTATCGGCGCCTTGTTGACCGCTCTCGCCCTGTACAGCCTGTTGGGCTTTCTGATTTTGCCGGGCATCGCCTTGCGAGTGGCCAATCAACAGTTGGCCAACTACGCGACGGTACCGGCAAAGATCCAGCGCATCGAACTCAACCCGTTCAGTCTCGAACTGACGCTCTGGGGCCTGAATATCGGTGAGCCGGGGAAGGAGCAGGTGGCCTTCGAACGTCTCTACGCCAACCTGCAACTGGACAGCCTCTGGACCCGCGCGCTGCACCTGGCCGATATCGAACTGGACAAACCCAAGAGCGAGATCCTGTTCGCCAAGGACGGCAAGCTCAACCTGCTGGGCCTGTTCAACCTGCCCGCCAGCGAACCCACTCCGGACGACCCCGAGGCCAAGCCGTTCCCCCTGCGTATCGGGCGCATCAAGCTGGCGGGCGGTTATGTGCACTTCCAGGACGCGCGGCCCAGCGAGCCCATCGATTTCCTCTACGACAAACTCGATCTCGAGCTGAAGAACCTCAGCACCCTGCCCGATGACAGTGCCGACATGACCCTGGTCGCCGCGGGCCCCGCGGGCGGTCAGATCGATTGGAGCGGCAATTTCAGCCTGACTCCGATCGCCTCCGAAGGCACCCTGAAAATCACCGACGGCAAGATGAAAGCCTGGTGGCCCTATGTCCGCGATGCCTTGCCCCTGGTCCTCGAAGACGGCGTGCTGAACCTCAACACCCACTACAAGCTGAACCTGTCCAAGGAAACCGAACTGCTGCTCAGCGATGCCTCGGTCAGCGTCGCGCCCTTCGCCATCAAGGCTCCGGACGGTCGGCCGCTGGCCCGCCTGGAGCGCCTGGACGTCAGTGAAACCACGGTCGACCTGGCCAAGCAGCAAGTGGTGGTCGGCAAGATCCGCAGCCAGAAACTGGAAACCTGGGCCGCCCTGGAGGCCGATGGCCAACTGGACTGGCAGAAACTGTTCGCCAGCCAGCCGGCCAAACCGGCTGCCAAGCCCGCTCCGGCCGCCGCCGATACTCCGCCGGCTCCCGCTCCGGCGCCGAGCAAACCCTGGCAGGTGCTGCTCAAGGACGTGCAACTGCGCAATTACCAGGTGCACCTGGCGGACCGTCAGGCCAAGCCGGCCGTAGCTTTGGAGGTCGGCCCGCTGAACGTCGACGTGCAGAACTTCGACAGCCTCAACCAGTCGCCTTTCAACCTCAAGCTCGACACCGGAGTGGGCAAACAGGGCAAGATCCTCGCCAACGGCGTGGTCAACCTGCAACCGGTGACCGCCAAGCTGGCGGTGCAGACCAAGGACATCGACCTGCGGGTCGCCCAGTCCTACATCAGCCCGTTCATTCGCCTGGAGCTGCGCAGCGGCATGCTCGGCAGCGACCTGGCGGTGGACCTGAAAAACATCGATCCCCTGATATTCAGCGTGACTGGCCGCGCCCAGGTCGACCAGTTGCACACCCTGGACACCCTGAAAACCCGCGATTTCGTGAAATGGCAGCAACTGGTGCTCGAAGGCCTGAACTATCAGCACGGCGACAGCCTGACGATCAACAAGGTCAACCTGATGCAGCCCTATGCGCGCTTCATGATCAACGATGACCGCACCACCAACATCGATGACCTGCTGATCCCGCAACCGGCCGACAGCGCGCCGAAAGGCGCAGCCAAGCCGGCCGCCAAGGAAAAACCCCTCGGCATCCATATCGGCCAGATCGCCATCAACGACGGTTCGGCCAACTTCGCCGACTTCAGCCTGACCCCCAACTTCGCCACGGCCGTCCAGCAACTCAATGGCCAGATCGGCACCATCGACAGCCGCCAGGCAAAACCGGCCAGCGTCGATATCAAGGGCAAGGTCGATCGTTATGCGCCGGTCACCATCAAGGGCAGCGTGAACCCCTTCGACCCAATGGCCGCACTGGACATCGCCACCAGCTTCAAACGTGTCGAACTGACCAACCTGACCCCCTACTCCGGCAAGTTCGCCGGCTACCGCATCCGCAAGGGCCGGCTCAACCTCGACCTGCACTACGTCATCACCAACGGCCAGCTCAAGGCCGAAAACAAAGTGGTGGTCGAACAACTGGAGCTGGGGGAAAAAGTCGACAGCCCGGATGCCGTGAGCCTGCCACTGAAACTGGCGGTCGCCTTGCTCAAGGATGTCGACGGCAAGATCTCCATCGAACTGCCGGTGACCGGCGATCTGAACAATCCGCAGTTCAGCGTCATGCCGATTGTCTGGCAGACCCTACGCAACCTGATCGTCAAGGCTGCCGCGGCACCGTTCAAACTGATTGGCGGGCTGGTCGCGGGTGGCGGTTCGGAAGACTTGGGCAGTGTCTCGTTCGCCCCGGGCTCGAGTGACTTGAGCCCGGAATCGGAAGCAACGCTGGTCAAGCTGTCCAATGCGCTCAAGGAACGTCCGGCCCTGCGCCTGGAGATCGAAGGCACCGCCGCGCAGAGCAGCGATGGCCCGCTGATCGCCGAGCAACGCCTGGAGCGGGAATACCAGTACAACTACTACAAGATGCTCCAGCGTCGCGGCGACAAGGTGCCGGCCCAGGCGTCGCTGCTGGAAGTACCGGAGAAAGAGAAAGCCCCGCTGCTGGAGGGCATCTATCGCACACGCCTCAAGACCCAGCCACCGGCCGAATGGAAGGACCTGGGCAAGGAAGAGCGCACCGCGAAAATGCGTGAAGGCGTGATCAAGTTCTGGAGTGGCAGCGATGTGCTGTTGCGCCAGTTGGGCCAGGAACGGGCCAGCAGCATCAAGGACTTCCTGGTGGACAAGGGCCAACTGGCGGACGACCGGGTCTACTTTATCGATGCCAACCTTGGCCAGGCCGAAAGCGATGGTCGGGTCATTACCCCCATGCACCTGGACGCCGAATAACCACCCTCCCCGCCGCCCCGGAAACGGGTCGGCCCGGCGGTTTCCCCCCGCCATAAACAGAACAGGCCCCGACACACTGTGCCGGGGCCTGTCCTGTTTACAAAAGGAGCCACTTCCCTGTGGCCATTCGCATGAACCTTCAAGGAAGCGGTAGATGAATCCTCTACCGCATCTTCTCCCTGTCCAGGAAAGAAGCTTGAGGCTTAGTCGGTTTTCAAACCGTCAGCCGATACTGCCTTCACGCCTTTGATGTTCTTGGCGATGTTGACTGCGGTTTCTTTCTGCGCCGCGGTCAGAGCAGTGGTGGAGGACAGGGAAACCACACCCTTGTTGGTTTCGACCTTGATGTCGGTACCAGGAATGCCTTTTTCAGTTACGAGATCCGCTTTGACTTTGGTGGTGATCCAGGTGTCGGAAGTGGCTTCCTTGGCCTTGGTCACTTCACCCGCCGCGAGCACCATTGGCGCCTGAGTAGCTTGAGTGGTCTGGGCAAATGCGACGTTAGCCATGGTCAGGGTCAGAGCGGTAGCAGTTGCAGCAGCGATAGCGAACTTCTTCATACGAGTAACTCCTGTTCTTCTGGAAAACCTGCTCCAAGTCCTGGCAGCAGGGTTACTTAAGTAGATTGCAGGCGTTATGCCAAGTTCAGAAAAACAATAAAACCCTTAAATATCAATGAATTACAAAGTCACCCAAGCACTCGCGGTCATGCAAAATGCATGACCGGCGAATAATCTGCATGCAAGTTGCACTTCCCAGGCGAGCTAACTTCCTGAATTCTCGATACTTTCCCCAAGGGCGCGCTGGCGCGTGGCGTTTCACGCGCCGAGCAAGCGAGAACCGGGCTCAGCTGCCGCTGGCGGTGCAGCCTTTGGGGGAGTAGTCCGCGGGGACAGTGGTGGTGCAGACCCAGCCATCGGCCGTAGTGCGGGTCAGGGTGACGGTCTTGTTCAGCACCGGTGCCGGTGCATTGAGGATGGTGCAGCCGATTGTTCCCGCTCCGGTCGAGGCAGAACCCGCAGCGGTCATGGTGCAGTTCGACGTCGCCGCCTTGCCCCCCACCAGCTCCAGGGTCGGATCGCTGCCCTGGTTCAGCACGTCCTCGAAGTTGACCTTCAGCGCCGAGGCTTCGGCCAACGCCGCGGTGACCTTGGCCCGCGCCTGGTATTTGGAATACAGCGGCATGGCAAAGGTGGCCAGGATGCCGATAATCGCCACGACGACCAACAGCTCGATCAAGGTAAAACCTTTCTGATACTTCATCTATCTGCTCCAAGCAGGGGATATCCAGGGGTCTGGGCATTCACCACACAGCCATAGCACAGCCTGTGCCAGCGCCTGCGCCCCGGCTGAACGGGGCTTTAGCGGCGCGGAGCTGCGGCAGTGAGCGCCAGAAGTCGCACTATCTGACACTTTTTGTCAGCCAAGTGCCCTGGGCCGGTCGTCGTGACGGGCTACGCTGTCATTCGATCATCGATTGCATTCACTGTCCGCCCCATCCAAGGAACGTATCGGGCCATTCAAACTCTATGAGCCGGACGCCGCGCCCCGCGCAGCGGTCCACTCGCTAACGCACAGGGCATTGCCGGCCCTGAGGACATCCATCACAACCCGGGACTCGACACCATGGCGGTCAAAGCAGCAAAAGTCAGTGTTTACCTGTGGGAAGGCACCGACAGGCAAGGCAGCAAACTGCGCGGCGAATTGAGCGGCCATACCCCCTCGCTGATCAGGGCCCAGTTGCGCAAGCAAGGCATCAACCCGGCCAGGGTCAGGAAGAAACCCAGCTCGCTGTTGCAGCGCACGCCCCCGATCAAGGCCCGCGACATCAGCCTGTTCACCCGGCAACTGGCGACCCTGATCAAGGCCGGCGTGCCACTGCTGCAATCGTTCGACATCATTGCCGAGGGCTTCGACAACCCGAACATGCGCAAACTGATGGGCGAGCTGAAACAGGACATCGCCGCCGGCAGCAGCTTCACCACCGCGCTGCGCAAGAGGCCGCGGTACTTCGACGAGCTGTACTGCAGCCTGGTGGATGCCGGCGAACAGGCCGGGGCCCTGGAAACCCTGCTGGAGCGGGTGGCGACCTACAAGGAAAAAAGCGAAAACCTCAAGACGCGGATCCGCAAGGCCATGACTTATCCCCTGGCGGTGATCTGCGTGGCGCTGGTGGTCACAGGGATCCTGCTGGTCAAGGTGGTGCCGCAATTCCAGTCGATGTTCCAGGGCTTCGGCGCGCAATTGCCGGTGTTCACGCAACTGGTCATCGCCCTCTCGGAATTCGTGCAGCACTGGTGGTGGCTGCTGGCGGGCGCACTGTTGCTCAGTGTGTTCGGCCTGCGCCATGCCCGCCGGCGCTCACCACGCTTTCGCCACTGGCTGGACGTGGGCCTGCTGAAACTGCCGTTGGTAGCGCCACTGATGTACAAGTCCGCGGTGGCCCGCTACGCCCGCACCTTGTCCACCACTTTCGCCGCCGGAGTGCCGCTGGTGGAGGCCCTGGGCTCGGTGGCCGGGGCCACCGGCAACCAGGTGTTCAAGCAAGCAGTGAACCGCATCAGGCAGGACGTGGCGACCGGCATGCAGTTGCATTTTTCCATGCGCGCCTCCGGCATCTTTCCCGGCATGGCCATCCAGATGACCGCCATCGGTGAAGAGTCCGGGGCCCTGGACGGCATGCTGGAAAAGGTCGCGATCCATTATGAGGAAGAGGTCGATACCCTGGTCGACACCCTGAGCAGTCTCATGGAACCCGTGATCATGGTAGTTTTGGGCACCCTCGTCGGCGGCCTGGTGGTCGCCATGTACTTACCCATCTTCCAACTCGGCACAGCGATCTGAACATGTCATTGACTGAGGTCCTGGCCAGCTACCCGCTGGTCTTCGTAGCATCGGTGCTGGTCCTGGGCCTGATTGTCGGCAGCTTTCTCAATGTGCTGATCTGGCGGCTGCCAAAGATGCTCGAGCGCGACTGGCACGCCCAGGCCCGTGACATCCTCGGGCTGCCCGACGAGCCTGCCGGGCCGACCTACAACCTGTTGCTCCCGCACTCCCAGTGCCCGCACTGCGCGCACCCGATCCGCCCCTGGGAAAACATCCCGCTGCTCAGCTACCTGCTGCTGCGTGGACGCTGCTCCGCGTGCCAGGCCCCGATCGGCCGGCGCTACCCGCTGGTGGAGCTGACCTGCGGCCTGGCCTCGGCGTTCGTGGCCTGGCATTTCGGCTTTGGCTGGCAGGCCGGCTTGATGCTGCTCCTGAGCTGGGGCCTGTTGGCGATGAGCCTGATCGATGCCGATCACCAACTGTTGCCCGACGTGCTGGTGCTGCCCCTGTTGTGGCTGGGCCTGATCGTCAATGGCTTCGACCTGTTCGTCAGCCTCCACGATGCGCTGTGGGGCGCCGTGGCCGGCTACCTGTGCCTGTGGTCGGTGTACTGGTTGTTCAAGCTGCTGACCGGCAAGGAAGGCATGGGGCACGGCGATTTCAAGCTGTTGGCCATGTTCGGCGCCTGGGGCGGCTGGCAGATTCTGCCGATGACCCTGCTGCTGGCCTCACTGACCGGAGCCCTGGCCGGGATCGCCATGCTGCGCCGCAACCGCGCGCAAATGTCCACGCCTATCCCTTTCGGTCCCTTTCTGGCCATTGCCGGCTGGATTGCCTTGCTCTGGGGTGGTCAAATAACCGACTCCTATTTGCAGTTTGTCGGTTTCAGATGACCAAGCCTGTTTTCAAACCCTGGATCCTCGGCCTTACCGGCGGTATCGGCAGTGGCAAAAGTGCCGCGGCCCAGCACTTCATCGACCTGGGCATCCATGTGGTGGATGCCGACCACGCCGCCCGCTGGGTGGTGGAACCCGGCCGCCCGGCCCTGGCCCGCATTGCCGAACATTTCGGCGACAGCGTGCTGCAGGCCGATGGCCAGCTGGACCGCGCCGCGCTGCGCAAGCTGATCTTCGAGGTGCCGCAACAACGTCTCTGGCTGGAAGCCTTGCTGCATCCATTGATTGCCAATGAAATCGCCGCCCACCTGGCCCGTGCCGAGTCGCCCTACGCGATTCTGGTGTCACCGCTGTTGATCGAGTCCGGGCAGTACGCGATGACCCAGCGGATCCTGGTGATCGATGTGCCGCAACAGCTGCAGATCGAGCGGACCCTGCAACGCGACCGGATCAGCGAACAGCAGATCCAGGCGATTCTCAAGGCCCAGGCGACCCGCGAAGATCGCCTGAGCCATGCCGACGATGTGCTGGTCAACGACCGCGACCTCGCCTGGCTGCACAGCGAGGTCGAACGCCTGCATCACTTTTACCTTACCTTGCGTGGAGGCCAGTCATGAGCCAACCCCTGACCGTGGAATGTCCAACCTGCGGTGCGCCCGTGGAATGGACCGCGAGCAACGTCAACCGTCCGTTCTGCTCGGACCGCTGCAAACTGATCGACCTCGGCGCCTGGGCAGCCGAAGAACACAAGATTCCGGTCAGCCCGGATGCCGAGGACGATCTGTTTTCCGACGATCTGCCGCCTCGCGCCCACTGAAGCCTCAAGGCCGCATGAAAGCGTAATCCTGCGTATCGTCGAGGTTCTCCGCGAGAAACTGCAACTCGTCGGCCAGATCCTCGGCGCTGCGTACCCGCCGACTCTCCTGCACCACCGCGCTGAGCAGGGCGCGCAGGCTCAAGCCCGGTTCGAAACCCTCTTGCTGCGCAGTATCCAGACTCTTGCGTACTTCCTGCCGCGCCCATTCATACACACTCATGACCCTGCTCCCGAACGGTTTTTGCCGAGCATGGGACCGCGCCGGCCGAACGTGTTTGATATGGATCAAGAACGCGGATCGTCATCCTTCCACGGTGCCGACAGGTAACGGGTGCGGTTGAAGGTTTCCAGCCATTCGGGGCAGAACACCACCAGGGCGCTGACCACCATGCCGTTGATGAAGGCCTCGGGAAAGATGATCAGCCACAGGTAGCCGACGAAGTCCTCCAGCCATTCCGGCATGGCAAAACGCCCGTCGAACCACAACAGCCCCAGGCCCACCAGCAGGCACAACAAGGCCGACAGGGCGGCGGCAAAAAAACCGGAACAGAAGATATACACAAAGGGATTACGCGGCTGCGCGCGCTCCACCAGGATCGCGCAGCATTCGGTGACCAGCACCGGCAGCAGGATCAGCAAGGCACCGTTGATGCCGACCGCTGCCAGGTCCTGGCGGCCCAGTGCGACCAGGCCCACCTGGGCAATCAGGCCGCCGACGATCGCCAGCGGCCAGTCCAGCAACAGGGTTACCGCCGTCATGCCGATGAAGTGATAGGACACCCCGGTATCGAAATCCCGGCGCACCAGCCACAACATGAACAACGCGAACACCGTACCGAACAGCAGATGCTGACGCCGGCTGTCGCTGAACAGCTCGACCCAGGGCGCGCGCCAGGCGGCCCAGACCAGCACCGGCACATAGATCAGCCAGCCGGCGCCGAGAGTGAGCGGCGACAGCAGCGCGGCACTGATCATGGTTGCGCCTGCTCCAGCGCTGCGCGCAGTTCGGCGGCCGTGCCGTACTCCCGTTGAGCCACCAGCCGGCCATCGTCGAGCTGCAACCACAGGACTTTATCCACAGCCCCGGCGTAGCGCGGCGCCACCCGCCCGTCACGGTCGAGCATGACCCGGTAGCCATAATCACGCATCGCCGGAACCGCGAACATCTTGGCGATCACCGCCGGCATGCGCTGGATGTCCGCGACGAATACCGTGTGCCGGGTCTCCAGATAACCCGCGGGACGATCCTGCAAGGCGGCGTTTACCAGCTTGGCGCCATCCATGCTGCGCGCCACCAGCAGGGTCCGGGTCTGCCCGTCGAGGCTGTAGGCCCGGTCGAATTGATCGAGCAAGGTCCAGGGCGCCAGACGCTCGCCGACCTCCACCGCGTGCGCCAGCAATGGCATCAAACCCAGCAACAGCAATGACCAATACTTCACAGCTTCTTCCCCTTCCTTCGGTTAGTTCGCAGCGTCCAGTCTACACCGCCAGAGCGCCCCGCCCGAGGGCCGCATCAGCCATCAAGAACCCCGTAATCACGGGTGAAAGGGAATAAACCGCCACCGGTTGGACAAGAGTCGCCCCCTGAACAACACTCCATTTATCCGTCACGCCCTCGCTCACGAATGAGCCAACTTCGTGACACTCGCCCAGGCTTCCGTTCGTCCTGGATGCGCCAAACCGTCAAAAAACCGATGCATAATGCAAAAAAAAGGTTAACCTGCCAGAATTAGTCAATTAGTTGACCATCAAAGCAGAACAATAGTATTGTTTGGCCATCATGGGCCGCCAAAAAACAGACTTTTTTTGCAGTAAGCCTTAGTTTTTTCAGCCTGCCTCTGTAGTGGCTTTACCCTTAACAGAGCTGGGTTCTTACCTGGCAACGACGGGATTCGATGCTTACGAAATCGATTGATAGCAGGTTCCTGACCCGAACCGGATTCATGGAACTCTTCATTTCGGGGGTAAAACTGACGCACGCCCTGTCCGCCGCCCTGCCTGGAATCCTGCTGCTCCTGAGTCTTGAATCCGCCAGTGCGGATATCTGGCCAACCGTACTTGGCCTGCTGCTGTTCTTTGCCGTCATCACCGTCATCCTGTTCCAGGCCCAGGGGGTCTACTCCGAAGAGTTCTTCAGCAATCGCCTGCGTCTGCGCACGATGCTGGTGGCCTGGACCTCCGCCTTCTGCATCCTGCTGGTCATGTACCTGGGGCTGCACCTGCTGCCGGTCTTCAGTCTGCGGGACCTGGCTGTCTGGTTCATCGCCAGCCTCGTGCTGTTTGGCATCGAGCGTCTGTTTCTGCTGCGCCTGTTCCATTCGTGGATGGCCAGGGGCAAATACCTGCAACGCACGGTGATCCTCGGCTTCAGCGAGAGCGCACTGTTCCTTGCCGAACACATGCAGCGCCACGGCGATATCCGCTCCGGCCTGATCGGTTTCATCGACGATCGCAGCGACCGCGTGCCCAAGGCCTTCTGCGACCTGCCCTTTCTGGGCAACACCCAGAACCTGGAAGAGCTGATCCGTTCCGAGCAGGTCAATCAGGTCCTGATCGCCCTGCCCTGGGCCGCGCACGCGCGCATCGGCGAACTGGTGCAACGGCTGCGGCAGTTATCGGTGAATGTCGCCCTGGTGCCCGACATCACCACCCTGCGCTTTGGCCACAACCGCATGACCGATGTCGGCGGCATCCTGATGTTCAACACTTCCGAGCTGCCATTGCGCGGCTGGGCGCCGCTGATCAAACGCTGCGAGGACATCCTGCTCGCCCTGCTGGGCCTGGTCCTGTTGTCCCCAGTGCTGCTGGCCACTGCCGTGGCGGTGAAACTCGATTCCAAGGGCCCCGTGCTGTTCCGGCAAAAACGCTACGGCTACAACGACCGGCTGATCCGCGTGTTCAAGTTCCGCTCGATGTATGTCGAGCAGGCGGACCTCAATGCCGAACGGCAGACCACCCGGGAAGACCCGCGGATCACCCGGGTCGGACGCTTCATTCGCAAGACCAGCATCGATGAGCTGCCCCAGCTGTTCAACGTGCTGATGGGCAACATGTCGATTGTCGGGCCTCGCCCACACGCCACCGCCACCAAGGCGGCGGGAGTGCCGTTCGAACAGGCGGTGCGCGAATACAGCTCGCGCCATCGGGTCAAGCCCGGGATCACCGGCTGGGCGCAGATCAATGGCTACCGGGGAGAAACCGACACCCTGCAGAAAATCCAGAAACGAGTGGAGTACGACCTCGATTACATCTCCAAGTGGTCGGTCTGGCTGGATCTGTACATCGTTTTCATGACGGTTCCGGCCGTCCTCTCGACGAAGGAAGTCTACTGATGAGCGCATTCACTGGATTGATCCCCTGCATTATTTCCGGCGGCTCTGGCTCGCGCCTGTGGCCAGTCTCTCGGCAGAACATGCCCAAGCCATTCATACGCATGCGCGATGGGCAGAGCCTGCTGCAAAAGACCTTCGTCCGCGCCAGCAGCCTGGCGGACGTCAGCTGCGTGGTCACGGTGACCAACCGCGAGCTGCTGTTCCGCTCGCTGGACGAGTACCGCAACGTCAATCAGGGCAAGCTGGGCCTCGACCTGCTGCTCGAGCCGTTCGGGCGCAACACCGCCGTGGCCATCGCCGTGGCGGCCCTGCATGTGCGCGAGTACTGGAGCGACGAGGCGCAGTTGCTGATTCTTCCGGCCGACCACCTGATTCTCGACCAGGATGCCTTCGCCGCAGCCGTGGGCAAGGCGCGCAGCCTTGCCGAAGCAGGTTATCTGGCGACCTTCGGCATTCAGCCCGACAAACCCGAGACCGGTTTTGGCTACATCGAACAGGGCCCGGCGCTGAAGGAAGGTTTCCAGGTCGCGCGCTTCGTCGAGAAACCCAACCTGGCCACCGCCCAGGCCTACGTCGACAGCGGCAACTACTTGTGGAACGCCGGGATGTTCTGCTTCCGCGCCGATACCCTGCTGCAAGAGCTGACCCTGCATGCTCCCGAGGTGCTGAGCGCCGCCCAGGCCTGCCTGGAACAAGGCATGACCCTGGACAACAAGCACTGCCGCCAGCGTGAGCTCGACGCCGACAGTCTGGCCCGCGCCCCGGACGTTTCGATCGACGTGGCCCTGATGGAGCGCTCCGAGCGGGTCGCCGTGGTGCCCTGCGACCTCGGCTGGAGCGACATCGGTTCCTGGGATGCGCTGCGCCAGCTGACCCCGAGCGATGCCGCCGGTAACCAGGTCAACGGCGAAGCCATCCTGCATGACGTGCGCAATTGCTATATCGACTCGCCCAAGCGGGTTCTCGGGGCCGTCGGCGTCAGTGACCTGATCATCGTCGACACCCCCGACGCGCTGCTGGTGGCCGATGCCTCGCGGACCCAGGACGTGCGCCATATCGTCACCGAACTCAAGCGCCTCGGCCACAGCGCCTACAGCCTGCACCGCACGGTCACCCGGCCGTGGGGGACCTACACCGTGCTGGAGGAAAGCAGCCGCTTCAAGATCAAGCGCATCATGGTCAAGCCCAAGGAATCGCTGTCGCTGCAGATGCACCATCACCGCAGCGAGCACTGGATAGTGGTCAGCGGCGCCGCCCTGATCACCAATGGCGACCTGGAGGTCCTGCTCAACAGCAACGAATCCACCTATATCCCCGCCGGCCATAAACACCGCCTGAGCAACCCCGGGATCATCGACCTGGTGATGATCGAAGTGCAAAGCGGCGAGTACCTGGGCGAAGACGACATCGTGCGTTTCGAAGACGTCTACGGCCGTGCCCCGGCGCAGGTAAAACCATGATGAAAGTGGCGCTGATCATTCCCGCCCGCAACGCCGCACCGCACCTCGAGCGGTTGCTCCCGGCGCTGGCCGCGCAGACGCTGCAACCGGACACGGTGCTGGTGGTCGACAGCAGCTCGACGGACGACACCGTCGACCGCTTCCGGCAGTTCGGCGCCCGGGTGGAGGTCATCGCCGCCCAGCAATTCAACCATGGCGGCACCCGCCGCTGGGCGAGCGAGCAGGTGGATGCCGACGCGCTGATCCTGCTGACCCAGGATGCGATTCCGGCCACGCCCCAGACCTTCGCCAACCTGATCCAGGAGCTGGAAGAAGACCCACGGATCGGCCTCGCCTATGGTCGTCAACTGCCGCATCCCGGGGCCGGGATTCTCGAGGCACAGTCGCGCCACTTCAACTACAGCCCGCAGAGCCGCAGCAAAAGCCTGGCCGACGCCGGAGAGCTGGGGATCAAGACCTGCTTCAGTTCGGACTCGTTTTCCGTCTACCGGCGCAGCGCCCTGCAAGCAGTGGGTGGCTTTCCCGAGGACGTCATCGGCAGCGAGGACGCCCACGTCGCGGCGCGCATGCTGCTCAACGGTTATCTGGTGCGCTACGCCGCCAGTGCGTGCGTGCAGCATTCGCACAGCTACAGTCTGATGCAGGAGTTCCGCCGTTATTTCGATATCGGCGTGTTTTATGGCCGCGAGCCCTGGATCCGCGAAGCCTTCGGCACCGCGGGCGGAGAAGGCAAGCGTTACGTCCAGGCCGAGTTGCGCGCCTTGCGTGACGCCGGCCAGTTGCAACGCGTACCGGAAGTGCTGCTGCGCAGCGCGCTGAAGCTGTTGGGCTATCGCCTCGGCCACGCCGAACAGCATCTGCCGACACCGCTCAAGCGCCGCTTGAGCATGTTCTCAAACTACTGGACCTGAGCTGTCATGATGACTATTAACCGACCTTCCCGGCTTTGTCTGTTGAGCATCCTGACCGCCACCCTGTGGCTGGGCGGCTGCTCGACCCCCGCCCATGTCGCGCTCCCCGACGGCGACACCCTCAAGGCCCGCCACGCGGCGGCACTGACCCTGGCCGACCTGCCGCCCGCCCAGGTGCTAATCCAGAGCGGCGACACCCTGCGCATCGTGCGCGATGCCCAGGAGCCGGCCAGCTCCGACGACATGACGATGTTCGTGGTGCGACCGGACGGTTTCATCTCGATGCCCAACATCGGCCGGATCAAGGCCGCGCTGCTGACCCCGGAAGACCTGGGCAAGGAAATCACCAAACGCTACACCCGTGTCTACCGCGAGCCCGAAGTGACCGTGAACATCGCCATTGCCCCGAGCAACCGGGTGTTCATCGGCGGCGCGGTGGCCAACCCGTCGTTCTTCAACCTGGCCGGCACCGTGTCGGTAGAACAGGCCCTACTCAGCTCCGGTGGCGTGCTGCCCTCGGCCGACAGCTCCAACATCGCCCTGCTCAGGACCGGTCCCGACGGCAAGTACAAGATGTACTTCGTCGACCTCGGCAGCATGCTCAGCAACCCCGATCATCCGCTAGTCGCCCTGCAGCGCGGCGACCTGATCTACGTACCGCAATCGACCATCGGCAGCACGGTGGAAGCGGTGGACATGTACTTCACCAAGCTGTTCCCGATCAACAAGGGCATCGGCCTGGGCTTCAACTACGACCTGAATGATCAGGAAGTGAAGAACAGCGGCAACACGATCAACAACTTCACCAGCAGTTCCACCGGTACCGGGACGGGGCAGTAAACAGCGTTTGATCGGCCTCCATCAGCCACTGCTACAAGTACTTTCAACGGAGTGATCCCGTGATCGAAATACGCTCTCTACGCGACCTGTTGCGCCTGTTCTTCATCTTCCGTCGCGAGTTCAAGCTGGCGGTCATCACCACTATCGTGGTCGCGGTGCTGGGCGCCTTCCTGCTGCCGACGCGCTACGAGTCGGACGCGCGCCTGCTGGTCAAGCCCGGGCGCGACAGCACCACGGTGCCGATCGAGGCCGGCAATCGCCAGACGCTGATCTCGCCCAGTACTCAGCACGACCCGATCGTCGATGAGGAGAAGATGCTCACCGGTCGCCCCATCGTGCACATCGTTGCCCAGCGCTACCTGGAACTGAGCGCGGCCGCCGAACCCCAGGGTTTTTGGAAGACCCTCAAGTTCTACGCCAAGAAGGCCATGGGCACGGCCATCGATGCGCTGCGCAGCCTGCTGCAACTGGTCGGCCTGTCGGAGCCGCAGAGCCCGCAGGACCGCCTGGCGACCCGCCTGGAAAAGAACTTCCAGGCCAGCCACGAAGCGGGTTCGTCGGTGATCGATATCAGCTTTACCTGGGACGACCCGGAAATCGCGCAGCAAGTGGTGAAGATCTGGGTCGACACCTTCCTCGAGGAGCGCGCCCGGGTGCTCGGTCGCAAGAGCCTCTATGCCTTCTATGAGGGCGAAGGCAACAAGGTGGCCGCGCAGATCCTCAGCCTCAAGGAGCAATTGCAGGGCCGCCTGAAGCAGATCGATTCGATCAGCGTCGATGCCCGCCTGGAAAACCTCACCAGCCAGATCGATCGCCTGACCGACGCCCGGGTCAATGCGCAGAACCAGCTGTCCGGGATCAGCAGCTTCCTGATCAACGCCCGCCAGCAGATCCTCGATCAGCCCGTCGAAGTGGTGACCAGTCGCGAGACCAGCCTCAACCCGACCCAGCTCGACCTCAAGCGCCAGCTCAACACCCTGCAGGTGGAACGCGCGCGCTTGCTGCGCACCTATTTGCCCGAGGCGCCGGCGGTCAAGCAGATCGAACAGAACATCCACGACCTGCAGGCCCTCAGCGAACAGGAAGAGAGCCGCCTGGAACGCTCGAAGAACATCGCGCCCAATAGCCTGGTGACCAACGTCAAGCAGCAGGTCATCGATGCCCAGCTGCAACAGCGCCGGCTGACCGGGCAGATCGAGAACTACGACAAGACCCTGGCTGCCCTGCGTACCGAGCGCGACCGGGTACTGACCGACGAGCCCGAACTCAACCGCCTGACCCAGCAGTTGCGCACCGCGGAAAAGAGCTACGCGCTGTACTCGGAAAACCTGGAACAGGCGCGTATCGACCACGAGCTCGACAGCAGCCAGATCAGCAACATCGCGATCATCGAGCACGCCACCTTCAACCCGGCTCGGGTCTTCCCCAAGAGCCTGCTGATCCTGCTGTTCGCCATTCCCGCGGGCATCGCCGTGGGTCTGCTGACCATCTATGTCTGCTACCTGCTGGACCAGCGCATCCACGACGGCTCGCGCCTGCCGGAGCTGTTCCAGGTGCCGCTGTGGGGCAGTGTGCCGGACCTCGAGGACGCCACGCCCGCCGCCATGACCGCGAGCATCTACCGGCTCTACAGCCTGTTGCCCATGGACCGCATCGAGAGCCAGGGCCTGACCCTGGGCCTGACCTCGGCGCGCCATGGCGAAGGCGTGAGTTTCATCCTCGAACGCCTGCGCCGCCTGCTGGAAGAACGCGGCCAGCGCGTGCGGGTCAACGACAGCGCGCCGGCCCAGCCCGGTGAAGTCCTGCTGCTGGATGCCTCGGCCCTGCTGTCGAACCAGGAGGCCTTCCTGATCCTGCGCCGCGCCGACCTGATCGCCCTGGTGATCGAGGCTCGGACCAGCACCGTGCCGATGATCGAAAATGCAATGTCGTTGCTGACTACCGCCTTCGGCAAGGTCGACGGGCTGATCCTCAACCGTCGCCGCTTCGAAGTACCGTCCAGGGTGCTGGAGCGGATCAACAGCTGGCGCGGTGCGGCCTGATGCGTATCGCCTTGCTGGCCCCGCTGCCGCCGGAACAGACCGGTATCGCCGACTACGCCGCGCATTTCAGCAATGCGCTGCGTGGTCTTGGCATCGAAGTGCTGACCCCGCTGGCCGGCTGTCACGATCCCGCGGAACAGCTGACGCGCCTGCGCGCCTTCGACTGGACGGGCGTCGACCTGGTGCACGCCGAACTCGGCGGTGGCCGCTTCGGCGAATTCCAGGCGCTCGACTACCTGAGCACCGAGCAACCGCGGATCCCCCGCACGGCCACCGTGCATGACCCGGAGCGCCTGATCTGGCGGCGCGCCCGGCTGTTCTGGCCACTGACCCTGCTCGAACGCCTGCCGCACCCGCTGCCGCAAGCGGCGGCGCTGCTCGCCGACCCGCTGACCCTGCGCGAAGAACGGCGCCTGGCCCGCGGCATGCGCCGGCTGATTACCCTGACCCGGCTGGGCGGCGACTGCCTGCGCCAACGCATGGGACTGCGACCGCAACAGGTGGCGGTGATCGCCCACGGCAACCTGCCGATCCCCGCGGCCGAACTGCCGCCGCTGGTGCCGTTGCGCCTGCTGTACTTCGGCTTCATCTACCGCGGCAAGGGCATCGAAGACCTGATCGAAGCCCTGGCCCGCACCCTGGCGGCCAACCCGCAGTGCCGTGGCCAGGTCCGCCTGACCCTGGCCGGCGGCACCGCCCCGGAAATGACTTTCGACCCGGCCGGCAACTACCTCGACGGCCTGCGCCAGCGCATTCGCGAATTGCAGCTGGACGATGTGGTGGACTGGCAGCTGGACCTGCCGTCCGCCGAGATCGCCCGCACCATCCAGGCCCACCATGTGATGGTGCTGCCGTACCGGGAATCGAAAAAACTCGCCTGGCTCGGCCAGATGCGCGGCACCAGCGGCGCCCTGTCCTGGGCCAATGCCTGCGGTCGCGGGGTCGTCACCTCCAATGCCCGGGCCTTTGCCGAGGAGGTTGCCGGCGGCAATGGCGTGACTTATCAGCAAGGCGATGTCGAAGCGCTGAGCCAGCACCTGAGCCGCCTGGTGCTGGAGCCCGAACTGGCCCGCCAGTGGGCCGCGCGGGCCAGCGAGGCCGGGCAACAACGCGAGTGGAGCGCCACCGCGCGGCGCTTCGCCGAATTGTTCAACGAAGTGTGCAAGGAGCGATCGAAATGAAGACCCGAGCAGGCCTTAAACGTCGCCCTCTATTGCGCTATCTGCCACTGGTCGCCGCGCTGGCGGTAGGCGGCGCCCTGCTGCTCAGCGAACAGGTCGATGCCACACCGATCAACCTGGCCCCCGAGCGCACCCTGGTGTGGAAGGACTACCTGGGGGTCAATGCGCACTTCCTGTGGTTCACCCCGCAGCAATACCGCAAACAGATCGCCGCCTATAAGCAGCTCGGCCTGCAATGGGTGCGGGTCGACCTGCACTGGGATCGGCTCGAACCCACCGAAGAGGGTTATCAACTCAGCACCCTCGACGAACTGGACCGGACCCTGAGCGACTCGAAACTCAAGTCGTTGTTCTACCTCGTAGGCTCGGCGCCCTTCGTGACCACCGCCCCCAAGGGCGGGCCGTTCCAGGATCAGTACCCGCCGCGCGATCCGAAAGTCTTCGCCACGCGCATGGCCATGCTGGCCCAGCGTTACCCGGACATCGACGCCTGGCAGGTGTGGAACGAGCAGAACATACCCAACAACTGGCGGCCGAAACCCGATGCCAAGGGCTACGGCGAGCTGCTGCTGGCGACCCATCAGGCGCTGAACCAGGTGGCGCCGGACAAGACCCAGGTCATGGGCGGCATGGCCTACTACAGCCAGATGCCGACCCAGCGCAACGCGCTGATGTTCGAGAAACTCGGCGAACTGGGCGTGCAGAGCCTGGGCATGGTCGCCGCCTATCACCCGTATTCGGAAATCCCGGAAAGCGATGAGCCGGGCAAGAACGAAGTGCTGCTGCGCGGCAAGCAGCTCAACGACATGCTGCACGGCGCCGGCCTGAAGAGGGTCTGGGCCACCGAATGGGGCTGGTCGAGCTACGCCGGGCCCAAGGAGATGCAGCGGCTGATCGGCGTCGACGGCCAGGCCGACTACACCCTGCGTCGCCTGGCGTTGATGAGCGACCAGGACTACGAGCGGATCTTTCTCTTCGCCCTTTCCGATCTCGACTCGCGCGCCTCGGCTCGCGACCAGCATTACGGCCTGCTCGACCTCAACGGCGAACCCAAGCCGGTGTACAAGGCGCTCGCGCGTTTTCTCGAGATTACCGGCGCGCGCCTCAAACCCGGCAAGACACCGGAGCTTGCGAACCTGCCCGACACCTTCTACAGCGTGTCCTGGACCCGCGACGACGGTAAACGCCTGCTGATGTTCTGGAGCGCCAAGGCCGGCACCATCAAATTGCCGCAAGTGCACCAGGCCGAGCTCTACGATCCGCTCAGCGGAACCCGGGCCAGTCTCGAGGCCGCGGACGGCATCCAGCCGGCCGTGAAATCGTCCCTGCAGATTCTCGTGTGGTAATCGATCTCGACCTGGAGTGCCGTACGTGAAGATTCTCTGGATTCTCCCCTACCTGCCCTGGCCCATGACCAGCGGTGGCAAGACTCGCCAGTTTCACTTGCTGCGGACCTTGAGCGAGCGGGGTCACCGCATCACCTTGCTGGTGCAGTCGAAAACCGAGGCCGATGCCGCCACTCGCGCCGCCCTCGAGCCCTGGCTGGAACGCCTGATCGTGGTGCCCCGGCGCCCACTGAAACACCCGGTCACGCTGCTGGCCGGGCTGTTCGCGCCCTGGCCGCTGCTGACCACGGTCAACGGTGTGTCGCGCCCCTTGCGCGAGCGCTTCGACAGCCTGCTGCAGGAGCCCTGGGATGTGATCCAGGTCGAGCACAGCTACAGCCTGCAACCCTATCTGCAACCGCTGCGTCGGGCCGGCCGGGACTTCGTGCTCACCGAGCACAACCTCGAATCCAGCCTGGGCGGCGCGACCTATGACCGCTTCCCGGCCTGGGCCAGTCTCTTCGTGCGCTATGACCAATGGCGCTGCCGGCAGTGGGAACGCAAGGCGTTCGATTCGGCCCGCCAGGTGGTCGCGGTGACCGAAAGCGACGCCCGGGCCATGCGCCAGCTGACCCGTACCCCGGTCGAGGTGGTGGTCAACGGCGTCGACAGCCGCAGCTTTGCCGAGGTCTCGGCCGACCCACAGAGCCAGCGGGTGCTGTTTGTCGGCAACTATGAATACGCGCCGAACCTGGACGCTGTGCAGTGGATGCTCGATGAGATCTTCCCGCAGGTCTGGAGCCACTGCCCCGAGGCGCGCCTGGCGGTGGCCGGGTATGCCTTGCCGAGCAACTGGGCCGAACGCTGGACCGACAGCCGCATCGAGTGGGTCGGCTTCGTGCCGGACCTGCCCGACCTGCAACGACGCTGCGCGCTGTTCATCGCGCCGTTACGCCAGGGCGGCGGCTCCAAGCTCAAGGTGCTCGAAGCCATGGCCGCCGGCCTGCCGCTGGTCAGCACCGCGCAAGGCGCCTCGGGCCTGGCCATCCGCCCCGAGGAACATTACCTGGCAGGCGACAATGCCCAGGCCCTGGCCGATGCCGTGATTCGCCTGTTGAGCGAGCCGAGCCTCGCTGCCCAACTGGCCGGCGCCGCCCGCCTGTATGCCCGCCAGCATCACGACTGGGCCGTGGCCGGTGACGAACTGGAACAGATCTACCGGACTCTGCCCTCCACACAGGAGCATCCCGCATGCGTGTAGCCCTCGATTATCGTCCGGCCACGGTCGCTCCCTCCTCGGGCATCGCCCGTCAGGTCAAGGCCCTGGAACAGGCCCTGCGTGCCCGTGAAGACACCGAATTGCTGCTGGTGAGCGAAGCGCCACTGGAGCATGAACAACGCCAGACCGCCTTTTGCCCGGCCTGGCCGAGCCCCCTCGATGGCGTGCAACGCCCCAGCGTGCGCCTGCGCTTCGAACGCAAATTCTTGCCGGCGACCATTCGCGAGCAGTCGGTCGACCTGTATATCGCCACCGCCAACATGGGCCTGCCCATCGGCCACAAACCGGCAGGCACCCGTTATGTGCTGATCCTGCATGACCTGTTCCAGCTGACCCAGCGCAACTTCCACCGTTCGCAGCTCAAGGCCGTGGCCTATCGGCTGATCGACGCCGTGTCGATCGCCTGGTCGATCTGGGTCGCCGATGAGGTCTGGTGCCCTTCGCGGTTTTCCTGCAGCGAAGCGGCCCGGCTGTTTCCCTGGGCGCGGCCGAAATTCCGCGTGCTGAACAACCTGGTGCCGGAGTTCCAGGGCGTCATCGGCCCACTGCCGACGGGCCTGCCCGAGCGTTACTGGCTGGCCGTCGGGACACGGGAGCCGCGCAAGAACATGCCGTTCTTCATCGAGCAGTGGCAGCGCTGCCGCCAGGAAAACCCGCAAGTACCGGAGCTGGTCCTGGTCGGCCATGCCAGCGACCTGCCCGCGAACCTGAGCCAGTTGCCCGGCCTGCATTGGGTCAACGGCGTCAGCGACGAGCAGTTGCAGGCCCTGTACCGGCATGCCGACTGCCTGTGGCAGCCCTCCTACGCCGAAGGCTTCGGCCTGCCAGTGGTCGAGGCGCTGTGGCAGGGCACGCCGGTCGCGGTGGCCAGGGGTTCGGCGCTCGACGAGGTCACGCCACCCGGCGCGCGGCGCTTCAATGCCCGTGATCGCGCCAGCCTGCGCAATGCGCTGATCGAACAGGCGCAGGACAGCGCCAGACCCGATCCGGATACCCTGCGCGACTGGGCCCGGCAATTTGCCGAGCCGGCCCACCGCCAGCGCCTCGACACCTTGCTCACAGGGCTCTTTCACTGATGCTGCCAGGAAAATTCATTGGCCTGACCCTGGGGTTGATCTTCGGGATTCTGTTGTGGGCCCTGCCACCGGCAAAAGTCATCTTCGTGGTGATCGGCCTGGCCGTGACCCTGACGCTGATTCGCAAGCCGCTGTGGGGCCTGCTGATCTTCGCCGTGCTGGCCACCTGCATTCCCTACACCACGCTGCAGTTGGGGATTCGCACCACGGTCAGTGAAGCGGTGCTCGGCCTGACGTGGGTCGGGCTGTTCTGGCAATCGTTCATCGGCAAGACCCGCAACCTCATGCTCTGGCGCCCCACCGAGCGGGCCATGGTCTGGCTGATGCTGTTCAGCGCCATTCCCTTTGTCTGGGGCATGCTGATCATTCATGCCGATGGCAACGGCCCGGTGAACTGGGTGCGCTGGCTGATGAACCTGTCGCTGCTGTTCATGGTGCCGCTGCTGCTGCGTACCGATGCCGACCGCGACAAAGTGGTGATCGCCCTGTTGCTGGGCACTCTGCTGATGCTGCTGTTGTCGATCGGCATGTTCATCAAGTCGCGCAATGCGATGTCGATGATCCCGATCCTCACCGACCTCAAGTACGCCCACCCGGAAGCGGTGAAGGACATCTTCTCCGCCAACTACCAGCGCATGGCGTCGCCCTGGGTTCACCCAAACCTCACGGGCGGCGTGCTGGTGCTGTTCATTCCCCTGGCACTGCTCTATGGCTGGACCCGCACCGGCGCGCGCCGGGCCCTGGGGCTGGCGGTGGCGATCCTCGGTTGTGCGGGGCTGCTGCTGAGTATTTCCCGCGGGGCGATCCTGGCCCTGGCCCTGGTACTGATCTGGCTGACCTACAAACGCGTGCCCTACAGCGGCCGGATCATCGGCCTCGGGGCAGCTTTCGCGGTGGCCCTGGTGATGTTCTACCCGCCGCTGCAGGAACGCCTGATGACCATGTTCTCGGCGACCAACGCCAGCACCGAAGTGCGTTTCGACGAGTACGCGAAATTCCCCGAGGCGATGATGCGCTACCCGCTGGGCATCGGCTTCAAGGTCGACCCGCCGGTACCGGGCACCGACCTGCCGGGCATCTCCAACCTGTGGCTGAACTTCATCTACAAGATTGGCATTCCGGGGATGCTGCTGTTCATCGCCGTCACCCTGTTGTGGTGGCGCGAGGTGCGCCCGCTGGCGCCGATCCGTCAGGTGACTGCCGACAACGCGCTTTGGCTGGGGTGCATTTCCGGCCTGTTGGCGGCCTTGCTGACGGGTTTGTTCGACCACTACTTCAGCTTCACTTTCGTGCTGATCGGTCTGTTCTGGCTGTTGATGGGCATGAGCCTGCAACAGGTCCGGTTGCGCCCGGCCATCACCCTCCCCCTCATCAACCCCAAGGATCGCCAAGCATGAAACATCGTATTTTCCATTCTGCGGATCTGCCGGAACGCCTGCCTGCCCTGGCCTCGGAGCTGGGCGTCAGCCACGATGAACTGCTCGAGGCCTACAGCTGGGGGCTGAACAACGACGTGCTGTTCGTCGAGGGCGACGGCGAGCAGGCGCGCTACAGCGTTTGCTCGGTGGACATCGAACAGATCATCGAACATCCCCTGGCCCGGCGCCTGTATGGTCGTTTGAAGCAGGACATCCCCACCACCCTGGTGCCGCGCTACGGCAAGAACCTGGCCACCCTCAAGGACCGCTGGCTGCGGGCCTGGGAGCAGGCCTACAACATCCTGATCAACAAGATCCCCAGCCATCACGTGCGCATCGCCTGGCTGCGCCTGGGCGGCGCGAAAATCGGCAAGGGCTCGACCATCTGGCGCAACACCGAGGTGCTGGGGGTGGAGAACCTGGTGATCGGCGATGACAGCGTGATCGCCTGGCATTGTCAGATCGACGCCCGGGCCGGGCTGATCATCGGCGATCATGTGACGATCGCCTCTCACGTTCTGATTCTCGCCGGCGGCCATGACCCGATGAGCCCCGAGTTCTGGTCGGTGTCCGCGCCCATCTACATCGATGACTACGCCTGGATCGCCACCCGGGCGCTGCTCGCCCATGGCTCGCATATCGGTCGCGGGGCCGTAGTGACCGCCAACACCCTCGTGGCCAAGGCCGTTCCCCCCTACAAGATCATCGGCGGAAGCGGTGCCAAACCCATGGGCGAGCGCCCTCATGACCTGAACTACAAGGTGGGTGGCAAAGGCCTGTTCACCCTGTTCTATTGATGCTCGGCAGCACCCTGCTACTGACCCTGGCGACCCTCGCCGGTCTGCTCGCCGGTTTTGCCCGCGAATGGCTGCTGGTGGCGGCCTGGGGCGCGGGCAGCCGCAGCGATGCGTTCCTGGTCGCGGTGTTCATTCCCGAAGCCCTGCGCATGACCCTGGCCGCCGGCATTCTCGCGGCCGCGGCCCTGCCGCTCTATCAGGAGCGCGACGCCCAGCGCCAGCACGCCTGGCTGGCCGGCCTGTGCCCACGCCTGCTGGGCCTGGGCCTGGGGCTGTATGCCCTGCTGGCCTTGAGCGCGCCGTTGTGGATCCGCCTGATCGGCCCCGGGCTCGACAGCGCAGCCCAGGCCGAAGCCGCCGCCAACCTGCGCAGCCTGGCCGCCTGCATCCCCGGCCTGCTCATGCATGCGCTGTTCAGCATCCCGCTGCACGCCCGGCAACGTTTTGTCCTGCCGGGGCTAGGCTCGCTGCTGTTCAACCTGCCACCGGTGCTTTACCTGTTTTTCTACGGCCAGGCGAGCCTTGGCTCCGGCCTTTCGCTGGCATTTTTCCTCGGCAGCCTGCTGATGTGCCTGTCGCTGGTGCCGGCGGTCTGGCAGACCGGCTGGCGCCCCTGGCAAGTCCGCGGGGACGCCGGTGCCGGCCGGGAACTGCTCGGCCGCCTCGGCCCGCTGTTGACCAGCAACCTGGCCAGCCAGGGCCTGGCGCTGGTGGAACGGCTGGTCGCCAGCTACCTGGGCGAAGGCGTGGTGACCTGGGTCAACCTGGCGCGCAAGCTGATCAACCTGCCGCTGATTGCCTTGATGAGTCTCAACCAGGTCCTGCTTGGCTTGATGAGCGGCAAGTCCGGCGATCAGCGCCTGGGGCTGCTGCATCGGGGGCTCGACGCCGCGACTCTGCTGAGCCTGCCAGCCGCGCTCGGCCTGGTGGGCGCCAGCCCGGCGCTGATCCACTGGCTGCTGCCCGCCCAGAGCGCCGACGGGCCACTGCCGGCGCTGCTGGGCTGGTTCGCCGTGTCGTTGGTATTTGGTGCCTGGAACGCCATGCTCGCCCGTTACGCCTATGCCGCCGGTGATACCAGCACGCCACTGCATTGCGAACTGCTCGGCAGCCTGCTCAACGCCTTGCTGCTGGCGGGCCTGCCGCTGGTCCTGGGGCTGACCGCGATTCCTCTGGCGGCCCTCGGCGGCGTGCTCCTGACCAACCTGTTGCTGATGCAGCGCCAGCAATTGCTCACCCTGATCAACTGGCCGGTGCGCTGGGCAGTCAGCGCCGTCCTGCTGAGCGCGGCGGCGCTGCTGTTGCATCCGCTATTGAATGTCTGGCTGCAACTGGGGCTCAGCACAGTGGCCGGGCTGCTCCTGCTGATCGCCTTGGGGCTCTGGCTGAAACCCTGGCGGGCCTGAACGAGCGGCAGAGGGTTGACCTGATGTCACACTTATCCGTTATAAGTGCAGTCAGCCCCCGCCGACCCGGCAGAGTGTATTTCTTGGATCAGCGTTTGGACGCTAAGCTTGGACTATGGATGACTCAGATTACTTGCGCCTGCTCACCATTCAGGCCGAACAAGCCAACGCGTTCCTGTCCAATGCGCGCAAATGGGAGCGTGAGCGTTGGGTCTGCCAACGCCTGCTGCAAGGCTTGAACATCCCCTACCGTGCCGACGAGTTCACGCCCGCCGGGCAGGAGCCGCCGGACGTCCTGTTTCGCGAGGCCTGTTTCGAGGTGTTCTTCGTGCTGGACGAAGGCCGCCGCCTCAACGACGAATGGCGCGACGAGCTGCAACGGCGCCGCAGTGCCTTCTCCCTCAGCCAGCTGGTACGGCGCGAGGCCAAGCCCAAGCGCATTCCGGCCAACGAACTGTTGCTCAGGCTGGCCCCGACCCTGCGCAAGAAAGCCCACAACTACAAGGAACGCGGCATGGACCTGGGGGAGCTGGACATCATCGCCTTCGCCAGCCTCAAGCGCGAAGTGCTGGACCTCAACAGCCACTTCCCGCCGCCGACCGAATACCTGCGCCAGGGCTGGCGCTCGTTGTCGCTGGTCGGGCCGACCTTCGCCCGCGTGCTGTTCGCCCACCCCGACGCGCCGGACTTCCTGCGCGGCAACCTGGGACGCAGCATCCTCTTCGATGTCGGTATCAGCCTGTAGGCCACCTGGAGCGGAATTTCCCGGGCCTCTTCAGGCCATTCGTGGCATGGCGCAAACACCGCGTGAGTGTTACAAAGCGCAATCATTCACGGGATGACAAGGCCGGCATCCGCGAGCAGCTATGCTCCGTTCCATGCCGCATAGCCCGACAAGATGGCACTGCGCTGTAACCTTCATACTTTTCGCAACGTCTAGCTGACGAGGCTTTTTATGACCAGCCGCCTGAACCCCGACGACCAACGCCATGTCGAAGAATACCTGCAACTGGCCCAGCACCGAGTCGAGCGCCGGCCCT
Organism: Pseudomonas sp. GW821-FHT02B10; assembly: GCF_059421865.1. NCBI lineage: Bacteria > Pseudomonadati > Pseudomonadota > Gammaproteobacteria > Pseudomonadales > Pseudomonadaceae > Pseudomonas > Pseudomonas sp. GW821-FHT02B10. The sequence continues at coordinate 6,749 of NZ_JBWKVU010000024.1, read as the reverse complement.
TCCGGCCGTGGATGCTCCTCGTGATAGTCGTGAGCGTCACCATTGGCCTGGGCTTGCTGAGCCGACTTATCAGTTACCTGACGCTATGAGCTGCATCGCGCTCGCTCGGGTAACCGTACCGATTTCTTTTAGCCTTGCGAGATATCCCCATGACTCATCGTATTGTCATCGTTGGCGGCGGCGCCGGCGGTCTGGAGTTGGCTACCCGTCTGGGTAAGACTCTGGGCAAGCGCGGTACCGCCAGTGTGATGCTGGTCGACGCGAACCTGACCCACATCTGGAAACCCTTGCTGCATGAAGTGGCCGCCGGCTCGCTGAACTCTTCCGAAGACGAACTCAACTATGTCGCCCAAGCCAAATGGAACCACTTCGAGTTCCAGCTGGGCCGCATGAGCGGGCTCGATCGCCAGCAGAAGAAGATCCAGCTGGCCGCCACCTACGACGAAAACGGCGTGGAACTGCTGCCGGCTCGTGAACTGGGCTACGACACCCTGGTGATTGCCGTGGGCAGCACCACCAACGACTTCGGCACCCAGGGCGCCGCCCAGCACTGCCTGTTCCTCGACACGCGCAAACAGGCCGAACGCTTCCACCAGCAACTGCTCAACCACTACCTGCGCGCCCATGCCGGGCAGACCGATGTGGTGGAGCAGATCAGCGTGGCTATCGTCGGTGCCGGTGCCACGGGCGTCGAACTGGCCGCCGAGCTGCACAACGCCGCCCATGAACTGGCGGCCTACGGCCTGGACCGGATCAAACCGGAAAACATGCACATCACCCTGATCGAGGCCGGCCCACGGGTACTGCCGGCCCTACCGGAGCGGATCGGCGGCCCGGTGCACAAGACCCTGGAGAAACTCGGGGTCAAGGTCATGACCAATGCCGCGGTCAGCGAAGTCACCGCCGACAGCCTGATCACCGCCGATGGCCAGGTGATTGCCGCCAGCCTGAAAGTCTGGGCCGCGGGCATTCGCGCCCCGGGTTTTCTCAAGGACATCGACGGCCTGGAAACCAACCGCATCAACCAGCTGCAGGTCTTGCCAACCCTGCAGACCACCCGCGACGAGAACATCTTCGCCTTTGGCGACTGCGCCGCCTGCCCGCAAGCGGGCACCGACCGCAACGTTCCACCGCGGGCGCAGGCGGCTCACCAGCAGGCATCGCTGCTGACCAAGTCGCTGAAACTGCGTATCGAAGGCAAGGCCCTGCCGGAGTACAAATACACCGACTACGGCTCGCTGATCTCGCTGTCGCGCTTCTCCGCCGTGGGCAACCTGATGGGCAACCTGACCGGCAGCGTGATGCTCGAAGGCTGGCTGGCGCGGATGTTCTATGTGTCGCTGTACCGCATGCACCAGATGGCGCTCTACGGCCCGTTCCGTACCGCCATGCTGATGCTCGGCAGTCGGATCGGCCGCGGCACCGAGCCACGCCTCAAGCTGCACTGAATCTGAGCCTGTAGACCAGGACAAGAGTGCCCCGAGCGATCGGGGCATTTTTTTGCGCCCTGTTCAACACGGACTCAGGCAAACAGGCAGGCTGCTAAAGATCGAAGCTCCTAGATATTTCCCGCACCCCACCTCCAACTTTCCGAGCAGCTTTAAGATTAGTCTTAATTCTAAAATAGAAGAGCCGCCTGACTTAGCCCCCACATCCAAAAGTTGCTCCCTCCGGGCGTACCGAATACATACGCCTACCTCCGCGCCACCTCTTACTGCGGCATATAGATAGCGGGCCCGATAGTATTCAAGACGCCACTCATGCTCTATCTAGTTGCATTGATAGTTTGTCCCGCACACTTAAACCTTCGACTAAAACCTGACCAACACAAGGATTAACCCATTAAAAACAGGTGCTTATATACAAAAATCGAAGATTTTTGCGGCGATCACCCCGTTTGTCTGCCGACAGGTATTCCGACAACTTCATGCGACCCGATCAAATTTTAAGAATCTTCTTATTGAAATCTTATCAGGCAAAAAAGTATTAGCGATCATTCAAAGCCATAGAACAATCAATAGTTTAAGAATGGTCTTATTGTAACGACCGAAGTGAAGATACAAGATTGCACCTCCAACTTTAGCAGGTACATGAAATGTCCAAACTTCTCAAAAGCATCATCTCCATGGCTATCGCTGGCGCGGTCAGCACTTCCGCTCTCGCGGCAGATGGCACTATCAACTTCACCGGTGACATCGTCGCCGCCTCCTGCAAAATCGACGGCGGTTCCGGCACCAACGTTGGTGGTGAAAAGGGCAAGCAGAACATCGACGTCAACCTCGGCAAGGTCAGCAGCGACTCGCTCGCTGGCTCCGCAGAAGGCGGCATCGTCGGCGGTAAGGGCATCAACCTGAACCTGGATTGCGGCGGCACCGCAGAGGGCCTGAAGTCCGTCAAGCTGCAGTTCGACCCGATGAGTGGCTCCGGCATCGACAGCAAGAACGTCTCGCTGCTGAAAGTCACCGGTGGCGCAGAAGGCGTGGGTATCGGTCTTTACAACAGCAGCAACAAGCTGGTGAACCTCGGCGCGAACGAAACCATCGATGGCGCACTGGTAGCAAACAAAGAAGGTGAAACCACCACCTACACCGCCAACCTGAACCTGCGTGCAGGTTATGTGGCGAACGGCTCGCCGATCAAAGCAGGTCCTGCGAACGGCACCCTGCCGTTTACCTTGACTTACGAGTAACCCGCGCCAAAGGGAGGGGCCTGCGCCCCTCCCTCCGACCTGGAGCCGCTATGAAAGCCTCACTATTGACACGTCTTGCGCTCGCCAGCGCGATGACGCTTTTTGCGTCGATGGCCAGTGCCGGCATTACGCTGGATGGCACACGCGTCATCTTCGCTGCGCCAGCCAAGGAAACGTCCGTCGTCGTCAGGAACCAAGGCTCGAATGACATCATGGTCCAGTCCTGGGTCGAGCCAGACACCAACGGGCCCGCGACCGACGTACCGTTCGCCATTACCCCTCCCCTGGTTCGCCTTGGAGGCAACAAGCAGCAGATCCTGCGCATCCTCTATCAAGGCCAGGGGCTGCCTACCGACAAGGAATCCGTGTTCTGGCTGGCCGTGCAGGAGATTCCGCAAAAAGCCAAGGACGAGAACACTCTGCAGATCGCCATACGGCAGCGCGTGAAACTGTTCTACCGCCCGGCCAACCTGCCGGACACCGCGGCGAATGCAGCCAAGAGCCTGCAATGGAAGCTGGTGGAACAAAACGGCAAAGCCGCGCTTTCCGTGACCAACCCTTCCGCGTACCACGTGTCCTTTTCTGGTAGCACCGTGACGCTGCGCAATGGCAAGGACAAGGGCACCGCCACCGCAGAAATGCTGGCACCAGGAGCAACACGCACCGTCGAGATCAAAGGCTCGGCTGGCGTGAGGTCCGGAGCCACAACAGTGGAATTCGACAGCATCAACGATTACGGCGGGCTGGACCGAGTCACCAGCAAACTTTCCAACTAACGGAAAACAGCCATCACTCGTGTCGCTCGCTAGAGCGCACCGCTTTATCTCCGACTTTTTAATCAGGTCAGTGCCTCGGACATCCGATGCACGATCGAAAGGATTCCGCATGCCCATTCTTCAGAGAGAGCTCAGCTTCAGGATCGCCCGACGGGCGTGCGCGACCTGCCTCATGGCACTGGGGCTGGCCTCGAAGCTGTCCGCCGCAGAGGCCGAGTTCGCCGACTCCTTTCTGAAAATGGAGGGCACTCCGGTGGACCTCAAGTTTTTTGAGAAAGGCAGTGCAGTTCCGCCAGGCACCTACAGCGTTGACCTCTACCTGAACAACGTGCTGATCAAGCGCCAGGAAATCACCTTCGCCGCCGATGCCTCCGGACAGGTCAAACCCGCCATCTCGCTCGGGCTGCTCAAAGAGCTTGGACTCAACGCAGGCAAAGCCCAGCAGGATGGACTCATCGCCGCGGACGCCAAGGATGAGCAGCCGTTCGACGTCAGCGCCCAGATCGCCGGCGCCGCGGTGGACTTCGACGTCACCAACCTGGCATTGCAGTTCAGCATTCCGCAGGCATACGTCCAGCGTTATTCCCGCGGTTACGTCGACCCGTCGGTTTGGGACGACGGCATCACGGCCTTCTACAGCGACTACCAGGCCAACTTCAACCGCAATACCAACCAGGGCAGGAAGAGCGACTACCACAACCTGAACCTGCGCAACGGTTTCAATATCGCCGGCTGGCGCTTTCGCAACGAATCCGCCTTGACCGGCGGTACCGGTACAAAAAGCGAGTTCAAGAGCAACCGTACCTATCTGGAGCGCGATGTCCGGCGCCTGAAAGGCAAGCTTTCCCTGGGCGAGCTGTACACCCCAGGCGAGATCTTCGACAGCGTGCGTTTTCGCGGTGCACAGATCGCTTCGGACCTCGGTATGCTGCCTGACAACGAGATCGGCTACGCGCCCGTGATCCGTGGCATCGCTGAATCCAATGCCACTGTAGAAGTACGGCAAAACGGCTACGTGATCTATTCCGCGTCGGTGCCGCCTGGCGCCTTCGAGTTCACTGACATCTATCCCAGCGGTTCCAACGGCGACCTGCAGATCAAGATCATCGAAGCGGATGGCCGGGTACGCGAATATCAGCAGTCCTATGCCTACCAGCCGGTCATGACCCGGCGCGGCAACCTTCGCTACAGCGTCACCGCCGGTGAATATCGCTCCAACGACCAACCGTCGCCTTCGTTCACCCAGGGCACAGCCGTCTACGGTGTAACCGATAACCTCACCGGTTATGGCGGCGCGCTGCTCGCGCAAGACTATCGCGCCGTCAACATTGGTGCGGGCGTGAACTCCAGCCTCGGTGGTATTTCCTTCGACGTCACCAGCAGTGAATCGAAGACCCAGAACGGCAGGAGCAACAAGGGTCACAGTGCGCGCTTCCTGTACTCCAAGACGCTGAACGCCACCGATACCACCTTCACCATGGCCGGCTACCGCTATTCCACCGAAGGCTATCGCAGCTTCAGCCAGCACGTGGACGACCTCATGTATCAGGACCGTGCCGGCTTCAGCGCCCAAAAGAGCCGAATCAACCTCCGGGTGAACCAGAGCCTGTCACAACGAGGCTCGTTGTACCTCAGCATGGATGAAACCAACTACTGGAATCAGCAGGGCCGTACGCGTAACTGGCAATTTGGTTATGGCAGCAGCATTGCCAGCGTCAGCTACAACCTGGCGGTGTCACGCACCCAGAGCGATCCCATGAACGGTGGTTCGGATACGCAACTCACCGCCAGTGTCAGCATGCCGCTGGGAGGCCGGGGTAGTTCTCACCGCCTCTCCAGCAACGCCATCAGCTCGAGCAAAGGCGATTCCTCGCTGCAGTCGAACGTGTCCGGCTACCTGGACGACCAGGCGACCCTCAGCTACTCGGCACAGGCAGGCCACAGCAAAAGAAACGGCAGTACGGCCGGCGCCAGCCTGGACTGGGACACCCCCGTCGCCAAGCTGCGTGGTGGCTATAACCAGGGCCGTGACGACAAGCATATCGACCTGGGCGCATCTGGCTCGCTGCTGGTGCACAGTGGCGGCGTTACCCTCGGCCAGCCGCTTGGCGAGACTTTCGGCCTGCTGGAAGTTCCGGACGTCGACGGCGTCGGTGTATCCGGCTGGAACGCCGTTCGCACCAATGGCAAGGGTTACGCGGTGGTGCCCTATATGCAGCCTTATCGCTACAACTGGCTGAACCTGGACACCCAGACCCTGGGTACCGACACCGAGATCAACGAAACCTCCAAGGTGCTGGTGCCAACCCGTGGCGCCATCGTCAAGGCCACCTATGCCGCACAAACCGGTCGTCGCCTGCAATTCGTGCTGCGCGCGGACAAGGGCGATCCAATCCCCTTCGGCGCCCAAGGCTACGATGAACAAGGCAAGCCCCTGGGCATGGTCGACAACCTGTCGCGCCTGCTGGTCTTTGGCGTTCCCGACCAGGGCCGGCTGGAGATCCGCTGGGCCGAAGGCAGCTGCATGGTGGACTACAAGCTACCGCCCACAAACAAGGAACTGGCTTACGAGCGCGTGGACGGCCTTTGCCGGGTCTTGTGAGCACTGTAAACGCCCCTCGCAACGAGGGGCTGGCCATAGAGACATAGCTGATCACTCCCACATTGCATTTATTGGCATGAGCCTGGCCGAGCCAGCGCTCCCGGCCAGCACATCCCCCTACTCACCTCATCTATATCGAATATGCCCGCCAGACAGTGAATGGCAGCGAAACGAGGGCCGGCAAAGGGATACGCACTGAACGACAGTGGACAACCCAAATCTCCCCCCAAAAAAGCCCCGAATTATCGGAGCTTTTTTTGCTTCACGCCCAAGGCATGAAACTATCTTCAGCGAGCCAATATGTGCGCCTGCACTCCAATCCTGCCGACCATGCTTGCGGAGCCACATCAGAACGGTCGTCTTGCCTTGAATGCCGCAGCGCGCCTGAGCCTCTTTATGACTCAGCTCGCCTTTTCAACTTGGTCGACGACCAACGATTTAAAAGTCAGCGTGTAGTCTCACTGACTGCGCCTTTTCCCGCTTCCATTACGCCCTCCTGAGAAGAGATCAGAAGGTGTAAACCTTATTCAGGAAGGGGCAGACACAACTGACGCCGAATTCCGGACAAAAAAAATCCCCGTATCTTTCGATACGAGGATTTTCAGTATGGTCGGGGTAAGGGGATTCGAACTCCTGACATCCTGCTCCCAAAGCAGGCGCGCTACCGGACTGCGCTATACCC
>NZ_JBWKVU010000023.1:0-36674 GCF_059421865.1 Pseudomonas sp. GW821-FHT02B10 | reverse complement strand
CAAGGAGTTTTCCGTTTCGACTGCGCCGGAAGTGGGGCGAATTATAGACTTCCAGAATCTGCCGTCAACCCCTAATTACGTTTTTGTTGCAAAAGATGGTTTTTCCCCACTAAACGCGGGATTCGCCGTGTCACCGGCGGCACCCGCAGCAGTAACAACAACGCGCCAATAGAGGCGTAGATAGCCCACTCTTTAAGATCAGCCCGAACAATCCAGAGCATATGCAGTAAACCCAGCCCGAGAATGAGATACGCCAACCGATGCAACTTCTTCCAACGACTGCCCAGGCGGCGCTGGCTGTATCGATTGGAAGTCACCGCCAAGGCCAACAATCCGAGAAAGCCCAGGCTTCCTACAATAATGTAGGGCCGCTTACGCAACTCCACGCCCAACTGCGACCAGTCGAGCCCGAGGATAAATACAGCGTAAGCACTTAAATGCAGCACCACATAAGCAAAACACCACAAACCGAGCTGGCGTCGTACCGCGATCCACCCCGCCCATCCCGTGAGTTTCTGCAGGGGCGTCATGCTCAGGGTGATCAGTAAAAAGATCAGGGTACCCAGACCCAACCGATCGACCAGCACCTTTCCCGGGTCGGGCCCGAGGGCGGAGGCCCAAGCCTGGTACAACCAAAGCAAAGGCCAGATAGCAGCAACGATGAAGACGCCAAGGCGCCAGAGTGGGTAGCGCATCAGTAATTCTTCCGCAGATCCAGGCCGGTATATAAAGAAGCGACTTCATCCGCGTAGCCATTGAACATCTGTGTCTCACGCACGTTGGGACTGAACAGGCCACTAGGCAATCGACGTTCGCGTGCCTGAGTCCAGCGAGGGTGATCAACCGTAGGATTCACGTTCGCGTAAAAACCGTACTCATTGGCAGCGATGCTTTGCCAGGTGGTTTTCGGCTGCTTCTCTACCAGACTGATACGTACGATGGACTTGATGCTCTTGAAGCCGTACTTCCAGGGCACTACCAAACGCAACGGTGCGCCGTTCTGGTTGGGCAGCTCACGGCCATACATCCCCACGGCAAGAATCGCCAAGGGGTGCATCGCCTCATCCAGGCGCAGCCCTTCTACATAAGGCCAATCGATCAGGGCAAAACCCGAACGCTGGCCGGGCATGCTTTTAGGATCCTGAAGGGTTTCGAAGCGGATGAACTTGGCCTTGGAGGTTGGCTCGACCTGCTTGAGCAACTCGGAGATCGGGAAACCGATCCAGGGAATCACCATGGACCAGGCCTCGACACAACGCAGCCGGTAGATCCGTTCCTCCAACCGATAAGGCTTCATGAAGTCTTCCAGCGCATAACGCCCTGGCTTGCCCACCTCCCCGTCCACCACCACGCTCCAGGGCTCGGTTTTCAGCGCGCCGGCATTGGCAGCCGGGTCTCCCTTGTCGGCACCGAACTCATAGAAGTTGTTGTAGTGGGTGGCATCCTTGAACGGAGTGATCGCCTCATCCTTGACGTTGACCGCCTGCCATTTGGTTTCCGGCAGCTTCTGCGCAAACCATGACGGCGCCTTGCCAGGCTCGACATCTGGATAGCGCCCAGCGTCTTCGGCACTGGCCCAACGTGGCAGCGCACTGGCAGCCAGGCCAGCAATGGCCCCACCCAACAGGCTACGGCGAGAGAAATAAAGAGATTCAGGCGTGACGTCCGACTCTTTGCAGTCAGACGACTTGGGGATTTTGATCAACATGGCAACTCCGCAGTATTGGAGGACTGATGCACCAATAGACTGCGGAGTATGGGGGAAATTACATTAAGGCAACGTTTTGCGTCGACGAAGACGCAGCAGGTATTGCACCGGACCGGACGCCGCATAAGCGAGGAAAACCAGCAGCAGAATCCGCGGCGGATCACTGAAGACCACGGCGAATACCAGAACCACGGCGAGAATCGCCACGAAAGGCACACGCCCCTTCAGGTCCAGCTCCTTGAAGCTGTTGTACTTGATATTGCTGACCATCAGCATGCCGGCCGCCGCCACCATCAGCGCCACCAGGAACGACATCTTCGAACCCTGAATGCCGTAATCGCTGAACGCCCAGACAATACCGGCCACCACACCCGCCGCGGCCGGACTGGCCAGGCCGATGAAGTAACGCTTGTCGGCAGTCCCCACCTGGGTGTTGAAACGAGCCAGACGCAGAGCCGCGCCCGCTACATAGATGAAGGCGACCATCCAGCCGACCTTGCCCATGTCGCCCAGCGCCCAACCGAATGCCAGCAAGGCAGGCGCAACGCCGAAGGCAACCATGTCGGACAGCGAGTCATACTCGGCGCCAAAAGCGCTCTGGGTATTGGTCATGCGGGCCACGCGCCCATCCAGGCCGTCGAGCACCATGGCGACAAAAATCGCGATGGCCGCGAACGCGAAATACTTGCTCGCTCCTGCCGCGTCCCCGGCGCTCAATGCACTTTGGGCACTCATGGAGTTGATGATCGAGTAGAAACCGGCGAACAGGTTCGCGGTGGTGAAGAGATTCGGCAGCAGATAGATACCACGATGCCGGACTTTACGGCCTTCAGCGTCATGCCCTTCTTCGACATGCTCATCGATGGGTAGCAGGCTTTCGGCGTCAGAGGCCTGGTTTGGCTCTTCGGGACGTTCGCTCATGGACATTACCTTGCAACGGTGTGAAAAGTTTCGACGATACCCAGGGTCACGATTGGACCACAAAGGATCCAGCTTTATACCAGAACCTGTCTATCCAAACGAAAAAACGCGGCCTAGGCCGCGTTTTTCCCTGACAAGACTCGAACTTAGTTCTTGGCTTTGTCGACGATTTTGTTGGCACCGATCCACGGCATCATCGAGCGCAGTTGCTCACCGATGATTTCGATACCGTGAGCGGCGTTGTTACGACGCTTGGCGGTCATCGATGGGTAACCGGTAGCACCTTCGCTGATGAACATCTTGGCGTACTCGCCGTCCTGGATGCGCTTCAGGGCGTTGCGCATGGCCTGACGGGATTCGGCGTTGATCACTTCAGGGCCGGTCACGTACTCGCCGTATTCGGCGTTGTTGGAGATCGAGTAATTCATGTTGGCGATACCGCCTTCGTACATGAGGTCAACGATCAGTTTCAGTTCGTGCAAGCACTCGAAGTAAGCCATTTCCGGCGCGTAGCCAGCTTCGACCAGGGTTTCGAAACCGGCCTTGACCAGCTCGACGGTACCACCACACAGAACAGCCTGCTCGCCGAACAGGTCGGTTTCAGTCTCGTCCTTGAAGGTGGTTTCGATGATACCGGTACGGCCGCCGCCCACGCCTGCCGCGTAGGACAGAGCAACGTTCTTGGCGTTGCCGGAAGCGTCCTGGTAGATAGCGATCAGGTCAGGGATACCGCCGCCCTTGACGAACTCGGAACGTACGGTGTGGCCCGGGGCCTTCGGCGCGATCATGATCACGTCGAGGTCGGCGCGCGGAACAACCTGGTTGTAGTGGATCGCGAAGCCGTGGGAGAAGGCCAGGGTGGCGCCCTTCTTGATGTTCGGCTCGATTTCGTTCTTGTACAGCAGGGACTGGAATTCGTCCGGGGTCAGGATCATGACCAGGTCGGCGCCGGCAACGGCCGCGGCAACGTCGGTCACTTTCAGGCCATGGGCTTCAGCCTTGGCAACGGTGGACGAGCCTTTACGCAGGCCAACGGTGACATCAACGCCGGAGTCTTTCAGGTTGCACGCTTGAGCGTGACCCTGGGAACCGTAACCGATGATGGCAACTTTCTTGCCCTGGATGATCGAGAGGTCGCAGTCTTTATCGTAGAAAACTTTCATGAATTTCCCCTATATCAGGCCGTTCAGGCCGTTCGCTAATTTGAGTTAGATGCTGAGTACTTTATCGCCACGGGCAATGCCGGTGACGCCACTGCGTACGGTTTCCAGAATCGAGGCGGTGCCGATCGACTGGATGAAACTGTCGAGCTTGTCGCTGGTACCGGTCAATTGAACGGTATACACGCTGGCACTGACATCGACGATCTGCCCACGGTAAATATCGGTGGTGCGCTTGACCTCGGCGCGCTGGGCGCCGGTGGCCTTGACCTTGACCAGCATCAGCTCACGTTCGATGTGAGCGCTTTCCGACAGGTCGACCAGCTTGACCACTTCAACCAGCTTGTTCAGGTTCTTGGTGATCTGCTCGATGATTTCATCGTGTCCCACGGTGGTCAGCGTCAGACGCGACAGGGTCGGGTCTTCGGTCGGCGCCACGGTCAGGCTTTCGATGTTGTAGTTGCGCTGCGAAAACAGGCCAACCACACGAGACAAGGCGCCCGGTTCGTTTTCCAGAAGCAAGGAGATAATGTGCCGCATGATTAAGTACGCTCCGTCTTGCTCAGCCACATATCGCGCATGGAGCCGTCTTTGATCTGCATCGGGTAGACGTGCTCGCTGGTATCGACCTGGATGTCGAGGAACACCAGGCGATCTTTCATGGCGAACGCTTCTTCCATCTTCGGTTTCAGATCCTTCAGGTCCGTGACGCGAATGCCCACGTGCCCATAGGCCTCGGCCAGCTTGACGAAATCAGGCAGCGATTCCATGTAGGAATGCGAGTGACGGCTACCGTAGTTCATGTCCTGCCACTGCCGCACCATACCCAGTGCACCGTTGTTCAGGTTGATGATCTTGACCGGCAGGTCGTACTGCAGGCAGGTCGACAGCTCCTGAATGTTCATCTGGATACTGCCCTCACCCGTTACACAGGCAACGTCAGCATCAGGGAAACTCAACTTGACGCCCATGGCCGCAGGGAAACCGAAGCCCATCGTGCCCAGGCCACCGGAGTTGATCCAGCGATTGGGTTTGTTGAACCGGTAGTACTGCGCCGCGAACATCTGGTGCTGACCCACGTCGGAGGTCACATAGGCATCGCCCTTGGTCACTTCGCAGAGGGTCTCGATCACGGTCTGCGGCTTGATGATGCTGCCGTCGCCCTTGTCGTAAGGGAACAGGCCGCGATCACCGCGCCACTCCTCGATCTGCTTCCACCAGCTGGCGACTGTGTCCTTGTTCGGGGTTTCGCCGATTTCCTTGAGGGCCGCGACCATTTCAGTCAGGACGCTCTCTACCGGACCCACGATTGGCACGTCTGCCTTGATGGTCTTGGAGATGGACGCCGGGTCGATGTCGACATGGATGATCTTGGCGTTCGGGCAGAATTTCGCCGGACCGTTGATGACACGGTCGTCGAAACGCGCGCCGACTGCCAGGATCACATCGGCATGGTGCATGGTCAGGTTGGCGGTGTAGCTGCCGTGCATGCCGAGCATGCCGACGAACTGACGATCGGTGCCAGGGTAGGCACCCAAGCCCATCAGGGTATTGGTGACCGGCAGGTTGAGCATTTGTGCCAGTTCGGTCAGCGGCGCCGAGCCGCCACCGAGGATCACGCCGCCGCCGGCGTACAGCACAGGACGCTTGGCCGCCAGGAGCATTTCTGCCGCCTTGCGGATTTGCCCGGAGTGACCACGAACAGCCGGGCTATAGGAGCGCAGCTTCGCTTTTTTAGGGAAAACGTATTCGAACTTTTCAGCCGGATTGGTCATGTCCTTAGGGACATCGACCACGACTGGACCCGGACGACCGGATTGCGCCAGGTAGAACGCCTTCTTCATGACTTCCGGGATTTCCGAAGCGTGCTTGATCATGAAGCTGTGCTTCACGATCGGCCGGGAGATACCGATCATGTCGGTTTCCTGGAACGCATCGGTACCGACCATGGTGCTAGGCACCTGACCGGAAATGATCACCATTGGAATGGAGTCCATATAGGCAGTGGCGATACCGGTGATGGCATTTGTCGCGCCAGGGCCGGAAGTCACCAGTACCACACCGGCCTTACCGGTGGCACGGGCGTAGCCGTCAGCCATATGGGTAGCCGCTTGCTCGTGACGAACCAGGATGTGGGTCACTTCCGGTTCTTTGAACAGGGCATCGTAAACATGAAGGAGAGCACCACCCGGGTACCCATAGATATATTTGACACCTTCGTCACGCAAAAAGCGGACGAGCATCTCACCGCCAGATAAAAGCTCCACGTTGTTCACCTCTAAAACGCCAGAATACCGCCCTCTTGAAAGGGGACGGGTCTTAATAGGTTTACTTCTCAGCAGAGCATGAGCGACGGTGGTCGCCGACTACGTCAGCACTGACTGAGCAAGTATTGGGAGTGCCCCAAGTGTTGCGGGGTTTTCCCACCCAGCGCGAGGTAACGCGTTGCGGGTGTAGCAGGTCGGCGCGGATGTGCGCCTCATGTTCTGCCGAGTGGGTCTGCTTCTGGCAGTCCCTCTACAGCGGACTTTGGATTCTTCTGTTTCGCCCTCTGCAAGTCAAGACGTCAATGTGCTTTATTCGAACTAAGCGCATGAGAACGCAAGAAAAAACCTGTAAACAGCGAGTGTCTGCGCTTCAATTGCGCAATCCTGGATAAGGAATTCAAAAATGCGAACCTTCGCCATGACCGCTGGCCTGCTGCTCGCCATGAGCCTCCCGTGCCAGGCCGGCCAGATTTACAAATGGGTCGACGCCCAGGGAGTCACCCATTTCGACGCCCAGCCACCCCAAGGCGTGGCCAGCACTGCCATCACCCTGCCAAAAGCGCCGAAAGGTGCGAGCAGTACGCCGCCGCCCAACAAGCCGGGGCCCCAGCAACAAGTCATGGACAATCAGGTCAAGCAGCAGCTCGCCAGGCAGGAAGCCGAACGCAGGCGTTTTTGCACACAAGCACGGGCCAGCCTGGCGCAGCTGCAGAACAACCCACGCCTGAGCGAGAACATGGAGGGGGGAGTGCGCCGCCTGACCGAGGAACAACGGCAGCAGCGCATCGCGGAAACGCAGAAGGCGATAGATAACCACTGCCGCTAGGCAGTGGTTGCAGAAGGTTTAGCGGGCGCCGCCGATCAGTTGGTCAAACTCCTTAAGCAGGATCTGCAACTGAAGGTCCCGGCCTTGCATCGAGCGACCGGCGAATACCACTTCGGCCATTTCCTGGATACCCGAGGCGTTGGGCAAAGGCAGATCCTGCTCAAGAATCGCCTTCATCCGCGGCAGGAAGATCCACTGCAGCCACTGCTCGAACTCCAGCGTATCCACGGCAAACGGCTCGACACTGGCCAGTGCTTCGGCACTCGGCGGGGTGTCATCCCACAGCCCTTGTAACCGCATCTCACGCTCGATCAACAGCAACTGATCGGCAATCTTTGGAAAACGTGCATCCATCAGAGCGACACCTTGGCTTTCTGCCGGGCCTGAGCGGCACCGGCGGCATCGCCCTGTTTCTCGCGTGCCTGGGCAATCAATGCCCATAGGCTGGCCTGCAGATCCGGACGACCGTTGGCGAAGCTCAGGCCGCGACGGGCAAACTGTTCAGCCTGCGGAGCATCGCCCTGGGCCATGCGTACCTGAGCCAGGCGATACAGCACCTGCGGCTCACGCGGCGCGACACGCTGGGCGCGCTCAAGACTGGAGGAAGCACCATTCAGATCGCCACTCGCCTGTTGCTGCTGAGCGGTGGTCAACAGGGCCAGCACCGGACCGTCCAGCTGCTCATCGGCGGACAGCCCGCCGGAGCTGGCCGAAGGCACTCCGCTCGGCGTCGGCGGCAGGCTGTAGCTGCCCTGATTGATCGGCGCAGACTGGATCGGCGCGGTATCGATAGGACCCGGGGTGATCGGTGCGCTGCTGATCGGTGCGGCAGTGGCCGCAGCCCCGCCCGGCACCATCACCACCACGCCCGAGTCCTGGGGAATACTTTGAGCCTGAGCTTGCGCAGGACGCTTGATGGTCGTCTGACGGAAACCGCCATTGGCCGAAATGCGTTCGCTGTTGGACACCGCTGTACCGGAGTCCACCACCGGAATCGAGCCACGCTGCACGCTGGCGCAACCATTGAGCAAAGCCAGAGCTGTAATAGCTGGAATCCACCACTTGTTCACGTCAAACCCTCTTCGCTTAATTCATCCAGCCCTTGACCCAATCCATCACCGACTCGCCGGACGCCGGGCTTTCGCCACCGCATGCCGGACCGGGAGGAGGTTCGCTGCCGCGAATATACGGCATCTGTACCGCGCCCGGACAGTTGGCATCCGAGCCCTGCCCGGTCCGAGAGTCGACCCAGGCCTGCACCACGTTATCCGGTTGTGGCATATCCAATGGCAACGGGTCGGCCTTGCGCATGAAACTGGTCCAGACCTGCAGCGCACCGGTGGCGCCGGTGAACGGTGTCTTGCCGTTGTCATCACGCCCCAGCCAGACCACGGCCAGCAGATCCTGGCTGAAACCGGCGAACCAGCTGTCGCGGGAATCGTTACTGGTACCGGTCTTGCCCGCCAGCGCCAGGGAGCGCGGCAGCACGTTGTAGACCGAACTACCGGTACCTTCGCGCATGACACGCTGCATCGCGCTCTGGATCAGGTAGATCGAACCTGGATCGAAACGTTGCTGGATCTGGAACGGATAACGCTTCAGCGGTTCGCCCTCAGCGGTCAGCACGCTACGGATCCCGCGCATCGGGGTATTGAAACCGCCGTTGGCCAGGGTCTGATACATGGTGGCGACTTCCATCGGGCTCAAGCCCCCCGCCCCCAGCAGCATCGAAGGGAACGCAGGGAATTCGCGGGTGACACCAAGGCGCCCCAGGGTTTTCAGCACATTCGGCACACCGACTTCCAGGCCCAGGCGCGCGGTCGACAGGTTATAGGAATGGGCCAGCCCCTGATAAAGGAAGACCGTGCCGTGGGAACGACGGTCGTAGTTCTGGGGTTTCCACACCTGCCCGTCACCCCCCTTCACCGAGAACGCCTCGTCGGAGAGCCAACTGGTCAGGGTGTATTGGCTGGGTTTCTCCAGCGCCGTCAGGTAAACCGCGGGTTTGATCAGGGAGCCGATCGGCCGCACCGCATCCAGCGCCCGGTTAAAACCGGCAAAACCGGCTTGGCGGCTGCCAATCATGGCCTGGACTTCGCCGGTTTCCGGGTTGGTCACCACCATTGCGGCTTCGACTTCATCCGATCCCTTGCGCCCGGCCAGGCGCTTGAAGGTATCCCCGACCGAAGCCTCGGCCTTCATCTGCAGAATCGGGTCGAAGCTGGTGAAGATCCGCAGGCCTTCCTCGGTCAAGTCTTCGTCGCGGTAATCCTCACGCAGCTGACGCTTCACCAGATCCAGGAAGCCCGGGAACGAGCTGTCCGCCAGACTGCCGCGTTTGGTCACGCCCAAGGGCATTTTCTTCGCCGCTTCGACCTGCTCCGGCGTCGCCACACCCTGCTGCGCCAGTAGATCGAGCACCAGGTTACGCCGCTCCAGCGCGCGCTCCGGATAACGACGCGGGTTGTAATAGGACGGCCCCTTGACCATCCCCACCAGCAAGGCGATCTGATGCAACTTGAGTTCGGCCAGCGGCTGGCTGAAGAAGAACTGGCTGGCCAGGCCGAAACCGTGCACGGCACGCTGGCCATCCTGGCCGACGAAGACCTCGTTGAGGTACGCCTCGAGGATCTCGCGCTTGTCGTAATGCAGCTCAAGCAGCAGGGCCATCATCGCTTCGGTGAGCTTGCGGCTCAGGCTGCGTTCGTTGGTCAGGTAGAAGTTCTTGACCAACTGCTGGGTCAGGGTACTGCCGCCCTGGCGCATGGCGCCGGACGAGGTATTGACCCACACCGCCCGGGCGATCGACTTGGGCGACACGCCAAAGTGGCTGTAGAAATCCCGGTCCTCGACCGCCACCAGGGTTTCCAGCAGGTAAGGAGGCACCTGATCGATCTTGATCAGGATCCGGTCTTCGAGATTCTTCGGATACAGGCCGCCGATCAGCAGCGGCTCCAGGCGTACCACGGCCAGTTTCGAGCCTTTGCTACCTGACAGCTCGGCCACGTAGTCACCGGAAAAACGCACCCGCACCGGTTGCGCCTGTTCCATGCCTTCATAGAACTGGAAACCGCGGGTATTGAGTTCAACGGTGTTACCACTGACCGACGCGGCACCAGGGCCATTGACCACGCTTTCGCGGCGATAGCCAAGTGCGTCGAGTTCGGTGAGGAAATCGTCCTTGCTGAGCTTCTGTCCGACGAACAGCTCCAGCGGGCGCGCATAGACCTTGGCCGGAATGGTCCAGCGCTTGCCGGAGAATTTCTCCTGGACCACGGCATCGAGATAAACCGCAAAGCCGGCGAGCACCACCAGAGCGACCAGACCGAGCTTCAAGGCCCAGCCCAGCCAGGGGCGCGGGCCACTAGACGGACGTTTTTTAGCGGAACGGGGGGATCGAGTACGAGTCATGGCGGCGGATTATACGCACTTTATTCATCGTCAACAGGAGCCGCCCGAGGTTTGCGTTAGCCCTGTCAGCGGCCATAATGACGCCCTTGAATTTTCCCCGACTCTGAAGGATCGCCTGTGAGCCAATCCCTGATCGCCGCCCTGCAAAACCCGGCCCTCTACCCGCATCCCGTAGACGGATTCCAGGTCATCGAGACCCATATCTCCTGGGTCCTGCTCACCGGCCCCTACGCCTACAAGCTGAAAAAGCCGGTCAACTTCGGCTTTCTCGATTTCACCGGCCTTGAAGCGCGCGGGCACTTCTGCGGCGAAGAGCTGCGTCTGAACCAGCGCCTGACCGACGATTTGTATCTGGAAGTGTTGCCGATCACCGGCAGTGCCGAAGCGCCGCAGATCGCGGGTGACGGCCCGGTTATCGAATACGCCCTGAAAATGCGCCAGTTCCCGCAAAGCCAGCTGCTCAGCACGCTGCAAGCCAATGGCGAACTGACCACCGCCCACATCGACGAAATGGCCCGGCAGATTGCCAGGTTCCACCTCGAAGCCCCGCGGGTCCCGGCAGCCCACGAAGCCGGCACCCCGGAAAGCGTCATGGAGCCGGTGCGTCAGAACTTCGAGCAGATCCGCCCATTCCTCAGCGACAAGGCCGACCTGCAACAGCTCGAAGCCCTGCAAGCCTGGGCCGAAAGCAGCTTCGAGCGCCTCAAGCCACTCCTTGCCCAGCGCAAGGCCGAAGGCTTCATCCGTGAATGCCACGGCGACATCCACCTGGGTAACGCAACGCTTATCGATGGCAAGGTGGTAATCTTCGATTGCATCGAGTTCAACGAGCCGTTCCGCTTCACTGACGTCTATGCCGACGCCGGTTTCCTCGCCATGGACCTGGAAGACCGCGGCCTGAAATGCCTGGCACGCCGTTTCATCAGCCAGTACCTGGAACAGACCGGTGACTATCAGGGCCTGGAGCTGTTGAATTTCTACAAAGCCTATCGCGCCCTGGTACGGGCCAAGGTCGCCCTGTTCAGCATGCCGGCCGACGCCAGTCCGATGCAGCGCGCCACGGCCCTGCGCCAGTACCGCAACTACGCCAACCTGGCAGAAAGCTACAGCACCATTCCATCGCGCTTCCTGGCGATCACTTCTGGCGTTTCCGCCGTTGGTAAAAGCCATGTGGCCATGCGTCTGGTGGAAGCTTTGGGCGCCGTTCGCCTGCGCTCCGATGTCGAGCGCAAACGCCTGTTTGGCGAGCAGCAGGTACAGAACGATCCGAATGCCGGCATTTATAATGCCCAGGCCAATACCGCGACCTATGACCGCCTGCATGAACTTGCCGGTATCGTCCTGCGCGCTGGTTTCCCGGTGGTCATCGACGCCACCTACCTCAAGCGCGACCAGCGTGATGCTGCGGCCAAGGTTGCCGAAGCGACCGGCACGCCTTGCCTGATCATCGACTGCAATGCCCCGCAGGCCGTCATTGCCAGCTGGCTGGCGCAACGCCAGGCCGATCGCAACGACCCGTCGGACGCGACCCTGGCCGTGATCGAACAGCAGCAAGCCAATCGCGAAGCCCTGAGCGCCGAGGAAGTGCTGCGCAGCAAGCGCGTCGAGACCAATGAAAGCGGGAGCCTCGACGCCCTGGTCGCGAACATTCGCCAGCGTCTCCCAGGCTTGTAATCAACTATTTCAGCCGTGAAACCGCAAAGGCTTCACGGCTGAAAAATAGTGGCACTATACTGGCGTCATAATTCCAGCAGGTGACGCCCCATGAGTCAGCCCAAACTTCTCGATACTCCCCTTTACGCTTTGCTGCACAAAGACGACATCGACGGCTTTAACCGGGAACGCCCGAAAGACCAGACTGTCGACATGCGCGGCGGCGATTTTCGTGGGCTCGACCTGCGTGAACTGAATGCCGACGGCATCGACTTCACCGACGCCTACTTCCGTTCTGCCGACCTGCGCGGCCTCGACCTGCGCAATTCCTCCATGGAAGGCGCCAGCCTGGCCCATGCGCAAATCTCCGGCGCCTACTTTCCGCCCGAACTGACTGCCGATGAAATCCTGATGTCCGTCAATTTCGGCACTCGCCTGCGCTACCGCACCAAGTAATCGCCCCTTTTTGCTCCGAGGTCCGGCGCGCTCTGCCTTACGCTGGACTTGGTCTTCTCCCTTCCCCCCTCTTCCCTCTGTTTCTGGCGTACTTTCCTCTGTCGCCTTAGAAGCTTTTGCGCCAAAACCGACCAAAGAACAGCGCTTTTCCTACTGAGCGCTACACTCCTTTGAGACTTGCCCACGCACCATTCGGCCGTCGCAAGGAGGCTTGATGAATGATGAATTGCAACACCTGAAGAACCTTGGCAAGACGTCGGCACAATGGCTGCATGCGGTGGGCATCCATAGCGCTTCGGACTTGCGCCGCCTGGGGGCGGTGGATGCCTATCGGGCCGTGCGGACCCGAGGGTTTCGAGCCTCGAAGGTGCTGTTGTACGCCATTGAAGGCGCACTGATGGATGTGCACTGGAATGACATTCCGGCAGAACGCAAGGAAGCACTCAACAAACAGCTGGATGCCATTTCTTCACGCCAAAAGAACTGACCTGGCAGGCTTTTTATGTATTTACTGGGGGAACAACCGGCTTACGCCGATGCCTTGATCATTCGGCTGCAGAGCATCCCGCCGCGCCTGCTGGAAGGCCTGCTGCCGTCCGGCGATGTGTTGGAAGTGGCCCCTTCCAAGGATCTCTCCAGCAGCCTTGCCGACAGCCAGCTGTTCCTGCTCGAAAGCGGCCAGGTACAAGCCAGCGTCGATGAGCGCCCACTGTTTTATCTGCATGAAGGCGATCTGCTCGGACTGCGCCGAGGCGTGGACCTGCCGCACTGGCAACTCAGCAGCGACCAGCCGTTGAGCCTGATCCCCTATCAGCGCGCCGCGGTGTTCCAGCATCTGTATGCCGACGAACAGCGGGCCGAACTGTTTCTGCAGTACCTGATCGGACAAACCGCCCTGCTCTCCGATGCCGTTGCCCGCCTCAAGCAGCCCGAGTTGCGCAACAGCAACGGCTTTCAACGCGTGGCCAAGGGCGAGGTGCTGATTCGCCAGGGCGACGACGCCGATCATGTGTTCGTCATTATCGAAGGGCACGCCGAAGCCTTTGTCGACGGACACAAGGTCGGAGACGTGCCCAAGGACGAGATCTTTGGTGCGATGGCCATTTTTACCGGGGAGAAACGCAATGCCAGCGTGATTGCCAGCGAGCCATCCACCCTGATGCTGATTCCCAAGAGCCAGTTTCTCAGCCTGACCCAGAGCAATCCACGTATCGCCCATAGCCTGATCGAAAGCATGGCACGGCGAATTGACCTGTTGAACAAGGAAGTCAGCCGCCTGCACAGCCTGAGCGCTAACCTTTGAAGCCCGTACTTACGGGCAATCCAAACGAGCGTTTGGCGGAATTCGCAGAAACAGGAAAAACCTTGTTGACTTGCAAATGAGAATCGTTATGATTGTCACAACTGGTCGCGAGATCAGTTGATAACCTGGAAGACCAGTGGTTCGGACTCTCAGATTATCTCCTCATCAGGCTAATCACGGTTATTTGACCCGGCTCTTGCCGGGTCTTTTTTTGTCCGGAAAAAGCCATCCGCCTACGGGCGCATCTGGGCGCAGTAGTCTTTCTCCGGCAACCGCGCGCTGTACCACACGTAATCCGCGCTTTGCGGCGATACCTGCATGCCCTTCTGCGCCAGCATCAGCACCACGGTGCCGTTCGATGCGTCGAGGTCCCGCAGGTGAACCGGCACCCCGACATCCCTGCGTGCATGAAAGGCCCCGGCAAACAGCAGCGCCGGCGTCGGTGCCGCCAGCAAGCGCTCGGCCATGCGTCGGTCGCGCTGCTGCTGAACCGCCAGCATCGCCGGCATCTGGCTTTCGGGCAGCAGGCCACAATGGGAATCACGAACTTGCTGCAGCAACTCATTGCGCACCAGGGCGGCATTCGAGTGCTCGCCACTCAAGGCTGGTGCCTGGCGATAGATGTCGCGAACTTCGGAGCTATCCAGATTGGCGGCCAGCAACGGATAAGGCTGGAGCAACGCATAGCGCACGACAGGTCCGTACAGCGCCCAATCCCACCCCGGCGACCAGGCCAATGCACCTGGCAGATCATCGGGCAAGCCCTGCGCCGCCTTGTGCTGGCAGAGCGCGTCGACCCGCGGCTGCTGGTCCGGCGTGAGCATCTCCAACAGCAGGCTGCCTTGCGTGCGCTGGGTCGCCATCGCCTGCAACAACCACAGCTGCAAGGCGTGATGCTCGGGGTGGTCATGCTGCTCGCCGACAATTACCCGTGGCGCCCGGGCCAGACGAATGACCAGTTCCTCTGGAGTCAGGAGCTTTCCACTGCGCAAGTCCTGAATCGCCCCGCTTTCAGCCTGGACCGGAAGTTCAGGCATGACCGGCACGCCCTCGCAGGCGCCCAGCAGCAACACACTCAGGATCAATAACACACGCATGTGGCATCTCCGCAAATCGCCTCAGCGGGCGATGATCAAAGGGTGGCCGCGCTCGGGGTGCGCCTGCACCAACACCTCCAGTCCGAACACCGCCTTGAGCGGTTCGGGCCGCAGCACCTGTGCCGGGCTGTCCAGCGAGTGGGGCCGCCCGCCTTCGAGCAGCAACAGGCGTTCACAATATCGCGCGGCGAGGTTCAGATCATGCAGGATCACCAGGACCGCGACCCCACGATCGGCAAATTCGCGGATGGCCTGCAAAGTGACATGTTGATGCAAAGGGTCGAGGGCCGAGGTCGGCTCATCGAGCAACAGGGTCTGGCCGACCGCACCCGGCCATAGCTGCGCCAACACCCGAGCCAGGTGCACGCGCTGACGTTCGCCGCCCGACAAGGCCACATAGCTGCGACCGTGCAGGTGCCCGGCATCCGCCGCTTGCAGGGCCTGCAGGACGATCTCGTCATCCCGCGCCCGGCCGCTTCGATAAGGCAGGCGCCCCAGGCCGACAACCTCTTCGACCCGGAAGGCGAACTCGAGCGTCGAACTTTGCGGCAACACCGCCAGCCTTTGCGCCTTTTGCCCGCCGTCCCACCTGGAGAGCTCACGCTGATCCAGCCAGACCTGACCCTGATCGGGTTTCAGCTCGCCGCACAAGGCCGCCAGCAAGGTGCTTTTGCCCGCGCCATTGGGCCCCAGCACTCCCAACACTTCACCGGGCTTGAGCTCGAGGTCGATCCCTTCCAGCACGGTTTTCCTGCCACGGCGCACCGCCAGATTTTCCGCTCGCAGCATCAGGCGCGCCCTCGCAACAAGAGAAACAGAAAGAATGGCGCACCGATGAAAGCAGTCACGATGCCGATGGGCAGCTCCGCAGGCGCCAGCGCCAGGCGTGCCACCAGATCCGCCAACAACAGCAGGCTGGCGCCGGCCAGTATCGACGCCGGCAACAAGGTCCGGTGGTCAGGCCCCGACAGCAGTCGCACCAGATGGGGCACCACCAGCCCGACAAAGCCGATCAGCCCGGCAGCGGCGACAGCCGCGCCGACCCCCAGCGCGGTACAGAACACTAGCTCCCGCTTCAGCCGTTCGACATCGATCCCCAGATGACCGGCTTCAGATTCACCCAGCAGCAAGGCATTCAAGGCCTTGGCCCGGCGTGGCAGCCACAATGCCACGGCCGCGCTGATCAACAGCAGCGGCCACAACCTCGAATAACTGGCGCCGTTGAGACTGCCCAGGTTCCAGAACGTCAGGGTGCGCAAGGTCGCATCGTCGGCCAGGTAGGTGAACAGGCCCACCGCCGAGCTGGCCAGTGCCGTCAACGCGATCCCGGCCAGCAGCATGGTCGCCACATGGGTCTGGCCGTTGCGCCGCCCCAGGCGGTAGACCAGCCACGCCACCATCAACCCACCGAGGAAGGCACAGAACGACAGCAGATAAGGACCGATCGCTTCCGGCACGCCGCCCAGCAACGAGCCACCGACGATGGCAAAGGCCGCGCCCAGCGCCGCGCCACTCGAAACGCCTACCAGCCCCGGGTCGGCCAGGGGATTGCGAAACAGCCCTTGCATCGCCACGCCGGACAGGGCCAGGACGCCCCCTACGGCCAGCCCCAGCAAGGTGCGTGGCAGGCGAATCTGCCCGAGGATCAGTTCAGCCTGCTCCAGGCCCTGCCCCTCAATAGGCAGGCCCAGCAAACGCAGGGCTGCGCGCAGGGTATCGAGCAACGGCAGGCTGACCGGCCCGAGCGCCAGGGACAGCCAGATCGCCAACAGACACAGCAGGCTCAGGCCAATGAACAGCGTGCGGGGTTTAAGCAAAGGGGTCATTGGGCGGTGCTGGCCTGGCCCGACTCGGCAGGATAGAAACCGGCCGACAGCCTTTTCAGGCTCTGTGGCAAGCGCGGCCCCAGGCCTCCCACCAGCAAGGTCGGATCAATCTCGAAGACCCGGCCGGCCTTGGCCGCGCCGCTGGAGGCGAGAATCGGGTTCTCCTTGAACAGCGCGGCGCGGGCTGCCTCACCACTCAGGCTGCGATCGGCAAACACCAGCACCTCGGGGTTGAGTTCGGCCAACGACTCATTGGAAAAGGGCTTGTAGCCCGTGTGGGTCGCAAGGTTGCGTCCGCCCGCCTGCTGCAGCAGCCAGTCGGCGGCCGTGTCCTTACCGGCAATCAGAGGTTTGCCACCCGCATGCCCGAGCAACAGCAGCACACCTGGCGCGACCTGTTTCTTCTGGGCCTGGCCGACCCAGGCCCGCTGCTGCTCCAGCTGCTGCTGGTATTGCTCGAACAGCTGCGTCGCCTTGTCTTCGCTACCCAGCAACTTGCCCAGATGCTGCAGGTTGCCCCGCAGGGTCGGCAGGTCGGCCTGGGCCGAGAACAGCTCGACCTGCACCCCGGCGCTGCGCACCTGCGAGAGTACTGGCGGCGGCCCCATCTCTTCGGTACCCACCAGAATCTGCGGGCGCAGGCTGAGAATGCCTTCCGCCGACAACTGACGCTGATAACCGATACTCGGCAGGCTCTTCAGGGATTCGGGATGCTGGCTGGTGGTGTCCACGCCCACCAGCTTCGATTCGGCGCCCAGCGCGCTCACCCATTCGGACAAGGCGCCGCCGGCGCTCACCCAGCGTTGTGGTAGCTCGGCCGCCGCAGCGGCATGGCTGGCCAGAAGTCCGACACAGAGCGCGATTGCGCGGGCACTCGAACACATAAAGGTATTTCCTTCAGAGAGTGGGCCCACGGAAGCCGCCGTACATGTGACATGCCCTGCAACCCAGGCATCGAAATGAGCAAGCGCCCCACAGGCGAAGCGGCCATTTGATAATTGTTTGCATTTGACCGTCAAGCACAGACATGTTTCACCAAGCGCCCACAGGAAAACTGTGACAGCCTGAGCCCAGAGCCGTCGGTTACCGAGGATAGACATGAAGTTTCTTTGCCCCCCCGGCGATCTGCCGGAGGCTTCCAGCCGAGGTTTCAACCTTGAAGGCCGGCCGCTTTTCGCAGTGCGCCGCGATCAACAGGTATACGTCTACACCAATCGCTGCCCCCATCGCGGGGTCGCTCTGGAGTGGCAACCCGACCAGTTCCTCGATCCCAGCGCCAGCTTGATTCAGTGCGCCACCCACGGTGCGCTGTTTCTGATCGAAAACGGTGAATGCGTGGCCGGCCCCTGTGCCGGGCAATCCCTGACGGCCATCCCCTGCCGGGAAGACAGCCAGGGCATCTGGGTTCAGCTTTAGCCGTTGAGCAATACGTCCAGACGACGGTCGATGCACACTTGCTCGGCGGTCAAGCATACCCCGTAGGCCAGTACCTCGACCCCGGACGCCACCGCCTCGCGCAGCGCCGCGGCATAACCGGGGTCGATCTCTTCGGCCGGTCGCACCGCTTCGACACCCGACAGGTTGACGCAATACAACTGCACCGCGCGAATACCGTCCCGCGCCAGACAGGCCAATTCCCGCAGGTGCTTGGCCCCACGCTGGGTCACCGCATCCGGAAAGGCCGCGACCGCGGAGCCGTCAAAGCCCAGGGTGACGCTTTTGACCTCGACGAAAGCCGGGCCGTCCAGATAGTCCAGGCGGAAGTCGATACGACTGTTTTCCTGGCCATAGGGCACTTCCCGCTTGAGGGCGGTAAAACCGTTCAACTCAGCGATCACCCCGGCGTGCAAGGCTTCTTCCACCAGCGTGTTGGCCCGCGCCGTATTGACGCAAGCCAGTCGCCCCTGGGGCGTTTCGCTGATTTCCCAGGTCCCGGGCAATTTGCGCTTGGGGTCATTGGAACGGCTGAACCAGACCTGCCCGCCCTCGACCATGCAATTGAACATGGAACCGGTGTTGGGACAGTGAATGGTCAGCAACTCGCCGCCAATGGTCTCGATATCGGCGAGAAAACGCTTGTAACGACGGACCAGGCGACCTTCTTCGAGGGGGGGATGAAAACGCATCAGCCTTGCCAGCTCCGCAAGCCACGGGCAATCCGCTCCACCGCTTCCTGCAGGCGCGGCAGGCTCTGGGTGTAGGCGAACCGGACATGGTGCCCGGCCTGATGGCGACCGAAATCCAGCCCCGGGGTAAAGGCAATGTGTTCGGTCTCGAGGAAATGCCGGCAGAAGGCAAAGGCATCGCCGCCGAAGGCACTGATATCGGCATACAGGTAGAACGCCCCTTCCGGCTCTACCGCAATGCCAAAACCCAACTCGCGCAGGGCTGGCAGGAGAAAGTCGCGGCGCCGCTGAAACTCGTTGCGACGCTCTTCGAGAATACTGATGGTGACTGGCTCGAAGCAGGCCAGCGCAGCGTACTGGGCCATGCTCGGGGCACTGATGTAGAGGTTCTGCGCCAGCTTCTCCAACTCGCCGACCGCCGCCTGCGGCGCCACCAGCCAGCCCAGGCGCCAGCCGGTCATGCCGAAATATTTGGAAAAGCTATTAAGGACAAAGGCGCTGTCATCGACTTCCAGCACGCTGGCGGCATCGCAGCCGTAGGTCAGGCCGTGATAGATCTCGTCCACCACCAGATGACCGTTACGCGCCTTCACCGCGGCCGACAGCCCCGCCAGTTCGCCGCGGGAAAGCAAGGTCCCGGTGGGGTTGGCCGGCGATGCCACCAGGGCGCCGACACTGTCCTGATCCCAATAGCGCTCCACCAGATCCGGTGTCAGCTGATAACGCACGTCCGGGCCGACCGGCACCAGTTGCGCCGCGCCTTCCACCAGGCGCAGGAAGTGCCGGTTGCAGGGGTAGCCTGGGTCCGCCAGCAGCCAGTGCTTGCCGGGGTCGACCAGCAAGCTGCTGGTCAGCAGCAGCGCACCGGAACCACCGGGCGTGATCATGATGCGCTCGGGGTCGATGTCCAGCCCGTAACGCTGCCGATAGAATCCGGAGATGGCCGTGCGCAGCTCGGGAATCCCGCGGGCGGCGGTGTAGCGGGTCCTGCCCGCTTCCAGCGCGGCCTGCCCGGCCTTGATGATCGGCTCAGCCGTGGTGAAGTCCGGTTCACCGATTTCCAGGTGAATCACATCGTGCCCGGCCGCTTGCAGCTCATTAGCACGGGCCAGCAGGGCCATCACGTGGAAAGGTTCGATAGCGCGGCTGCGCGCACTGTAGGGCTGAGCCATTAGCCTTCCTTCATTGAAGTGAGCAAAAAACCGATTCTACCCAACCCCGGGGACAAGGGAGAGCCCAAAGCCTTTGAACCCCACCATCCAACCCATTAAAGAACACCGACACCAGGCCCAGGCTTGGCTAAAATCATTAATTGACCAGGCCCCCGAACAGACCAGGCCAGGCGGCATCGACCTTTGCAAGCGCCGCAGGACGCGGGCTCGACAACCGGGAGTAGCGCCGTCCGATTTGATCTGGTAAGTTCGCCCGCTTGCAGTCGCAGGGCCGGCATGTGTCGGTGATGGAGCAATCCTGCGCAATGGATTACATGAGTAGAGGCGGTCCATTTCATGCCCACCCAAGCAAAGCAACAGAATCAATCGATCAGCGGCTTCGAGCCTTATGTTGAAACCGCAGGCGAAGAGTACATGGGCAAGCCCATGCGCGAGCACTTCACCAAGATCCTGAACAAGTGGAAACAGGACTTGATGCAGGAAGTCGATCGCACTGTTGATCACATGAAAGACGAAGCAGCCAACTTCCCCGATCCGGCCGACCGTGCCAGCCAGGAAGAAGAATTCAGCCTGGAACTGCGCGCCCGCGACCGTGAGCGCAAGCTGATCAAGAAGATCGACAAGACGCTGCAACTGATCGAAGACGAAGAATACGGCTGGTGCGAATCCTGCGGCGTCGAGATCGGTATTCGCCGCCTGGAAGCCCGCCCTACCGCCGACATGTGTGTCGACTGCAAGACCCTGGCGGAAATCAAGGAAAAACAAGTCGGCAAATAATCGCTGGCTTGAATGAAAAACGGAGCGTGCGAACGCTCCGTTTTTGTTTCTGCCGCCTCCCCCCTGTAGGAACGAGCTTGCTCGCGATGGCGATCCGCCAGACGCCATCGTCACCTTGGGACCGAACGAAGTAACATCCTCTCCATGACTGCCTCTCACGCCTCTTCCTACATCGGGCGCTTTGCCCCAACCCCCAGCGGGCACCTGCATTTCGGCTCGCTGGTCGCCGCCCTGGCCTCCTACCTCGATGCCCGCGCCGTTGGCGGCCGCTGGTTGTTGCGCATGGAAGACCTCGATCCCCCCCGGGAAGAGCCCGGTGCCCAGGCGGCCATTCTCAAGGCCCTGGAAAGCTACGGCTTCGAGTGGGACGGCGAAATGGTCCGCCAGAGCGAGCGGCACGCGGCCTACGCCGAAGTCCTCAACCGTCTGTTCAACCAGGGCCTGGCTTACGCCTGCACCTGTTCGCGCAAGCAACTGGAGCCCTACCACGGCATTTATCCGGGGCTGTGCCGCAATGCCAGACATGGCCAGGAAGATGCCGCCATCCGCTTGCGCGTGCCGGAGCTGGAATATCGTTTCACCGATCGGGTCCAGGGCGAATTCCGCCAGCACCTGGGACGGGATGTGGGCGACTTCGTGATCCGCCGCCGCGACGGCCTCTACGCCTATCAACTGGCAGTGGTGCTCGACGACGCCTGGCAAGGGGTGACCGATATCGTCCGCGGCGCCGACCTGCTGGACTCCACCCCGCGCCAGCTGTACCTGCAGGAGCTGCTCGGCCTGCCACAGCCGCGCTACCTGCATGTGCCGCTGATCACCCAGCCGGATGGGCATAAACTGGGCAAGTCCTACCGCTCCCCGCCGCTGGCCGCGGACCAGGCCACACCACTGCTGTTGCGTGCCCTGCGCGCCCTGGGGCAGAAAACCGACAGCGAAATGGTCCATGCCAGCCCTCGGGAAGTGCTGAGTTGGGGCATCGAACACTGGGATGCTTTACTGATCCCACGCACACTGAGCGTGCCCGAAGCGCAAATCCGCTGACGCCCCTTGCAGGTTGGCGCCCATCCGTTACCATCGCCGCACGTTTTCGGGCACGCACACAATAAAGAGAGGCCGAGATGTACATCTATCGCTTGGTCCTGCTGCTGGTAGTGGGGATCTATCTGTTCTCCCCCGCCATCATGGATTGGTGGATCGATGCTACGGGCGCCTGGTATCGCCCGTATCTGCTCTGGCTGATCCTGATCGTCGTGACCTTCATCCTGCAGAGCCAAAAAGATGCCGATGAGCTTTAGCCTGACCCAGATGATCCTGATCAGCGCCGCGTACCTGCTGGTGCTGTTCGGGGTGGCCTGGATCAGCGAACGCGGCATGATCCCGCGCTCGATCATCCGCCACCCGCTGACCTACACCCTGTCCCTCGGGGTCTACGCCAGCGCCTGGGCCTTTTATGGCACGGTCGGCCTGGCCTATCAGTACGGCTACGGTTTTCTTTCCAGTTATCTCGGGGTTTCCGGTGCCTTCCTGCTGGCGCCGGTGCTGCTTTACCCGATCCTGAAAATCACCCGCACCTACCAACTGTCGTCGCTGGCCGACCTGTTCGCCTTCCGTTTTCGCAGCACCTGGGCCGGCGCGCTGACCACGGTGATCATGCTGGTCGGGGTATTGCCGCTGCTGGCCCTGCAGATCCAGGCGGTCGCGGACTCCATCGGTATCCTCACCCGCGAGCCGGTGCAGCACCGGGTGGCCCTGAGCTTCTGCGCGCTGATCACCCTGTTCACCATCTTCTTCGGCTCCCGGCACATCGCCACCCGGGAAAAGCACGAAGGCCTGGTGTTCGCCATCGCCTTCGAGTCGGTGATCAAGCTGATCGCCATCGGCGGCGTCGGCCTCTATGCCCTGTACGGTGTGTTCGATGGGCCGCAACAGCTGGAACTCTGGCTGCTGCAGAACCAGACCGCCCTCGCCGCCCTGCACACGCCACTGCAGGAAGGACCGTGGCGCACCCTGCTGCTGGTGTTCTTCGCCTCGGCGATCGTGATGCCGCACATGTACCACATGACCTTCACCGAAAACCTCAACCCGCGCTCGCTGGTCAGCGCCAGCTGGGGCCTGCCGCTGTTCCTGTTGCTGATGAGCCTGGCGGTGCCGCTGATCCTCTGGGCCGGCTTGAAACTGGGCGCCACCACCAACCCCGAATACTTCACCCTCGGCATCGGCATCGCCGCCAACAAACCGGCATTGGCCTTGATGGCCTATATCGGTGGGCTTTCCGCCGCCAGCGGCCTGATCATTGTCACGACCCTGGCGCTGTCGGGGATGGCCCTCAACCATCTGGTGCTGCCGCTGTATCAGCCACCGGCCGAAGGCAACATCTACCGCTGGCTGAAATGGACCCGCCGCGCACTGATCGTGGCCATCATCATGGCCGGCTATGCCTTCTACCTGCTGCTAGGGGCCGAACAGGACCTGGCCAACCTCGGCATCGTGGCCTTTGTCGCGACCCTGCAGTTCCTCCCCGGCGTACTCTCGGTGCTGTACTGGCCGACCGCCAACCGGCGCGGCTTCATCGCCGGGCTGATGGCCGGGACGCTGGTGTGGCTGGTGACCATGTTGCTGCCGCTGATCGGCAACTTGCAGGGCTTTTATATACCGCTGCTGAACATGATCTACGTGCTGGACGACACCAGTTGGCACATGGCGGCTATCGCCTCGCTGGCCGCCAACGTCCTGATGTTCACCCTGATTTCGCTGTTCACCAACGCCAGCTCCGAAGAAGCCAGCGCCGCCGAAGCCTGCGCGGTGGACAACGTGCGCCGGCCGCAACGTCGCGAACTGCATGCTGCCTCACCCCAGGAGTTCGCCACCCAGCTGGCCAAGCCCCTGGGTGCCAAGGCCGCGCAGAAGGAAGTCGAGCAGGCGCTGCGCGACCTCTACCTGCCCTTCGACGAGCGCCGCCCCTATGCCCTGCGCCGCTTGCGCGACCGTATCGAGGCCAACCTGTCCGGCCTGATGGGCCCCAGCGTGGCCCAGGACATGGTGGAAACCTTCCTGCCCTACAAGGCCGGCGGCGAAAACTATGTGACCGAAGACATTCACTTCATCGAAAGCCGGCTCGAGGACTACCACTCGCGCCTGACCGGCCTGGCCGCCGAGCTCGATGCCTTGCGCCGCTACCACCGCCAGACCTTGCAGGAACTTCCGATGGGTGTCTGCTCCCTGGCCAAGGACCAGGAAATCCTCATGTGGAACAAGGCCATGGAAGAGCTCACCAGCATTCCGGCGCAGCATGTGGTCGGTTCGCGCCTGAGCACCATCGCCGATCCCTGGAGAGAGCTGCTGCAAGGCTTCATCAACATCCCCGATGAACATCTGCATAAACAGCACCTGGCCCTCGACGGCCAGACCCGCTGGCTGAACCTGCACAAGGCCGCCATCGACGAACCCCTGGCCCCGGGCAACAGCGGCCTGGTGCTGCTGGTAGAAGACCTGACCGAAACCCAGATGCTCGAAGACAAGCTGGTGCATTCCGAGCGGCTGGCCAGCATAGGCCGCCTGGCCGCCGGCGTGGCCCACGAAATCGGCAACCCGATCACCGGTATCGCCTGCCTGGCGCAGAACCTGCGCGAAGAGCGTGAAGAAGACGGCGAACTCACTGAAATCAGCGGCCAGATCCTCGAGCAGACCAAGCGCGTATCGCGCATCGTCCAGTCGCTGATGAGCTTCGCCCACGCCGGCAGTCACCAGCACAACGACGAAGCCGTGTGCCTGGCCGAGGTGGCGCAGGACGCCATTGGTCTGCTGGCGCTGAACCGGCGCAACTTCGAAGTGCAATTCTTCAACCTGTGCGATCCGGACCACTGGGTCGACGGCGACCCGCAACGGCTCGCCCAGGTACTGATCAACCTGCTATCCAATGCCCGCGACGCCTCACCGGCGGGCAGCGCGGTACGGGTCAAGAGCGAGGCCGGCGAACACACGATCGACCTGATCGTCGAAGACGAAGGCAGCGGCATCCCGTCGAGCATCATGGATCGACTGTTCGAACCCTTCTTCACCACCAAGGATCCTGGCGAGGGCACCGGACTGGGCCTTGCACTGGTCTATTCCATCGTTGAAGAGCATTATGGACAAATCACCATCGACAGCCCGGCTGACACCGAAAGCCAACGCGGCACCCGTATCCGGGTGACTTTACCGCGTCATGTCGAAGCGACGTCCGCTGTGAACTGAGACCGTCGAGAGAATCGAATCAATGCCGCACATTTTGATCGTCGAAGACGAAACAATTATCCGCTCCGCCTTGCGCCGCCTGCTGGAACGCAACCAGTACCAGGTCAGCGAAGCCGGTTCCGTGCAGGAAGCACAAGAGCGTTTCAGCATTCCCACGTTCGACCTGATCGTCAGCGACCTGCGCCTGCCAGGCGCCCCCGGCACCGAACTGATCAAGCTCGGCCAGGGCACCCCGGTGCTGATCATGACCAGCTACGCCAGCCTGCGCTCGGCGGTCGACTCAATGAAGATGGGCGCGGTGGACTACATCGCCAAGCCTTTCGACCACGACGAAATGCTCCAGGCCGTGGCGCGCATCCTGCGCGACCGCCAGACCGCGCAAAGCAGCCCCAACGAGCGGCCGGCCGCCAAGCCGGGCAACGGTGCGGACAAAGCCAGCGCCAGCAACGGCGAAATCGGCATCATCGGTTCCTGCCCACCGATGCAGGATCTGTACAGCAAGATCCGCAAGGTCGCCCCGACAGACTCCAATGTACTGATCCAGGGTGAATCCGGGACCGGCAAGGAACTGGTAGCCCGTGCCCTGCACAACCTGTCCAAGCGTGCCAAGGCGCCAATGATCTCGGTGAACTGCGCGGCCATTCCGGAAACCCTGATCGAGTCCGAGCTGTTCGGACATGAAAAAGGCGCCTTCACCGGTGCCAGCGCCGGGCGCGCCGGCCTGGTGGAAGCGGCGGACGGCGGCACCCTGTTCCTCGACGAAATCGGCGAACTGCCACTCGAAGCCCAGGCCCGCCTGTTGCGTGTGCTGCAGGAAGGCGAGATTCGCCGGGTCGGTTCGGTGCAATCGCAGAAGGTCGATGTGCGCCTGATCGCCGCGACCCACCGCGACCTCAAGAGCCTGGCCAAGATCGGCCAGTTCCGTGAAGACCTGTATTACCGCCTGCACGTGATTGCCCTGAAACTGCCAGCCCTGCGCGAGCGCGGCGCCGACGTTAACGAAATCGCCAATGCCTTCCTCGCCCGTCAAAGCGCGCGTGTGGGCCGCACTGACCTGAAGTTCGCTCCGGACGCTGAGCAAGCCATTCGTCACTACTCGTGGCCAGGTAACGTTCGCGAACTGGAAAACGCCGTCGAGCGCTCGGTCATCCTGTGCGAAAGCCCGGAAATCTCCGCCGAGCTTCTGGGTATCGATATCGAACTGAGCGATCTGGAAGACGACGAATTCATCGGCCTGGCGCCCCAGGCCGCCAACGCCAACAACAGCAGCCACGAGCCGACCGAAGACCTGTCGCTGGAAGACTACTTCCAGCATTTCGTCCTCGAGCACCAGGACCATATGACCGAAACCGAACTGGCGCGCAAACTGGGCGTCAGCCGCAAATGCCTGTGGGAACGCCGCCAGCGCCTGGGCATCCCACGGCGCAAGACCGGGGTCGCCAGCGAAAGCTGAAATCCGGCGGTAACGGGTTGCGGGTAACACGCGACCTTGTGAAAAAACTGTTACCTCAGTCATTTCACGTAACAAAAGCCGGGGCTTAAGGTAACGAAGCCCCGGCTTTTTTTCGCCCGCGAAAACTTCAACACCACGCCTAACCCCTTATTTTACTGGGCTTTGCAAAAGTTGGCACG
Organism: Pseudomonas sp. GW821-FHT02B10; assembly: GCF_059421865.1. Classification (NCBI taxonomy): domain Bacteria; kingdom Pseudomonadati; phylum Pseudomonadota; class Gammaproteobacteria; order Pseudomonadales; family Pseudomonadaceae; genus Pseudomonas; species Pseudomonas sp. GW821-FHT02B10. The sequence continues at coordinate 10,106 of NZ_JBWKVU010000023.1, read as the reverse complement.
GCACCTGCTATATGTTTGGTACAAGAACAATAACAAGCAATGCATAAGACAATAAAAATAAGACGAATCGACTCACGCACAATAAAAACAACACGGCGGAGGCGCAGCTAACTGATTCTTTTGGAGAGGCGTTGTCATTGGGGCTTGCCCCACAACCAGGCCGAGAACAACAAAAACTGCCCTAAGGCAGAGCCTGAACTGGTTGGATCATCGATCATTGCAACACAGCGACCAAAGCAATCCGTTTGCTCTTGGCTCCCGATTGGGAGGGTTATCCTGGGTTAACCAGGTGACAAGGGCGTTAAACAAAAACAAAAAGCCCGAAACCAATAATAAAAATAGAGCACGCAAACACTTCTGGGGGAGCTTCGGCTCCCCTTGTGGTTTCCGCGATTGCAACTTTACTGACGTAAAGCCCCGCCAACCCGCGTTCCAAAGCCCCGCGCACGACTCGCCGCAGCTTCCTACACCATCCCCCGACTAAATGCTAGAATCCCCGCCCATCATGCGGTCATTCTTCGTTATGGCCGAACATTCCTTCAAACAGTGCATCCCATGCTGAAGAAGTTGTTCCAGTCATTCCGTTCTCCCTTGCGTCGTACGCAACACAAACGCAGCACGCCTGAAGTGCTCAACAGCAGCCAACACTCGCTGCAACGCGCCCAGTTCAGCCGTTATGCGGTGAACATCGTCGAACGCCTGCAGAACGCCGGCTACCAGGCCTACCTGGTCGGCGGTTGCGTGCGCGACATGCTGCTCAATATCACCCCCAAGGATTTCGACGTCGCCACCAGCGCCACGCCGGAACAGGTGCGGGCCGAATTCCGCAACGCGCGGATCATCGGCCGTCGGTTCAAGCTGGTGCATATCCACTTCGGTCGCGAAATCATCGAGGTCGCGACCTTCCGCGCCAATCACCCGCAAAACGATGAAGAGGAAGACAGCAACCAATCCTCGCGCAACGAAAGCGGGCGCATCCTGCGCGACAACGTGTACGGCACCCTTGAAGAGGACGCCCAGCGCCGCGACTTCACCATCAACGCCCTGTATTACGATCCGGTCAGCGAACGCATCCTCGATTACGCCAACGGCGTGCACGACATTCGCAATCACCTGGTCCGCCTGATCGGCGACCCACGCCAGCGCTACCAGGAAGACCCGGTACGCATGCTGCGGGCCGTGCGCTTTGCCGCCAAGCTGGATTTCGGCATCGAGAAACACACTGCCACACCGATCCGCGACCTGGCCCCCATGCTGCGGGAAATCCCCTCGGCGCGCCTGTTCGAGGAAGTGCTCAAGCTGTTCCTGTCCGGCCATGCCGCCGACACCTTCGAGATGCTGGTCGACCTGCAACTGTTCGATCCGCTGTTCCCGGCCAGCGCCGAGGCACTGGAGTACAACCCGACCTACACCCATACGCTGATCAGCGAAGCCCTGGTCAATACCGACCTGCGCATCAAGCAGAACAAGCCGGTAACCCCAGCCTTCCTGTTCGCCGCGCTGCTGTGGCCTGCCTTGCCGGCTCGCGTGCTGCGCCTTCAGGAACGCGGCATGCCGCCGATTCCGGCGATGCAGGAGGCCGCTCACGAATTGATCAGCGAACAGTGCCAGCGCATCGCCATTCCAAAACGCTTCACCATGCCGATCCGCGAAATCTGGGACATGCAGGAACGTCTGCCACGCCGCAGCGGCAAGCGCGCCGATCAACTGCTGGACAACCCGCGGTTCCGCGCCGGCTATGACTTCCTGCTGCTGCGCGAAAGCGCCGGCGAACAGACCGATGGCCTGGGCGAATGGTGGACCGACTATCAGGACGCCAACGAAGCCGGTCGCCGCGACATGATTCGCGATCTGAGCGGCAAGGACGAAGCCGGCACAGGTCCGCGCAAGCGTCGCCGCAGCAGTGGTGCCAAACGCAAACGCGCCACCGCCGGCGCACCGAGCGCTTCCGGCGAATAACCCGATGGAACGCATCTACATCGGCATGGGCAGCAACCTGGCTGCCCCGGCAGAGCAATTGCGCAGCGCGATCGACGCCCTGGCGCAGTTGCCGCACAGCCAACTGGCGGGCGTCTCGGCCTTCTATCAAAGCGACTCCCTGCTGCCCGGCCAACCGCGCTACACCAACGCCGTGGCCGCCCTGGACAGCAGCCTCGCGCCCCTCGAACTGCTGGACGCCCTGCAAGCCATCGAAAACGGCCAGGGCCGCGAGCGCCTCGAACGTTGGGGGCCACGCACCCTGGACCTGGACATCCTGCTGTTCGGCGATCGACTGATCGACGAACCGCGGCTCAAGGTCCCGCATTACCATATGCAGGCCCGGGCCTTCGTCCTCTATCCCCTGGCCGAACTGGCCCCCGCCGACCTGCAACTGGCCGACGGCCGCCACCTGCGCGATCTGCTCGCCGCCTGCCCATTTGTCGGCCTGGAACGCCTGGCCTGACTGCTGAAACGCATCAGTTACGGCGGTAACACTCACGCCGTAACAATGCGGTAACACATGCAATTGACTTCCCGAGTTCTCCTCACGACTATAGGCGTCCCGTTGCCGCCAACCCGGCGTTACAGGGCGCAATCCAGGCCTTATAAGCACGACAACAGACCGTGCGCCTGTATAGATAAGAATCACGCGCGTTACTCGCAGCAGTTTCCAGAGCGCCTGAATGAGGACCTTTTTTCATGCCAGACATCACCCTGACCACCCTGCAAGGCCTCAAGCAGAAAGGTGAAAAAATCACCATGCTGACCTGCTATGACGCGACCTTCGCCCACACCTGTTGCCAGGCTGGCGTTGAAGTACTGCTGGTGGGCGACTCCCTCGGCATGGTCTTGCAAGGGCACGACAGCACACTGCCAGTCACTACCGCCGAGATGGCCTACCACGTCGCCGCAGTCAAACGCGGCAACAGTGGCTCCCTGATCCTCGCCGACCTGCCGTTCATGGCCTACGCCACCACCGAGCAGGCCCTGAACAACAGCGCCCAGTTGATGCAGGCCGGTGCGCACATGATCAAAGTCGAAGGCGCGCTCTGGCTGGCGGAGTCCATCCGCCTGCTGGCCGAACGCGGTATCCCGGTCTGCGCCCACATGGGCCTGACCCCGCAATCGGTGAACATCCTCGGCGGCTACAAGGTCCAGGGCCGTAACGAAAACCAGGCCCGGCAGATGCGTGCCGACGCCATTGCTCTGGAAGCAGCCGGCGCAGCGATGCTGCTGCTCGAATGCGTGCCGAGCGAACTGGCGGCGGAAATCACCCAGGCGGTGAAGATTCCGGTGATCGGCATCGGTGCCGGCAGCGGCACCGACGGTCAGGTGCTGGTTCTGCACGACATGCTGGGCCTGTCCCTGAGCGGTCGCGCGCCGAAGTTCGTGAAGAACTTCATGGCCGGCCAGGAAAGCATCCAGGCCGCCCTGAGCGCCTACGTCAATGAAGTCAAGGCCGTGACCTTCCCAGGCGCCGAACACGGGTTTTCTGCATGAATACTGTAAAAACCGTACGTGAACTGCGTGCCGCCGTGGCCCGTGCCCGCAGCGAGGGCAAGCGCATCGGCTTCGTACCGACCATGGGTAACCTGCACAGCGGTCATGCGGCCCTGGTGACCAAGGCGGCCCAGCGGGTGGATTTCGTGGTGGCGAGCATTTTCGTCAACCCGCTGCAGTTCGGCGCCGGCGAAGACCTCGACAAGTACCCGCGGACCCTGGCCGCCGACCAGGAAAAGCTCCTGCAAGCCGGTTGCCATCTGCTGTTCGCCCCGACCGTCGAAGAGATGTACCCCGACGGCATGGACGGCCAGACCCGGGTCAGCGTGCCGCAACTCTCCGAAGGCCTGTGCGGCGCCAGCCGTCCCGGGCATTTCGAAGGAGTGGCCACGGTGGTCAGCAAGCTGTTCAACATGGTGCAGCCGGACCTTGCGGTCTTCGGCCAGAAGGACTTCCAGCAACTGGCGGTGATCCGCGCCCTGGTGCATGACCTGAACATGCCGATCCAGATCATCGGCGAGCCCACCGTACGTGCCGCCGACGGCCTCGCGCTGTCGTCGCGCAACGGCTACCTGAGCGAGGAACAACGTGCCATCGCCCCCGCGATCTATCGTGGCCTGACTCAGATCGCCGAGGCCATCAGCCAGGGCGAGCGGGACTATCCAAAGCTGCTGGACGAGCAAAGACGAGTGCTCGAAGCCGCAGGTTTGCGCCCCGATTACCTGGAAATCCGCCACGCCCGGACCCTGCGCCCGGCCACCGCGCAAGACCGCGACCTGGTGATCCTGGCGGCGGCCTATCTGGGCGCTACCCGCCTGATCGACAACCTGCATCTGGACCTCGACGCCTAGGTCCCAAAGGCCGATTGCCCGAAGCCCGACCTTCGGGCAAACTGCCGCCGCCCGGGGCCTGCAGCGATGCTGCGGGCCCTGTTCGAGGACCTGACCGAGAGAACACCACTCATGCACGCCATCATGCTCAAGGCCAAGCTGCATCGCGCCGAAGTCACCCACGCTGTGCTCGACTACGAAGGCTCTTGCGCCATCGACGGCGAATGGCTGGACTTGTCCGGTATCCGTGAGTACGAACAGATCCAGATCTACAACGTCGACAATGGCGAACGCTTCACCACCTACGCCATTCGTGGCGAGGAAGGCTCGCGCATGATCTCGGTCAACGGCGCCGCCGCGCACAAGGCCAAGGTCGGCGACCGGGTGATCATCTGCGCTTACGCTCACTACAGCGAAGCCGAACTGCTCAACTTCAAGCCACGCATGCTCTATATGGCGCCGGGCAACGAGCTGAGCCACACCAGCCATGCCATCCCGGTTCAGGTCGCCTGAACCCCAGTCATTCTCACCCCCTGAAATCCCGTTCGTGCGCGGCTCTGAGGCGCCGGTGTAAAAAAGTACCGGCCGCAGGTCAGACAAAGCCAAGACAGATCAGCACGCGAGAGTTACTGTTATCGCCCTGCGTGCTTAATCGTGTCAGCGCAGGTTTGACCGAACGTTATTCTTCGAGCAGGACGTTCCGGGCTTTTCAGTGTCCAACAGGCAGTTCAAGTAAAAGGAAAACCGCAGCGATGGCGTACTACCGCACTCCTCACGACGTTACCGCTCTGCCCGCCTGGCAAGCGTTGAATGACCACCGCCAGGCCATGCAGGATTTCAGCATGCGCGAGGCCTTCAATGCCGACCCGCAGCGCTTTCATCAATTCAGCCTCAGCGGCTGTGGGCTTTTTCTCGATTACTCGAAGAACCTGATCACCTCCGAAACCCGCAACCTGCTGGTGGGCCTGGCCAACGAAGCCGGCCTGCAGGACGCGATCAAGGCGTTGTTCGCCGGTGAGTTGGTCAACTCTTCCGAAGGCCGTCCGGCCCTGCACACCGCCCTGCGCCGCCCGGTGGGCGACAAGCTGTCGGTCAACGGCGTCAACGTGATGCCGGAAGTGCACAAGGTGCTGAACCAGATCACCGAGCTGGTCGGGCGCATCCATGACGGCCTGTGGCGTGGCTACACCGAAAAGCCGATCACCGACGTGGTGAACATCGGCATCGGCGGCTCCTTCCTCGGCCCGGAGCTGGTGTCCGAAGCCCTGTTGTCCTACGCCCAGAAAGGCGTGCGTTGCCATTACCTGGCCAATATCGACGGCAGCGAGTTCCACGAGCTGTCCTCGAAGATCCGCGCCGAAACCACGCTGTTCATTGTCTCGTCGAAGTCCTTCAATACCCTGGAAACCCTGAAGAACGCCCAGGCCGCACGCGCCTGGTACCTGGCTCAGGGCGGCTCCGAGGCCGAGCTGTATCGCCACTTCATCGCAGTGTCGAGCAACAACGCCGCCGCGGTGGCCTTCGGCATCCGCGAAGAAAACATCTTCCCGATGTGGGACTGGGTCGGCGGGCGTTACTCGCTGTGGTCGGCCATCGGCCTGCCGATCGCCCTGGCCATCGGCATGTCCAACTTCAAGGAACTGCTGTCCGGTGCCTACACCATGGACCAGCACTTCCAGACCGCGCCGTTCGAGCAGAACATGCCGGTTCTCCTGGCCCTGCTGGGCGTGTGGTATGGCAACTTCTGGGGCGCGCAAAGCCACGCGATCCTGCCGTACGACCACTACCTGCGCAACATCACCAAGCACTTGCAGCAGCTGGACATGGAATCCAACGGCAAGAGCGTGCGCCAAGACGGCACGCCGGTTTCCACCGACACCGGCCCGGTGATCTGGGGGGGCGTGGGCTGCAACGGCCAGCACGCGTACCACCAGTTGTTGCACCAGGGCACCCAGCTGATTCCGGCCGACTTCATCGTGCCGATCGTCAGCTTCAACCCGGTCGCCGACCATCACCAGTGGCTGTACGCCAACTGCCTGTCGCAAAGCCAGGCGCTGATGCTCGGCAAGACGCGCGCCGAGGCCGAGGCCGAGCTGCGTGAAAAAGGCCTGAGCGAGGCCGAAGTCCAGAAGCTGGCACCGCACAAGGTGATCCCCGGCAACCGCCCGAGCAACACCCTGGTGGTCGAGCGCATCAGCCCACGCCGCTTGGGCGCACTGGTGGCGATGTACGAACACAAGGTCTTCGTGCAGAGCGTGATCTGGGGCATCAACGCCTTCGACCAATGGGGCGTGGAGCTGGGCAAGGAGCTGGGCAAGGGCGTCTACAACCGCCTGGTCGGCAGCGAAGAAGCCCCGGCCGAGGATGCTTCGACCCAGGGCCTGATCAACTACTTCCGCGGTCGCCACCGCGGTTGATAGCCCGCTGAAATCCCCCTTCGCGAACCGGCCCGCTGCTGTGCAAACCCCATCCATTGCATAGCAGCGGGCCGATTCTCGATCGGTCGCCCAAGACCGCCCTCCCCTTGAACCCCTTCCGATCAAGGCGCATCTTTATTACTTGTCGCTAAAACAAGAATAAGGAACCGTCATGTTCGATATCAGCATGTTCCCCCAAGCCGATGCCGTCCGCCGGGCCGCACAATTGAGTCAGGATGACTACCAGCGGCTGTACCGCGAATCCATCGAGCATCCCAGTACCTTCTGGGCCGAACAGGCCACCCGCTTTCTCGACTGGAGCGCTCCCTGGCAAACCGTGCAGCGCTATGACCTGAAAACCGGCGCCGCCAGCTGGTTCGCCGGCGGCCAGTTGAACGTCAGCTACAACTGCATCGACCGCCATCTGGAAAAACGCGGCGATCAGGTAGCGATCATCTGGGAAGGCGACGACCCTGCCGAGTCGCTGCAAATCACCTACAAGAAACTCCATCACTATGTCTGCCGCCTGGCCAACGTCCTGAAAAGCCGCGGCGTGAAAAAAGGCGACCGGGTGTGCATCTACATGCCGATGATCCCCGAGGCGGCCTACGCCATGCTCGCCTGCACCCGTATCGGTGCGGTGCACTCGGTGGTCTTTGGCGGATTTTCCCCGGACGCGCTGCGCGACCGCATTCTCGACGCCGACTGCCGCACCGTGATCACCGCTGACGAAGGGGTGCGCGGCGGCAAGTTCATCCCCTTGAAAAACAACGTCGACAAGGCCCTGCAAAGCTGCCCGAACGTCAGCACTGTGGTGGTGGTCGAGCGCACCCAGAACCCGGTGAACTGGGTCGAAGGCCGCGACCTCTGGTATCACCAGGCGCTGCGCGACGTCGAAGACGACTGCCCGCCGCAACCGATGGACGCCGAAGACCCGCTGTTCATCCTCTACACCTCCGGCAGCACCGGTAAACCCAAAGGCGTGCTGCACACCACCGGCGGCTACTTGCTGCAAGCGGCGATGACCTTCAAATACGTACTGGACTACCGCAAAGGCGAAGTCTTCTGGTGCACCGCCGACGTCGGCTGGGTCACCGGCCACAGCTACATCGTCTACGGCCCGCTGGCCAATGGCGCGACCACCCTGATCTTCGAGGGCGTGCCCAGTTATCCGAGCAGTTCGCGCTTCTGGGAGGTCATCGACAAGCACCGGGTGAACATCTTCTACACCGCCCCCACCGCATTGCGGGCGCTGATGCGCGAAGGCCCCGAGCCGCTGCAACACACCTCGCGCAGCAGCCTGCGCCTGCTGGGCACTGTCGGCGAGCCGATCAACCCGGAAGCCTGGGAATGGTATTTCAATAGCGTCGGCGAGCAGCGCTGCCCGATCGTCGACACCTGGTGGCAGACCGAAACCGGCGGCATCATGCTCAGCCCGCTGGTCAGTGCCAGCTACATCAAGCCGGGCTGCGCCACCCGCCCGATGTTCGGCGTGCAACCGGTGCTGCTGGATGAGCACGGCAAGGAAATCAGCGGCGCCGGCAGCGGCATCCTGGCGATCAAGGCCAGTTGGCCGGCACAGATCCGCAGCGTCTACGGCGACCCGCAGCGCATGGTCGAGACCTATTTCAAACCCTACCCGGGCTATTACTTCACCGGCGACGGTGCGCGGCGCGATGAAGACGGCGACTACTGGATCACCGGACGTATCGACGACGTAATCAATGTGTCCGGGCATCGCATCGGCACCGCCGAAGTCGAGAGCGCCCTGGTCCTGCACGACAGCATCGCCGAGGCCGCGGTGGTCGGCTATCCCCATGACCTCAAGGGCCAGGGCATCTATGCCTTTGTCACCCCGATGAACGGCGTCGAGCCCAGCGATGAGCTGAAGAAGGAACTGTTGAGCCTGGTCAGTCGCGAGATCGGCAGTTTCGCCAAGCCGGAACTGATCCAGTGGGCGCCGGCCTTGCCGAAAACCCGCTCGGGCAAGATCATGCGGCGTATCCTGCGCAAGATCGCCTGCAACGAGCTCGACAGTCTGGGCGATACCTCGACCCTGGCCGACCCGAGCGTGGTCGAGGGCCTGATCGATAAACGCCTGAACCTCTGAGCGGGGCCTCGGGCCTCAACCAAGGAACAGCCAAGCGGTATGGAATTCATTCGCAGTCGTATCGAAACCCAGGTGATGAGCCTGGGTGGCCTGTCGCTGGGCCAGCTCGACCTGGACAACCCCAAGGGCGACCCGGGCCTGTTCGGCCCGGACGCTATCTGCTGGCAGGTGCATGGCGATTTCAGCAGCATGCTGATCGGCGGCATCAGCGCCTTGCTGATGCAGGCCCTGCACCCACTGGCCCTGGCCGGGGTCTGGGATCACTCGAACTTCCGGGAAGACATGATCGGGCGCCTGCGGCGCACCGCACAGTTCATTTCCGGCACCACCTTCGGCTCGCGCCAGGATGCCGAATGGCTGATCGACAAGGTGCGCACCATTCACCTGCAGATCGTCGGCCATGCGCCAGACGGCCGGCCGTACTCCGCCAACGATCCGCAACTGCTGACCTGGGTACATGTGGCCGAGGTCAGCAGCTTTCTGGCGGCGCACCTGCGTTATCGCAACCCGCACCTGTCGCCTGCCGACCAGGACCGTTACTACGGGGAAGTCGCGCTGATCGCCGAGCGTCTTGGCGCCACTGATGTACCGCGCTCGCGCCGGGCCGTGGCGGATTACCTGGCACGGATGCGCCCCCAGTTGCTCTGCGATGAACGCAGCCGCGAGGTGCTGCGTTTGCTCTTGGCGGCACCTGCCCCAAGCCGCCTGGCCAAGCCATTTGGCTCGTTGATGATGCAGGCCGGCATCGACCTGTTGCCCGACTGGGCCAGCGATATGCTCGGCGTCAACCAGGGTCTGCTGCAACGCCAGCTGATCCGCGCCAGCGTCAACCGCAGTGCGCCGATGCTGCGCTGGGCGGTACGCAACGGCTCGATACATCGCGCACGCCGGCGCATGGGCCTGTAATACCCGACCGGGCGAACAGAACGCGACCCACCGGTTCGCGATTGGCGACGTCGCGACCTTCTATGCAACCATGATTTTCCAAGTTCTCGCGCACCGGTCACCTGCCAATGGCCGCCGACCGATGCCGCCAATAACGATGAGGATTCGCGCCATGCAAGACGTCGTAATCGTTGCCGCCACCCGCACCGCGGTCGGCAGTTTCCAGGGTTCGCTGGCGAACATTCCCGCGGTCGATCTGGGGGCCGCGGTGATCCGCCAGCTGTTGGCCCAGACCGGCCTGGACGGCGCCCAGGTCGATGAAGTGATCATGGGCCAGGTGCTCACCGCCGGCGCCGGGCAGAACCCCGCGCGCCAGGCCGCGAT
>NZ_JBWKVU010000022.1:0-55607 GCF_059421865.1 Pseudomonas sp. GW821-FHT02B10 | reverse complement strand
ACGCTCAACGCCAGCAACGTCGACCGCTTCGAGATCATCACCCGCAGCGCCAGGATCAACGCCGAGATCCAGGCGAACAACCTGACCATCGTCACCGGGCGCAACGACGTCGACGCCCGCACCCTGAACGCCACGGCGCGCGCCGACGACGGCAGCATCAAGCCGGAACTGGCGATCGACTCCTCGGCCCTGGGCGGCATGTACGCCGGGGCGATCAGGCTGGTGGGCACCGAGGCCGGGGTCGGGGTAAAACTCGACGGCAAACTGATCGCCAGCGGCGGCGATATCCAGCTCGATGCCAATGGCCATCTGCGCATGGTCGACGCCTCGGCGGCCAATGGCGCGGTCAAGGTCACGGCGGCGAGTCTGGATGCCCAAGGATCGGTCCATGCCGGCAGCGCACTCACTGTGCAGACCCAGGGCGACTTGAACAACCGACAAAACCTGACCGCGCGCGACAGCATCAGCCTGAGCGCCGGCGGCCGCCTGACCAACAGCAGCATCATCGAAGCCGGAGTCAATGCCGACAACAGCCGCAATGCCAATGGCGATGTCAGCCTGAGCGCGCAGCACCTCGACAACAGCGGCAAGAGCGTGATTGCCAGCCGTAACCTGAGGGTGAACGCGGCACAGGCGCTGAACAACCAGGGCGGGACCTTGAGTGCGGGGCAGAGCGCCAACGTCAGTGCCGCGACCCTGGATAACCAGAACAAGGGGCGGGTGCTGAGCAGCGGTAGCCTGAATCTGAATGCCAACCAGTTGCTCAATAGCCAGGGCGGGCTGGTGAGCAGCAATGGTGAACTGGTCGCCAATGTGGCGGCGCTGGGTAACGCTGGCGCTGAGATTTCCAGCCTGGCCGGGGTGAGCTTGAATGTTGCCTCCCTGGATAACGTCGCCGGTCTGATAGCGGCCGGTAGCGCTCTGAATATCAATGCCAGCGGTGCCTTCAATAACCAGGGCGGCCGGGTCCAGAGCACCGGCGCTGCGCTGGTCAACAGCGCCAGCCTCGATAACAGCCAAGGCACGTTGCTGAGCAGTGCGAGCCTGAGGGCGAAAATTGCCGGGCACTTGATGAACCAGGCCGGCCTGTTGTCAGCGAACGATTGGCTGGCCCTCGACAGTGCCAGTCTCGACAACCAGCTCAAGGGACGAGTCGTCAGCAAGGGCGGCCTCGACCTGAACACGGCGGGAGTACTGGATAACCGCAGCGGCAGTGTCAGCGCCGGTGGCGTCCTGACGCTCAATGCCAACCGAGTGGATAACCGTCAGGGCGGTTCGCTGGGCGCCGTCCAGGGAATGAACCTGGGGGGTGGCAGTCTCGACAATCAGGGCGGCAGCGTCTCCAGCCAGGGCTATCTGAAACTGACGGGGACCACGCTGAATAACAGCAATGGCGGCAAACTGCTCGCCAATGGCGACATCAACCTGAACCTCGAACAACTCGACAACCAACTCGATGGCCAGTTGTCCGGGCAGGCGGCTGTGCAGGTCAAGGCTGCGCGGTTGAACAACGGCCAGGGTGGCAATCTCTACGCCAAAGGCAATCTGGACCTTGCAGCGAGCGAGCAATTGCTCAACGCCCGAGGCACGCTCAAGGGTGATGGCGCCGTTCTGCTCAAGGTCGGCAGCCTGAACAACGACGGCGGCAACCTCTCCAGCGTCAAGGATTTGAAGCTCACCAGCCCGGGAACCGTCAGCAACCTGGGCGGCACTCTGGTCAGCGGCGATACGCTCGACCTCAGCGGCGGCCAGCTCGACAACGGCGCCCAAGGCAGCATCTCCAGCACCAAGGCCCTGACGGCCAGCGTCAGCGGCCTCGATCAACAAGGCGGCAAACTGTTCAGCAGCACGGGGCTGAGCCTCGACCTGAACAACGGCCAACTGAATAACCAGGGCGGCTTGATCAACGCCCCAGGCCAGTTATTGCTGAAGAACCTCAAGGGTGTCGCGAACCAGAAGGGCGAGATTTCCAGCGACCAGGGCTTCACCCTGGCCGCGCAAACGCTGGACAACACCGACGGCAAGGTGATCAGTCAGAACGCATTGGTCCTGCGCATCGACCAAGCCTTGAACAACGTCAGGGGACTGGTGTCGGCCGATGGCCTGGATGTCCGGGCCGCTAGCATCGACAACACGGCCGGCAAGATGGGCAGCGACTCGGGCCTGGCCTTGCACGTCGAAGGTGCGGTGATCAACGTTAATGGCTCCGTTTCCAGTGCCGGGTTATCGACCTTCAAGGCGATGAGTCTGGACAATACCCAAGGCCAGCTGACGGCCGACCTTGGTCTTGGTGTCGAGTTGAGCGGGGCATTGAACAACCAAGGCGGCAAGGTCGGCTCCGGCAAGGCGTTGAACCTGGCCGCCAGCAGCCTCGACAACCGCGCGGCGGGAACGCTGCTGGCCGTCGATGGCAGCCTGACGGCAACAGTTGCTGGAGCCTTCGACAATCGGGAGTTGGGGAAACTCAGGGCCGGCGGCGGCATCGAGCTGACCACCGGCCGTCTGGATAACCGTGGCGGTAGCCTGTCCGGCAAGGATCGGCTGACCTTGCGCAGCGACCTGGCGGATAACCGGGGAGGGCTGATCCAGGCCGATAAGGACCTGAAGCTACTGGTCGGACAGTTGGATAACCGCGATAAGGGCGTGGTGACCGGCAAGGCGGCGATGGACTATGAAGGCTCGCGACTGGACAACAGCGGCGGCCTGCTCAGTGCGGTCGGTCCGTTGACGCTCAAGGCCCTGGAAGTCACCAACAGCAAAGGCCGGATCGCCAGTCAGGGCGATCTGGTCGCAACCCTCGAGACCCTGAACCAGCAGGGGGGGGAGTTGGTCGCCAAAGGCAGTTTGCTGCTGACTGGCAAGACCCTCGACAATCGCGGCGGCCTGGTGGGCAGCACCCACGCATTGACCCTCAATGTCGACCAGGTGGACAACCGGGCGGGGGAGATCTCCAGTACCGAAAGCAGCCTGAGCCACACGGGCCAGCATCTGGACAACAGCGACGCTGGCAAGCTGCTGTCCGCTAGCGACCTGCAGCTGACCGTGGCGCAACTGATCAACCAGACCAAGGGCAAGCTGTTTGCCCAGGGCGCGGCTCACCTGACCGGCACCACACTCGATAACGCCGGCGGTAGTTTCTCTGGTCTCAAGGGCCTGGATATCCGCCTGGACGGGGCCCTGCTCAACAACACCGGATTGCTCAGCAGCGAAGAGGCCCTGACCCTCAATGTCGCCACGCTGGACAACACCGCGGGCAAGCTCAGCGGCGCCCGCGCCCTGTCGCTTGCCAGCCTGGGGGCAGTGCTCAACCAGGGTGGCTCGATCATCACCGACCAAGGGTTGATCCTGTCCAGCGCCAGCCTCGATAACAGCCACAACGGCGTGATCAATGGCAAGGGCGCAACCGGTGTCACCACCGGTGTCTTGGACAACAGCCAGGGCGGCCACCTCACCAGTGACGGTACGCTGGAGCTGACCGCCACCCAGGTCAGCAACGGCGCCACCGGCCGCATTGCCAGTGAAAAGGATCTGACCGCCAGCGTCACGGGCCTGGATCAGCAAGGCGGCGAGTTCTTCAGCAAGACCCGTCTGGAGCTGGACCTGAACAACGGCCAGCTCGACAACCGCAACGGTCTGATCAACGGGCCTGTGCTGGTACTCAAGAACCTCAAGGATGTCGCCAACCAGAAAGGCGAAATTTCCAGCGCCCAGGCCTTCACCGTCGCTGCGCAAAATGTCGACAACAGCGGTGGCAAGCTGCTGAGCGACCAGGGCCTGACCCTGCGTATCGCCCAGCGCCTGAACAACCTCGACGGGCTGGTTTCCGCTGCGTCCCTCGATAGCCGCAGCACCTCCCTGGACAACAGCCGCGGCATGATCAGCAGCCGTGGCGCTGTCGATCTGGGCGTGGCCCAGACCTTCAACAACCGCAATGGCACGCTGATCGGCGACGGGGCAGTGCTGTTGGCGGCCAACCGTCTCGACAACAGCGATGGTTCGGTGGCCGGCAAGGCCGATGTGTCGGCCACCCTCGGCACCCTCGACAACCAGAACGGTGAATTTATCGCCAGCGGTGCCCTGAATCTGACCGCCAGCGCGCTCGACAACCGCCAGGATGGTCTGGTGGCGGCTACAAAAGCGCTGAAACTCGAGGTCGGCGAGATCGACAACCGGGGCGGCGAACTCTCCGGCAGTGCCGGCATCAGCCTGACCGGCAACCGCCTGGATAACAGTGACGGCGGTCAGATCATCGCGGCCATGGGCTTGAGCATGACCCTCGGCCAGGTGCTCAACCGCAATCAGGGCTTGATCGACGGCAAGGCCGGTTTGACCCTGGATGGCCAGACCCTGGACAACACCGCAGGTCACTTGCTCAGCGGGCAGGACCTGCGGCTGGGCCTGGGCAGCGACCTGACGAACGATCAGGGCCAGATCAGCAGCGAAGGCACACTCGATGTCACCGGCGCCAACCTGAGCAACGCCGGCGGCAGCCTGTCGAGCGCAGGCGCCTTGAAGGTCAAGGTCAGCGCTACGCTCGGCAACCAGGGCGGGAAACTGGTCAGCGACGGCAGCGTCGACCTGCACAGCGCCAGCCTCGACAACCGCCAGCAAGGCGTGATCAGCGGCAAGGGAGTGGTCGGCGTGACCACTGGCGCCTTCGACAACAGCCAGAAGGGTAGCCTGAACAGTGGCGACAGCCTGACCCTCAGCGCTGGCCAGGTCACCAATCGGGACGGCGGCAGCATCGGCAGCGTCAAGGCCCTCACGGCCAGCGTTACCGGCCTCGACCAGATGGGCGGCAAGCTCTTCAGCGAAACGAGCCTCACCCTCGACCTGCACCAGGGGCAACTGAATAACCGCAACGGCCTGATCAATGCGCCGTCGCTGGTGCTCGACAACCTCAAGGACGTTGACAACCAGGGCGGTGAAATCTCCAGTGCCCAGGCCTTCGCGCTTGTCGCCGACAGCCTCGACAACAGCAACGGCAAGCTCCTCGGCAACCAGGCCGTGACCCTGCGGGTCAATCAGGCCTTGAGCAACCTCAAAGGCCAGATTGCCGCGGCGGCCCTCGATGTACGCGCCGCCAGCCTGGACAACGCCGAGGGAACCGTTAACAGCCGTGGCGATTTGAACCTGAATATTACCGGTCTGTTGAGCAACCGAGACAAAGGCCTGATCAACGCGAAGCAGAACCTGACACTCGGCAGCGCTGACCTGAATAACCAGGGGGGAACCCTGCTCGGTGGCAGCGCCGTGACCCTCAATGCAATGGCACTGAACAACAGCGCCAACGGCTTGATTAACAGCCAGGGCGGTTTGAGCCTGACCGCCCACAGCCTGAACTCCAATGACGGCGGGGAAGTGTCGGCCAAAGGCGACATGGCCTTGACCCTGGGGGCATTGACCCAGAATAGCGGTCGCCTGCTGGGCGACAGCGGTGTGCGTCTCGAGTTGTCGGGCAGTGACCTCGACAACCGCAATGGCTTGCTGATCGCCAAAGGCCCGCTGAGCATCAACCGCTTGCGCGACCTGAATAACCAGAATGGAGAGATTTCCAGCAGCCAGAGTTTCAACCTTATCGGTCGTACGCTGAACAGCAGCGGTGGCAAGGTGATCAGCCAGAACCAACTCGGGCTGACAGGCGACACCTTGCTCAACCAGGGCGGCCTGATCTCTGGCTGGCAGGGGCTGGCAGTCAATGGCGGCAGCCTCGACAACCGCAACAACGGCACGCTGTCCAGCCGCAGTGGCGACCTGGATGTGAGCGTCAGCGGTGCCTTGCTCAACAGCAACGCCGGCGCGCTGGTCAGCCAGAAGACCCTGACCGTCAAGGCGGCCAGCCTGGATAACAGCGCAGGCATTCTGTCCAGCGGCGGGGCCCAGTTACTGACCGTTGGCGGGCTGTTGAACAATGCGCTGGGTGGTTCGATCGACAGCGGCGCGGCCCTGACGTTGCAAGCCATGGCCTTGAACAACGGCGGCAACATCAATGCCCAGCAGTCGCTGGGCTTTACCGGCACGACCCTGGATAACTCCGGCGGCAGCCTGGCCAGCAATGGCGCGGTGAACCTCGACCTGCTGGGCAACCTGACGAACACCAACGGCAAACTGGCCAGTGGCGGTCCGCTGGTGATCAGCCGTAGCAGCCAGATCAACAACCAGGGCGGCCAATTGGTCAGCCAGGGGTTGCTGAGCGTGCTCAGCGGTGGCCTGGATAACCGCAATCGCGGCACTGTCGCGAGCAATGACAGCCTGGTCATCAATAGCTCCGGTGCTGTCCAGAACAGCGGCGACGGCCTGATCTACAGCCAGAACGGCAACCTGCAACTCACTGCCGCCAGCCTGGGCAACGCCAAGGGCACCGTGCAAAGCCAGGGCGCGTTGAACCTGGCCGTGACCGGCGATATCGACAACCAGAGCGGCCGGCTCCTGGCCCAGAACGGCGATCTCAAGGTCAGCGCCACCAATCTCGATAACCGCGGCGGTACTCTCGCCAGCCTCAAGGGCGCGCTGGAAGCGCGTGTCGTCGGCGTGTTGAAAAATGGCTACGACCTGACCAACAACCGTCAGGGCGGCATTACTCAGGCTCAGCGCCTGAACCTCAGCGTATTGGGCGGCATCGATAACTACGGTGGGCGCATTTCGGCCCAGGGTGGCGATGCACTGATCACCACCGCCAACTTCGACAACCGTAACGGCGGCCTGTATGCCAAAGGCCTGGTCAAGGTCAGCGGTAATAACTTCGACAACAGCGGCGACAACGATGGCCAGATCGCCGGTCACCAGGTCGACCTCAGCCTCAACGGTCACTTGAACAACCGCATGGGCATCATCGAGAGCGACAGCACCCTCAGCGTGCGTGCCGCCAGCCTCGATAACCAGACCGGCCAGCTTCGGGCCCTGGGGGCCGGTGGCAAGACCGACTTCCAGATCGGCGGCCTGTTCGACAACCGCAACGGCAAACTGGAAAGCGCCAACAGTGACCTGACCCTGAATGCCGCAAGCTTCCAGAACCAGGGCGGCAGCTTGTTGCATGTGGGCAACGGCACCTTCGATATCGCCACGGCCAACGTCACCAATGCCGGTGGCAGTCTCGTCACCCGAGGCGGGCTGACGCTCGCTGCCGACAGCTGGACCAACAGCAGCGTGATCCAGGCCGGGCGCCTGACCATCAACGTCAACAACCTGACCCAGACCGGCAGTGGGCAATTGCTGGCCTCCACCAGCCTGGTGGGCAACGGCGGCAACTGGAACAACGATGGCCTGATTGCCAGCGACGGTACGGCCAGCCTGAACCTGGGCGGCAGTTATGGCGGCAACGGGCGTTATACCAGCCTGGGCGACCTGGGGCTGACGGCCGCTGCCGTGAGCCTGGGCAGTGCCGGCAGCGTCGCCAGCGGCGGCAATGCCACGATCAATATCGGCGGGCAGCTCAACAACTATGGGCGCATGACTTCTGCTTCCGGGATGAACGTCAATGCCGGGTCGATCAACAACTTCGGGACCCTGGGCAGCAGCGCCAACCTGCAGTTGGGGACGTCCAGCCTGCTGAACCAGAAAGGTTTGATCTTCAGTGGCGGCGACATGACCTTGAGCGTCGCCAACCTGACCAACCAGAACGGCGACCTGTACGGGCTCGGCAATGTGGCGATCGGCGGCTATGGCGGCGCTGCCCGGGCCGCAGGGGTCTACAACGTCTCCGGTTCGATGGAGAGCGGCGGGACCTTCGCGTTGAACGCCGATGTGTTCCAGAACCGGACCGATGGTGCAGTGGCGTCGGGCAGCCGCAAGCTGCTGTCGGGGTTTATCGCTAATTTATGTAATGACTGCCGGGGGGACTATTACACCTTCACGCTGGCTGCCCGCGAGGTCTTCGAAAGTGTCGACAACGACACCAGTGCCTCGGCGGTGCTGACCGCCGGCCAGGATCTGGTGCTCCAGGGCGGCAGCTTTCTCAATAGCAAAAGCACGGTGAGCGCCGGCGGCAATATCAATATCACGGCTGACAGTCTGCAGAACATTGGCGCGCAGAATGGGACCATTGAACGCACGCGTATGTATCAGGTCGCCGGTATGAGTGATGGCAGCACCGGGAGACTTTTCTCCAATGTCCTGATGCCCTACAACCAGCGCAACAACCCTGATTTTCCTTATGAGTACTATCTAGATCTGGATGGCGGCATCCACAAGGCCATTCCCAAGTCGGGTCATGGCAGAGAGCCAGGGCATGATGGTGGATCGTATACAACGGTGTTCCTCAAAGACAGTGAAACAGGAGCGAGCGTCAATATACGCAATGCCTATAACACTGTAATGACTGGCCTTAGTTACGGCTTCGAGAACTCGACTCCATCCCTGTACGACCCGAACAACCTGCTTGAACTGCCGAGCCAGTTCTCTCAATACAAACTGCTCAGCGACGTTGAAGTCGCCAAGGACAGTAGCGGTGCCGTTAGCACCGCAGGCAACCGTAATGCGGTCATTCAGGCAGGCGGCAATGTTTCGATCACCGCCGCCAAGGACCTGCAGAACAGCGTCATCCATCAGGACTACAGCGTCGGCGGTGGTACCAACAAAGTCGCCGATACCCGCGTAAACGCCAGCGGTACCACCGTTGTCCGGATCAATAGCCAACTGCCGCCCGACTTGGCCCAGCAACAAGTCAACCCGTTGAGCCTGCCCGGCTTCGCATTGCCGACAGGGCCCAATGGCCTGTTCCGCTTGAGTGGGCAGGGCGCAGCGGTGCAGCAGGCGACCCAGGCCAATAGCGGGCCGCAAGACTGGAGCATGGGCAGCGCCTCGGTCAGCACCGCCCAGCGTCAACAGAACCTGCCGGATATTCAGGCGCGTAGCTTCCAGATTGCCGATGTTGCCCCAGTGGCCTCCAGCGATCGACAACTGACCCGGGTTACTCGCCAGGTCACCGACAGCAACGTGGGTGCCAGTGCGCTCGATGTCAGTGCCCCGGCCGACAATGGCGGCAACCTGCTGTTGCCAGGCTATGAAGGCCATGCTGGTGCGATCACCCAGGTGGGAGCCGTGCAGGTCGAAGGCGCCAGCCATAGCGCAGTTGCCACGGGGCCGGACCTGAGCGTGCCAACGCTGCCGCTCGCCCCCTCGACCGGCGTGACCACGCCTGGGAACAGCCAAACCCCCGGTGCAATGGTCGCGACACCTGTGGCCAGCCAAACCCTGGCCCGGGTGCAGGGCCTGCCGGATACCAGTTTCAAGCCCAATCCGCAGAAGTACCTGATTGAAACCAATCCGGTGCTCACTGACCTGAAACAGTTCATGAGCTCGGACTATCTGCTCGCCAACCTGGGCTATAACCCCGACGAGAGCCAGAAGCGCCTGGGCGATGGTTTCTATGAGCAGAAGCTGATCCAGCAGGCGGTCGTCGCCCGCACTGGCCAGCGTTTTATCGACGGCCAGACCTCGGACGAAAAACTCTTCAAATACCTGATGGACAACGCCCTCACCAGCAAGCAGCAGCTCGGCCTGTCGGTGGGTGTGACGCTGACCTCACAGCAGGTCGCGGCGCTGACCCACGACATCGTGTGGCTCGAAGAGCACGAAGTGAATGGGGAAAAAGTGCTGGTGCCGGTGTTGTACCTGGCCCAGGCCGAAGGCCGCCTCGGCCCGACCGGTGCCTTGATTGCCGGTAACGATGTCAGCCTGATCGCCGGGCAGAACCTCGACAACGTCGGCACCCTGCGCGCCACCAACAATCTGTCGGCCACGGCGGGCAACAACCTGGTCAACAGTGGCCTGATCGAGGCCGGCAAGCGCCTGGACCTGTTGGCGGGCAACGATATCGTCAACAAGGCGGGCGGCATCATCGCTGGCCGCGACGTGACCATGACCGCGATCGGCGGCGATGTGCTCAACGAGCGCAGCGTCACCTCGGCGGACAGCGTGGCACGGGGCTATTCGCACAAGGATTACGCCAACAGCGCCGCGCGTGTCGAAGCCGCCAACGACATGAGCATTTCCGCCGGTCGTGACCTCAGCACCCCTGGTGGTGTGCTGCAAAGCGGCCGGGACATGAGCCTGAGCGCGGGGCGCGACGCCAATCTGGTGTCCACTGAACTCAGCAACAGCCTGGTGCTGGGTAAAAAACACTACAGCAGCGATATCACCCAGATCGGCGCCGAGGTCAGTGCCGGCCGCGACCTGACGGTCAAGGCCGGTCGCGACATCAACGCCATCGCCAGCGAAATCGAGGCCAAGCGCAACATCGCCATGGCGGCCACCGAGAACCTGACCCTGTCCTCGGCGGCCGACGAGCAGCACTCCTACGAAAAAACCAAAAAAGTCACCCGCCAGGAAGACCACGTCAGCCAGGTCGCCACCACCCTCAACGCCGGCGGCGATGTCTCGCTCAGTGCCGGCAAGGACATGGCGCTGATCTCCAGCCGCATCACCGCGGGCGACGAAGCCTACCTGGTGGCCGGTGACAAGCTTGAACTGCTGGCGGCGCAAGACAGTGACTATTCGCTGTACGACAAAAAGAAAAAGGGCAGTTTTGGCAGTAAGCAAACCAAGCGCGACGAAGTCACCGATGTGAAAAACATCGGCAGCGAAATCACCACCGGCGGCGACCTGACCCTGGTCAGCGGCGGCGACCAGAAGTATCAGGCCGCCAAGCTGGAAAGCGGCAATGACCTGACGGTGCAGAGCGGTGGGGCGATCACCTTTGAGGGGGTGAAGGATCTGCATCAGGAGAGTCACGAGAAGAGCAGTAGCAGCCTGTCGTGGAACAGTGCCAAGGGTAAAGGCAACACCGATGAAACCTTGCGCCAGAGCCAACTGGTAGCGCAAGGCGATCTGGTGATCAAAGCCGTTGATGGTCTGAAAATCGATATCAAGCAGATCGACCAGAAATCGGTGAGCCAGACCATCGATGCGATGGTCAAGGCCGACCCGCAACTGGCTTGGCTCAAAGACGCCGAGAAGCGTGGTGATGTGGATTGGCGCCTGGTGAAGGAAACTCACGAGTCGTTCAAATACAGCCACTCCGGCCTTGGCCAGGGTGCGATGTTGGCGATCATCATCATCGTGACGGTATTGACGGCCGGTACTGCTAGCGCGGCGGTGGGGACTGCTGCCAGTGCGACGGCGGGCTCTGGATCTGCGATGGCAGCGGCGACCACTGCTGAGGCGGTTGCCGCAGGGGCTGAGGCTGTGGCTGCTGGTTGGGGGAATGTGATGGCCTCAACAGCGCTTACCTCAATGGCAGGCACTGGTGCAGTGAGTGTGATTAATAACAAAGGCAATTTTGGGGAAGCCCTCAAGGACACCTTCAGATCCAATAGCCTTAAGAACGCTGCTATTGGAGGTTTAACTGCTGGCGCGATCAGTTATGTCGACAGCAATTGGTTCCAGGCTCCCAGTGGTGCAACTAATGGCGGCTCGAAGGTTATAGGAGCTGGTCCAGTCCAGAATCCTGGGTACTCAAAAGACATGCTCAGCTGGAGCAATGCTGAGCAAACAGTGCTTAGAAGTGGAACCCATGCCCTCATCAACAGCGGCGTTTCCACAGCCATCAACGGTGGAAGTTTTGGCAAGAACCTTGGCGGTGCAGTCGTCGGGGAGGGGTTTGATCTCGCGGCTGCCGCCGGGAACAAAGGGATAGGGGATCTTGCCGATAAGCTTAAGGTTGGCCCAGGAACCGCAAAGGCGATGTTTTTCCATGCGGCTTTGGGGGGCTTGATATCCACAGCTAAAGGAGAGGGGTTTACCAGTGGAGCTCTTGCCGGAGGAATTGCCGAGGGGCTCACACCGCTGGCCAATGAGGTTTTGGCACAGCATGTGAGCGACTACTTCAAGGCAAACGATCTGAGTGTGCAGGGCAGTCAAGCGAAGATAACGACGGCTCAGATTATTGGATTGCTGTCCGCTGCAATGGTAGGCGGTAATCCTGATACAGGTAGCTTGATTGGTGGCGCAGGAGAGAAGTACAACAGCGAGCTGCATCGAAATCAGCAAGAAGAAACTGATTATGAACTGAGGAAAATGATGGGGGAGCCTATCCCCCAGCAAGAACAGGATGAGCTTGGTAAGGTGGAGCCCATTGAGATTATGCAGGGGCCTCATGGGGGAGGCAGTCCTTCTGGCTCTAGCCTTCCCGGGTTGAGTAAGATTCCAGTTATTGGGGGAGCAAACTCAGGTGGAAGTGGGCCCGCGAAGGGATTTCTAGAAGTGAGTGATGGGTACTCATCTTCAAATGCGGTAAAAAATCTAAGCAACTCTAAACCGATCGACTTTATCTTTGATCCACAAAGTCAAAGATTTATAATGGGTAAAAATCGATTTGGGCATGATGGGATTTTGGATGCAGGAAAAATTCCATCATCTGATAGCATTCTTGGTGGTGGAATTTGGCGGGAAAATGGTGCTCTCCGCACATATGAGTGGAGTGGGCATTATGGAATGAACTGGAATCCTGAACTTCGTGAGCAGTTTAAAAAATTCATGAGTAGTCATGGCGTGGAAGTTGTCCATACTCCAGGAATATCGAGATGAAAGAAAACCTAAAAATGACGTTTGCTAAGGATCTGGAGGCGCTCGTTATTCCATGGAATAAAAGTCCTCAGTGCGATTCTGAAAAAGCGCAAGATTACTATTGGCTGCCGATTTTGGATTTGTCAGAAGGGCGAGCCAAGGTAGGCATTACCCCTGAAGGGGTGTGGGGTATAGCTAAAGATGGTTGTATTCGAATCTTGTCTGATGAAAGGTCCTATGTTTTCTTGCTTCCTATTCTAGAAAAAAGCCCTCAAGCTGCCTTCTCGTTAATAGCTGAAGGTTTTATAAATATTGGACTGTCTAGAGAATATTTAGATTTGTTCCCCTTCGAAGGCGTGATTCTTGCAGCTCTTAAAAGTAACAGTGAATATTGGTCAAGTATGGGATTGCAATGGGTTGGGCTCTTTGTCAGGACTCCCGAGCTACAAGTTTCTTTAGAAGTTTTAAGCAGGGAAGGCGCTACTCAGGAAGTTCGTCATCGGGCCAGGAAGCTTGCCAGGTATAGATAGTTTTGCCTTGTTTGTGTCGTGATCTTCTGGGTAAAGTATGACATCCCTGAAGTCGATGTGCTGACAGTCAACTAATTCGGTAATTATCTTTGTGGTCAGCGGAATGTTGGAATTTTAAATGGCTGATAAGAGGTGTCGAAAGGTAAAGCGAGCGACTTTAAGGTCGCCCGCTATTACTTAGGCTAAAAGCTATTCCTGTAGTTTTCGTCCAGTTACATCTAGAAGGTCACAACCATCGCGCAGCAGAATAGTGCAGACCAACGTCAACTCCTGAAGAACCACAGGGTGGCTTCCAGCATTTTCAGGTTCCACAAAATTTTCCAGCAGTTGGGTCACCGCACGAATGCGATAAGCCGCTGCATCGTGAAGCACATCGACAGGTGCTTGGGTGTCGATCAGCAGGTAGGGGATGTTGCAATTGTGGCCGGTAATGGGCATGTAGCGATTCATAGGTGTAACTCCATTCAGTTGAAAAGAGCTATCACTCAAACGTCGCCAAACGAAAGGTGGCAGCTGTACGCGGGTTGGCGAGCCGGGAATGGAAAACCGACAGGCCCGAAGGCCTCCCGCGCACAACTGCCATAAAGCAGCTTTGCATGTGCAAAAGCTTCTGTAATCAGAAATCTTTTGCACTCCATTCACCAGGTCGCCAAACCTAGTCGCCATCTGGGCGACCGAACGACTGTAGACCGTACTGTGGTCGGCAGAAATAAGGGGAGTGCACTGCAGGCTGTAGGGTATTTCTGATTAGTCGATCGAGATGTATCTGTGAGTTGATCGCATCTGCTTTATTGCAAGCAGCAGCTCAACTTAGTGCTCTGCGTTGATCTGACTTCCGAGCAGGTTACAGCCCTGATCCATGACATCGTCTGGCCCGAAGAGCACGAAGTGAATGGGGAAAAAGTGCTGGTACCGGTGTTGTACCTGGCCCAGGCCGAAGGCCGCCTCGGCCCGACCGGTGCCTTGATTGCCGGTAACGATGTCAGACTGATCGCCGGGCAGAACCTCGACAACGTCGGCACCCTGCGTGCCACCAACAACCTGTCGGCCACGGCGGGCAACAACCTGGTCAACAGCGGCCTGATCGAGGCCGGCAAACGCCTGGACCTGCTGGCGGGCAACGACATCGTCAACAAGGCGGGCGGCATCATCGCCGGGCGTGATGTGACGATGACCACGATTAGCGGCGATGTGCTCAACGAGCGCAGCGTCACCTCGGCGGACAGCGTGGCACGGGGCTATTCGCACAAGGATTACGCCAACAGCGCCGCGCGTGTCGAAGCCGCCAACGACATGAGCATTTCCGCCGGTCGTGACCTCAGCACCCCTGGTGGTGTGCTGCAAAGCGGCCGGGACATGAGCCTGAGCGCGGGGCGCGACGCCAATCTGGTGTCCACTGAGCTCAGCAACAGCCTGGTGCTGGGTAAAAAACACTACAGCAGCGATATCACCCAGATCGGCGCCGAAGTCAGCGCCGGCCGTGACCTGACGGTCAAGGCCGGTCGCGACATCAATGCCATCGCCAGCGAAATCGAGGCCAAGCGCAACATCGCCATGGCGGCCACCGAGAACCTGACACTGTCCTCGGCGGCCGACGAGCAGCACTCCTACGAAAAGACCAAGAAAGTCACCCGCCAGGAAGACCACGTCAGCCAGGTCGCCACCACCCTCAGCGCCGGCGGCGATGTCTCGCTCAGTGCCGGCAACGACATGGCGCTGATCTCCAGCCGCATCACCGCCGGCGACGAAGCCTACCTGGTGGCTGGCAATAACCTCGAATTGCTGGCGGCACAAGACAGCGATTACTCGCTGTACGACAAGAAGAAAAAGGGCAGTTTTGGCAGCAAGCAGACCAAGCGCGACGAAGTCACCGATGTGAAAAACATCGGCAGCGAAATCAAGACCGGTGGGGATCTGACGCTGGTTAGCGGTGGGGACCAGAAGTATCAGGCTGCCAAGCTGGAAAGCGGTAATGACCTGACGGTGCAGAGTGGTGGGGAGATCACCTTTGAAGGGGTGAAGGATCTGCATCAGGAGAGTCACGAGAAGAGCAGCAACAGTCTGTCGTGGACCAGTGCCAAGGGTAAAGGCAACACCGATGAAACCTTGCGGCAGAGCGAGCTGGTGGCCCAGGGACAATTGGCGATGAAGGCGGTCGATGGCCTGAAAATCGATATCAAGCAGATCGACCAGAAATCGGTGAGCCAGACCATCGATGCCATGGTGCAGGCAGACCCACAACTGGCGTGGCTCAAGGAGGCCGAAAAACGCGGTGACGTGGACTGGCGCAAGGTGCAGGAGGTTCACGAAAGCTTCAAGTACAGCCACTCGGGCCTTGGCCAGGGGGCGATGCTGGCGGTCATCATTATTGTGACGGTGCTGACGGCGGGGGCTGCTAGTGCAGCGGTAGGAGCCGCGACGAATGCTGCAGCAGGGAGCACCATGGCTGCAGCGACGACAGCAACTGCAACATCAGCGGCAACGAGTGCGGGTTTAGGAAACGTCATCGCTTCGGCTGCTTTAACGTCAATGGCCAGTACAGGTGCTGTCAGTGTCATTAACAACAAAGGCAATGTAGGCGCTGCTTTCAAGGACACATTCAGCAGTGACAGCCTGAGTCAGGCATTGATCGCAGGTGCTTCAGCAGGCTTTATCAATTACGCCAGTGGCAACTGGTTTGGAGCACAAACCGACCCAGTTACAAACAAGGTCACTGGCCCGAGCGTAGTCCCTCATCTGGCTGACCCGGCCGCTATTGGACGTTTCGGAGCGGTCCAGCTTGCGGGAGGCGCTGTCCGAGGGACACTGTCCGAGGCTCTTGGACAGGGAAAATTCAAGGATGCGATGACAGGGGCCTTTTTTGACATCCTGCAAGCGACAGCCTTTACGGGTGCAGGTGATCTAGGCGCAGAGTTTAAGCTTCAAGACAGTCGCCCCGGCAAAATTGCATTACATGCTGCTATCGGTGGATTGCTTTCAGAAGCAATGGGGGGGGATTTCAAGACTGGGGCGATTGCTGCGGGTGCTAATGAGGCACTCATTACCACGCTTGAGAAGAGCCCGCTATTGAGAGGTGACAATCCAGCTGAGCATGATCGGCTTGTAAACGCGGCCTCCAAACTCGTCGGTCTGTTGGCGGCTGCTGGCGTCAATGGTGATGTTGCACTGGGGTCTCAGATAGCTGGTAACGCGCAGTCGTACAACCGCAAACTCCATGCTTTAGAGGAAAAACGGCTTGCTGAAGAAGCTAAAAAGCTGGAAGCATCATTAGGTAAAAGTAGTTCCGGCCTTGATTGGGGCATGTTGCTCACCTATGCCGCTGATGGCGAACTTGATGCGCAGTCTAATAAACAGCTACAGGCAATCTTGATCGGTTATGGGCCGAACAACCCTGAGGGCGTGCATCTGGCTGAGGACCTTGATAGAGCCAGGGATGTTGTTAAGCAACTACAGAGTGAAAAAGTTCTTCTGACTTGGGCGGATGGTTCTCCTATCGTTGCGAATGGCGACAAGGTTTACGCATTTGGTGCAACCTCCAAGCAGTACAAGGACCCTCTGCTGTTCAACTCTGCAAGTAATACCACTTACAACAACTCTCCGGATGGATCGGGTGTCGTTCCTGATAAATGGATTGATCAGTATGGTGAGTCAGTTGCAACCAAGAAGCTCCGAGAGATCGGGGCTATCAGTAACGATGCTGAACTCACGGAGGCCCAATGGGGCGCGCTGAGACGTTACGCGACTGGTGGAGTTACCTCAGATATTGATCTAGAGGCGCTTCTCGCGGTGTTGCCGGTAGGTAGGGCAAGCAAGGGAAGCATTGCTGGCTTTTTGAAAGAGTTGGTGTCGCGTGATGCGCTTGCGACTAAAGGAGCACTCACTGCGGAGAAAACCGCACTGCCGGTAGGTTATCGCGAAGGCGCTTCAGTAGGGGCTGCTTTCAATGAGACGGGGGGGTTACCAGAGGGCTATCGCCGGGTTATCAATACCAAGACTGGCAACACAGAAGTTTTAGCTGCGGATGGCAAGCTTTATTTTGAGACCAGTAATGGACTGAAGCCGAAAGAGGGAGGTAATCTAGCGGGGTTGGTTGAGGCAGAGAAAAATATTGCTGGTGCGAAAGTAGCAGGTGCAGGGAAGATAAAAGTAGAAGTAGGTGCAATACCTGATGCAAATGAAGTGCGTGCAGGACAAGGGTTGTCAAGTCTCGGTTACGATGTTACTCACCTGGCAACAGCATCATCGAAAGGTGTTCAGGGACAACGTACTGCGGATTTAAAGGTTGATGGACTAGGGGCGATTGACGTGTACACACCGCAAAATTTGTCTCCTTCAAATATAGTTAAAAATATTGAGAAGAAATCAAATCAGGCGGGTGGCGTATTTGTTCAGGCGGATCTATCAAGTGAGGATATGTCTTCAATTGCAGCTCGAATGTGGGGTAAACCCAATGCTCAAAGCATAAAGACTTTGTTTTTTCAGAAAGCTGACGGCTCTGTCGCTCGCTACGATCGTCCTTAAGGAAATGATCAATATGTCGAAATTTGCATGTGTTTGTGGATATATAATTAATCTATCTAATGGAACATCTGAGTCTGAAATGAGCTTGATTTCAGAAAGAAAGATAGATGATATTGGTAGTTTGCTTTCTGTTAGAAGCATGTCCGAAGATGAGTTTTATGATGCGATAGGTGAGGGGGCGAAAACAGTTTATTCTTGCCCGAAGTGCGGTCGGCTCCATGTGGATGAAGGAGATGGGGTGTTTCGTTCCTACATTAAAGAAGGGATGTAGTCGGCACGAGAAAGGAACTGCTCAAACTACGTTTAGGCTTGGTGGAAAGTGGTTGGTGATGTAGGATTTCGCATGTGGTAAGCAGATTGTGAATGTATTGTATTCTTCAGAATAGAAAGCTTGACCTCTCAGTTTTTAGAGAGTTTATAAATATCCTTGAGGGGGTCATAAATATCCCTGGCGTTGCTGGGATGTTTTTTATTCTTTCATTGTAACCAGGCGCCCTTTTGTTGTTTGATCTAATGCTCTCAGTTATATTGCCCAGTCTCACCTTAGTTGCAGTCCTTGTGACTTTATATTCAGGGTGGGCTTTTCCGTATTGCTGGATGAGTAGTGGTCTATGACGACTTTTAACTTTAAGCCAACTAAAAAATTGGCGGCCTGAAATCGCGCATTACTACTTGTACTGAAAGCCATTCTTATAACTTTCGTCCCGCCACATCCATCAAATCACAACCATCGCGCAGCATGATGCTGCAAGCCAAGGTCAGTTCCTGAAGGAGAACAGGTTCGGGACGAGGGACGTCAGCTATCAAATTAATGCTTTGATCGAAAGGAAGACGCACCACATCTCACGTTTTATGGTACTTCTGGGAAAGTAAAAATTGACTGAACAGTTTAAAAGGTAGTTGGCTGATGGGCCAGTATTTTGATGGGGAATTGATTTCAGAGTTGGAACAGTATATCGCGTCTGGGGAGGTGGCGATTGTTGATAATATTGACTGTTATGTGGATGGGATAAATTCACGGTTGCCTATTAAGAATCGAAAGCTAGATTGGAGTGCGAGTTTTTTAGCTGCGGGGCTCGAGGTTGATCGCAGGAAGAAGGCGTCAGCATTTTCAGTTTTTTTTCAAGAGGTAAAGTTAAGGTATGGGTTGGAGGGAAAGGTTTTTTATATAGGGGATGGGGCTACCGATATTGTTGTTCTTGGAGATATAGATATTTTTGTGAAGGTTCTAGATTACTTTGTTACGATTCCGCAGCATCATTATTTTTTAGCGGAGGATTATTCTTGGTTTATATGCTTTTCGATAGAAGGAGATATGGGGTTTGATTTTTTGAAAAATTAATTGTTTTTCTTCTGCCAGTGTAAGTAGTCGCCAAGCGAGTAAGTGACAGCTATACGCAGGTTGGCGAACCGACACCAGAGGTAGGGCCGGCAGATCCGAAAAAACGCTCCTGTGTAGATAATAGTCAAAAAGTGCAGTTGATTTAAATACGCTTGTTGGTAAGGAGCTGCTCGACTTCCTGAAACGTGATGTTCCTTATGATATGCCGGGGCTGCTGACGGGTAACCCAGGGGCGATTGCTGTTCCTGCGCAGGGTGTTGACGGTTGGGGGCATTGTTTGCCTCTGATAAACAGATGGTCTATGCGAAGAACCTCGCAACACCCAGAGGGACGTTGAGTATGCTCGTGAGTTATTGAGGGATTTGAATGATGCACTCAAGCGATAAGGTGTTTACTGGATTTGTAAGTCGGTTGCTCTCTCTGCGGCTTTTTTCTGAGGAGCAACTGCTTGAGATACTTGAGGAGTTTGATGGTGCTCAGGGGGTTGTAGAAAGCAATTTGTATATATCGGCATACGAGGAAATTGCTCGCTACCTTGCCCGCTTTCAATCGCTTGATGAAATGATTTGCTTTGTCGAGTCGAACAGTGAAATGTTGAGCGAATTGCCAGGGGAGCAGTACTACTTCGTTGAGGCATTAGTTGATGCTTACTCTGCTGGCGGGGTAAATGTAGCCACCTTGATTAATGCTTCGTCGGAAAGATACAGGGGGTATTTGATTAAGCGCTTTGGGTAGTTGGTGCAAAAGGTACTACTGAACTACTGAAGCCCGCTGTAGAGCTGTTAGGTGTTATCGATTTTGAAAAGTAAAAAATGGGCGGCCCAACACCGCCCATCACGATTCAAACCAAAATCTTTTCTTGCAACTTCCGTCCCGCCACATCCATCAAATCACACCCATCGCGCAGCATGATGCTGCAAACCAGCGTCAGTTCCTGAAGAAGAACAGATTCATGCCGAGGGGTATCCGCTACCGAAAAGCTTTCCAGCAATCGGGTCACCGCACGTATTCGATAAGCCGCCGCATCGTGCAGCACATCGATAGGCGCTTGGGTATCTATAAGCAAGGAAGGGATGTTGCAGTCGTGGCCGGTAATTGGCACGTAACGGTTCATAAACTCACCTCTGGTTGATTATCTGAGCTGTCACCCCATCGTCGCCAAACGAAAAGGGTGACGGCTGTACGCAGGTTGGCGAACCGACACCAGAAGTAAAGCCGGCAGACCCGAAGATCTCCCACGCACAGCCGTCATCAAGCGGTCGTGCGGATGCAAAAGTACCTGCAAGCAGGAGGTTTTGCATCAGTTCTGGTGTCAGGTCGCCAAACCCGGTCGCCATTTGGGCGACTAGTCGAAGGTAAACCGGCCTGTGCTGGGCGGGAATAAGGCGAGTTCACCGCCGCTTGTAAGGCTTTTCTGGTTATCAACGCAGCAGGCAGTTCTGTTTGATCTAGTCCTTCTCAAGGCATGACGACGTCGCGGCCGTTCCGGCCGATCGCAGCCTGCGGCAGCGGCTACGGGGGATCGCGCTCGATGCCTGCTGCGCAGCAGCGGCCTGCCCATCACCCCAGCCCTGTCACTACAAAAACTGTCCATCCGGAAGGTCGAGATCGATGACCCCGTGGGTCAATACAGAGGCTGCCGCGATTGCCTTGGGTGAAAACAGGCGCAACAGAACGACTTTACCCAGCGTATCGCTGTGTAACGCCATTTCGTGCCGATTGCCGATCAGCACTATATCGGGCGCAATGGGCCAGCCGCCTGCCCGGGCATAAAAGCGCGCCAGCGGTGGGTCGCAGGTGAAGACGCCGATATCGAGGTTGCTGTGTTCCATGCAGCGCGTGGCCGCGGCGACGGTTCTCAGGCCCAGGCCTTGTCCCTGGCAAGCGGGATCGGTCATGACGCAGCTGAGCCCGGCGATGTCGAATGTGTGGCCGGCATGCTCGATCGTCTTCATGGCGACAGCGGCGTAGCTGAGCACCCGGTCGGGTGCGCAGATGTAGAACGAGAAGGTGTCGAACACGGGAGCGTGCAGCGGGGCGTCTTCGGCGTCTTCAGGCGCGTCCGGCTCGGGATAGACGCGTTGCTGCAGCAAGGCAAATGCTCGCTGCAAGGCCGAGGAGGCCCGCTGGTAGGCGATGGCGTCGACAGCCCCGGGTTCCGTGGGCCTGAGGTCTGTCATGGGTGTGTCCTTGTCGGCAATAGCCTGGTTGAGGGATCGATATTCTCGCATGCCGGCCGTGTGGCGTTCACCGCTCCCCACCTTTCCACTCCATATTTCCGAGCCGAGCACCCTGGCGCCCTCTGGTCTGTCCTGGCCGAACCTTCCTGGGGTGAATGAAGCTTTTGTGACAAAAGTTCGGTAGCACTTCGCCAGTCCCGTCATGGATATGTGACGCGCTTGAGGGGGCCTTCTGGCCACTGTTCTGAGCCGAGGCGGGACGCCGGGAGTGAGGTGATGGGGACTATGGAACGCTACGCGAAAGTGGGCATGCAGGAGCTGGACCAGCGGTTGTCGAAGATCGTCGAAGCCGCGCGCAAGAAGCCGGTATCGGTCTATCGCTACGGGGCGCCGTGGGTCTGGATCGTTTCCCAGGATGACTGGCAGGGCGCCTTGAAGGAGGTGTCGAGCTACATCCCGCCGGGCCATTCGCTGGTGTTGCTGCGTCCGCAGATCGACGCCTTGCTCGACCAGCACCGCGACATTCTCCAGGGCCTGGATGCCGAGCCCGGCATGCTTATCGCCCCACGCACGGTGATGCACATCCTGCTGTTGCAGCTCTTGTACTCGGTGCCCGGCGAGCAGCAGCTGTACGAGCAGCTCAATTACAACCTGCTGTTTCGCTGGTTCGTCGGCCTGGACCTGAACCACAAGGTCTGGAGCCTCGGCGTGCTGAGCCGCGATATCGCCACGCTGTTGAACGATGCGCGGGCGGTGCTGCTGATCCAGAAAATCATCGGTGAAGTGTTCTGTGGCGCCTTGCTGCAAATGCCCGAGTTCTCGTTGAACTTCGCGCTGCTGCACAGCTGGCTGGCCAAGCACGCCACGACATCGACCTTGAGCAATTGAGGCGGCCAAACGCCGTACAGACGGCGACGGCGGTTTCGACGCGGTTGGACATTCTTGGAAATCTAGGGGGCGGTGTGGAGCATCTGTTCGATAGGGGGCGGCCGGGGCCGACCAGGCGCTGGCTGCCGGTATGCGGCTGGCTGGCGCTGGTCGCGCTGAGCCAGCCGTTGTTGGCCGAGGAGGGCGGCCCGGTGGAGGGCGAACCGGTGCAAGGCGGCGCATCGCAAGGCGCGGCCGCGCCCGCGCGGCTGGTGGATGTGAATGAGTACTTCGTGCGCGGCAACACCGTGCTCGATGCCCGGGCCATCGAAGAAGCGGTGTATCCCTTCCTCGGCCCGCAGAAAGCCCTGAGCGATATCGAGGGCGCCCGCGACGCCTTGCAGAAGGTCTACCAGGCCCGCGGCTACCAGTCGGTGTTCGTCGAGCTGCCGGAGCAGAAGGTCGAGGACGGCATCGTCTACCTGCAGGTCAGCGAGACCAAGGTCGGGCGGGTGCGGGTGGTGGGGGCCAAGCATTATTCGCCGGTGGAAATCCGCGACGAGGTGCCGGCGTTGCAGGAAGGCGAGGTGCCGGACTTCGCCAAGGTCCAGGGCCAGCTGGCGAGCCTGAACAAGACCCCCGGGCGCCAGGTCATGCCGCTGGTTCGCGAAGGCCAGCGCCCCGGCACCATGGACGTCGACCTGCAGGTGGAAGACCAGAACCCGTGGCAGGCCAGCGTCGGCCTGAACAACGACTACAGCGCCGACACCAAGCACCTGCGGGCGGTCACCAGCCTGGGCTACAACAACCTCTGGCAACTGGGCCACAGCATTTCCCTGACCTATTTCACCGCGCCCGAGGACCAGGACAACGCCAAGGTCTGGTCCGGTTCCTACACCGCGCCGCTGAACGAGCGCTGGAGCCTGCAGTTCGCCGGCTACCAGTCCGACAGCAACGTCGCCACCATCGGCGGCAGCAACGTGCTGGGCAAGGGGCACTCCTACGGCCTGTCGCTGATCTACAGCCTGCCGGCCAGCGGCAGCTGGGCCAATTCGTTCTCGGTCGGGGTGGATTTCAAGGACTTCGAGGAGGAGCTGAGCCTGGGCGGCGACAGCGACAAGGTGCCGCTCAAGTACGCGCCGTTCACCTTCGCCTACAACGGTTTCCGCTACACCGAGACTTCCCAGCTGGGCCTCGGCCTGAGCCTGGTGGCCGGCACCCGCAGCCTGTTCGGCTATGGCAGCTCGGACGAAGACTTCGACTACAAGCGCTACCGCGCCAACCCCAGTTTCGCCGTGCTCAAGGGCGACCTGAATTACACCTACACCTTCGCCAACGACTGGCAGACCGGGTCCAAGGCGGCGTTCCAGCTGGCCTCGGGGCCGCTGGTGTCCAACGAGCAGTTCTCCGCCGGCGGCGCCACCTCGGTGCGCGGCTATCTGGCGGCCGAGCGCACCAGTGACGACGGCTACCTGTTTTCCCAGGAGCTGCGCACGCCGTCCCTGGCCAAGTACCTGGGCGGTTATGTCAACGAATGGCGCTTCTACGCCTTCGCCGAAGGCGCACGGATGTACCTGCGCGACGAGCTTCCCGACCAGGAGGCCGACTACAGCCTGGCCAGCGTCGGCCTGGGCACCCGCGCCAGCTTGAGCAAATGGCTTTCCGGCAGCCTGGACTGGGGTTACCCGCTGCTTGATGGACCGAACACCCAGAAACAGGACTCGCGCGTGCACTTCAGTGTGCAGGCGACGTTTTGATCTTTCACGGAGTAACTTTCATGCAGCGCTTACTGATTTCCCTGTTGATCTGCCTGGGCTTGGTGCTCCCGGCGACCGCCCAGGCGTGGTGGCAGGACGACTGGCACTACCGCAAGCAGATCTCGATCGACACCACGCCGCAAGGCGCGGCCATCAACCAGGCCCTGGGCCGCACCGCGCTGCTGGTGCGCCTGCACACCGGCAACTTCAGCTTCGACGGGGTCAAGGAAGACGGCTCCGACCTGCGCTTCGTCAGCGCCGATGACAAGACCGTGTTCAACCACCAGATCGAAAGCTTCGATCCGCTGATGGGTATGGCCCTGGTCTGGGTCGATGTGCCGAACGTGGAGGGCGGCCAGCGCCAGGACATCTGGATGTACTACGGCAACCAGAAGGCCCCGGCGACCGCCAACGGCCAGCTGACCTTCGACCCGAACTACATCGCCCTCTATCACTTCGACGGTGCCAACGGCACCCCGGCCAAGGACACCACGGCCTACGGCAACCATGCGCAGAACGCCACCGGCGCGAGCATCGACGGGGTCATTGGCCGGGCCTTGCAGTTCAACGGCCAGCCGCTGCTGTTGCCGGCCAGCCCGTCGCTGCAACACAGCGCCGACGGCGCCTTTACCTTCAGTGCCTGGCTGCGTCTGGACCAGGCCAGCGGCGAACAGTTGCTGCTGGCCCGGCGTGAAGGGGCCAGCAGCCTGCTGATCGGGGTCAACCAGGGCGTGCCTTTTGTCGAGGTCGACGGCCAGCGCGCGGTGTCGACCCAGCCGCTCAATCCCGGGCAGTGGCAGCACCTGGCCCTGACCGCCCAGGGCAGCCAGTTGGCATTGTTGGTCAATGGCCGCGAAAGCGCGCGCCTGGCGGTGGCGCTGCCGGCGTTCAATTCGCCGCTGGCCATCGGCGCCGATTTGCCGCCGGCATCAACGCCAGGGGCAGCGGCCGAGGCCAGTGCCTTCCTGCCGTTCAATGGCGCCATCGACGAGCTGCGCCTGTCCAAGGTGGCCCGTCCCGCTGGCCTGCTGCTGGCCGATGCCGTGGCCCAGGGCGCCGAGTCGAAGCTGGTGGTGTACGGCGTCGATGAAGAACAGTCGGGCTTCGGTTTCGGCAGCCTGGGCTTTTTGCTCAAGGCCGTGCCGGTGGACGCCTGGGTGATCATCGCGGTGCTGGTGCTGATGATGTTCCAGTCGTGGATCATCATGATCCGCAAGAACCGCATGGTCGGCCGCGTCAGCAGTGCCAACCAGCTGTTCCGCGAGCAGTTCGCCCGGGTCGGCACCCGCCTGGAAATGTTCGTCGACGATCGCGAGCTGGCCCAGCGCCTGGAGCATTCCTCGCTGTGGCGCCTGTACCAGGTGGCGGTCCAGGAGATCCGCACCCGTCGCGAGCAGGGCGCCGACACCTCGTCGGTCTCGGCGGCGACCATCGAGGCCATCCGCTGCTCCATGGACGGCGTGCGCACCCGCGAGAACCAGCAGCTCGGTTCCAAGCTCTCGACCCTGTCCAACGCCATCGCCGGCGGGCCCTACATCGGCCTGCTGGGCACGGTGCTGGGGATCATGGTGGTGTTCCTCGGCACGGCCATGGCCGGCGACGTGAACATCAACGCCATCGCCCCGGGCATGGCCGCGGCCCTGCTGGCCACCGCCATGGGCCTGTTCGTCGCGATCCCGGCGCTGTTTGGCTACAACCGGCTGATCACCCGCAACAAGGAAGTCAGTGCCGACATGCGGGTGTTCGTCGACGAGTTCATCACCCGCCTGGCCGAGTTGCATGGCGCCAGCCAGTCCAGTGAAGCCGCGCCCGCGCGGGCTCATAACGCCAGCGTGCCGGCCTGAGGAGAAACGTCATGGCTTCTGTGAACGCCTCCCACGACGACGATGACGACGCGCCAGTGGACAGCATCAACATCACGCCCCTGGTGGACGTGCTGATGGTGGTGCTGGTGATGTTCATCCTCACCGCCACCGCCCAGGTCTCCGGGATCCAGATCAACCTGCCCAAGGCCAGCGCTTCGGTGTCGCTGTCCGAGGCCAAGACCAAGGCGATCTCGGTCAACGACGGCGGCCAGGTGTTCCTCGACGCCTACCCGGTGACGCTGCCGGAGCTGGAAGAACGCCTGCGCATGGAAAAGGCCTTGAACCCGGACTTCCCGGTGATCGTGCGCGGCGACGCCACGGTGCAGTACCAGAAGGTCATCGAGGTCCTGGACCTGTTGCGCCGGCTGGAGCTGTCCCAGGTCGGGCTGGTCACCGGCAAACCGAGCCAGGGCTGAGCCATGACCGCACAACAACCTATCCAGTTGCCGCCAGTGAAGAACCGCACGGCGCCGCGCCTGCTCAAGTGGGGCGTGGGCCTGCTGCTGGGCGCCGGCGCCGCCTGGCTGCTCTGGCAGTGGGCCAACGACATGAGCGGCGTGCGCCGTGAGGCGCCCAAGGTGCCGACCATCATCCCGCTGCCGCCACCACCGCCACCGCCGCCGGAAAAGCCCAAGGAGCCGGAGCCGCCGGTCGAGGAGAAGGTGCCCGAACCGGAACCGACCCCGGAGCCGGAGCAGGTCAAGCCCGAGGAAGAGGCACCGCCGTCGCCGGTGGACGACCTGGCCAATCCCATGCAGATGGATGGCGATGCCCAGGCCGGCAGCGACGCTTTCAATATCGGCGCCGGCAAGGGCGGTGGCATGGCCGGCTCCGGCGGTGGGCGCCTGGGCAACGGCACCTACAGCCAGTTCCTGGCCTTCACCTTCCAGCGCGTGCTGCGGGAAAACCCGGACCTGCGCAACCAGGCCTTTTCGCTGCAAACCGACGTCTGGCTGAGCGCCGTCGGCGAGATCACCCGGGTCGAGCTGGTCAAGTCCAGCGGCAACCCGCAAATCGACACCCAGGTGCTGGCCGCCTTGCGCGGCGCGGCGCATTTGACGGAGCGGCCACCGGCCTCCCTGACCCTGCCTGTACGCCTGTCCCTGCAGGGGCGGCGTCCGGGTTAACCGAACGACTGATGCAAGTTTTGCCAAAAGGAGCTGTGTGCAAATGATTTCCAACGTGAATCGATTGTCCCTGGCGATCGGCATGGTCATCGCGACCCTGGTGGGACCGGTAGCGGCCGCGCCCGCTGCGCCCTCGGAAAACGCCACGATCAATCTGATCCGTTTGCTGGTGCAGCAGGGCGTGCTGAAACAGGAACAGGCCGACGGCCTGATCGCCCAGGCCGAGCGCGAAGCGCAGCAGGCGCGCCAGGCCAGCACCGCGGTGGCGGCAGGACCGGCGGCAACGCCGGGGGATGTGCGGGTGCAATACGTGCCGGCCATCGTCCGCGACCAGATCCGCGACCAGGTCAAGGCCGAGGTCATGGCCACCGCCAAGCAGGAAAACTGGGCCCAGCCCAATACCTTCCCGGACTGGGTGTCGCGCATCAGTTTCGACGGCGACATTCGCCTGCGCGACGAGTCGCGCTACTACTCGGGCAGCAACAGCAACGAAATCGTCGACTTCGCCAAGCTCAACGACAAGGGCCCGTACGACGTCAACCCCAACAGCAGTTCCAACCTGCCGCCCTTGCTCAACACCCGCGAGGACCGCGAGAACCTGTTCCGCCTGCGCGCCCGGCTGGGCATGAAGGCCCAGGTCGCCGAGGACTGGACCGCCGGCATCCGCATCGGCACCGGCTCGGACAACAACCCGGTGTCCACCACCCAGACCCTGGGCGGCGGGTTCGGCAAGAAGGACATCTGGCTCGACCAGGGCTACCTGACCTGGAAGGCCACCGACGCGCTGACCCTGACCGGCGGGCGGATCGCCAACCCGTTCTTCTCCACCGACCTGTTGTATTCCAACGACCTGAATTTCGACGGTGTGGCGGCGATCTTCAACCACAAGCTCAATCGCGACTGGGGCCTGTTCGGCACGGTCGGCGCGTTCCCGGTGGAGTACACCAACGACACCTCCACCAGCAATGGCTTCGACAAGGAAGAGAGCGACAACAAATGGCTGTACGGCGCGCAGATCGGCGCCAACTGGGCGATCAACGGCAACCACCGGCTCAAGGGCGCGTTGGCCTACTACCGCTTCGACGACATCGAGGGCCAGCGCTCCGGTGCCTGCGAACCCTGGGCCGGGGCGCCGGGCTGCGACAGCGACGGCAGCCGCGTGGCCTTCATGCAGAAGGGCAACAGCGTGTTCCTGCTGCGCGACATCACGCCCAACCCGCTCAACCCGGCTGCCACCGCGCAGCCGCAGTTCGTCGGCCTGGCTTCGGAGTTCAACCTGCTGGACTTGAACCTGGTGTGGGACGCCGACCTGCCGGAGAACTTCAAGCTGCGCAGCCAGGCCAACTACGTCCACAACCTGGGTTACGACGAAGGCGAGATGCGCAAGCGCTCCGCGGGCCAGATCGTCAACAACCTGGACAGCGACGGCGAGCTGGAAAGCGGCGCCAACGCCTGGATGGTGCAGTTCACCCTGGGCAACAGCCTGGAGCTGGCCAAGCAGGGCGACTGGAACCTGTTCGCCGGCTACAAGTACATCCAGCCCGATGCGCTGCCTGACGGCTTCAACGATTCCTCGTTCCACCTCGGCGGCACCAACGCCAAGGGTTATTTCCTCGGTGGCAACTACGGCCTGGCCAAGAATGTCTTCGCCACCGGCCGCTGGCTGAGTTCCGAGGCGGTGTACGGTGCGCCGTTCGACATCGATGTCTTGCAGCTTGAAATCAACACGCGCTTCTAGGGCGCAAGGGGCATTGTCATGACCAGTCTTGCTATGAACAGCACGGCGATGAACACGCGAGCCAGGGCAGGGCGCTGCCTGTTGTTGGCCCTGGGCGTGCTGATGGCCAGCGGGGCCAGCGCCGAAGGCATGGAGGAGCGCCTGCGCACCCAGTTGCGCAGCACCACCCAGCAGTTGCAGGCCCTGCAGAGCGAACAGGCCCAGGCCAGCGCGGCCCGGGTCGCCGCCGAGAACCAGGCCAAGCAGGCGCAGGCGCAGATCAAGCAACTGAGCGCCGACCTGGCCAAGGCCCGCGGTGTCGCCGAGCAACTGGCCGGCCAGCAGCAGAACCTGCACAGCCAGGCCCAGGCGCAGATGGCCGCCAGCAGCGAGCAGATCGGCAAGTTCAAGAAGGCCTATGACGAACTGCTGGTCATGGCCCGGGCCAAAGAGGCCGAACGGGCCAGGCTTGAGGCGCAATTGAGCGAACGTGACACACAAGTGCAGCAATGTTCGGTCAAGAATCAGCAGATGTATGGCGTGGCCAAAGAGATCCTCGCGGCCTACGAGAAGATCGACGTGGCGCAGGTGATGAAAATCCGCCAGCCCTTCGCCGGCGGCGCCCGGGTCAAGTTCGAGGAACTGGCCCAGGGCTTTGGCGACGAGCTGTACAAAACCCAGTTCGATGCCCCCCGGGCAGCGAGCACCCACTGAATATCAGGGAAGAATCGAGCATGACTGAACAAGCGCAACTGATCGCCAGCGTCACCCCGCAGAGCCTCACCGAGCTGCTGCAAGGGGCCGGCTACCGGGTCAACCAGACCGACCAGAACGGCATCGTGCAACTGCTCAGCGCCAGCCAGGGCATCGGCTACGCCGTGCGCTTCGGCAACGCGGTGGGGGCTGAACAGGGCCGCTATGTGGACTTCACCTTCAGCTGCGCGCTGCGGGTCCAGGGCGAGTTGCCGGCGGGCCTGGCCGAGCTGTGGAACGCCTCGCGGCGCTTTGCCCGGCTGTCGGTGCAGGGCGAGTTCCTGGTGATGGAAATGGACGTGGTGGTGGCCGGGGTTGGCCACGATCACCTGCGCAGCCAGCTGGAACTGTGGGATCGGCTGTTGCAGGAGTTCATCGTCTACCTGCGCGACTACAGCCAGCACGCCGCGCGCCTGCAGGCCCAGCCTGAAGCCACGCCGCAAGCCACGCCAGAAACCATGCCTGAAGCAGTGCCCGAGGCCGTCGCCGAGGCTGTCGTTGAGGTGCCTGGGCAGTGAAGAAGCCAAGCCTGGTGGTCGGTGTCGGCGCCCTGGCCCTGGTGGCGCTGGCGGTGTGGCTGGGCATGCGTCCGGGCAGCGATCTGGTGGCGGCGCAACAGCCCAGGGTGGCGCTAGCCAGCCCGGTCGATGACGGCCCGGCGGTGGCGCGCCTGGGCAACCAGCGGGTGGCACCGGAGGAGCTCAAGGCGCTGTTCGCGGCGTTGCCCGAGGCGTCCCGCGAGCAGCTGCGGGGCAATCGCCCGGCCCTGGAAAACTGGATTCGCACGCGCCTGGCGGAAAAGGCCGTGCTCGAACAGGCCGATGCCCAGGGCTGGCGCCAGCGTCCGGAGGTGGCCTTGCAGACCCGGGTGGCCACCGAACAGATCGTCTTTCGCGACTACTTGCGTTCGGTCAGCCAAGTCCCGGACGGCTACCCGAGCGAGGCCGAATTGCAGCAGGCCTACGACGCCGGCAAGGCGCAGTGGCAGACCCCGGCCTTGTACCGGGTCAGCCAGATCTTCCTCGCGGTGAATGACCCGCAGGCGCTGGAGGCGACGCGCAAGCAGGCCCAGGAACTGAGCAAGAAGGCCCAGGCCGCCCCCGGCGAATTCGCCGCCCTGGCCAGCCAGTATTCCCAGGACCCCGACAGCGCCCGGCGTGGCGGCGACTCCGGGTTGCAGCCGTTGCAGCAACTGCTGCCCGAGGTCCGCGGCGCGGTGGCGCGCCTGAAGGTCGGCGCGGTGTCCGATGCGGTGCGGAGCGCGGCGGGTTTTCATGTGCTCAGGCTGACCGAGCAGCAACCGGCCCGCACGGCGACCCTGGACGAGTTGCGCGAACGCCTGACCCAGGCCCTGCGGGCGCAGCGCCAGGAACAGATCGCCAAGGCCTACCTGGAAGGCATGCTCGACACCGCGACCCTGAGTATCGACGGCGCGCAGTTGAACAAGGTGCTGGAGGAGAAGCTGTAGGGGGCGGTGTGGCCGATACCGCTATGGACGGCAACGCCGGCCAACCTGCTATGAATAACGTGCAATGGATGCCATCACCCACACGACAGGGAGTCACTCATGTCCTTTCTCGAACCCGTCCCGATCTCGGGCATCACCCCCTACATCGCCCAGGCCGAACCCCGGGAAGCCTGGCTGGCCCTGGCCGCCGGGATCGAGCCGGAGCTGGCCCAGTATTTCCTGGTCACCGCCCGTTGCGGCTGCTTCATGCAGGCAGCGCGCAGCCTGAACATCAAGTCGACGCTGCTGCGCAAACAGCTGGCGCACCTGGAGGAACAGTTGCGCCGCCCCTTGTTCAGCTTCCAGGGCAGCGCCCTGAGCCTCAGCCGCGAAGGCCAGCAGCTCAAGGCGCAACTGATCGCCCTGGCCCATGAGCGCATGCTACCGGTGCTCGAACAGCCGCTGCTGCGCCTGGCCGTGGCCGAATCGATCCTGCACGACATCCTCGGGCGCGACCTGATTGCCCTGTTGCGGCGCAACGCCAGCGTGCGCCTGGAGATCATCTCCATCGACAGCGAGCTGTCGCTGCGGGCCCTGAGCGCGGACGTGGTGGTGTGGCTGGGCGGGGTGGATTCACCCAAGCCGGGGCCGAGTTTCGTCACCAGCGCGCCGCAGCCGCTGGTGCGCCTGGACTACCTGCCGCATATTGCCAAGCGGTATTCGCGGGTCGCGGCGCGCCCCGACAGCCTGGACGATCTGGCCGACTACATGCTGGTGCAATGGCAGCAGGACCGTCAGGTCGAGCCGCTGCGGCCATGGAACCAGCTGGTGGAGCAGCGCCTGGCGGGGGTGGTGCAGGTGCATTCCTACGAGCTGATGCTGGAGATGATCCGCTGCAGCGCCTGCATCGGCCTGCTGCCTCATTACATGAGCCGCTTCGACCGTGGCCTGACGGCACTGCCCGGGCTGTTCGACGAGGCCATGGCGCGCCAGGTGTGGATGGCGGTGAACGCCGAAGTGGAGCACGACGCCGAAGTACAACAACTGGTCGACCTGATCCTCAACACCTTCCGGGAACGCAGCGAGTGGTTCGACTTCGACGGCACGCCTCCGTAGGAGCGAAGTTTGCTCGCGATGGCGTCCTGCCTGATACACCGCGGCGCAGGCATCGCCAGCAAGCTGGCTCCTACGGAGAGAATTCCTGTGTCCGGCGCTCGCCATCCGCTGCGCTGGCGCTCTACACTCATCGGCCGTATCGCATGAACCAAGGAAGACTTATGCCCGCCGAGACCCCCACCATCGTCATCGAACGTTTCAGCGAAGCCCATGTGCAGGGCGTCACCGCGCTGTACAACGACCCTGCGGTCGCCTGTCAGACCCTGCAAATGCCGTTTCAACCTTCGGAGGTCTGGCGTAATCGCCTGGCGCCGAACAACGAACGGCTGGTATCGCTGGTGGCGCTGCACCAGGGCGCGGTGATCGGCAGTTGCAGCATCGAGCAGTACTCGCGCATCCGCCGCGCCCACTGCGGCGGCGTCGGCATGGGCGTGGCGGTGGAATGGCAGGGCCAGGGCGTCGGCAGCCGCTTGTTGGCGGCAGTGCTGGACGTGGCGGACAACTGGATGAACCTGCATCGGGTAGAACTGACGGTGTTCGCCGACAACGAAGCCGCCCTGGGCCTGTACCGCAAGTTCGGCTTCGAGCGCGAAGGTCTGCTGCGTGATTACGCCGTGCGCGACGGCCAGTACGTCGACGTCCTGAGCATGGCGCGCCTGCGCCGCACGCCCCAGGCCTGACTCGCCCCTGTAGCCGCTGCCGCAGGCTGCGATCGCCCGGACCATCGCAGCCTGCGGCAGCGGTTACAGATCATGTCTCTTGATCGCCCAGGGCAAACGCCACTGTCGCCCGCGCATGCAGCTCGGTGGTGTCCAGCAGCGGCAGGGGGCTGTGTTCGGGCTTGAGCAGCAGGCCGATCTCGGTGCAGCCGAGGATGATGGCCTGGGCGCCGCGCTCCATCAGGGCCTGGATCACCTGCTGGTA
Organism: Pseudomonas sp. GW821-FHT02B10; assembly: GCF_059421865.1. NCBI lineage: Bacteria > Pseudomonadati > Pseudomonadota > Gammaproteobacteria > Pseudomonadales > Pseudomonadaceae > Pseudomonas > Pseudomonas sp. GW821-FHT02B10. The sequence continues at coordinate 22,957 of NZ_JBWKVU010000022.1, read as the reverse complement.
GCGCTGGCGCGAGGCCTCGCTGATGACGCCCACGCACAGCTCGTCGTAGATGACCCGGTGCACGGCCTGGCGGTCCACGGCGTCCGGCACCAGTACCTTGAGGCCGCGATCGACCAGGCGCTGCTTGAGAAAATCCTGTTCCATGGTGAAGGCCGTGCCCAGCAGGCCCACGCTGAGGGTGCCGGCCTCGAGGGCGGCTTCGGCGGTCGGGTCGGCGATGTGCAGGAAGGGCACCGACAGCACGGCCTGAATCTCGTCGGCGACCTTGTGCATGGTGTTGGTACAGAGCACCACGCATTCGGCGCCACCGGCCTCCAGGCGGCGCGCCGCATCCACCAGGATCCCGGCCGCGAGGTCCCAGCGCCCGGCGTGCTGGGCCTGTTCGACAGGCCCGAAGTCGACGCTGTACATTAGCAACCGCGCCGAACGCAGCGGCCCGAGACGGTCTCGTACCTGTTGGTTGATAAGGCGGTAATACTCGGCGCTGGACTCCCAGCTCATGCCGCCGATAAGGCCGATGGTGCGCATACACAGCTCCTGTTGCTGACAAACCTGAATGCCGAGAGTGTCCCGTGACGCAGCCCCGCGATCTATCAAGAAATTTCACATGCCCGGCGTGCTGAGCAGCAAAGTCCAGGATCACGAGCTGCTGCGCCGCGAACTGCTGGGCGGCACGCTCGACCTGCAATTGCTGCCGCGCGCGGCCTACAGTGCGCGCGATCCGCTGCAGTGGCAAAGCCTCGGCGTGAGCCTGGAGCGCCAGCAGGGCGTGCATGCCATCGGCAGCGACCGGCGCGAGGATTTCGACAGCTGGCCGGGAACCCTGGCCTTGACCCCGGCCGGGGTCGAGGTGTTTTCCGAGTCGCCCCAGGGCGGTGAATACCTGCTGCTGCGCTGGCTGGCCGACCCCCAGGCCCTGGGCATCGCCCGCGGTTCGCGACGCTTGCAACGGCCCGGACACGCCCGGGCCCTGGCGCTGGGACGCCAGGCGCGGCGGCTGTTGCTGGAACCCACCGGCGATCCGTTGGCCCTGGAACAATGTGCCCTGCAGTTCGCCGGCCTGGCCGCCCTCGACCCAGCACCGGCCAAGGCCGCCAGGCGCACCGAGTTCAGCCGGGTGCTGACGCTGATCGAGCAGCAGTACGCCGAGCCGCTGTCGCTCACTGAACTGGCGGCCTGCACCGGGCGCAACGAACTGCGCTTTTTACGCGACTTCACCCGCGCCATCGGCATGACGCCCCATGCCTGGCTGGTCGAAGTCCGGGTGCAGGCGGCGCGCCGGCTGATCGAACGCAGCGACCTGCCGCTCGCCGCCATCGCCCTGGAAACCGGCTTCGCCCACCAGTCCCATATGGGCAGCGCCTTTCGCAAGATACTCGGCCTGACCCCGAGCCAGTACCGCGCAGGTTTTTAGTCATACGCCGACACCCCCCATCTGCCATGCTCAAGGTCCGCAACCGCGGTTTCTCGAAGAGGCATGAACATGGACGACATACGGCAACTGGGCGAGATGCTTCGGCGCTATGCAGAAAGCGAAGCCCACAAGAAACAGCTGTTCGAAAGCCAGAAGGTGCTCTGGGCGAGCCGTATCACCGAGCTGTTCGAGCATATCCAGCAGTGGCTGGCACCGGTGCTGATGCCGGACCTGCTGGCCTTGAGCCGCGAACCCTACCTGGCCTTCAGCCCCAGCGTCCCGGTGAAAACCTCGACCTTCAAGACCGAGAAACTGACCATCGTCATCGCCGGCAAACCGGTGGAGTTCGTGCCCGATGTGATGGGCGCCGCCGGGCAGATTTCCCTGGCGGTCATGGGCCTGACCGCCGCGCGTTACGGCAGCGTGTCCCTGATGGGCTTAGCCGACGGCAGCTGGCAATGGCGCCAGGCCAACGGCCTGAAGGAGTCCGACGTCTTTACCTTCGACGGCAACTTCCTGGCGTCGCAGTTGCAGGCGCTGATTCCCCGGGAGCGTGGGTAAGGCACTAGCTGTCTGGTGGCCTGGGCGTCTACCAGACCCATCAAGGGCATTCTTCAGATCTCTACATTGCCCCAGCCGGGCCTGGCGGTTTGCGGTTCCGGCGCCACGGCGTCGATTTTCTTGCCGGTGGCCAGTTCCACCCGGCGCGCCACGTCCGGGTCGTCGGCGAAGGGGATCAGGCTGGCGTCGTCGAGGCTCTTGGCCGATTGATGGCGCAGGCAGTAGCCGATGCTGAGGTAGAGGAAGGTCACGCCGAGCAGGTCAAGGGCGAATTCGATCATCGGGGGGCTCGCTGTGCTGCAGGAGGGATGAACGACGCGGGCCGGGTGTGGCCCGTGTCGTGCTCTTGGGCGATCAGGCGATCAAGCGATCTGGGCGTCGCTGAGGGCCAGGCGCGGGTCGGCCACGCGCACGGTGCGCCAGGTGTTGTAGGCCATCAGCAGCATGCCGCTGAGGAAGAACACACCCCCGGCGAAGCGCACGATAAAGCCAGGGTGGCTGGCCTGCAGGGCCTCGACGAAGGAGTAGGTGAGGGTGCCGTCGTCGTTGACCGCGCGCCACATCAGGCCCTGGGTGATGCCGTTGACCCACATCGAGGCGATGTACAGCACGGTGCCGATGGTCGCCAGCCAGAAGTGCAGGTTGATCAGTGGGATGCTGTGCATCTGCTCACGGCCGAAGACCTTGGGCACCATGTGGTAGATGGCGCCGAAGGTGATCATCGCCACCCAGCCCAGGGCCCCGGCGTGGACGTGGCCGATGGTCCAGTCGGTGTAGTGCGACAGGGCGTTGACCGTCTTGATCGCCATCATCGGCCCCTCGAAGGTCGACATGCCGTAGAAGGCCAGGGACAGCACCAGGAACCGCAGGATCGGGTCGGTGCGCAACTTATGCCAGGCGCCCGAGAGGGTCATCATGCCGTTGATCATGCCGCCCCAGCTCGGCGCCAGGAGGATCAGCGACATGGCCATGCCCAGCGATTGCGCCCAGTCCGGCAGGGCGGTGTAGTGCAGGTGGTGCGGACCGGCCCAGATGTACAGGGTGATCAGCGCCCAGAAGTGCACGATGGACAGGCGATAGGAATACACCGGGCGCCCGACCTGCTTGGGCACGAAGTAATACATCATCCCGAGGAAACCGGTGGTGAGGAAGAAACCCACCGCGTTATGGCCGTACCACCACTGGACCATGGCGTCGGTGGCGCCGGAATACACCGGGTAGGACTTGAACCAGTCCACCGGAATCGACAGGTGATTGACCACGTGGAGCATGGCGATCACCAGGATAAAGGCGCCGAAGAACCAGTTGCCGACGTAGATGTGTTTGGTCTTGCGCTGCACCACGGTGGTGAAGAACACGATGCCGTAGACCACCCAGACCACGGCCATCCACACCGCGCCGGAGAATTCGATTTCCGCGTATTCCTTGGTGGTGGTGTAGCCCAGCGGCAGGGTGACCAGCATGATCAGGATCACTGACTGCCAGCCCCAGAAGGTGAAGGCGGCGAGCTTGTCGGAATACAGCCGCACCTGGCAGGTGCGCTGGACCGCGTAGTAACTGGCGGCGAACTGGGCGCTGCCGGCGAAGCCGAAGATCACCAGGCTGGTGTGCAGCGGGCGCAGGCGGCCGAAGCTGGTCCAGGGCAGGTCGAGGTTCATTTGCGGCCAGACCAGCTGGGAGGCGATCCACACCCCCATGGCCATGCCGATCACGCCCCAGACCACGGTGGCGATGACGAATTGGCGTACCACCTTGTAGTTGTAGGCCGGTTCCATTGTTGCTGTGCTCATGGTCAATGCTTCCACGGTTGCAAAGGCTTGCCAGGCCACCCGGCCTGGCATGCCATGCACTGTAGAAAGCACGGGCGAAACAAAACAGGCTCAGAAAAACTGCATTAATACGGATCAGATTGACCGCCTGCCAGCACAGGCCCGAGAGCTGCTGATACGGTTTTTTAGCGTTTACCTGAATCTGTAACGTCCTGAGCCGCAAGTGCATAGTCACCGCCACACCAAAACCCCCGGTTCACCCCTGGAATGCATAACCCCGTGGCCCTGTAGCCGCTGCCGAGCGCAGCGAGGCTGCGATCGGCTGCAAAGCAGCCGCAAGACCGGCACATGCGTGCTGTCTTCCAGACCGCATAGCCTGGATTGCGAGCGCTCAGTCGGGATGCCGCCCAACTCGGTCGCAGCCTCGCTGCGCTCGGCAGCGGCTACAGGATTGCAGCGGCTTCAAGGGCGGGATCGGGGTCAGCACTGATGAGGCCGTGACATGTATCACTATGACGAGTACGACCGGGCCCTGGTCTTTGAACGGGTGGCGCAGTTTCGCGATCAGGTCGAACGCTTCATGGCCGGCGAGCTGAGCGAAGAGGAGTTCCTGCCGCTGCGCCTGCAGAACGGCCTGTATATGCAGAAACACGCCTACATGCTGCGGGTGGCCATCCCTTACGGCACCCTCAGTGCGCGGCAGATGCGCACCCTGGCCAGCATCGCCCGCGACTACGACCGTGGCTACGGCCACTTCACCACCCGGCAGAACATGCAGTTCAACTGGATCGAGCTGGCCCAGGTGCCGGACATCCTCGAACGCCTGGCCAATGTCGAGATGCATGCGATCCAGACCTCCGGCAACTGCGTGCGCAACATCACCACCGAAGCCTTCGCCGGGGTGGCCGCCGACGAGCTGATGGACCCGCGGCCCCTGGCGGAGATCCTGCGCCAGTGGTCGACCATCAACCCGGAATTCCTGTTCCTGCCGCGCAAGTTCAAGATCGCCATCTGCTCGGCCCGCCAGGACCGGGCGGCGATCATGATGCATGACATCGGCCTGTACCTGTACCGCGACTGGCGCGGGCAGATGCTGCTGCGGGTGATGGTCGGCGGCGGCCTGGGGCGCACGCCGATCCTCAGCCAGCAGATCCGCGACGGCCTGCCGTGGCAGCACCTGCTGTCCTATGTCGAGGCGGTGCTGCGGGTGTATAACCGCCACGGCCGGCGTGACAACAAGTACAAGGCGCGGATCAAGATACTGGTCAAGGCCCTGGGTATCGAGGCCTTCGCCAAAGAGGTGGAGGAGGAGTGGCAGCACCTCAAGGACGGCCCGGCGCAACTGACCGAGGCCGAATACCAGCGGGTCGCCAGTGCCTTTGTGCCGCCGCTCTACGAACGCCAGCCGGCCACCGATCTCGACTACGGCAGCCGCCTGGCCGAGGAGCCGGCCTTCGAACGCTGGGTGGCGCACAACATGCAGCCGCACAAGGTGCCGGGCTATGCCAGCGTGGTGCTGTCGACCAAGCCCGGCAGCGCCTCACCGCCCGGAGACGTGACGGCGGCGCAGATGGAGGCGGTGGCCGACTGGTCCGAGGCCTTCGGTTTCGGGGAAATCCGTATCGCCCACGAACAGAACATCGTCCTGCCGGACGTGCCCAAGACCGCGCTGCATGAACTGTGGCGGCTGGCCGGCGAACAGGGCCTGGGCTGCGCCAACGTCGGCCTGCTGACCGACATCATCGCCTGTCCCGGCGGCGACTTCTGCGCCCTGGCCAACGCCAAGTCGATCCCCATCGCCCAGGCGATCCAGGCGCGTTTCGACAACCTCGACTACCTGCACGACCTGGGCGACATCAGCCTGAACATATCCGGCTGCATGAACGCCTGCGGCCATCACCACATCGGCAATATCGGCATCCTCGGCGTCGATAAGAACGGCAGCGAGTGGTACCAGATCACCCTCGGCGGCGCCCAGGGCAAGCACAGCGCGTTGGGTAAGGTCATCGGCCCGTCGTTCAGCGCCGAGCAAGTGCCGGGGGTGATCGAGCGCATCATCGCCACCTTCGTGCGTTACCGAGAGAGCGAAGAACTGTTCGTCGACACCGTGCAGCGCATCGGCCTGGAGCCGTTCAAGGAGCGGGTCTACCCGAAAGTGCTGGAGGCGCAGCCATGAGCCCCCAGCGCGACCGCGCAATAGAAAGCACAGCCGTGAGCCAGGAGTTACAGCCGTGAGCGAGAGACTAAAACCATGAATAATCTGCTGTGTCTGCAAGATGGCCAGGCCGGGCGGGTCGAGGACGATCCCTGGAGCCTGGTGCGCGAGGTGGACGGCCCGCTGCCCCAGGGCCCGTTGATTCTGCCGCTGGCCCGCTGGCTGATCCGCCGTATCGAGCACGAGCCGGCGCGGGACGGGGTCTGGCTCGGCCCGGACGACGAGGTGGAAAGCCTGCGGCCCTGGCTCAAGCTGATCCCGCTGATCGCCCTGGACTTTCCCAGCTTCCGTGACGGCCGTGCCTACAGCCAGGCCTACCTGCTGCGCACCCGGCTGGGCTGGATGGGCGAATTGCGGGCGGTGGGCGATGTGCTGCGCGACCAGCTCAGCCATATGCGCCAATGCGGTTTTGACAGCTTTGCCATCCGCGAAGACAAATGCGCCGACGACGCCCTCAAGGGGCTGGCGGGCATGAGCGTGCTCTACGGGCGCTCGGCGATCGAGCCGCGGCCGCTGTTCCGGCGCCGCTGAGGTCCGCCGCCGCTGAAGAGCAGCGCCTGCCCGGGCCGGCGCTTCGATCGATGCTCAGTCGCCCGGGAACAGGGCAGGCAACGGCCATTGTCTGGTCGCCAGGGGCATTTGTCCTTGGGTCGATGATGGCGCTTTGGTAGAGTCGCACCTCTTATGACGGAGCCAGGGATCGGCGTCCGGCGATCAGTCGCCGGCGTGCCTGGCATGGGCCATCCATGGAAGAGAGTCGCGGCTGTGAGCGTTGCTAAAAAGATACTCGGGTTGTTTTCGTTGTTGCTGCTCCTGACCCTGTGGGTCGGCTATTTCTATGTGTACCAGGATGCCCGCAGCGGGCGCCTCGGCGACCCTCTCGACAGCTACGGCTGGTGCGGCCCCGCCGCGGATTCGGCGCATTCCTTCAAGCGCGACTACCTGCTGCTCAGGGTCACCAACAGCACCCAGGGCGAGTTCAAGGTCTCGGGGGAGGTCAACGTTTCGGAGCGCACCTACAACCGCTACGAGCTGGGCCGCTACCCGCTGAAACTGCGCCTGGAACCCTTGCAGTCCACCTACAGCATGCCGCCGTTGTTCTTTGAAGAGGTCAAGGTCAAGCCCTTGAACCGCAACTTCAGTTCGCCGCACAAGAATGCCTACGCTGACCTGGAGAGCCGGCCGATCCGGGTCAACGGCGAGTCCAGCCGGTTTCCCTTCGAGGTCTACCGTTACGGCTACAAGCCAGTGCTGTACATCCTCAAGGGCAACGAGCAGGTCGACCTGCCGTTCAAGCGCATCACCACGCAGCTGAACCTGTCCAATACCTTTACCCCGACCCGCCTGTACAACCCGGCGGACTACATCGCCGAGCAGAACAGCCTGGTCCGGCCCGGCGACTATCCCGCCTATGGCGCCAGCGAGTGCGCCTTCAGCATCGAGCGCAAAGGCTCGTTCAAGATCATCGTGCTGCTGTTGTTGCTGGTGCTGTGCCTGCCGCTGTTGATGGTGCTGTATCGCGACGAGCCGACCATCGACTTTCTTGCTACCTTGCTGGGCGTGGCGGCGGTGCGGGTGTTCCTGGTCGGGCCGTTGCAGGACTACCAGTTGTACGGCATCGACTTCGTATTTGGCGCCGTGATCATCCTGGCCGGGACCTTTTCCCTGCTCAAGGCCATGCGCATCAATGCCTTGCGCGAGGCGGCGGCAAGGCGCGGAACCACCTGGTAATGGGGAGAGGTGCAGCGTTGACGCTGCACCTGTATCTTTCCGATCTGCTAAGAATTCTCTGGCCTGCTTTGGCGATTAATCCGCTTTTGCTGTGCTGATATGCCCGCTATTGGCTATACCTACACTTCCTCAAACCAGTAGCGCTTCCGGATTTCTGACAGGAGTTACCCTATGAAGCTCGCATCAATGATGAGCACGCTGTGCCTGGCCTCCCTAGGGTTGGTGGGCTGTTCCAGCAACGTCACCCAACCCGACGAGTACTCCGGTTTTCTCGGCGACTACAGCCAGCTCAAGGAAGCCAAGTCGCCGTCCGGCGTCGAGGTGATGCGCTGGGTCGATCCCAAGCTGGACCTGAAGCAGTACCGCAGCGTCTATATCGAGCCCACCCAGTTCTACCCCAAGCCGCAGCCGACGGTGAAGATCCCGCAGAACACCTTGTACGGCATCAACCGCTATTACGACGAGGCGCTCAAGCGCGAGATCGGCAAGGACTTGCCGCTAGCCACCGCGCCGGGGCCGGGGGTGATTGTGGTGCGCGCGGCGATCACGGCCGTGAGCAGCAAGACCGAAGGCCTGAAGCCTTACGAAATCATTCCCATCGCCCTGGTGGCGGCGGCGGTGAGCACGGCCAGCGGCATCCGCGACCAGGAAACCACCCTGGGTACCGAGGCGCAGTTCATCGACGGCGGCAACAACAAGGTGATCGCCCAGGTGGTACGCAAAGGCAGCGGTAAGCCGCTGCAGAACGACACCCAGGTCATGCAGCCTGCGGACGTGAAAAACGTCATCGACGGCTGGGCCTCCGACCTGCATCAGTCCTTCCAGAAACTGAAAAAACAGTAGGGCCGGGGTTTCTCCCCGAGCTTTTTTGCCCACTGCGTCGGGGGTCAGGGCGAATACCTGACCCCTTCACTGAGCAGTTCCGGCAGTCAATCAAGAACACAGGTTTCGCTGGCGAGGCGAGGGCGCAAGGCCTGCTGACGGCATCGTCCGTGACAGGTTTTCACATCCGCGGCAGGGCGGCCTGCTCCAGAATCGAGTGGCAGCAGAGTTTCAGGCTGCGCCTTCTGGTTCATGTGAATTGTGATTATTTCCATTCTTTTAGAGTGGTTAAGTTAAAGTGATTTATTAAGTTAAATAAATTCAATTAAAACATATAGATAGAAAGTATTTATGATGTCTTGAATGAGATTTTTTTGAGGCTTTCAAGAGGATTTTCCAGCATGCCTGTGCTCGAACGCACGACTTTCATTGCCGGTCGCAGCCCGGCCCAGGTGCTGGATTTCTGTCTTGAAGGCGCCAACTTCCCGAAGATCTTTCCCGAGCGCACCAGTCCCTTGCGGGGCATGGATATCAATGACCTGCGGATCAGCGCCGGGCGCCAGTTCAGCTTTCACCACTGGATGTGGAGTGTCATACCGGCGACATGGGCGGTGGTTATACGTAAAGTCAGCGATCGCCATTTCGTCGACCAGAGGCTCCAGGGGCCGCTGCGTGCCTTCCGTCATGTTGCGCTTGCTGGGTTGAAGCAGGCCCTTGTAGCCGCTGCCGCAGGCTGCGATCGACCGCAACGCGGGCGTGGGATATCGATATCGCCGAAGGCCTGCGGCCTTATCGCAGCCTGCGGCAGCGGCTACAGTGTTTTCGCGTTCCGCCGGTATTTCAACGGCCTCCAGAGTTGCGCTCCGCTCTCGGGGCTTGTTCTACAATTTGTATCCCGGGCATAGGTGGCCGGGCCATTTCATGTTTAACTTCCGGCCTCTCGATTTTCTTTACAGCTGTTCAATGACCATCGTTTAAAAGGACTCCGTTCATGGCTCAAGTCACCCTTAAAGGCAACCCGGTTCAAGTCAACGGCCAACTGCCACAAACCGGCGCCAAGGCGCCCGCGTTCTCCCTGGTGGGCGCCGGTCTGGCCGACATCACCCTGAGCAGCTTTGCCGGCAAGCGCAAAGTGCTGAACATCTTCCCGAGCGTCGACACCCCGACCTGCGCCACTTCCGTGCGCAAGTTCAACGCCCAGGCCAGCGGCCTGAACAACACCGTGGTGCTGTGCATCTCGGCTGACCTGCCGTTCGCCCAGGCCCGTTTCTGCGGCGCCGAAGGCCTGGAAAACGTGCAGAACCTGTCGACCCTGCGTGGCCGCGAGTTCATCGAGAACTACGGCGTGGCCATTGCCGACGGCCCGCTGGCCGGCCTGACTGCCCGCGCGGTGGTGGTACTGGACGAGAACGACACCGTGCTGCACAGCGAGCTGGTCAAGGAAATCGCTGAAGAACCGAACTACGACGCGGCCTTGGCCGTTCTGAAGTAACAGGTTTTACAATTATTCACGGCCTGGCCCTGTCCAGGCCGTTTTTATTTGTGCTTCAGTGGCTTAGCAGACACTTGCAAACGTAAGCCCAAGGTAAATTGCCGGTAAAGGCGCTTTGCTAAACACCGGCCAGTGCTTATCTTTCAGCCTTCTGAAAAAGATCCCCTCGCGCCCAATGGTTGATCACTCCATGCAATCCTCCGTTTCCCGCAACTCCCGTCGCTGGCTGCTCGGCCTGCTTGTCCTGTTGGCCATCGTCGGCCTGTGCTGGAAGTTCTGGCCGGCCTCGACCACCCCAAAGGATGCCACCGGGCAAAAGGTTGCGGCCGGACACACCGGTCGCAGCGGGTCCATGCGGCCGGGGTTTGGCGGCGCGAGCGGGCCGATCCCGGTGCGGGTGGCGCCGGCCACGCGTGGGGACTTCGCGCTGTATTACAAGGCGCTGGGCACCGTCACCGCGCTGAACACCATCAATGTGCGCAGCCGGGTGGCCGGTGAGTTGGTCAAGGTGGCCTTCGAGGAAGGGCAGATGGTCAAGGCCGGCGACCTGCTGGCGGAAATCGACCCGCGGCCATACCAGAACGCCTTGCTCCAGGCCGAAGGCACGCTGTTGCAGAACCAGGCGCAACTGAAGAACGCCCAGGTCGACTACGAGCGTTATCGCGGCCTGTATGCCCAGGACAGTATCGCCAAGCAGACCCTGGACACCGCCGCGGCGCTGGTCGGCCAGTACCAGGGTACGGTCAAGACCAACCAGGCGGCGGTCAACGACGCCAAGCTCAACCTCGAATTCACCAAGATCCGCGCGCCGATCACCGGCCGCGTCGGCCTGCGCCAGCTGGACGTCGGCAACCTGGTGGCGGCCAACGACACTACCGCGCTGGCGATCATCACCCAGACCCAGCCGATCAGCGTGGCCTTCACCCTGCCGGAGAATAACCTGAGCAGGGTGTTGGAGCGTTATCGCAGCGGCGCCAGGCTGCCGGTGGAAGCCTGGGACCGCGGCGACCAGGCGCTGCAGGCCAGCGGCGTGCTGCAAAGCCTCGATAACCAGATCGACACCACCACCGGCACCCTGAAGTTCAAGGCGCGCTACGAGAACCGCGACCAGGCGCTGTTCCCCAATCAGTTCGTCAACGTGCGTGTGCTTGCCGACACCCTGAAAAACGTGGTGCTGGCGCCGTCGGCGGCGATCCAGTTCGGCACCAACGGCACCTTCGTCTATGCCCTGGACGGCGCCAACAAGGTCAAGATCCGCCAGTTGCAAGTCGGCGACAGCAACGGCGATTCCACCGTGATCAAGGCCGGCCTGGAAGCCGGCGACCGCGTGGTGCTGGAAGGCACCGATCGCCTCAAGGACGGCAGTGAAGTGGAAGTGGTCAACACCCCCGAAGAAGTGCCGGCCACCCCGACCCAGCACCTGCAGGGCCAACCGGCCAGCTCGGCGACCACGCCGGCCACCGAGACGCCGGCGGGCAAGGTCGGCGCATGAATATCTCGCGGCTGTTCATCCTCCGTCCGGTAGCCACCACCCTGAGCATGCTGGCCATTGTCCTGGCCGGCCTGATCGCCTATCGCCTGTTGCCGGTTTCGGCGTTGCCCCAGGTCGATTATCCGACCATCCGGGTGATGACCCTGTACCCCGGCGCCAGCCCCGACGTGATGACCAGCGCGGTCACCGCGCCCCTGGAGCGTCAGTTCGGGCAGATGCCCGGCCTGACCCAGATGGCCTCCACCAGCTCCGGCGGCGCCTCGGTGCTGACCCTGCGCTTCAACCTCGACATCAATATGGATGTCGCCGAGCAGCAGGTGCAGGCGGCGATCAACGCCGCGACCAACCTGCTGCCCAGCGATCTGCCGGCGCCGCCGGTGTACAACAAGGTCAACCCGGCGGACACCCCGGTGCTGACCCTGGCCATCACCTCCAAGACCATGCTGCTGCCCAAGCTCAACGACCTGGTCGACACCCGCATGGCGCAGAAGATCGCGCAGATCAGCGGCGTCGGCATGGTCAGCATCGCCGGCGGCCAGCGCCAGGCGGTGCGGATCAAGGTCAACCCCGAGGCCCTGGCGGCCAACGGCCTCAACCTGTCGGACGTGCGCACCCTGATCGGCGCCTCCAACGTCAACCAGCCCAAGGGCAACTTCGACGGCCCGACCCGGGTGTCGATGCTCGACGCCAACGACCAGCTGACCTCGCCCAAGGATTACGCCGAGCTGATCCTGGCCTACAAGAATGGCGCGCCGCTGCGCCTGAAAGACGTCGCGCAGATCGCCGGCGGCGCCGAGAACGAACGCCTGGCGGCCTGGGCCAATGAGAACCAGGCGGTGCTGCTGAATATCCAGCGCCAGCCCGGGGCCAACGTGATCGAGGTGGTGGACCGGATCAAGGCGCTGCTGCCGAGCATCACCGACAACCTGCCGGCGGGCCTTGACGTCACCGTGCTCACCGACCGCACCCAGACCATCCGCGCCTCGGTCACCGACGTGCAGCACGAATTGCTGATCGCCATCGCCCTGGTGGTGATGGTGACCTTCCTGTTCCTGCGCCGGGCCAGCGCCACGGTGATCCCGTCGATCGCCGTGCCACTGTCGCTGATCGGCACCTTCGGCGTGATGTACCTGGCGGGCTTCTCGGTCAACAACCTGACCCTGATGGCCCTGACCATCGCCACCGGCTTCGTGGTCGACGATGCGATCGTGATGCTGGAGAACATCTCGCGCTTCATCGAGGAGGGCGACAGCCCGATGCAGGCCGCGCTCAAGGGCGCCAGGCAGATCGGCTTCACCCTGGTGTCGCTGACCCTGTCGCTGATCGCCGTATTGATCCCGCTGCTGTTCATGGCTGACGTGGTCGGGCGGCTATTCCGCGAATTCGCCATCACCCTGGCGGTGGCGATCCTGATTTCCCTGGTGGTGTCCCTGACCCTGACGCCGATGATGTGCGCGCGCCTGCTCAAGCGTGAGCCCAAGGAGCAAGAGCAGGGCCGGTTCTACCGGGCCAGCGGCGCCTGGATCGACTGGCTGATCGCCAGCTACGGACGCCGCTTGCAGTGGGTGCTCAAGCATCAGCCGCTGACCCTGCTGGTGGCCGTCGGCACCCTGGCACTGACCGTGTTCCTGTATATGGTGGTGCCCAAGGGCTTCTTCCCGGTGCAGGACACCGGGGTGATCCAGGGCATTTCCGAAGCGCCGCAGTCGGTGTCCTTCGCCGCCATGAGCCAGCGTCAGCAGGACCTGGCGAAAATCATCCTGGCCGACCCGGCGGTGCAAAGCCTGTCGTCCTATATCGGGGTCGACGGCGACAACGCCACCCTCAACAGCGGCCGGCTGCTGATCAACCTCAAGCCGCACCGCGAACGCGACCTCAGCGCCGCCGAGGTGATCGCGCGCATCCAGCCCCAGGTCGACCAGTTGGTGGGCATCCGCCTGTTCATGCAGCCGGTGCAGGACCTGACCATCGAGGACCGGGTCAGCCGTACCCAGTACCAGTTCAGCCTGTCGTCGCCGGATGCCGACCTGCTGGCCCTGTGGAGCGGGCGCCTGGTGGATGCCCTGACCCACAGGCCGGAGCTGACCGACGTCGCCAGCGACCTGCAGGACAAGGGTTTGCAGGTGTATCTGGTGATCGACCGCGACGCCGCGTCGCGCATCGGCGTCTCGGTGTCGAACATCACCGACGCGCTGTACGACGCCTTCGGCCAGCGGCAGATTTCCACCATCTACACCCAGGCCAGCCAGTACCGCGTGGTGTTGCAGGCCCAGGCCGGGGAAACCATCGGCCCGCAGGCGCTGGAACAGATCCATGTGAAGACCACCGACGGCGGCCAGGTGCGGCTGTCGAGCCTGGCCCGGGTCGAGGAGCGCCAGGCGCAACTGGCCATCGCCCATATCGGCCAGTTCCCGGCGGTGATGATGTCGTTCAACCTGGCGCCCGGCGTGGCCCTGGGCGAGGCGGTGAACGTCATCGAACAGGTGCAGCAGGACATCGGCATGCCGGTGGGCGTGCAGACCCAGTTCCAGGGCGCGGCCCAGGCGTTCCAGGCCTCGCTGTCGAGCACCTTGCTGCTGATCCTGGCGGCGGTGGTGACCATGTACATCGTGCTCGGGGTGCTCTACGAGAGCTACATCCACCCGATCACCATCCTCTCCACGCTGCCGTCGGCGGCGGTGGGCGCCTTGCTGGCGCTGATCCTCAGCGGCAACGACCTGGGCATGATCGCGATCATCGGCATCATCCTGCTGATCGGCATCGTCAAGAAGAATGCGATCATGATGATCGACTTCGCCCTCGACGCCGAACGCAACCAGGGCATGACCCCTGAGCAGGCGATCTACCAGGCGGCGCTCCTGCGTTTCCGGCCGATCCTGATGACCACCCTGGCCGCGCTGTTCGGCGCCGTGCCGCTGATGCTCGCTACCGGTTCCGGTGCCGAACTGCGCCAGCCCCTGGGCCTGGTGATGGTCGGTGGTCTGTTGCTGAGCCAGATCCTGACCCTGTTCACCACGCCGGTGATCTACCTGTACTTCGACCGCCTGGGCCGGCGCTGGCGTTCGGCGCCTGAGCCCGCGGAGCCGGTAGAGCAGCCATGAACCTGTCCGGACCCTTTATCCGCCGGCCGGTGGCCACCATGTTGCTGAGCCTGGCGATCATGCTTCTGGGCGGTGTCAGCTTCGGCCTGCTGCCGGTGTCGCCGCTGCCGCAGATGGACTTCCCGGTGATCGTGGTCCAGGCCAGCCTGCCGGGGGCCAGCCCCGAGGTGATGGCGTCCACCGTGGCCACGCCCCTGGAGCGTTCCTTCGGTGCGATCGCCGGGGTCAACACCATGAGCAGCCGCTCCAGCCAGGGTTCGACCCGGGTCATCCTGCAATTCGACCTGGACCGCGACATCAACGGCGCGGCGCGGGAAGTGCAGGCGGCGATCAACGCTTCGCGCAACCTGCTGCCCAGCGGCATGCGCAGCATGCCTACCTACAAGAAGGTCAACCCGTCCCAGGCGCCGATCATGGTGCTGTCGCTGACCTCCGATGTGCTGGAAAAGGGCCAGCTCTACGACTTGGCCTCGACCATCCTGTCCCAGAGCCTGTCCCAGGTGTCCGGGGTGGGCGAGGTGCAGATCGGCGGCAGTTCGCTGCCGGCGGTGCGCATCGAGCTGGAGCCGCAGTTGCTCAACCAGTACGGCGTGGCCCTCGACGATGTGCGCAAGACCATCGCCGAAGCCAACGTGCGCCGGCCCAAGGGCTCGGTGGAGAACAGCGAGCAGATGTGGCAGGTGCAGGCCAACGACCAGCTGGAGAAGGCCAAGGATTACGAGCCGCTGATCATCCACTACAAGGACGGCGCGGCCCTGCGCCTGAAAGACGTGGCCAAGGTCAGCGACGGCGTCGAGGACCGCTACAACAGCGGCTTCTTCAACGACGATGCGGCGGTGCTGCTGGTGATCAACCGCCAGGCCGGGGCCAACATCATCGAGACGGTCAACGAGATCAAGGCGCAACTGCCGGCGTTGCAGGCGGTGCTGCCGGCCAGCGTCAAGCTCAACCTGGCGATGGATCGTTCGCCGGTGATCAAGGCCACCCTGCATGAGGCCGAGATGACCCTGCTGATCGCCGTGGCCCTGGTGATACTGGTCGTCTACCTGTTCCTCGGCAATCTGCGCGCCTCGCTGATCCCGACCCTGGCGGTGCCGGTGTCGCTGGTGGGCACCTTCGCGGTGATGTACCTGTACGGTTTTTCCCTGAACAACCTGTCGCTGATGGCGCTGATTCTCGCCACCGGGCTGGTGGTGGACGACGCCATCGTGGTGCTGGAGAACATTTCCCGGCACATCGACGAAGGCATCGCACCGATCAAGGCGGCCTACCTGGGAGCCAAGGAAGTCGGCTTCACCCTGTTGTCGATGAACGTCTCGCTGGTGGCGGTGTTCCTGTCGATCCTGTTCATGGGCGGGATCATTCAAAGCCTGTTCCGCGAATTTTCCATCACCCTGGCGGCGGCCATCGTCGTGTCCCTGGTGGTGTCCCTGACCCTGACCCCGATGCTCTGCGCCCGCTGGCTCAAGCCCCATGTGCCGGGCCGGGAGAACGGCCTGCAGCGCTGGAGCCAGCACGCCAACGACTGGATGGTGGCCAGATACGCCAGCAGCCTGGACTGGGTGCTGCGCCACAAGCGCCTGACCCTGCTCAGCCTGTTCGTGACCATCGGCGTCAACATCGCGCTGTACGTGGTAGTGCCCAAGACTTTCATGCCGCAGCAGGACACCGGCCAGTTGATCGGTTTCGTGCGTGGCGACGACGGCCTGTCGTTCACCGTGATGCAGCCGAAGATGGAGATCTTCCGCCGCGAAGTGCTCAAGGACCCGGCGGTGGAGAGCGTGGCCGGTTTCATCGGTGGCAATAACGGCACCAACAACGCCTTTATGCTGGTGCGCCTCAAGCCGATCAAGGAACGCAACATTTCCGCGCAGAAGGTCATCGAGCGCCTGCGCAAGGAAATGCCCAAGGTGCCCGGCGCCCAGCTGATGCTGATGGCCGACCAGGACCTGCAGTTCGGCGGCGGCCGCGAGCAGACCACCTCGCAGTATTCCTACATCATCCAGAGCGGCGACCTGGGGTCGTTGCGTGAGTGGTACCCGAAAGTGGTCACCGCGCTGCGTGCCTTGCCGGAGCTGACGGCGATCGACGCCCGCGAAGGGCGGGGCGCCCAGCAGGTGACCCTGGTGGTCGACCGCGACCAGGCCAAGCGCCTGGGGATCGACATGAACATGGTCACCGCGGTGCTCAACAACGCCTACAGCCAGCGGCAGATTTCCACCATCTACGACAGCCTCAACCAGTATCAGGTGGTGATGGAGGTCAACCCGAAATACGCCCAGGACCCGGTCACCCTCAACCAGGTGCAAGTGATCACCGCCGATGGCGCGCGGGTGCCGCTGTCGACCATCGCCCACTATGAAAACAGCCTGGAAGACGACCGGGTCAGCCACGAAGGCCAGTTCGCCTCGGAAAGCATTTCCTTCGACATGGCCGAAGGGGTGACGGTGGAGCAGGGCACGGCGGCCATCGAACGGGCGATCGCCAAGGTCGGCATGCCCGAAGACGTGATCGTCAAGATGGCCGGCACCGCCGACGCCTTCGCCGCGACCCAGAAGAGCCAGCCGTTCATGATCCTCGGCGCGCTGCTGGCGGTGTACCTGGTGCTGGGCGTGCTCTATGAAAGCTACATTCACCCGCTGACCATTCTCTCCACGCTGCCGTCGGCCGGGGTCGGCGCCTTGCTGTCGATCTACGTGCTGGGCGGCGAGTTCAGCCTGATCTCGCTGCTGGGCTTGTTCCTGCTGATCGGCGTGGTGAAGAAAAACGCCATCCTCATGATTGACCTGGCGTTGCAGCTGGAGCGTCACCAGGGCCTGGGCCCGCTGGAGTCGATCCGCAGCGCCTGCCTGCTGCGCCTGCGGCCGATCCTGATGACCACCCTGGCGGCGATCCTCGGCGCCTTGCCGTTGCTGCTCGGTAGCGCCGAAGGCGCGGAAATGCGCCAGCCCCTGGGCCTGACCATTATCGGCGGCCTGGTCTTCAGCCAGGTCCTGACCCTCTACACCACCCCGGTGGTCTACCTCTATCTCGATCGCCTGCGCCATAAGTTCAACCACTGGCGTGGGGTCCGTACCGATGCCGCTCTGGAAACGCCGCTATGACTGACTGCTCGCCCCGCAACCTTCCTCAGCGCCTGGCCCTGGCCCGCGGTTCGCGGCTGTTGAGCCTGAGCTTGAGCCTGGCGCTGCTCAGCGCCTGCGCCATTGGCCCGGACTATCAGCGCCCGCAAGTCGCCGAGCCCGCGCAATACAAGGAAGCGGCGGGCTGGCGCCAGGCCAGCCCCAGCGATTCCCTGGCCCGCGGCGCCTGGTGGGAGCTGTACGGCGACCGCCAGCTCAACGGCCTGATCGACAAGCTCAACAGCGCCAACCAGAGCGTGGCGCAGTCCGAGGCCCAGTACCGCCAGGCCCAGGCCCTGGTGCGCAGCGCCCGTGGCTCGCTGTTCCCCACGGTGGACCTGAGCGCCGGCAAAACCCGCGCCAGCCAGGGCACCGGCAGCAGCAGTTCGGCCCTGAGCAGCTCCTCCAGCGGCATTCGCGATACTTACAACACCCAGCTCGGGGTGAGCTGGGAGGCCGATGTCTGGGGCAAGCTGCGCCGCGGCCTGGAAGCCAACGAAGCCAGCGCCGAGGCCAGCTTCGCCGACCTCGCGGCGATGCGCCTGAGCCAGCAGTCGGAGTTGGTGCAGAACTACCTGCAACTGCGGGTCATGGACCAGCAGAAGCGCCTGCTCGAAGCCACGGTGGCGGCCTACCAGCGCTCGCTGACCATGACCGAGAATCAGTACCGCGCCGGGGTGTCCGGCAAGGACGCGGTGGCCCAGGCGCAAACCCAGCTGAAAACCACCCAGGCCGACCTGATCGACCTGATCTGGCAGCGCGCCCAGCTGGAAAACGCCATCGCGGTGCTGATCGGCCTGCCGCCGGCCGAGTTCAGCCTGGCCGAGACCCAGGACATCCCGGCCTTGCCCCAGGTGCCGCTGAGCCTGCCGTCGCAGCTGCTGGAGCGGCGCCCGGACATCGCCTCGGCCGAGCGTTCGGTGATCGCCGCCAACGCCAATATCGGCGTGGCCAAGGCCGCCTATTACCCGGACCTGACCCTGAGCCTGGCGGGCGGCTACAGCAGCAGTACCTACGCCGACTGGATCAGCCTGCCGAACCGCTTCTGGTCGGTGGGGCCGAAACTGGCCATGACCCTGTTCGACGGCGGCCAGCGTTCGGCGGAAGTCGACCGCACCGAGGCGGCCTACGACCAGACCGTGGCCAAGTACCGTCAGACCGTGCTCGATGGCTTTCGCGAGGTGGAGAACTACCTGGTGCAGCTCAAGGTCCTGGAAGACGAGGCCGCGGTGCGCCAGCAGGCCCTGGATTCGGCGCGCGAGTCGTTGCGCCTGACCGAGAACCAGTATAAGGCCGGGGTGATCGCCTACCTGGACGTGGTGGTGGTGCAGGCCACGGCGTTGAGCAACGAACGCAGCGTGCTGACCCTGCTGCAAAGCCGGCTGGTCACCAGCGTGCAACTGATCGCCGCCCTCGGCGGCGGCTGGGACGGCCAGCTGCAGGCCAGCAAGGAGTAACAGGCAGAATCCGCGATCCGCCTGTTTTTCGCAGGCTACGGACAGCCTGTAGCCGCTGCCGAGCCTGCGAGGCTGCGAACGGTTCGCGCAGCGACCGCAAACCCTGAATCCGCGCTCCATCTGGTTTCACACGTTGTCCGCTTTGCGAGCGCTGCGCGCTCGATCGCAGGCTACGCCAGCGGCTACAGACAGCGTGTAGCCGCTGCCGAGCTTGCGAGGCTGCGAACGGTTCGCGCAGCGACCGCAAACCCCGAATCCGCGCTCCATCTGGCCTCACACGTTGTCCGTCCTACGACCGCCATGCGCTCGATCGCAGGCTGCGCCAGCGGCTACATCGATAGCGGCGTCCCTGGCGTTGTGTCACCGTTGCCAGCGGTCGAGTCGCTGTAACCGGTTTGTTTTATCAACCGGCTACTTTCGTCCGACTGATGGCTTTTTGCTTACTTTGTGAATGTGTTTCTATACGCAAGCAGTACAATTGCGCCTTTTTACCGCCGGGCATGGACGCTTCCGGCTAACGCCACGAGACGTTCATGCTCACCGGTACCTACTCTCCCGCCCTGGTTCTGATTTCCCTGTTTGTGGCGATTCTCGCCTCTTACACCGCGCTCGACCTGACCGGTCGCATCGCCACCACGCGTGGTCGGGCGGCGTTGCTGTGGATGGCCGGCGGCGCCCTGGCCATGGGCATCGGGGTGTGGTCGATGCACTTTATCGGCATGCTCGCCTTCAGCCTGCCCATCGACCTGGGCTACGACACTGGCATCACCGCGTTGTCGCTGCTGATTTCCGTGCTGTCCTGCGGTTTCGCCCTGTGGCTGGTGAGCCAGCAGAGCCTGCCGCTCTGGCAGCTGGCCTTCGGCGCGCTGATCATGGGCGCCGGGATCAGCGCCATGCATTACACCGGCATGGCGGCGATGCGCATGCAGCCGGGCATCGACTACGACCCGAGCCTGTTCGGCGCCTCGCTGCTGATTGCCGTCGGCGCCTCGGCCGCGGCGCTGTGGATCGCCTTTCACCTGCGCCGTAATACCCCTTATGTACGCCTGGCCCGTTGTGGGGCCGCGGTGGTGATGGGCATCGCCATTGTCGGCATGCACTACACCGGCATGGCCGCGGCGCGCTTCGCCGACGGCAGTTTCTGTGGCGCGGCGGTGGACGGCCTGAGCGGCAAGGGCCTGGACAACCTGGTGCTGATCACCACCCTGGCGGTGCTGGTCATTGCCTTGCTGACCTCGGTACTCGACGCGCGCTTGGAAGCGCGCACCGCGGTGCTCGCCGAGTCGCTGACCGTGGCCAACCGCGAGCTGACCCAACTGGCGCTGCACGACACCCTGACCGGCCTGCCGAACCGCACGCTGCTGGCCGACCGTATCGACCAGGCGATGCAGCGGGTGACGGAGCAGGGCGGTTGTTTCGCGCTGATGTTCATCGACCTGGACGGCTTCAAGCCGGTCAACGATGCCTTCGGCCATCACATGGGCGACCAGTTGCTGCGCGAGGTGGCGGTGCGCTTGCGCGAAGACCTGCGCAGCCAGGACACCCTGGCGCGGATCGGCGGTGACGAGTTCGTGCTGCTGGTGCAACTGAACGAGGCGGAGGATGCCTTGCGCCTGGCCGCGCGCCAGGTGGGTCTGATCGGCCGGGCGTTCCGGGTCGCCGAGCACGAGTTGCAGATCTCCGCCAGCGTCGGCATCGCGGTGTACCCGGGCAACGGCCTGACGCCCCAGGAACTGCTGATGAACGCCGATGCGGCGATGTATCACGCCAAGGGCACCGGCAAGAACGGCTACAGCTTCTTCGACGCCTCGATGAACAGCGACGCGCGCCGGCAACTGCAACTGTTGCAGGACCTGCGCCATGCCGTCGAGCACGGCGAGTTCCGGCTCTATTACCAGCCCAAGTTCGATGCCACCAACGGCTTGCCGGTGGGCGCCGAAGCCTTGTTGCGCTGGGAGCACCCGCAACTGGGGCTGCTGCTGCCGGACAAGTTCATCGACCTTGCGGAAAAGACCGGGCTGATCATCCCCATCGGCGAGTGGGTGCTCAACGAGGCCTGCCGGCAGATGCGCGAGTGGTACAGCGAAGGTTATGAAGGCTGGCGGATCGCGGTGAATATCTCCGCGTTGCAGTTCTGCCATGCCGGGCTGGTCGACAGCGTGGCCAAGGCGCTGAGCCTGCACTGCTTGCCGGCCAACAGCCTGACCCTGGAGATCACCGAGACCACGGCCATGAGCGATGCCGATGCCAGCATGACTGTGCTCAAGCAACTGGCGGAGATGGGCGTGGACCTGTCCATCGACGACTTCGGTACCGGTTATTCGAGCCTGATGTACCTCAAGCGCTTGCCGGCCAACGAGTTGAAGATCGACCGCGGTTTCGTCCGCGACCTGGAGCACGACAGCGACGACGCGGCGATCGTCTCGGCCATCGTCGCCCTGGGCCGGGCCCTGGGCTTGCGGATTGTCGCCGAGGGCGTGGAAACCGACGTGCAGCAGACCTTCCTGACCCAGCTGGGCTGCGATTCGCTGCAAGGCTATTTCCTCGGCCATCCGTTGCCGGCCGCACGCTTCATGCAGAACATCCATCAGGCCGAACAGCTGGCGCTCTGAGCGCGTCGAACGCCTGCCTGCTTCGCAGGTTCGCAGCCTTCGGCAGCGGCTACATCGATCGCGTTTTAGCCGACTCCTGTAGCCGCTGCCGAGCCTGCGAGGCTGCGTCCGGTCTGGGCGGCATTCCGACGCAGCGAGCGCAAACCCCAAGCCCGCGATCTGCCTGGAAAGACACGCCGACCGGCGATCAGCCAGGGGGCGGATGACGGCCCCGAGAAGGTTTGCAACGCTCGCCGCAGGGTGTTTAATTGCTGGCGTTCAAAGATCAGCGAGGGAGTTGGCAGCATGGACAAAGTCATCCTCATCACCGGTGGCGGTCGCGGTATTGGCGCGGCCACCGCGCTGCTGGCCGCGCAACAGGGCTATCGCATCTGCATCAACTACCAGGCCGACGAACAGGCGGCCTTCCAGGTGCTGGAGCAGGTGCGCGGCCTGGGCGCCCAGGCGATTGCCGTGCGGGCCGATGTCAGCATCGAGGACGAAGTGATCGCCCTCTACCAGCGGGTCGACGCCGAACTGGGGCGGGTCACCGCGCTGGTGAACAACGCCGGGACCGTCGGGCAGAAGTCGCGGCTCGACGAAATGTCCGAATTCCGCATTCTCAAGATCATCAAGACCAACGTGCTCGGGCCGATCCTCTGCGCCAAGCACGCGGTGCTGCGCATGTCGCCAAGGCATGGCGGGCAGGGCGGCAGCATCGTCAATGTGTCCTCGGTCGCCGCCCGCCTGGGCGCGCCCGGCGAGTACATCGACTACGCCGCCTCCAAGGGGGCGCTGGACACCTTCACCATCGGCCTGTCCAAGGAAGTCGCCGGCGAAGGTATTCGCGTCAACGGCGTGCGCCCGGGCTATATCTACACCGACTTCCATGCCCTGAGCGGCGACGCCGACCGCGTCAGCAAGCTGGAATCCGCCATCCCCATGGGCCGCGGCGGCCGCCCGGACGAAGTGGCGGAGGCGATCATCTGGCTGCTGTCGGACAAGGCCTCATATTCCACCGGGACCTTTATCGACCTGGGCGGCGGCCGCTGAGAGCCTCACGCGTGTAGCCGCTGCCGCAGGCTGCGATCGGCCCGGAACGGGACGTGCTCTTGAGGCCGTCGAAGGTCCTGCGGACCTTGTCGCAGCTTCGCGGGCTCGGCAGGGGCTACAGGGAGCGCGATCGGTGT
>NZ_JBWKVU010000021.1:0-95382 GCF_059421865.1 Pseudomonas sp. GW821-FHT02B10 | reverse complement strand
TAAGCAAGCCAACCACTTCACCCGTTAATCAGCATTGCAAAAATGGGGGTGACCATAGATTTCATTAGACCACTACAGTTAAAACAGCACGGCTACCCGGTACAGGACGAGGATCTGGCTAGGTTGTCGTCGCTGATCTTCGAGCACATCAATATGTTGGGGCAGTACTTCTTTGCGGTACCGGAAGAAGTCGCCCGAGGTGAACTGCGGCCACTACACAACCCAGACGAAGATCAGTGCCCCTCCCGCCAAAAGATCACACAAACCGGGCTATTCGAGCTTAAGAGCACTTTCTGTTCCATTGCTCCCCCAAACCCCGGTACTGGCCTGCATGGAAGACCAGCGGTTCTGCGCCGCTGTATCGGTATTGTTCGATCTCGCCAATGAAGATCAGGTGGTCACCGCCCTCGTACTGGGTGACGTTGCGGCACACCAGCACTGCCACCACATCGTCCAGCACCGGGGCTCCCGCCTTGCCATAGGAATGAGCTACACCGGCGAACTTGTCAGCTGCTGCCCGTGCGAACTGCTCCGACAAGTGGTGCTGGTGCGCGCCCAGCACGTTGATGGCGAAGTGGCTCGCTGAGCAAAAAACCTTCAGGCTCGGTGCCGTGCGTGCCAGGCTCCAGAGCACCAGCGCCGGCGACAGCGACAGCGAGGAGAACGAGTTGGCGGTCACACCGACGTTGCGGCCGTCAGCGGTGCGCGTGGTGATCACGGTCACACCGGTAGCGAACTGTCCCAGCAAGTTACGAAGTTCGCGGACACCGCGGCCCTCGGCATCGAGCAAATCGTGAGCCTTGGTTTCGGTGGCGGCATTCATGGTGATCTCTCCCCTCAAGCTGGCTCAGGCAGCCTGTTGGCTCATTGCGCGCGATTGCACGCGCAGCGTGAATCGAATCAACGGTGCGGTCAGCGCCGTGGTCACCAGCGCGAACACCACGAGGATCGTGTAGACCCTTGGCGGAAGGATCTGCATCTGCAGACCGATTGACAGGACGATCAGCTCCATCAAGCCGCGCGTATTCATCAACGAGCTCACCAGCATCGCATCGTGTGGCGCAAGCCCGGTGGCACGCGCGCCCAGATAGCTGCCACCAAACTTGCCGATGAATCCGCCCGCGAGGAATACACCGAACCACATCCATGATGCCGCGTCGTCGATCGTGCCGACCGACGCATGCAGCCCCGCATACGCGAAGAACACGGGCATCAGCACAAGCTTGACGAAACCTTCGACGTTGTCGCGCCACTCCTTCGCGACGCCGGGCACGCGCCGCACGAACAGCGCCGCCGCAAGCGCGCCAAATGCGCTATGGAATCCGATCAGCGACGTCGCGAGTGCCGACGCTATTACGAAGCAGAACAACACGGCCAAGCGGTCGCGCGCCGCATGCGCAGTCGATGCGAGCCGCGCAAGCGTCGGTCGAACCACGAAGCGCACCAGGAGCGCGCACAGCCCCAGATACGCGAGCAGGCTGAGGAGCATGCGCGCAAATGCCCAGCCAGGCCCGCTCGATAGCGAGGCAATCGTTGCAAGCAGCATCCATCCGAGCGCATCCGTCAGCATCGCGGCAGACATTGCGTGCCGTGCGCCCATCATGGCGCTGAGCTCCAGGTCGTCGATGATGCGCGCCATCACCGGCACCGCCGATACCGCAAGTGCGACACCGCAGAAGAGTACATAGGGCAGCGCCGGTGCGTCGCTGGCGAGCGTGTCTTTCGAGACGATGGCGACGATCATGCCGATCGCGGCCGGTGCGACGAGCCCGCCCGCTGCGATCGCGACGGGCATGCGCCAGCGCTTGCCGCGCAGCGTCTCGCCCAATTCCATATGCAGACCGACCTGAAACATCAGCAGTATCAGGCCGACTTCGCTGACTTGCGCCATCGCTGACAGCGCACTTGGGCCGAACAACAGTTCGTAGAAACTCGGTGCGATCATGCCCAACAGCGAAGGCCCCAACAGCAGACCGGCCGCGATCTCGCCGACGACCGCGCACTGGCCGAGCCGTTCGGCAATGCGGCCGCAGACGTTGCAGAGCGCGATCACCAGCATGAGTTGCAACAGCCAGATAGTCATGAATGCCTCGGCAAGAGCGACACCGACACGCAGCGGGTGGCCGCGAACCCAAGCGGGCCCGCCGCGCCGTACGCCGTGATGACCGTGACGCCGCTCGCCAGCTTCGCGAGCACCTGGCGCAGCGATACGGCCGAAACCGGCTCGGCTTCACGCATCACCGCTCACTCGCGACGCGGTCGACCCAGCCCCGGTAGAACGCACGGTACTTGAGCACCAGCTTGTCGTACTTGCTGTACGCGCCGCCGCCGTCCGGCTTCATCCCATTCCAGATTTTGACGTCGTACCCCGCCGCCTGCCTGGTCTGCAGCCCGAACAGCACGAAGTCAGTCGCCCGGCGCAGGATGCCGCCCACCTTCTTGATCGAGATGAGCATGTGCATGACGTTCTTGCCGTCGCTCACCGGCGTCACACACTGGAGCAGCTTGTATTTGATGTTTCCGTCCAGGGCGACGGTCATGACGCACCCGCCGGGGTAGCCATCGAAGTGCAGGTTCATCTGCGACATGTTCAGGCCGAGCGCGCGCGACAGCATGCCGAGGGGGCCGAAGTACCGGTCCACGGTGAAATCGATCCCGGCACCGAACCACGCGCCCGCCAGGGCCAGCGACTCAACCTCCGGCCACCGGCGCCAATCGTCGAAGAGCTTGAGCTCGAAGGCCGAGACCGGGAGCGCGTGCACGGGGGTCGCGTGCTGCGCGTCGTAGAAGTTCTCGACGATCCGCAAGACCGCCGTCGTCGTCTCGAACGCGAAGTGCAGGTGCATAAAGTCGCCGTTGTCGACGTCGGCCGCGGCGATTTCGGGCAGCGGGTGCAGCGGCTGCGGGGAGCCGTACCAGACCCACACGTAGCCGTATCGCTCGACGGTGACCAACGTCGGCTGGCGCGCCCCGCGCGGCACGGGCTCCAGCCGGGGCACCGCCTGGCTGTGGCCGGGGATGTGAACGCACTGGCCCTGCTCGTCGTACCGCCAGTGGTGAAACGGGCACTGGAGGCACCCGTCCTTGACCCGCCCGTCAGCCAGGTTCGCGCCCAGGTGCGAGCAGTGGCGGTCCATCACCACGGCCCGCCCCGTCGCTCCGCGCCACGCCACGCAGGGACGGCCGAAGAGCGTCAACTCCGTCGGCTTGTCCTTGAGGTCGTCCGAGCGCATCGCGACGTACCAGCTCGCGGCCAGGCGCGTAGTCGCGTCGTACGCCCCCGGGGCACGCTTCTTGATGCTCGCTTGATCCAATTGAATGTCGTTCATCGTTTTTCTGTCGTCGTCGGCCGACTACTTTTCAGCG
The DNA here is from genome assembly GCF_059421865.1 of Pseudomonas sp. GW821-FHT02B10. Classification (NCBI taxonomy): domain Bacteria; kingdom Pseudomonadati; phylum Pseudomonadota; class Gammaproteobacteria; order Pseudomonadales; family Pseudomonadaceae; genus Pseudomonas; species Pseudomonas sp. GW821-FHT02B10. Next base: position 92,016 of record NZ_JBWKVU010000021.1, on the reverse strand, counting down.
CCAGGCCGATGCGGGTCGTGATGTACGCCTTGAGCAGCGCGAACATCGGGTTGTAGTCGAAGTACTTTTTCACCTCTGCCGGCGCGCTGGTTTGCGTCCAGTGCATCAGCTTCATCGCCGGCACCAGGCTGTACTTCGAGTTGTTGAGCTGCGGCTTGTCCCCGGTGATGCAGTACCCGAAGCCGAACATCGGCTTGGCGAAGTCTCGTTCGTCGATGAGGGCGTGAATCCGCGCCGCGGCCTCCTCCGCCGGCTTGCGCCCGGCGCTCACGGCCTCGACCTCGGCCTTGGCGTCGTTGAACAACTGGTAGTACTCCTCCATGTCCGCGCACAGGTACCCGAGATACGGGGGATCGTTGTCGAGGTGATCGAGGTCGCCCTCGTCGCGCGACGCGCGGAACCTCGCGTGGGCTTGCACGAGCCGGAACTGCCCGAGGATTGTGCCGACCGCCCACAGCCTGTGGAACGCGTCCCATAGGCGGAAGTCCGAGAACGCCGTGTAGCAGCAGCTGACGAAGTCGTCGTTGTGGTCCAGAAGCTTTTGCTGCAGGCGCTCGATGTACTCGAAGCGCTCGGGGGAGAAGTCGTCGTCGCGCAGCGCTTTGATGAGGCGCGCCGCGAGCGCGTGGATGGTCACCGCGGTGTTCTCGAGCCCCCGGGAGAAGAGCGGGTCGATAAACCCATTCGCGTGCAGCATCAGGCAGTAACGGTCGCCGACGCAGGCGTTCGACGAGAACTGCAGGCGGTCGGTCTTGACCCAGTCGCGCACTGGCACGGCGTCCCGGAACTGCGCCGCGATGCTCGGGAACCGCGCGAGGAACTCGTCGAATTCCTGCTGCGCGGAAATGTCCGTTTTCGGGTAGACACGCGGGTCGAGCTGCAGGCCGACGCTCACCAGGTTGTTGGTCGACCGCGGGTGGTTGTTGAACGGAATCACCCAGAGCCAGCCGCCCGTGAACATGTGGTGCAAGGTCCCTTCGTGCCAGCGCCAGCGCTGCCCCTTGACCTTGAAAATGTCGTCGAACGGCTTGACCCCGAGCATGTGCGTGTAGAGGCTGCGCGAGTGCGTCTTGAAGCGACACGGCTCTTCGCGGAGCCCGAACTTGGTCGCGAGCGGCGCGCGGGGTCCTCCGCAGTCGATCATGTACCGGCCGGTGAACCGATCGCCCTGGACGGTGGTCACCGCTACGCCGTCCTTGTCCGCGTGATATTCGGTCACGCTCGTCTTCTGGCGGACCGTGCAGCCGTATTTGATGGCCGCTTGCAACAGATAGGCGTCGACGTCCTGCCGGTAATAATGGCTCTCCGGCCCCCACGGCAGCTCGGGAATCACGCACTGCGTGAACTCCTTCGGGTTGTGCTCCTGGCCGGGCTTGTGGAACACGAAGCCGAAGTTGCGCTTGATGCCCGTGCTCGACGCGACGTAGCGTTGCGTCGAGTAGAACGACGTAATGTGGTCGAGCTCCGGAATGCCGTAGCGATCGGCGATGATGCGGTTCATGAGAGACGTCTCGGGGATCGACGATTCGCCAATCGTGAACCGCGGGTGCGACGACTCCTCGATGATCAGCACGCGAAACTGTTGTTTGGCCAAGATGGCCCCCATCTGGGTACCGGACATGCCCGAGCCGAGGATGATTACGTCGAAGTGGTTGCTATCGTGTCCGTTCGCGGGGCTCTTCTGAGTCATGGGGGCAAACTCTCCTTGTGAGATAACACTTGGTCGCGCGCATCAGGATTCGTCGATCGCGGCGCGGATGCGGGACCGCGCGGCATACGTGAGCGTGAGTAGTTCACCGAGCATGCTGGGCGCGTACCCCCCGCTGCCGATTGTGGGGCCGCTTTGCCCGACTTCGTACGCCCGCTCCGCCAATTTGAGGTGAGGCGCCCGGAAGCGCAGCAGGACCTTGAAGACCCGCTCGAGGGCTGTCAGCCCAGCCCGGACGTGCTCGTCCCGCGCACCGACCGCTCGCGCCTCGTCGAGCGCGCGGTCGATGAGCGCCGGCTCTCCGGAGAACCGAGCGTAGACCGCCCTGTACGCGGGAAGCACGTAGGGCAGGTACGTCTCTTTGAATTCTCGATAAGCTTGGTCGTTCGATTGCGAGCCCCACAGGACGTGCTCCAGCACGAAGAGGGGCATTTCTACGGCACCGGGGCCGAGGTAGCTCTGGCCCCCGACTCGAATAGGTTCGTAGAAGGGGCGCAGCTCATCGTAGAAGACCTGCGGCGAGATGAAGCGATACGCGTAGACGATCGATTCGACCATTTTCTGCAGATAGGCTTCCAGCTCGTCGCACCCTTGCGCGAATGCGGGCGACCGCAGGGAGACATCGGACAGCTCGACGGTCACCGCGATGGCCGCCTCGAGGGCCGCCATCGAGATGCGCACGCTCTCGAGCAGGTGCGCTTCGTCGGGCAGCCCGGTGTAGCTGCGCTGCGCGTCGGCCGCCGCGGGGTTCCAGACCGTCACATGCAGGAGTGTCTCGCGCGGCGGCAGGTCGGTCGCGCGCGCCAGGTCGAGCAGCACCGGCTCAAGGCCGGGCACCACCTCCGCGGGCTCGTGTCCGTGCCGCTTGAGCGACCCCAGGAAGAACCCGATGTCCCGCATCGCGGCGGCGGCTTCGACGAAGCCCCAGCCGGAGGGCACGCCGCGCGCCGGGAGGAACTCGCGCAACAAGCCGACGATGCCCGGCACGTCCTTGTTACGGTTCAGGCCCGGCAGCTGCAGAACGAGCGCGCGCGCCTGCAACGGATCACAGGCCGCCACGGCAGCGTGCGTGACTGTGAATGCGCCTACCCGGTCCAAGGTGCGTTCCACTACAGGATTTCCTGCGCCGCGAGCGTCGGCCCGCGCTGGCCGCGAGACCGCCCAGCGTCGCCGTCACGCAGCGACCGCAGGTAGTCGTAGTTCGTCGGCAGGCTCGTGCGCAGACGCTCGGCCTCGCGCCGGATGCTGGCGAACATCGCCTCGGCCTTCTCGATCGACTCCGGCCGGTGCTGCAAGAGCGGCAGCGACCGGTCGGGCAGCATGCCCAAGCCGGCAAAGATGCAGTAGTAGTTGCCGTTCAACCAGAAGTTCTTGAATTCGTAGTCGAAGGTCTCGTAGTACGTGGAATCGTCGAACGACGTGGTGGTCAGCGGCAGCCCCGCCTTGTAGCGCTGAACCTTCTCTTGGATGGCGTCCGAGAGCCGCAGCTCGTGCCGGTTCGCGAGCCAGAACGGCGTGTCTTCGCGCGACGCGGTGAAATAGTGCGCTTGGACGAAGTCTCGGCAGTCGTCGAACATATAGACGATCTCGGCGTTGAATGCGTCGCGCAACCGCGGGTCGAACGAGGTGTCGGGGAAGTGCTTCACGAGCTGGTAAAGCGCCGCGTAGATGAAGTAGATTCCCGTCGATTCCAGGGGCTCCAGAAAGCACGACGACAGCCCGATCGAGACGCAGTTGTTGACCCACGCCCGCTTGTTGCGCCCGACCCGGAACTTGATCTGGTTGAGCGGCTGATTGTCCGAGAGGCCCCAGAGGTTGAGGAAGTCGGCGGTGGCCTGGTCGCGCGAGGTGAACTTGCTCGAGAAGACGTAGCCGCTGCCGAACCGGCCCAGCATCGGAATCTTCCAGGTCCACCCCGAGTTCATGGCGATCGCGGAGGTGTACGGCTCGACCCCCTCGCGCGCGTCGTCGTTGGGCACGGCGCTGGCGACCGCGCTGTCGCACAACAGGTAGTCGGACATGTCGATGAAGGGCTCCTTCAGGGCCTGATTGATCAGGAGCCCCCGCATGCCGGAGCAGTCGATGAACAGGTCCGCCTCCAGCGTCCGTCCCTCCTTGGTGAACAGGCTGGAGATGTAGCCGCGCTCGTTCAGGTGAACATCCACGACCTCGTCGACCACGCGCTTCACCCCGCGTTCGACGGCCCAGCGCTTCAAGAAGTCAGCCACCAGGTGCGCGTCGAAGTGCCACGCGTGGGACATCTGGCGGGTGCCATCGGGCAGGCACGGCGCCAGCTTGCCGTCGAGCGCCGCGGCCTGCGGGTAGCACGCGTACTCCATCGGCTGCTGGAAACCCTGTTCGCGCTTGCGCAGCCAGTAGTGGGTAAGCGGCACGCCGTCGAAGTTCGGCACGTTGCCGAACAAATGGTAGAAATGATCGTCGCGCGAGGAGTCGGGAGACTTCCTCCAGTTCACGAACTTGATCGCGGCCTTGAACGCGCCGTTCACTTGGGGCATCCACTCCCGCTCCGGTATCCCGAGGAAGTCGAAGAACACCTTCTGCAAACTCGGGATGGTCGCCTCGCCCACGCCGATCCGGGGGATCGCTTCAGACTCGATGAGCGTAATGTTCGCCTGCTGTTGGAGCGCCCGGACGAGGTACGAGGCGGCCATCCAGCCCGCAGTGCCGCCGCCCACGATGACGATATTCTTGATCGGCTTGTTCATAACACTCCCTGTTTCAAGGCGGCCTGCCTGTGACGAGGGGAAGGCCGCCAGTCTCCGTGCATCCGTGCAAGAGGCACATCAATGTGCTGTGAGATTTAGACTCTAGCCTGCCGGAAAAACGACGCAAATTCCGTTTCCGAATTAACAAACTGAAACGCAAAGGCATTCGGTATAACGAAAAGTTTTGCGTACGTTTTTTTGCGCCTAATCAGCCCGCCGCTAAGGATGGTCTGAAGTAGCCATGTATTTTGGGCTGACTTCATCCACCGCCGATTTTGAAAGAGGCGAGCCGATCAAAAATGATCGGATCACTCGCTCATTTCGCTGTTTTCAGCCGGCGCGAGCCCCCGCTGCGGCCACTTTCCGCATCAAAGGCGCACCTCTCCTGCGCTGGTCAGCAAATGTCGGCGGGCCATCCACAGATTCGACAGGGCAAACAGGTCACCCTCTGTATTTCCCGCTTAGGGGATTCAATCTCCTCTATTGCCAGACAAGAAGTGCCCGCCAGCGACCGGGCTGCCCAGGGGCACGGCCACCGGAGTCGATTGCTCCAGGGTGGCGTGGGCGGTGTTCTTGAATTGAGTGATGCTCATGGCGCTACCTGTCGATGGAAAAAACCGCTGTCAAAAACCTGGTCAGTGCATCAGGCCTTCCATGAAGCCCGCCACCCGGCTGGCCAGCCGTCGGCGCCAGGGCGGCGTGGCCGGGCTGGCCAGGGTCTGGTCTTCATGGACGAAACTGCGAATGATCGCGTTGTAGCCCAGCCAGCGGCACGGCTCCGGCTCCCAGGCGCGCAAGGCGTCGAGGCCGCCCTCGGAGATCACCCACGGCTGGCGCGTCAATTCGTTGTTGCTCTGGAGAATCAATGCGGCCAGGGTCCGCCCGCCGAGGTTGCTGGCGCCCACGCCTTCGCCGCCGTAGCCGCCGGACAAGGCGATGCCGCGCTGGCGGTCGCAGAGCATGTGCGGCCGGAAGTGCCGGGACATGCCCAGGTTGCCGCCCCATGAGTGGGTGATCCGCACATTTTTCAGCTGCGGGAAAAGCTCGCTGAGCAGGTAGCGCCGCAGCTCGACTTCACTGCGGGTCAGGTCGAAGTCGTGACGCAGCTTGCCGGCGAACTGGTAACCGCCGCGGGCGCCGAACACCAGGCGGTTATCCGCGGTGCGCTGGCCGTAGGTCACCTGGCGACTGCTTTCGCTGAACGCCTGGCCCTGGTTCAGGCCGATCTCATCCCAGGTCGCGGCCGACAAGGGCTCGGTGGCCACCAGCAGGCTTTGCACCGGCAACTGGTAACGGCCCAGGGGCGGCAAGGTCACCGAATAGCCCTCCACCGCCGGCACTATCCAGCGGCAACGCACGCTGGCCTTGGCGGTTTGCAGGCTGCCGGCCTGCCAGTGGCTGACCGGGCTGTTTTCGTAGATCGGCACGCCCAGGCGCTCCACGGCCCGGGCCAGGCCGCGCACCAGCTTGGCCGGCTGGATGGTCGCGCAATGGGGCGCGTAGATGCCGCCGTAGGCCTTGGCCACGCGGATCTGCCGGGCCAGTTGCTCGGGGCTCAGCCAGCGGTAGTCGCGCTCGTCGAGGCCCTGGCGGTAGAGCTTGTCCAGGTAGCGGCGCTGAGTGATTTCCTGCTCGGGGTAACGCGCCGCGCAGTACAGCACCCCGCCCTTGCGGTAGTCGCAGTCGATGCCTTCGCGTTCAAGGACGATGGCCACTTCATCGGGAATGCCGTGTAGCAGGTCGAAGGAGGCGCGGCGCTGTTCGGGGCTCAGCCCGGCCAGCAACCGGTCCTCCCCCAAAAGGTTGCCCATCAGCCAACCGCCGTTGCGCCCGGAGGCGCCGAAGCCGGCGGTCTGCGCCTCGACGATGGCGATGTTCAGGGTCGGCGCCAGGCGCTTGAGGTAATAGGCGGTCCACAGCCCGGTATAACCGGCGCCGATGATCGCCACGTCGACATCCAGGTCCTGCTCCAGCGACGGCCGGGCCAGCAGCGGCTCGTCGAGCTGATCCATCCACAAACTGATATTGCGCCACGCAGGCATACACGCACTCCGCCATCCGAACTTCGATGGCGTCGATCCTAGTGCCTGGGCTCAGGGGTTGTCTTGCGCGCGTGCACGCAAAGAAATTTGCTTGGCGTAGGCCTTGGGCGACAGGCCGGTGTGCTGGCGGAAACAGCTGTAGAACGCCGACAGCGAGTTGAAGCCAGCTGCGAACGCCAGCTCGTCGATGCGCACCGGCGGCGTCGCCTGGTCCAGGGCCGCCAGCAGATGCTGCAGGCGCGCCTGGTTCACATAGCGGTAGAAGCTCTGCCCCAGCACTTGGTTGAGCAGGTAGGAGATCTGGTTGCGGCTGTAGCCGCACTCCTTCGCCACCCGCTGCAGGTCCAGCTCGGGGTCGAGGTACGGCTGCTGGCGCTCGAAGTACTGCTGCAGGTCCTCGGCCATGAAACTCAGCTGGCGCGGCGACAGCCCCAGGCGGCTGACCGCCGGCCGCGCACTGCCTTGGGCCTTGCCCGGCGCGGCCTCGCGCACCAGCGAGGCGTATTCGTTGACGCGCCAGATCAGGCCGTCGCGCACGGTGATCGCCTCGCTGGCGCGAAACGACACCAGGCCCTGCCCGCCGCGCAGGGTCACCTGGTATTGAATGAACGCGGTGTTGCCGTCCAGGCGGATGCGGTCGCTGTGCTCCAGGGCCTCGTCGGGCGCGCGCGGCATGCTGTTGCGCACGTATTCGCGCAGCTCGTCCAGGCCCAGGGTGCGGTTCTGGAAAAAGTCGTTGTACTGGATTTGCGGGTGATACAGCGCCATGACGCCATCGAGGTCGCGGTGCTTCCAGCACAGGTGATAGCGCAGCACCGTCTCGCCGGTGGCCTGGGTTTGCGCCGGGCCATCATCAAGGGAAGACATAGGGGCAGATATAACGGTTCAGGGGACAGAAAGGCGCAGCTTGCCGAAGTTCGTCCAACGCTTCAATGGCCAATGCATGGCCCCTGGATACTGGCGTTTGCCTAAACCGCGGGCGGAAATGACCTGCATCAAAAAAGTGCCAGACAATCGCCAAACGGCCTGAAAAAAACCGTTGAATGTCATATCCCGGTGCTATTTTTAAAAGCTCCACAGGTTGGTCCAGTGACGGCCCTTCCGTACCTACCGCGAGCACAAGGAAGCGCTCATTGATCAAGGTGGGCAATCCATGAATAGAGTCTCCGCCAGCAAAGTCACCTTTCCCAACGCCTGCCAGCTGATGCGCTGGCATTTTCACCCCATGGGCTTCGAGGCCAGCATGGATGCACCCGGCAGCATGATCGCCCGGCTCTTCGATCGTGCCAGCGGCGAGACCATGATCGCCATTGCCGGCATCCCCTGCGCCACCGTGATGAACGCCACCGATGTCGAGCGAATAATCGAGGCGGTGGAAGACGAGCTGGAGGCTTTCATGCCGCCACTCGCGCTGAAAGCCTAGGGTCGCTCTGAAAGCGTAGAGTCGCTCTGCTCCTGGCCCCAGGCCACTCCAGACTGTTTTCAAGCCCGCCATCGCGCGGGCTTTTTCAGGCCCGCAGGTCGGCGAAGAACGGCTTGCCCTGGGGAACCCGGTCCGACGCCTTGGGTGCATTGGCCGCCTGGGTGTCCGGGCGGTCCACATACCAGTAGCAATGTTTCACCGCCCGGGTGATGCCGACATAGGCCAGGCGCAAGGTCTCGTCCTTCTGCGCATTGTCGTAGGGCTCGCTGTCGCCATCCTTGCCCAGCCCGGCCATGCGATAGACCTGGTTCTTGTAGGGCGAACTGGTCAGGTGCTGGCAATCGCCCAGCAGGAACACCGCATCCGCCTGCAAGCCCTTGGAGCTGTGATAGGTCAGTTGCTTGAGGCGTCGGTCCTCGGCCGGCAATCTAGAATCAACATTAACTATTGGAAAAATATGCTCTTCAATCAATGATTTATCGCTGCTTTTTCGAAACAACATCAAGATTGAATCGCCATTGCAATAGTGCTCCGCCAGCCGTGCTGCAAGCCCCTGGTCGTCGCGGTCCAGCACATTCACCGGCAACACTTCCTTGGGGTCGCCGCTGGCCTTGGCCTTCTTCCCGGCAATCGCCGGCGCGGCGCGGACGATATGTTCCGCGGCGTCGATGATGTGCTGGTGGCTGCGATAATTCTCGCTGAGCATCACTCGGGTGGTGGCCGGCGACGGGAATTCCTTGTTGAACTCCATGAAGAATTTCGGCGAACTGCCACGCCAGCCGTAGATCGACTGCCAGTCGTCCCCTACGCAGAGCAACGACGAGCGCTGTGCCCCGCGGCCGACATGCATTGCCGGCCCGCGACTGCGGATTTCACGCAGGCTGGCGCGAATCCACGAGACGATCTGCGGCGAGACATCCTGGAATTCGTCGATCATCAGGTGCGACATCGGCCGCAAGCGCTCATCGCTGAGCAGCTTGAAGTTCTCCGGGGTGTTCTCGCCGAACAGCGCGAACATGCGGTTGTAGCTCATGATCGGCGGCGACTGGTCGAGCAGATGATCATCCAGCGCCCGCCAGAACAGGCTCAGGGCCTCGAAGAAGTAGCGATCCGGGTCGTCCCGGGCAAACACCATCTGGCCCACGGCCACCGAGACGTCCAGCCCGAGGTTCTCGATAAACCCGGCCGCGGCGACAAAACAGTCCAGCAACGGCGCCGAAGCCAGCTCGCCCTTGACCTTGTAGTCGAAGCCCGGCCCGGCACTGGCATCCCCGGCCAGGGACGACAGGACGCGCTTTGCCGAATCGTAACTATCCAGCCAAATCATTGGCTTACGGCAGAAAGCTTGAAACAGGGTGCGCTTTACCGCCCACTCCGCGCGCACCGAAAGCTTCGATCCGGGGCGACTCAACTGCGGGTTTTCCCGAGGGTCGAACCCCAGCACCACCCAGGCATCCAGCTCGGCGACGTAACCATGGCAATGGAACTGCGAGCCGTTGATCTCGACCGTCTGCCGGTTCGGCTCGATGCCCTTGATCGGCCAGGCTCCGGCACGAAACCACAGGTCTTCCAGGGTGTCGCACAGCTCTTCGTCGCGCTTGGCCGCCAGTTCGGTCACGGCCATGCGTTTTTGCACGTCCGGATGATCGCGCTCCAGCTCCTTGAGTTGCAGGGCATGGCGCAGCAACGGCTTGATCGCCTCGCGAAAACGCCCGTCACACCGGTGCAGGGCGTGGTAACAGGCATTCAGGTGCTTGCGCTGGGCGTCGTTGATCCGCAGGTCGAAGGGATTGCTGTCGACCTCCAGATCCCCCGCCACCGGGCGATCGCTGAGGTTCTCGAACGCCTGCAGGCGCTCGAAACCCGGCAGGCTGCGGACCATCGGCAGGATGCGCGAGTGGAAGGTGCGTACCAGTTCCCGTGCCTCCTTGAGACCCAGGGGCCGGCCCCAGAGCGCGAACACCTCCAGCAGCTTGTTGATGAAGTCCTTGCGCGACTCGCGGGTGAAGGTCACCACGGTCATCGAGTCGAGCTCGAAGCCCAGGTAATGGTTGAGCAGCAGGATGCGCAGGACCAGGGAGGTCGACTTGCCCGCGCCAGCGCCGGCAATCACCGAGGTGGATGGGGTTTCGCTGAAGATCATCTTCCATTGCGCGCTGCTGGGCTGGGCATGGGCCGGCAGCAGGCGGCCAACATCGGCCTTGATGCGCTTCTTCAGTTCGGCGCTCAGCGGCAGGCGCCAGTCGTCGAACAGATAATCGTCTACCCCGGGCGCCGGATGCTCGGTGGAGCGGCTGTCGCGAATCAGCAGGACCTGACGGCCCTGCTCCAGTCCCTCGGCCTTGCCCTCCTGGTAACCGTATTCCACCCCAGCGGTATGCCCGCTGCGAAAGCCGTCCGCCTGGCCATGCAACCAGGACGCACGATGCTGGGCGCGCAAGCGACTGAGGCCATGACCGAAGAACCTGGCCGCCAAGCGCTTGAGCAGCGGCATTTCGGCCAGGGGCAAGAGTTCGGGAGGAAGATCGGGGGTGTGTTGCGGCACGCTGACTCCAGGGTGTGAGGCTGTGTGGGACGGTATGGTCGCTTCATTCGTCGATGACTTCTAGTGAAATGCTTACAGGTCATCCACTTAAGCCCCGAACTGAATGTTTGGAAGTAGAAGAAGGACCACAAAATATATCTATTTATTAGATCTGATAACGGCAGTTTTTGCGCTTTTTATCGATACTTTGCTAATGGATGATGAGCGCCATCAACCCACTGGTCTCGTTTTGCGGCTCAACCAAGGCGCCCCATGACGAACCCTGACAGGAGACGATCATGCTTGAACTCAGACCCTTCAAATCCCTGGGCGGCGCCCATCATGGCTGGTTGGATGCCCACCATCACTTTTCGTTCGCCGAGTACTACGACCCCAAACGCATGAACTGGGGCAACCTGCGCGTGTGGAACGACGACGTGATCGCTCCCGGCAGCGGTTTTCCGCAGCACCCGCACCGGGACATGGAAATCATCACCTACGTCCGTGAAGGTGCTATCACCCACCAGGACAACCTGGGCAACCGGGGCCGCACCGAGGCTGGCGACGTGCAGGTGATGAGCGCCGGTACCGGGATTGCCCACAGCGAATACAACCTGGAAGCCGGCGAAACCAGGATCTTCCAGATCTGGATTATCCCCAACGAGGCCGGCTCCGCGCCGTCCTGGGGTGCCAAGCCGTTCCCCAAAGGCCAGCGCGAAGGTTTCGTGACCCTGGCCAGCGGCAAGCAAGGCGATGACCAGAGCCTGCGGATTCGTGCCGACGCGCGCCTGGTAGCCGCCAACCTGAAGGCCGGCGAGTCCGCCGAATACCCGCTGGACAAAGGGCGCCGGGCCTACCTGGTGCCCGCGACCGGGGTGATTGAAGTCAATGGCTTGCGCGCCGAAGCTCGAGACGGTGTCGCGGTGGAGGATGAACGCCTGCTGCGAGTCACCGCCCTCGAGGACAGCGAAATCGTCCTGGTGGACCTGGCTTGAGACAGCGAAGCAATGCTCCGTCTCTGTAGGAGCGAAGCTTGCTCGCGATGGGCTGCAAAGCAGCCCTGAAGCTGATTCCGTTCCAACTGAAGCTAGCTGTCGCTCAAACGGCAGCCATCGCGGGCAAACCTCGCTCCTACAAGACACAGCCGCAATAAAAAGGGGCGACCTTCTGGTCGCCCCTTTTTCGTCTGCCGCGAAACGCCGCTGGATCAGCCGCTGATCGCGCCGTCCACCAGGGTCTGCGCTTCCTGCACCAATTGCTTCAGGTGATCGTCGCCGATAAAACTCTCGGCGTAGATCTTGTAGATGTCTTCGGTGCCCGATGGACGCGCGGCGAACCAGCCGTTCTCGGTCATGACCTTGAGGCCGCCGATCGCCTGGTCGTTGCCCGGCGCGTGGCTGAGGATCTTCTGGATGCTATCGCCGGCCAACTGGGTCGAGGTCACCTGCTCCGGCGACAGCTTGCCTAGCAGCGCCTTCTGCTGCGGGTTGGCCTTGGCATCGACGCGCACCGAGAACGGCTCGCCCAACTCGTCGCACAAGGCACGGTAGGCCTGGCTCGGGTCGCGGCCGGTGCGGGCGGTCATTTCCGCGGCCAGCAAGGCCGGGATCAGGCCGTCCTTGTCGGTGCTCCAGACGCCGCCGTCCTTGCGCAGGAACGATGCGCCGGCGCTCTCTTCACCGCCAAAGCCGAGGGAGCCGTCGAACAGGCCGTCGGCGAACCATTTGAAGCCCACTGGCACTTCGTACAGGCGACGGCCCAGGCGCGCCGCCACACGGTCGATCAGGCCGCTGCTGACCACGGTCTTGCCCACGGCCGCGTCGGCGCGCCAGTGCGGGCGGTTCTGGAACAGATAGTCGATGGCCACCGCCAGGTAATTGTTCGGCGCCAGCAGGCCGCCAGTCGGGGTCACGATACCGTGACGGTCGTGGTCCGGGTCGCAGCCGAAGGCTACGTCGAAACGACTCTTCAGGCCGATCAGGCCTTGCATTGCATAGCTGGACGACGGGTCCATGCGGATCTGGCCATCCCAGTCGACGGACATGAAACGGAAAGTCGCATCGACTTCCTTGTTGACCACTTCCAGGTCCAGGCGATAGTGCTCGGCAATCGCCGACCAGTAGCGCACCCCTGCTCCGCCCAGCGGATCGACGCCCAGGCGCAGCTTGGCATTGCGGATGGCGTCCAGGTCGATGACGTTGATCAGGTCGGCGACATAGCTGTTGACGTAGTCGTGACGATGGGTGGTGTCGGCCTTCAGGGCCTGCTCGTAGCTGATGCGCTTCACACCGGCCAGCTTGTTGGCCAGCAGCTCGTTGGCCTTGGCTTCGATCCACTTGGTGATGTGGGTGTCAGCCGGGCCGCCGTTGGTGGGGTTGTACTTGTAGCCACCGCTTTGTGGCGGGTTGTGCGACGGGGTGATCACGATGCCGTCGGCCAGGCCGCTGGTGCGACCACGGTTGTAGCAGAGAATCGCATGGGACACCGCCGGCGTCGGGGTGTACTCGTCACCCGCGGCGATCATCACGGTCACGCCGTTGGCGGCCAGCACTTCCAGGGCGCTGGCACCGGCCGGGGTGGACAGGGCGTGAGTGTCGATGCCGACAAACAGCGGGCCATCGATACCCTGGGCCTGGCGATACAGGCAGATCGCCTGGCTGATGGCGAGGACATGCCATTCATTGAAACTCAGGTCGAACGAGCTGCCACGATGCCCCGAGGTGCCGAAGGCGACCCGCTGGGTAGAGATGGCGGCATCGGGCTGGCCGGTGTAGTAGGCCGTTACCAGTCGCGGAAGATCGACCAGCAATTCTGTCGGTGCCGGTTTGCCCGCAAAAGGACTGAGTGTCATGCAAAACCTCGGGAAATGGATGGTTCGGTGAGTGCTGCGCAGTTTACTGGCAGTTTGACCGCAACGCGAAGGGATCTATCCGTGGAGGCTTGCACAATCGGCAGGGGCAGCAGCCAGCTCGACAGGCCATACTCGGCAACTGCACAGAGGCCACTCAGGATCGAGACGGGAATAAGGAAGGGAGTGACCACGAGGACAGAAACGCCAGAGTGCGCGATGGCGAACCCTGGCGTCAGGATCAGGCCGGTTCGACCTGCAGTGCGACCCGTTCGCGGCAAGGACACTCGTCCATGTAGCGGTGGGCTTCGACGAACTCGTTGAACGGGAAGATCCGGGTCTTCAGCGGCAGCAACACACGATCCGCCGTCAGCTGGTTGATGTCGCGCAAGGCGCGCTGCAAGGCCACCTGGTCCTGGATGATGCCCAGCTCGGGCTTGCCGGTGAAGTTGCCGATGCAGTGCACGAAGAACTGGATGTTCTTCTGGAATGCCGCGCAGGCCGGGAACGGCGTCTGGTTGCCGCCTTGCAGGCCGTACAGCACCAGGCTGCCGCGCGGCGCCAGGACGTCGCCGAGCATCGACATCTGCGGACCGCCCAGGCCATCGAACACCACGTCGACACCACGGTTGTCGGTGTATTTGTTGATCTGCATGAGCAGGTCCTGCTCTTCGGTGACGATGACTTTCTCGGCCCCCAGGGACAGCAGGTACTCACGCTCTTCAGCGGTCTTGGTCGCGGCAATCACCCGCACTCCGAGCGCCTTGCCCAACTGGACAAAGGACGGACCGGCGCAGTGGCTGGCATCGGTGACCAGGGCGAACTGCCCGGGCTTGACCCGCGCCAGATCGACATAGGCAAAGTAGGCCACCAGCAGCGGCGTGTAATGCACCGCGGCTTCCACCGGGCTGAGCACATCGGGATAGCGGGTCAACGCCGAGCGTGGCAGGACAATCAGCTCGCCATAGACCGGATAATCGTTCGGGCTTTCGGCCGGGAAGCTGGCAACCTTGTCGCCAATGGCCAGGTCGTCGACACCTTCGCCGACCGCAGTCACCACGCCGGCCATCTCATGGCCAAGGCCGGAAGGCAGGCGGGCATGGGAAGACGCCAGGTTCTGGCGCCAAAGGACGTCGTACCAACTGATGCCGATCGCTTCGACACGCACCTGCACTTCGCCTGGCGCAGGCAGAGCGGCCGCATGCTCTTCGCACTTGAGCACCTCGGCCGGACCAAACTTGTGAAAACGGATCGTGCGGGACATCGCAAACCTCGTCAAAGTAACCTCTAATGCCCTGAACTCTATCTGGGCTTTCCGGCCAAGACCATCAGTGACTATTAATAGTCGACATGCCTGTCATTGATTCCGCAGCACCTGCAACAACGGGGAAACAGCGTGCCGGAGCGAAGGGTTCCTTACAGGAAAAAACAATTAGCCGGTGCAGAGTAGCAGCCTTTCCCCGTAAGATTCATGCCGGCCATTGTTCTCATATGGCCGCTCTCGTCAAGTTTGCTGACTCTGCCAGGACTCAAGATGAATCGTAATGACCTGCGTCGTGTCGACCTGAACCTGTTGATCGTGTTCGAAACATTAATGCATGAACGCAGCGTGACCCGGGCGGCGGAGAAACTCTTCCTCGGCCAGCCGGCCATCAGTGCGGCGCTGTCGCGCCTGCGCAGCCTGTTCGACGATCCGCTGTTCGTGCGCACCGGGCGCAGCATGGAGCCGTCGGCCCGAGCGGTGGAAATCTTCGCCCTGCTCTCGCCCGCCCTCGACTCGATCTCCACCGCGGTCAGCCGCGCCGCCGAATTCGACCCGGCGACCAGCACCGCGGTGTTCCGCATCGGCCTGTCCGACGACGTCGAGTTCGCCCTGCTGCCGATGCTGCTCAAGCGCCTGCGCGCCGAGGCGCCGGGGATCGTGCTGGTGGTGCGCCGCGCCAACTACCTGCTGATGCCGGCCCTGCTGGCCTCCGGCGAGATTTCCATCGGCGTCAGCTACACCCAGGACCTGCCGGCCAACGCCAAGCGCAAGGTGCTGCGCCGCAGCCTGCCCAAGCTGCTGCGGGCCGACAGCATGCCCGGCGCCCTGAGCCTCGACGACTTCTGCGCCCGCCCCCACGCCCTGGTGTCGTTCGCCGGTGACCTCAGCGGTTTTATCGATGAAGAGCTGGAAAAACTCGGGCGCAAGCGTCATGTGGTGCTCGCGGTCCCGCAGTTCAACGGCCTGAGCACCCTGCTCACCGGCACCGACATCGTCGCCACCGTGCCGGACTACACCGCCGAAGCCCTGACCGCCGCCGGCGGCGTGCGCGCCGAAGACCCGCCCCTGCCGGTGCGCACCTTCGAACTGCACATGGCCTGGCGCGGCTCCCAGGACAACGACCCGGGGGAACGCTGGTTGCGCTCGCGGATTCAGATGTTTTTCGGGGACCCGGATAGCTTGTAACCGAATTCCACCGAACTCAAAAAAATACTTTATTAACAAGTGTTTATACTTAAATTCAGTCCAAGACCGGCCGTCCAGCTCCACTGGACTCCAGAACTCATGGGGCCAAGTGCTGGCGCTTGAAGTATCGGCTGCATGGCAAGGAGAACCGTTTCTCGATCGGTGCTTATCCCGACATCGGCCTGAACGAGGCGCACGACATTGCTCCCGGCGCACTCCGCGACGTGACCAACCATATCTCACGGTTGCTCAACGAAGAGCGCACCTTTGAGTATGTGACTAAATCTTGCCTGCCATCGGCAATAAACCGGTCGGCGAGATCAAGCTGGAGCACATCACTACAATCATCAAGGAGCTGCGTCGTCAGCGCATCATGGCCATGGCCCGGCGCGTACGCACCATCATCCGTTCCATCCTGGGCTTTGTCGAAGGTCGAGGCTGGGTGGAACGCAACGTGGTGCTCAGTAGCATCGAGGAACTAAAGATTCGGCACGTCGTGACCAGCAACCCGGCGATCGAAAGACCAGCCGACCTGGGCAAGTTTCTTCTGCGCCTGTTGATCAGGTTGCCGGTCCGCCCTGGTGAACTGGTACAAAAAGCCCTGCCCAAAGCAGCCTGCTCGACGACTTGCTCGATACCGATATCGCGGCGAGGCTGAGTTGAACCCATTGAGTCCGCCGGTTACGTCAGCAGCCCAAGCGTTTGGCCTTAACCAGAAAAGACCCAGTGCCCGTGCGGCTGCCAACTTCAGCGCATGGGTGAAGACGTCAGTGAAAAGCTGGATTACACGTCGGGCGTGTTCACGGTTGAGCAGCATGTGCGTGGGAATGGGCCTGCCGAAAGTGAGAAACGCTGATCCAGGCACCGGTACCGGCGCAGGTGATCAACAAAGGTATCCCGACCACAGACTTGCTGGCTCACGTGATGGTGGCCAAGTTCGCCGGGGCACTATGCAGCGGCAAGCGGGCAACTGCGATCATGAGCTTGATCCAGTCAGTACGGATGAATAGACATGATCCGTAGACATATCTCACTCACCAATCAGTCGGAGGTAGCGCGCCGGTAGCGGTACTTGGCGACCACGGTGCTGACAACCAGATCGGCATCATCAAGCAGCTCAATATTCAAGTCAAAAAAAGCCTTGTTCTCGCTGTCCAGCGTGGTTTTAAGTGCCTGTACCTGGTCGGCATCGAAGCGTGTGCGTGCCCGTATGCGGCTGGTGGCTGCTTTCAGGAATTTGATGTTCACCTCACAGACCACGGGACTGCAGTTGCCCAGGGTTTGCATGTGCGTCATATAGAGCAGCCCGCCCAGCATCTCCGCCGCCGACCATTGCACTCCCGCGTGCAGAGTACCGAGATGGTTCTGGTTATGCCGGGAGAACGGCACCGAACATTCCAGAACATCGCTCATATGCTCAACGGTCAGCCCGATACTCTCGTACAGCGGCAGCATTTTCCGCAGCATGGCGCTTGCTTGGGATACGTCCAGAAGATCAGACATTGGCACTGCTCCGTTAATCCGGTAGTTGGAAGAATCAGTATCTCCTGACATCCCAGGTCATTATTGACAAATGGCCTCTAACATTTGACATATTGCCTCATATGAAAAACTCCCCCTACCAGGACGTCCTGCTAAGCGGCGGTCTCGGCGGTCTACTGAAGGATTATCTGGATGCCGAAGGCTTGCCGGCGACGGCCTGCCGCACTCGTATTGCAAGTTGGGAAGCCGACGGCCACATCCCCATCACCGAGTGGGTTTCCGCTCTTGCCCTGATCAGCCGTGATTACCCGAAACCTGCCTTGGGCCTTGGCATTGGTCGCTATGCTCAGGCACGCCACTTCGGCATGCTGGGCTATCTCTGTCTGTCTTCCGACAACCTTGGTGAGGTCTTCGAGCGCCTCAGCCGCTTTTATGCGCTGGCATGGGGTGGCATTGTCGTGCCGATCACACGCACGGCAGACACCTTGACCATACGCTGGCTAGTGCCCGAAGGCATGCCCACGCAATCCCGCATGGTCCAGTTGAGCCACGAAACCGGGCTGGTCTGTCTGGTCACTTTGGCGCGCCTGTTGTGCGAGGCTCCAGTCAATCCGATCGCGGTCGAGATGGGGGGGGCGACACCAGATCAACCCAGTTTGTACGAGCAGTTTTTCCACTGCCCTGTGACCTTTGGTGCGCCAGCCGCCTCGCTGAGCTTTTCAAGTCTCTCCTTGGCCCTGCCGATACGCACAAGCAATCACAGTCTGCGGGACTATACGGAGCGGCGAGCGGAGACCCGGCTGGGTGAACTAACGCGCCGTGATGCGATGCTCACCGCATTGCACACCTTGCTCGTCCGGGCGCTGCATGAGGGGCAGCCGACTATCGCCCATGTCGCCAAAGGCATGGGCATGTCGCGAGCAAGCTTGCAGCGACGTCTACAAGAACGCGGGCTTGGCTTCCGTGATTTTCTCGACCAGACCCGACTGGAACTGGCGCGAATGTATCTGGCAGATCCCCGGCTCGCGCTGACGGAAATCACCTGGATGCTGGCCTTCTCGGAGCAGAGTGCGTTCAGCCGGTCTTTCAAGCGCTGGACGGGATGCAGCCCCTTTGCCTATCGGCGCACCATGATCGGTAAGTCATGAGAACGGGGCTTGCTTGTAAGGCAGAAGGATTACGCTTGGGCAGCCAGCTATCTCTCCCCTCCTTCCTCGCGATTATGTGAGCCGCCCCTTTCGTACGTCGCTGGGTCTTTCGCCCGTCCAGCGTTTAAAGGCCCGGGTAAACGCTGCCGGGTCGGTGTATCCCAGAACCTGCGCAATCTGCTGCAGACGCAGCTGTCCTGCGTTGATCAACTCCATCGCCTGACGCCGGCGCGCATCATCCAGCAGACTCTGGAAGTTGCTACCTGACTCGCTGAGCTTACGTTTGAGCGTGCGCTCGGAAACACAGAGCTTGTCTGCCACATCAGCCAAGGACGGATACCCGTCGATGCCTGTCTGCAAGACCGCCCGCACGCGTGGAACGATATCCGGACTGTCCGCCATCGCTCGGGCAGCAGCTTCCTTTTCCACCTGGGCCAAGGCATGCCTGACGGCATGGGGATCGGCCATGATTAAAGGAAGGGACAGAAAGCTCCGGGGGAAGCGGATCTGGATGTGCGCCTGCTTGAATTCCCAAAGCGGCAGGCGCGCCTGATATGCATCAAAATAGGCAGGCCTGGACCAGTCAACATGCACCTTCAAACCCGCGAGCTCCCGCCCGATGAGATAGGCCATGTGTTGGCAGGTAGAGACAAGAAAGGCTTCAAAGAAAACCTGACGCATGGGACCGAAGTCATAGCTCTCGGTAAGGGTAATGACTACTTCCTTATCCCTCACCTCGACGGTCTGTGTGAAATCGTTGAAATGCAGGGAATGGTACTTGTGCAGAACCTGCATAGCCTCGGCCAGAGTGGCGCAGCTCATGACGGCATAACCCAGAAAACCGTGCGAGGTCGGGCGGATCAGCATGCCGTATTCCATGCCGATATCGTTTCTGCCGCTCAATTGAATCAGGCGTCGTGTGATCAGACCCGCTTCCCGCGTCGTGATGCGGGCATCCGGTTGTTGCAGCTCTGAGTGACTTAAACCACACCCCCTCAATAGCTCCTGCTCGGACACGCCCCAGTCAGCACCTATTTGCAGCAAGTGCCGGATATAGGCAACAGAAATAACGAATGAATTACTTATTTTTCTTGATTTTTTCATGCCCTTTATCTCGACGAGCTTGGCCTGATTTGTCAAGAACTATGGCATAACCATCACTGACTGAAATCTGAAAAATGGCCACATAGTCACTCCGCCAATTGAGTGGAGTGGTTTGAATGATTTCTCGTACCCTGTTTAGCTCCGAGCACGAAGAATATCGCCGTCAGGTCAAGCGTTTTCTGGCCGATGAGATCATGCCCCATCATGAGCGCTGGGAAGATCAGCAGCATGTGGATCGCAGCATCTGGAATCGCGCTGGTGAGCTGGGGCATCTGTGCCAGACCATGCCCGAGGAATATGGCGGCATCGGCGCAGACCGCCTGTTCAGCGTGGTGCAGCTCGAAGAAACCACCAAGGCCGGTGCCACTGGCCTAGGCTTCGGCCTGCACAGCGACATCGTCGCCAATTACATCAATAACTTCGGCTCCCACGAGCAGAAGCTCAAGTACCTGCCACCCATGGCTACAGGGGCGCTGGTGGGTGCTATTGCCATGACCGAGCCCGGCACCGGCTCCGACCTGCAGGCCATCAAGGCCACGGCGATGCTGGATGGCGATCACTATGTGTTGAACGGTTCCAAGACCTTCATCACCAATGGCTATCTGTCGGATCTGATAATTGTGGCGTGCAAGACCGGCGTCGCCGGCGGTACGGCGGAAAATATCTCCCTGCTGCTGGTCGAGGCGAACAGCCCGGGTTTTACCAAGGGCAAGCCGCTGAAAAAAGTCGGCATGAAGGCCCAGGATACCTGTGAGCTGTTCTTCGACGATGTGCGTGTACCCAAGGCAAACCTGTTGGGCACAGAGGGTGAAGGCTTCTTCATGCTGATGAAGGAGTTGGCCTGGGAACGCATGATTATCGCGATTTTCTCGGTGGCTGCTGGCGAGGCCGCGTTTGAAGAGACTCTCAAGTACACCCGCGATCGCAAGGCTTTCGGCAAGCCCGTGGCCAGCTACCAAAACACTCGCTTCAAGCTGGCCGAAATGAAGGCAGAGCTGGCGATTGCCCGCATCTATGTCGACCGCTGCCTGGAACTGGTGCTCAAAGGCGAGCTCGGCATCGACGATGCCGCCATTGCCAAATACTGGTGTTCCGACCTGGCCTGCAAGGTCATCGACGAGTGCGTGCAGCTGCACGGCGGCTACGGCTACATGCTGGAGTACCCGGTGGCGCGTGCCTATGTCGACATGCGCGCCTCCCGCATCTACGGCGGCACCAACGAAATCATGAAAGAAATCATCGCTCGCACCCTGTAACGCTGCTTGCAACCTCCAATGTCAAGAGATTTTATCATGTCAAAAGAATTACGTTTTGATGGCAAGGTGGTCATTGTGACCGGTGCTGGCGGTGGGCTGGGGCGTCAATACGCGCTCATGTTCGGCTCTCGTGGCGCTCGCGTGGTGGTTAACGATCTGGGCGGCGGCGCCCATGGCGGTGGCCAGTCTTCTGCGGCGGCTGACAAGGTAGTCGAAGAAATCAAGGCCATCGGTGGCGAAGCCGTGGCCAACTACGATTCGGTGGAAAACGGCGCCAGCATCGTGCAGACGGCCGTAAATAATTTCGGCAGGGTTGATATCGTTATCAACAATGCCGGCATCCTGCGCGACTCCAGCTTCCTGAAGATGAGCATGGACGACTGGGACCTGATTTATCGCGTCCATCTCAAGGGCAGCATGAGCGTCACCCATGCTGCCTGGGCCATCATGCGCGAGCAAGGCTATGGCCGCATCATCATGACCACCTCGGCCGCCGGCATTTACGGCAACTTCGGCCAGGCCAATTATTCGGCCGCCAAGCTCGGCCTGCTTGGCCTGGCCAAGACCCTGGCGGTGGAAGGCGGCAGCAAGAACATTCACGTCAATACCATTGCTCCGATCGCGGCCTCGCGCCTGACGGAAACCGTGTTGCCGCCGGAAATTCTCGAAGGCCTCAAGCCGGAATATGTCAGCCCGCTAGTGGGCTGGCTCTGCCATGAAACCTGTGAGGAGAATGGCGGCCTGTTCGAAGTCGGTGCCGGTATCATCAACAAGTTGCGCTGGCAGCGCACCAAGGGCGTGGGCTTTCGCCTTTCCAGCCCCATCGACATCGAAGACGTGGCCGCCAAGTGGGATCAGGTGGGAGACTTCGCCGACGCGGATTTCCCGACCACTGTCGCTGACTCCATGGTGGCGGCCATGGACAACATCAACAATCCAAAGCTCGGTGGCAACCAGTTCCTGGACCTCGACAAGGCCAAGGCTTCCAAGCCGGTGGTGATCGAAAACGCCTATGACGAGCGCGACCTTTCACTCTATGCGCTTGGCGTTGGCGTTGGCGCCAACCCGCTGGATGCCAAGGGTCTGCAGTATCTGTACGAACGCGGCGACACTTTTTACGCTCTGCCCACCTATGGCGTGATTCCGCCCCTCAACGGTTTCATGCAGATGATGATGGAAGGCAAGGAACTGCCAGGCATGGGCAATGTGCTGGATCGTGTGCTCCATGGCGAACAGTACACCGAGATCAAGCGCCCGCTGCCGCCCCACGCCAAGCTGCGTCACGAAGCCAAACTGCGCACTGCCTATGACAAGGGCAAGGACGCAATCGGCATCATCGATGTGCACAGCTTCGACGAAACCGGCGAGGAACTTGCCTATAACGAAATCACCTTCTTCCTGCGCGGTTGCGGTGGTTGGGGCGGTGATCGCGGCCCCAGCGCCGACATCAACGTGCCGCCGCCTCGTGAGCCTGACGCTATCGTCGAGGAAAAAATCGGTGACAACCAGAGCCTGATCTATCGCCTTTCCGGCGACTGGAATCCCCTGCACATCGATCCCGAGTTCGCCAAGAACTTTGGTTTCGATCGGCCCATCCTGCATGGCCTGTGCACTTATGGCTATGTCGGCCGCCATGTCGTGCAAAGCTTCCTCGGCAACGACCCGCGTCGTTTCAAGAGCATCAAGGTGCGTTTCGCCAAGAGCGTGTACCCGGGTGAAACCCTGGTCACCCGTATGTGGAAGGAAAGCGAAACCCACATCCTGCTCGAAACCCGCGTCAAGGAACGCGACGAGATCGTAATCAAGAATGCCGCGGTCGAACTGTATGAGCAGATTCCGCTCGCCAAGGCCAAGGCCGAGCCTGTTGCCGCAGGTGTGGCTGCCGTAGCGGCTCCACCGTCCACTGGTCCTACCGGCGCCGACATCCTCAACGCCATCGGTGCCTACCTGGCTGCCAATCCGGCCGAAGTGCAAGCGGCCAATACGGTGTTCCAGTTCAATCTGAAAAATCCGGACGCTTCCTGGACCGTCGACGCCAAGGTCGGCAAGGTAATCCAGGGCGCCGCTGACAAACCTGATGTCACGCTGACGGCCGATGAAGATCAGTTTATCGGCATGTGCGTGGGAGGTGAGGATGCACAGAAGCTGTTTTTCGCCGGCAAGCTGAAGATCGCCGGCAATATGATGGCGGCCTCCAAGCTCGAGTTCCTCAAGAAGATGGACCCCAAGCTGGTCGAAGCCGAAGTCGCCAAGCGCCTCGCGAATACGCCTGCTGCCGCCCCAGCGACCGAGCAGCTTGCCGCACAGCCGACCGGCCCCACCAGCGTCGACATCCTCAACGCCGTCGGCGTCTATCTGGCCGCCAACCCGGCGGAAGTAACAGCTGCCAACACGGTGTTCCAGTTCAACCTGAAAGACCCCGACACCTCCTGGATCGTCGACGCCAAGGTCGGCACCGTGGCACCGGGTACCGCCGATAAGCCCGATGTGACCCTGACCACGGCTGACGAGCAATTCGTGGGGATGTGCGTGGGTGGTGAGGATGCGCAGAAGCTGTTCTTCGCCGGCAAGCTGAAGATCGCCGGCAATATGATGGCGGCCTCCAAGCTCGAATTCCTCAAAAGGATGGACCCCAAGCTGGTCGAAGCTGAAGTGGCCAAGCGCCTCGCCGGCGGTGCCAGTGCGCCGAACGCAGCCACCGTTCCTGCCGCTGCGGCGAAAGTCGATCGGGCCGAGGTTGTGTTCCAAAAGCTCAGCGAGCTACTTGCCAAGTCTCCGGAGCTGGTCAAGGTCGCCGAGGGGCATGTGCTCGCCTTCCAGGTAGCCGAACCCGACAGCGCCTGGACCCTGGACTACTCAAACGCCAACCCGGTGCTCAAAGCCGGCACCGCCGAGGCAGGCACTACGCTGCTGTTCGCCGATGAAGACCTGGAGACGCTGATCAAGGGCACGGACTCACTGCAGTCGCTGTTCCAGCACGGCCGGGTAAGGGTCCACGGCGACCTGGGCCTGATCAAAACGCTGGAAGCTTTCCTCAAGCTGGCCTGAAGCATGCGATCGGCGGTGTGACGCTCACACCGCCGGTTTCCAAGAACTCTAAAAGGAAAACACCATGAAGCGTCGTGTCAATGTGATTGGCGTAGGAATGACCAAATTCGCCAAGCCCGGTAGCAGCCCGGAATATTATGAAATGGCCCGCGAGGCCGGCCAGAAAGCCCTGGCCGATGCCGGAGTGCCCTACGCAGACGTCGAACAGGCCTTTGCCGGCTATGTCTACGGCGACTCCACTTGCGGCCAGCGTGCAGTCTATGAGTTGGGCCTGACCGGTATTCCGGTGGTCAACGTCAACAACAATTGCTCCACTGGCTCCAGCGCCCTCTTCCTCGCGCGCCAGGCCGTCGAAGGTGGTTTGGCCGAGTGTGTTCTTGCCATCGGTTTCGAGAAAATGGAAAAAGGCGCGCTAGCCGCCAAGTTCAACGACCGCGAACCGCCCATGGGCCGGCACGTCCAGGTGATGATGGACGCCCAGGGTTTTAACCAGTCCCCGCCGGCCGCACAGATGTTCGGCGGTGCCGGTCGCGAATACCGCTGGAAATACGGTACCAAGCGCGAAACTTTCGCCCAGATCGCCGTGAAGGCGCGCAAGCATGCCAGCAACAATCCCTACGCCATGTTCAATCAGGTGCTGTCTCTGGAAGAAATCATGGCCTCGGACGATGTGTTCGATCCCTTGACCCGTTTCCAGTGCTGCCCACCCACCTGTGGCGCCGGTGCCGCCATTCTGTGCTCGGATGAGTTTGCGAAAAAGCACGGCATCAAGAACCCGGTTTATATCGCCGCTCAGTCCATGACCACTGACTACTCCAGCAGCTTCGATGAAAGCAGCATGATCAAGATGATCGGCTACGACATGACCGTTAACGGCGCAAAACAGGTGTATGAAGCGGCCGGCATCGGTCCCGAAGACATCGACGTCATCGAGCTGCACGACTGTTTCACCGCCAACGAGTTGCTGACCTATGAAGGCCTTGGTCTCTGCCCCGCAGGTGGCGCCGAAAAATTCATCTGGGACGGCGACAACACCTATGGCGGCAAGTTTGTCACCAACCCTTCGGGTGGCCTGCTCTCCAAAGGCCATCCCCTCGGCGCCACCGGCCTGGCCCAGTGCACGGAGCTGGTCTGGCAGTTGCGCGGCCAAGCAGAGAAACGCCAGGTCGAGGGAGCACGCATCGCCCTACAACACAATCTCGGACTCGGTGGGGCGTGCGTGATCACGATGTACCGTCGCGATTGAGTGTTACCAGGCCGTGGAGGAACCGGGACGACTCCCGTTCCTCCGATCATCGCCATAAAGGAGCAGCAATAGCGATGTATTAGGCACAGCCGGAGCCATAAGACGGGCGTTTTGACACAACCGACGGCTCCTGCGTCGATAGGCAGAGTTCGGAAGCCCCGGTCAGGCGCCTCAATCTTGAGCTGCTTGAATCATAAACATTTATTCCGACAACGGAGTCGAACATGAGTCTCAGCGAAGAGCCTGAACGCATTCTCCTCACTGGCGGCGCCGGTTTCGTCGGTTCGAATGTCGTGAAGATATTACGCGAGCGCTATCCGGATACCGCCTTGCGGGTCCTGCACTTGCCCCGGGAAAACCTGCTCAACTTGAATGGGTTGGATGAGGTGGAGCTGATGGTCGGCGACATCACCGATGCAGCCGATGTCGCACGTGCTGTCAGCGACTGCGATGTGGTCTTCCACCTCGCCGCCATCTATGCCTTTTGGTTGCCTGATATGTCCTTGATGCAACGGGTGAACGTGGAGGGAACCCGTCTGGTACTGGAGGAATGCCTGAAACAACGGGTCAAGCGGGTCGTGTATACCAGCTCGGCCTCGTGTTTCGCCGGTCATGGTCTGGATATCGTCAGCACGGAGCAATTCACCTTTGCTCTCGGCAATCAGGCGTATGCCAGGAGCAAACACGATTCACATGTGCTGGCCGAAGCCTATGCGGCGCGCGGCCTGGATGTGGTCATCGTCTGCCCGGTGGTGCCCATGGGTCCCGGCGATGTCGGTCCCACCCCCTCCGGCCGTCTGATTACGGATATTTTCACCCTGCCGCTGGCCCTGGCGCCCAGTTCCGAGATGAACATCATCGATGTCCGCGACTGCGCCATGGGCCATGTACTGGCCTTGGAAAAAGGGTGTAGCGGCGAAAGCTACATCCTCGGTGGCGAAAACTACCGCTACAAGGACATGTTGCGTCGTGTGCTGCGTCTCTGCGGCCTACGACGGACCATCGTCGAGCTGTCACCCATGCTCCTCTGGCCCGTGGCCCACGCCATGGTCCTGGCCACCCGTTTCACCGGCAAGCCGCCCCTGCTGACACCGGCGGAAATCGATCTCAGTAGACGCGGCCTGGTATGCGACGCCGCCAAAGCCCGGCGCGAGCTAGGGCTGGTGGTGCGCCCTTTGGAGCAGACCTTGCGCGATGCGCTGGGCTGGTTCGTGGAGCACGGCTATATCACCGAACAGAAAGCCGTGGAACGCTTTCAACAGACTGCCCCCGCGGCATCTCCATGAGCCCGCAGCAAACACGCTACGCCCTGATCATATTCACTGGAGAGAGGTTCGATGAAAACTAACCCCCTGCTCGCCGGCACCCGTGTGCTGGATCTTTCCCGCTTGCTGCCTGGCCCCTTTTGCACCTTATATCTGGCGCAGATGGGTGCCGAGGTCATCAAGATTGAAGAGCCGAAGATCGGCGACTATTGTCGGGTTCTCTCACCAGAGCTGTTTGCTCAGGTCAACCGTGGCAAGAAATCGGTAACGCTGGACCTCAAACAGGTCGACGACGTGGCACGCTTCAAGGCGCTGGTGGCCGAGACTGATGTGCTGATTGAATCCTTCCGCCCTGGCGTTATGGACAAGCTGGGCTGCGGCTATGAGGCGCTCAAGGCCATCAACCCGCGCCTGGTCTATGCCTCTTTGACCGGTTATGGCCAGACAGGCCCCTACGCCAAGCGGCCGGGTCATGACATTAACTACCGCGCCTATACCGGCGAGCTGCACCAGACTGGCGTGGCCGATGGTGATCCTGCTGCTGGCGGCTTCCAGGTGGCGGACCTCGCCGGTGGGGCACTCACCTGTGCCATCGGCATTCTGGGAGCGCTGGTGGGTGCCCAGCGCTCCGGCATCGGCAGCTTTGTCGATGTCAGTATGATGGACGGCACCCTGGCCTTACAGGTCATGACCCTGACCACGCAGCGGGTGATAGGCGCCCCCCTCGAGCGCGGCTGCGACATGCTGACCGGAGCCCTACCCAATTACCGGATTTATCGCTGCGCGGACGACCGCTACATCGCCGTGGGTGCGGTCGAATACAAATTCTTCGTACAGATCTGCCTGGCGGCGGAGCGGCCCGACCTCATGCAGTTGGCTGCGGCCCCAGGGAAGGCCGGCGAACCCTTGCGCGAGGCTTTGACAACCCTTTTCCTGACCCAACCACGTAACTACTGGGAAGCCAAAATGGCCGCCCTGGACACCTGTGTCACCTCCGTGCTGGACCCGACCGAAGCCCTGCAGAACGAACAGGTCAGGGCGCGCGGCATGGTTCTGGATGACGGCGGCAAACCCGCTTTCGATTTGCCCATACGGTTCAGTGACGGCCATGTCCGAGTGGGACGAGCCCCGGACTTGGGCGCCGACAACCAAAGCATTCTGACGGCTCTGCAAAACCAAGCCAGCGCCTGATCTGTCGAGTGGAGTCTGTATGAACGCGTATGTCACAACACAACAACAAGAAGAAACCCTGTTGCATCGCTTTCGGCACTGGGCGCAGTCGCAGCCCGAGCGTCACTACCTGACCCAACCCATGCCGGATGGTTCGATCCTCAATATCACCTGGGGTCAAGCCTGGTTCCAGGCACGGTGTTTTGCGGGCTGGCTACAGGCGCAGGATCTGCCGCCGGGTAGCTCTATCGGCCTTCTAGGCCGCAACAGTGCGCACTGGATCCTGGCGGATGTCGGCATCTGGCTAGCGGGACATGTCAGCGTGCCGCTGTATCCGACGCTCAATGCGCAAACGGCGAGCTACATCATCGAGCATAGCGAGATCCGCCTGATGGTCCTGGGTAAGCTGGACGGCATCAGTGACAGCTGGAAGCAGATCGAGGACAGCCTGCCGACCGATCTCCCCCTGGTCAGCCTGCCGCTGTCGCCAAGGGTGGACGTTGCGCAATGGGACAGCATCATGCGGACGCAGCCCCCCCTGGAAAAGCCAGCCATGCCCGACAGAAGCCGGATGGCCACCATCATCTATACCTCCGGCAGCACGGGGTGCCCCAAGGGCGTCATGCATAGCTTCGGCAGCATGATGGCCACCTGCGAATCGTTAGGCGAGCTCTATAGCTTTAACAACGATGACCGTATGTTTTCCTATCTGCCGTTGGCCCATGCGGCCGAGAGGGCGATCGTAGAAGCACCCTCCCTGTATTTCGGGTGTCAGGTGTTTTTCCCCCAGGGCTTGGAGACCTTCCAGGTCGATCTCAAACGGGCCCGGCCTACTTTATTCCTGTCGGTCCCGCGGCTGTGGACCAAATTCTACCAGGGCATCCAGAACAAGCTGCCGCTCAGACTGCAGCGGCTGTTGTTTGCAACGCCTGTTCTATCGTCCCTGGTTAAGCGTCGCATTCTCAAGGAACTGGGCATGGATGCTGTGCGGGTTGCCCTCACCGGCTCGGCGCCGCTGCCGGCAGACATCATCCAGTGGTATCGCAGATTAGGCCTGGAACTGCTCGACTGTTATGGCATGTCGGAGAATTTCGCCACCTCACATGCCAGCCGCCCCGGAGCTGTCCGTATCGGCTACGTCGGCTCGACCGCGCCGGGCGTGAGCTGCCGCTTCTCTGCGGAGGGTGAGATTCTGGTGCGCAGCCCCGGACAGATGATGGGCTATTACAAAGACCCACAGAGAACCGCCGAAGAGACGACAGAAGATGGCTTCTTCCGCACTGGTGACCGGGGTGAAATAGATGCAGAAGGAAGATTGCGCATTACCGGCCGCATCAAAGAGTTGTTCAAGACCAGCAAGGGCAAGTATGTCGCGCCCGTACCCATTGAGCAGTTGCTGGCCAATCATCCGCAGATCGAGACCGTGTGCGTCACCGGCCCGGAAAGTCCCCAGCCCTTTGCCCTGCTTATTCTCGCCGAGACCGTGCGTAATGCACTGAGACAGGGAATTGTCACGCGCGCGGCGCTCACGGCCTCACTGGCGCAGTTGCGTGAAACCGTCAATGCGCAGCTCGAAAAACATGAGCAGTTGGATTATCTGGTCGTGCTCGATGATATCTGGACCACGGAAAACGGCTTTCTCACCCCTACCCTGAAAGTGCGTCGGGCCGTGGTGGAATGGCGCTTTCTGCCCAAGGCGGATACCTGGCGTCGACAGGGCCAGGCGGTGATCTGGGACTGATCATTCCACCTCCACGAAAAGCTGCGATGAACACTCACGGAACAAGCGGGCCACACCGATTGGACGCTACCCCCCTCACCCGCAGTGCCTCTCGGTTCACGCGATCGTTGCTAATCCACCCATTTGCTTAGTCCTTCACATAACAACAAGAGAGATAGCACAGGTGCAGACAACAATATCCAACAGCCGTACCTATCAACCCATTGCCATGCTGTGGGCGCTTTCGCTGAGTGCGCCCGCTTGGGCAGCGAGCTTCTCAATAGGTGAACTGGAGGGGCAGCTCGACTCCTCGCTGTCGGTCGGTTCCAGCTGGTCGACCCAGAAAGCCAACAAGGACCTGATCGGGGTCAACAACGGTGGCGACGGGCTGTCGCAGACCTCCGATGACGGCCGCCTGAACTTCAAGAAGGGCGAGACCTTCTCGAAAATTTTCAAGGGCATCCACGATCTCGAGCTGAAGTACGGTGACACCGGTGTGTTCGTTCGCGGTAAGTATTGGTATGACTTCGAGCTGAAGGACGAGAGCCGTCCATTCAAGGATATCGACGACAGAGGCCGCAAAGAGGGCGCAAAATCTTCCGGCGCGCAGATTCTTGATGCCTTCGTCTACCACAACTACAACATCGCTGATCGACCCGGCACCGTCCGCCTCGGCAAGCAGGTGGTGAGCTGGGGTGAGAGCACCTTTATCCCGAACGGCATCAACGTTATCAACCCGATCGACGTCTCGGCGTTCCGCCGCCCGGGAGCCGAGGTCAAGGAGGGCCTGATCCCGGTCAACATGTTCTACCTGTCGCAGGGCCTGACCGAGAACCTCTCCGCCGAGGCCTTCTATCAGTTGGAATGGGACCAGACGGTCATCGACAACTGCGGCACCTTCTTCTCCCAGGTGGATGTCGTGGCCGATGGCTGCGGCGATATGCGAGTACTGAATAAGCGTTCGAGACTGCCTGCCGCTGCTCTTACTGCCTTGGGGCGCTTCGGTGTAAACGTCAATGAAGAAGGAGTGTTAATACCTCGCGGTCCTGACCGCGATGCAGATGACGACGGCCAATATGGTCTGGCCCTTCGCTACACGGCCGAGGAGTTGAATACCGAATTCGGCGCCTTCTTCGTCAACTACCACAGCCGCCTACCGACCCTTAGCTCCACAGGGGCTTCGCCGGCAGCCTTTGCGTCGGCACCACGCCTCGGTGCGCTGGCTCCGCTAGTGATCGCGGGCAACTCACAGTACTTCATAGAGTATCCGGAAGACATCCACCTGTACGGCCTGAGCTTCTCCACCACCCTGCCCACCGGCACGGCCTGGAGCGGTGAGGTCAGCTACCGACCGAATGCCCCCGTGCAACTGAACACCACCGACCTCCTGTTCGCCCAAGTCGGCCCTCTGGGCGGTCTGTTCGCCAACGCCTCGGTGTTGGACGGTACGCCAGGCCAGGACATGCATGGCTATCGTCGTAAGGAAATCACCCAGCTGCAGACCACTTTCACCCATTTCTTCGATCAGGTCATGGGCGCCGAGCGTCTGACGCTGGTTGGTGAAGTAGGGGTTAGTCACGTCGGTGGCCTGGAAAGCAGCTCCAAGGCGCGCTACGGTCGCGACCCGGTGTTCGGCCCCGGATCGCTGCCGGCAACCGGCCCGATCAATACCTGCACCGCGCTGAACACCAGCACTCTGGGTAGCTCGACCGCGGAGAACGTCAGCAAGAATTGCAACAATGATGGTTTCGTTACCGCCACCTCCTGGGGTTATCGCGCCCGTGCCATCTGGGATTACAACAATGCCTTCGCTGGTATCAACCTGAAGCCGAGTATCGCCTGGTCGCATGACGTCAATGGTTATGGCCCGAACGGTGTGTTCAGTGAAGGCAACAAGGCCGTCAGCCTGGGCCTGGATGCCGAGTACCAAAACACCTACATGACCAGCCTGTCCTATACCAACTTCTTTGGTGGCGACTTCAACACTTCGACCGACCGCGACTTCGTTGCGCTTAGCTTCGGCGTGAACTTCTAAGCAGTCAGGATTTTTGAGGAAGACTATGAAAATGCAAATAACCAAGAGTCTGCTGCAAACCGGTGCTCTGGTGCTGTCCTTGCTCGCCACGGACGTTATGGCTGCAGTTTCTGCTGACGAAGCTGCCAAGCTGGGCACCACCCTGACGCCGCTGGGTGCCGAGAAGGCCGGTAACGCCGATGGGTCTATCCCTGAGTGGACCGGTGGCCTGCCGCAGAACGCCGGCGCGGTGGATAGCAAGGGCTTCCTGGCCGATCCATTCGCGGATGAAAAACCTCTGTTCACCATCACCGCCAAGAACGTCGAGCAGTACAAAGACAAGCTGACCCCTGGCCAGCTGGCGCTGTTCAAGCGCTACCCGGACAGCTACAAGATGCCGGTATACCCAACGCATCGTACCGCTACAGTACCGGCCGACGTGATCGCCGCGACCAGGGCCAACGCCAACGCTACCAAGCTGGTGGAAGGTGGTAACGGCCTGGAGAATTTCCGGGGCGCCAACGCCTTCCCGATCCCGAAAGACGGTCTAGAGGTGATCTGGAACCATATCACCCGCTACCGTGGGGGCAGCGTGCGGCGTCTGATCACTCAGGTCACGCCACAGACCAGCGGTTCGTACTCACCGGTTTCCTTCCAAGACCAGCTCACCTTCTCTGCCAACCTGACCGATTTTGACCCGAGCAAGTCGAGCAACGTGCTGTTCTATGCCAAACAACAGATCGTCGCACCATCGCGCCTGGCGGGTACCGTGATACTGGTACACGAGACCCTGAACCAGGTGAAAGAGCCACGCCTGGCGTGGGTCTACAACGCCGGCCAGCGCCGGGTGCGACGTGCCCCGCAGATAGCCTACGATGGTCCAGGCACCGCCGCCGACGGTCTGCGCACCTCGGACAACTACGACATGTACAACGGTGCGCCGGATCGTTACGAGTGGAAGCTCAATGGCAAGAAGGAGATCTATATCCCCTATAACGCCTACAAACTGGACTCGCCGAAGCTGAAGTACGACGACATCATCAAGACCGGCCACATCAACCAGGACCTGGCTCGTTACGAGTTGCACCGTGTCTGGCATGTAACGGCAACTCTGAAATCCGGACAGCGGCACATCTATGCCAAGCGTGACTTCTTCATCGATGAAGACACCTGGCAGGCTGCCGAGATCGACCACTACGACGGTCGTGGCACCCTGTGGCGCGTGGCCGAGGCGCATGCCCAGTACTACTACAACAAGCAGGTGCCCTGGTACACCCTGGAAGCCCTGTATGACCTGGTTTCCGGCCGGTACCTGGCTCTGGGTATGAAGAATGAGGAGAAACAGTCCTACGAATTCGGCTTCAAGGCCGGGTCTTATGACTACAGCACGTCAGCTCTACGGCAGGCCGGCGTTCGTTGAGCGACTAGTCGTGCACGTCTCTAGGTCGATTGCTTTCGGCCTAGGGACTTCTGGCTCCTCCCCATTGTAGCCACTGCATATCTGTATTCACTCATCCCAACAAAGAGAGAGTACTTATGAATATCCAGATCCGATTTCGCCTGAGTACAACCCTGGCCTTTGTGCTCAATGTTCTCAAGCCGATGCCGGCTTGTTCAGCAGCTTGCTCGGCTCATCCGACTACACCCAGAAATACCAATCGTTCTCAGCCTTATTCGATGGCCAGAATATCTTGGCGGTGCCAGCTAAAACCCATACAACGACAAAAAAGAAATAAATCACACTAAAGTTACTAACCCAATAAAAAGCTCAAAAAACAGCCTGGCGGGCTACAAAAAATCGCAAACATAATTATTGATCTTATCTAACGTGTAGCTGCCAGACTAATGATATGAAACTCAAGATAAATTTATCTACTATTTTTTCACCTGAAACAATTGATTTATCAATGAGATACCTGGCATATCTAAAGCACCATACAGAGCGCCAGCCTTAGGGTCAGAATTGTCTCTCAACCACTCAACGCCAACTGTTGCATAATCTGTTGGAATGACACCAGCCTGTATCAAACGCGCGAGGCCGGCCTCATGCTTCTCCTTATTAAAAGTGCCTGACGCATCTAACACCACATATGTATTGTAGCCGTCCGCTTTTGCGGTCAATGCGGGAAACGCTGCACACACCTCTAAGGAGACACCTGCAATAATCAAATTTTTCCGCCCCGTTGCCTCAATTGCACGTCGCACTTGCGGGTCGTCCCAGGCATTAACAGAGTTACGGTCAATTACGTGTACATTCTTTAGCTCCGACGTCAGTTCTGAAATAATTGGGCCGAAGCCACCTTTAGAGTAAGTTGACGTAATAACTACAGGAACCCCCATAATCTGCGCAGCCTTAGCCAAGGCAACGACGTTATGTTTCACTGTAGCAATATCCATATCTCGAACACTACTCAATAACCCTAACTGATGGTCAACCAATAGCAGTACCGAATTATTACGATTTAATAATTTCTGATAACTACTCTGCACCTGATTTGGTGGTGAAACATCAGCAAATGCTGACTGCAAACCCAGCAATGGCAGTGCAGCTACGCTCATAGCGATCGACAAAACCGATACACGAAAACGACCTTTCATAATTTCAAGCCTCAGTTATAAAACTGTTAAACAACAAGCTTTCAGCAAAGGAAAAGCTTCATGTATAGTAATTCGGCATCTCAGAATTCTGAATAGGCCAAAAGCCGAACACGGTGTTCCACATTTAGAACAGGGCAGTAGCGCATAATGGAAAAATCACAGCTTGATCTGAACGGAATGTATTATTTCACACAGGTCGTTAAGCAAAATGGTTTCACTGCAGCCGGGGAAACTCTTGGAATACCGAAGTCACGGCTCAGCCGGTATATTTCGCAATTAGAGGCACAGCTAGGTGTTCGACTACTCCAACGGAGCACCCGTGGCATTCAAATTACAGACATCGGCCTCGAGTTTTACCATCACTGCACGATGATGATGGAGCAAATAGATGCAGCTCAACTGGCAGTAAACCGCATTCTGGTTGAACCTTCAGGGATCGTGCGCTGTAGCGTGTCACCAATTTTAGCCGACGAAATTATTTCAAAGGTATTACCTGCTTTTATGGAGCTCTATCCTAAGGTCAATGTACACCTGCAGAGCACTACTAGAAAAGTAGACTTGTTAGAAGAGCGTATTGATGTTGTGATACGTGCAATTGGTTCTCCAGCCGAGCCTAGCACACTAGTACAAAGATCCTTGGGAATCACAAGGTGGGTTCTGGCTGCAAGTCCAGACTACTTGGATCGCCACGGTACGCCACAGGATATTAGCGAACTAAAAAACAGGCACTGCCTACTCTACCAAGTCGCTTCAGATAGCACGTTATGGAATTTATATGGACCAAGCTCCGAATTAAAAACCATAGCTGTAGAAGTACGCCTACACAGTGACAATTTAAATATTTTACGCCGAGCCGCCTTGAGCGGTCAGGGCATTGTCGGACTGCCCTTATATGCCTGCCAAGATGAAATAAGCTCCAACTCACTTAAAATAGTCCTTCCTGAATGGCACCCAAAAACGGGGGAATTAGCTGTACTTTATCCCTCTCGACGGGGTGTAGTACCCGCAGTAAGAGTTTTCATTGACTATTTACATGAAACAATACCCCCACTTCTAAATGGTGTTATAAAAATGGCAAACCAATCCAACACCTGAAGTTAAACAAGGTCTTTTTTTCTATGGGCAGCCCCTATAGAACGTGCCGCGTCACAGCACAATTGGATACGGCATTTTCAGCTATAAAACGGATCAAGACACATCCCTGTGCCTGATCCACAAGTTGTTATGACATAAAACAAGCAGCTTTGCTTACGCGATCACTACTTGACTGGCAGACAGGTCGCCCATGTTCACACCTACCAACGTCACCGAATTATCGCCGAACATCAACTTGACCCCTTCATCGACGGCAACCGCATGGTGGGTCCAGTTATCATTGGGTTCATAAGCTTGAACCCCCATGAAAACAAGTTTGTCTGTAGAGGATAATCCAGAAACGGTGTCATGCCCGAAATCCTTGGTGAACAGCAACGTATTAAAGTTGCCGCCCGACTGGATCAGGTCGTTACCCGCCCCCCCAACTATATTTGTGGCTCGACCACCGATCAGGGTGTCATTGCCATCATGCCCGAACAGCCATTCATTTTGAGTAGTCGCCACAAGTTTGTTGTCAGTAGTATCACCGTTTAAAGACTTCTCGTAGCCAGTAACACCACCGGAGTACTTCAGTCCCTCTTGGGTAACATCATAAGACCGTTCCTGGCTGAAAAGTAGCAAGTAGGACTCCTTGGTCTTCAGCACTTCTATGCTAGAAGCGATGCTGATCGCGCCCGCAGTGTCTTTTATGTACAAATTACCCGCATCATCATTAGCCACTTTAAAACTGCTCAATGACTTCTGTAAGTCAAAGGTATCCCTGCCCTCCCCACCAGAAATCAGATTGTAGCCACCGGCATCTCGAAAGATATCGTCGCCACCTCGCCCTTCCAGGTAATCAACGCCCCCCCCGCCCTTGATAAGGTCACGCCCCTCACTGCCCAGAATCAACGTCGGCCCAACATGGGGTTGAGCGTTGTAGTTGAGGTCCGTCACCCAAGTATTCACCTTTGTCGGCTCTGACAGTTGAGCGACAATGATCGTGGAGTCCCGCGACGTCAAATCATAGAATTCCGACTGTGTAATACGGCCAAGACCGTCCCCATAAAACGACGGCAGATGTGCCGTTAACGTCGAAGGATTCAACACACTAAAAGGCGTCACCTGCCACAGGGCCGAAGCGTACTGATCATTAAAGCTGACAATATTATCAGTCGCTGACTCTTTTGGAGAATCATGAACACCTAAGAAGTCAGACAAACTCCCTGCTGCGAGCCTGAGCGCCGGATCATTTTCATACCCCACATTCAGCACCTTATCCAGACCGTCATATATCGTCGGAGAGGCGTATGCTATATAATTGGACGTGCTATAAAAGCCATTCCACTCATCTTCACTCAAAGCCGCTAAGCTATTGGTTGCCATGCCTCCCAGGCTGTGACCTGTCACGACGATATCTTCACCCGTCAAGCCCTTCGACAACGCATATTTCACAACATCACCAAGCAACACATCAAACGCATTTTTCATGTACTGCTTCGCATAGCCATCAGGATCAGCAAACATTATTAAATCATTGACTAAGTCACCTAGCGTATCCGTCAAAAAACTCTCTCTTGGTCCGGTTGTCCCCCTGATAGCGAGACCAATAGATATAAGCTCACCTGCAGCATCATATTTTCCCATGACGTCCATTTGAGCCGTCTTAAAACCAGGCTGCTCACCGTAATACGTACCGCGCACATCCACAGTCCCACCGTACCCCAAAACTTCACTGCTGATAGGTTTCCAGCCTGCGGCCTCGATAGCCTCCAAGGCTTCTTTCTCAGAGTCAGTGTTCCATGGAACCCCAGGTATCAATCCCTGGGAAGAGGAACCGCCAAAAATCGCCTCAATCATTGTCAGCGGTAAACCTAACCCAAGCCCACTCTTCTGATAACCAGATGCAAAACCATCATCAAAACCATGATAGGAATACATCGTCAGCGCCAACGCATCGGAAAAGAGTGCCGCTGATTCAGTCGTGGTTAAGTCCTTATAGCTAAAAACGCCCATAAATCACCTCAGCCAAGTTAAAACCTGATTTAGTTTAGAACAATTTAAGTTAAGAACTCGAACACAGCCACGACACCAACTCCCTGTCCCGGCAGAAGTGCAAACGCCCGAGCGGTTGAATTAAAACAAAGTCAAGCTATCTACTTATTACAAACTTGACCATCATTCAGAAGTGGACAGTCAACTGTGTTCCCAGACCGAGAGCACTGTTCTTAAACTTAGCACTGTAGGCCGGTTGAACCTGAACACCTAATAACTCACGACCATCCGCATCCACTCGACCGGCACTTTCCTGAATATAGGCCAGCGCCACGTCAATGGTTGTATCTTCATCAGGCGACCAGCCCGCCCCGATGGCAAAGATTTTTCGGTTGCTGACAGGTATGCGCACTGCCCGCTTGGCATTATTTGTGGGCGATCCGTCATAGGCATAACCGGCTCTGAATACCCACTGTTTATCAAACTGATAGGACGCCCCCATGCTGTAGGCCCAGGTATTGCTCCAACCCAATGGTTCTTCGGACGTCGCAAAGGGTGAACCCGCAGGCGCATCGTTAACCACTTTCACTGCTTGCAGTCGACTCCAACGTATCCAGGCCGCGCCGCCCTGTAACATCCAGCGGTCATTTAAGGTTCGCTGCTTCGGTCCCCTTCCCCTGGAGCAGAGCTTCTTCATGTCTACCAGGGTCACTCCCACACATCCTGCGGGCTTCATCTTGCAAAAACTTACATACCATACGTACAACATGTAAGATAAATTCTACTCACCTCCCAGCCTTGTCAAGAGAAAATTTGATGAGCACAAAAAACCTTTCTCTCTGAAAGGATTTCATCGCCAAACTATTTGGCTGTATGGTCACGGACCTAACCAACAGACAGGGCCAAATCCCGGCCCGGGCTGCTATCGAGCCAGTTGTCAGCAGGAACTGCCATGACTGAAATACACAAAACACCGCCTCCTCAGCGCAGGACCCAGAACGAACGTAGTGAAGCCATGCGCCTGCGGCTGATCGAAGCCACCATGACGTGCCTGGAAAACGAAGGTTATGCCGCCACGACGATCAGCAAAATCGTGGATGTTGCACAGGTTTCCCGCGGTGCACCGATGCACCATTTTTCCAGCAAGGCCGCACTGATCGTTGCTGCGGCCGAACACATCATTAACCGTATCTACCAGGCCATGGGGCAGGTTTACCTCAACATGGAGGCGTCCAGTGGGCAGGAGCGGCTGCATGACATGGTCATGGCTTTCTGGCGCGAAGTCTTCAGCGGCAGCAAGCTACATGTGCTGCTAGAGGTCTTGGTTGCAAGCAAGCAAGACGCAGAGTTGGCCACCCGCCTGCAAGAGCTCTGGCACAGTAGCTACCAGTTCACCCGAATCGCTTGCGAACACTACTTCGAGCCGCTCTCGCAAGAGTTCAAAGTTCATAAATTGATGGTGTTGACTCAGTGGTTACTTCGAGGCATGGCTGAAGACCGCTACCTCAACTCTGAGACATTCTTTGAGCACTACCTCGAAACCTGGGTGCAGCTCATATCTCCCCATATTCAGGCGAAACCAGGCGGGCAGCCCTACTCCGAGGAGCAGGCCGAACGGCTTCGCCAGATCAAGATAACAACGAAAACAGAGCACTGATGACACGCCACCAAGCACTCATGTCACACAGATGAAATCAGCACCGCATACCACTGGATCCAGTCTTTAGCGTACGACCATGATCCGCAAACACCATATCCTGCTTGCCCATGGCGCATGGGGTGATGCCTCGCATTGGCAGCACGCCCGCTGGTTGTCGGGCACCAGCAACTCGCCCCCCCTCCCGCCAGGCTAAAACTGGCCAACGTTTTCGCATCGTGATCACCATTATTCGGAATCCGTAATCGCGATCCACCGAAATCCCTGATCACGTTCGCCGAATACGCAGTACTGGGACGTTACGCAGGGCGGATTGGTGGCTTCGCAACTAGAGGCTGTTAGTGACCGCCCTGCAGTTAACGAATACGACGATGTGCAGGTCTGCGCGTGTTTGCGCGCATCTTTCATAGTCTTTCACCAGCCTTCGGAAGCGTGTGGCCCATGCGAAGGAGCGCTCGGCGCCCCATCGGCGCGGAAGGAGCACGAAGCCGCACTTGGCCCCGAAGCGCTTGACTACTCGAGCGTGATGCCGTGCTTATCGGCTATTTGCTTCGCCCGTCCGCAAAGCGCAGGATGGTCCGCAAATTCTCCCCCAGGGCCTCAAGCAGCCCGCCCTGAGCCGGCCTCGAGCCTTCTGGTAGACGGTCTTCCACGGCGACAGGTCGTTCGGCATCCAGCGCCAGGGTGCGCCCGTTTTCACGACATAGCGCAAGCCGTTAAACACCGCGCAGCGAATGGCCCCACTGCGCGGCATCCTCCGCAAGCAGCGCCAGATACAGCGCGACAAGCGCCCATTCTTCATCGGAAGCATCAGACGGATAGGCTTTGCGAGACGACTTCATCACGCAAACCTCGGAAATCACAGCTAATCAGTCCCTAACAGAGCCCCTAGGGCGGCTGAGGGACTAGGACTATAGAAGTAGTCGGTCAATAGGGGGCTTTGTCCAAGCCCGCCATTGCTTGTAGGAAAGAGGAAAGAACGGCTGATGATCGCCCGTCTTGCCAAGCCAAACCAACCCGGTAGGGTATAGGTGTGCCTGCCCCAACGAGGTCTCTGAAGATCACGCCTTCACGGTTCGAAAGTCGGAATAGCTCAGGTACCAAGGCTACGCCAAGACCAGCTGCAACAAGACCGATGATCGTTTCCATCTGTACGGCGCGTTGTGTGACGTGCGGGGTGAAACCCGCTTCGGAACATCCACGCAGAATTGTGGCATAGAGGCCGGGGCCTTCTTCTCCGGGGAATAGAATCCACGATTCGTTTGCCAACGAAGCCAACGTAAGCGGAGATGAAGGCGTCAGAGCCAACGGGTGATCGGCGGGAATTGCGGCTATCAGACGGCTCTCTACCAAGAGTTTCGTCCGGACATACGATTCCGCGCTAGGTGGAATTGGTAGAGCGACAATTCCAACATCCATGCTATCGGCCATGATCGCCGCGATTTGCCGTGCTGTCGTCGCCTCCTCCAACTCCAGCACTATCATCGGATGGCTATGCCGAAACGTAGTGACGATGTGCGGCACCAGATAACGCACGGCGCTGGCGACGAAACCGATACGTAGCGTCCCGATGGAACCTTCGCCCGCTCGCTTCGCCATGACGACGGCACGCTCGGCTTGCGCAATTGTCTTCCTTGCTTCAAGTCTCAGAACTTCGCCTGCGACGGTCAGACCTGTAATTCTGTTGGTACGCTCCAACAGCCGCACACCAAGCTCGTCTTCCATCTGACGAATAGCGGCTGTGAGGGGCGGCTGGGCCATGTTCAGGCGCTCCGCCGCACGACGAAAGTTCATGGTCTCAGCGACCGCGAGGAATTGCTGAAACTGGCGCAAACTAAGCATGCGATACATTTATCATATCAAACGGCAATATTA
The DNA here is from genome assembly GCF_059421865.1 of Pseudomonas sp. GW821-FHT02B10. Classification (NCBI taxonomy): domain Bacteria; kingdom Pseudomonadati; phylum Pseudomonadota; class Gammaproteobacteria; order Pseudomonadales; family Pseudomonadaceae; genus Pseudomonas; species Pseudomonas sp. GW821-FHT02B10. The sequence continues at coordinate 51,644 of NZ_JBWKVU010000021.1, read as the reverse complement.
ACCGTATTAGACGTATCGTGTCTGCAACTCTATTTTGCTTAGAGGCAATATTCTAGGGAGCTATTTGGAATGGTGAAGCAAAGAATAAGCGTCCCCAAGAAAGTGTCAGTCGCGACAACGTTCGTTCTCGCAACGGTGTTGATGATGGGCATGATTGCTTCGGCGACGGCGCAACAGAGTGAAAGAGGCCTTATGCGACAGGACTTCCGTGTCTCAACGGCGGACGGTGTTGGACTACATGTTCGAGAGGTTCGCGGGGACGGAACTGCCGGACGACCGCCGCTCATCCTTGTGCATGGTGCGCGCGTCCCCGGTATAGGGTCGTTCGATCTGGATGTGTCAAACGGATCACTCGCGGGCGATCTCGCACGTCTGACAGGGCGGACAATTTTTATTCTGGATGCGCGCGGTTACGGTCAGTCGGATCGACCTGCGGCCATGGATCACCCGCCACGCGAGTGCAAGCCGCTTTCGCACGCCTACGAAGTTATACGTGACATTGATGCCGTTGCAGCGATTGCACGGCAACGCACAAGTGTCGATCAGGTGGCTCTGTTGGGCTGGGCGACCGGGGGCATGTGGGCCGCGTATTATGCATCACTCTGGCCCGAGCACGTCAGTGAGCTCATTACATTCAATGCCTTGTATGGCGGATCGAGCAAGCACGAAGGGCTAGGCTTAGGATCAGCAAATGATGATCCTGTCCATTCGGGCCGCTTCAATTCTGCGATAGGTGGGTATGCATTCAATACTGCGGCTTCGCTTTTGCCTTCATGGGACGGGACGATCCCCATGGAGGATAAGGCGGAGTGGCGGGATCCTTTGGTCTTGGAGGCTTATGCACGCGCTGCGCTCTCCAGTGATCCCCGATCGGGCGAACATCAACCGCCAGCGTTCCGCGCCCCCTTGGGTGCTGTGGAAGACAGCTTTTACCAAGCGACCGGACGTCGCCTGTTTGATGCGGCTAGCATCAGGGCAGCTGTGCTTGTCGTCCGCTCCGAGCGTGACTTCTGGAGCCGGCCAGAGGACGCGCAAGACTTTGTTCATGATGCGATTCATGCGAAAAGCATCCGTACTGTCACGCTGGCCAATGCGACCCACTACGCGCATCTCGACCGTCCTGAACGGGGAAGGAGCCAATTTATTGATGAGATCGTGAAGTTTCTCGCGGCTGAAAGGCGATAGCCCAAGGCCGGATCTGGTTGGTCGGGTAGTCAGACGCGGTTGCCCGCGTCCCCCCTTAATGCCGTTTCCCAGCACACGGCTCAAGCTACTCAGCCCATGCAGGGGTGTGAGGTTAGCAGCGGCCTTGATCTTAATATGTCGCGCAATCGGTGTGTCCGGGGCATTTACTATGCGTGTACTGACGCTTTCAACCATCGGCAGATTTCTCAGTACTCGAGAACACCCAATGACGCGTCCCTTGTACTTTGAAACACCGACCCTTTACCCATAGGCCTGTGATGACATGCGCATTCGACTTGGTAACCTTCAGGAGTACTTCAATCAGATGCAGGCGCCGCAAGGCCCCATCATGTCGCCTGATGAAATTCGTGATTTCCTCGCCCGAAAACGCCCCGAACTGGTCGCCGAGGAACGCAACGACCCGGACCGCTGGGCGCTCTTTCTGGGGCCAGCACAGCAAGAGCCAAGCTCCAACCGCATCGTCCGCGCCGTGCATCATTCACAGGGGGGCACCCAACTCGAACTGTCGGTGTCGTCACGACTTGAAGGGACAGAAAAGTCGATCATCTGCCGCGCTTCCCGCCCTTGCCTCTAGCTCGTTTGCCGGGGTTGTCCTCGGGAAACCTCCCAACCGCCTTAAACGACGCTATGCGAACGTCCGCTTTTGACCCAGGCCGTGTAACAACATCGTCGGTAGTGGTAATCCAGATCGAGGGCCGATTTACTACCCCCGAATGAGGTATGCGCGCGCCAGGCTCACCGCTCAAGTGGATGCTGTTTTCTAGGCTGAGATTTCCGTCGTGCCCTGTGATGTGTACAGAAGGCCATCAACTGCGCTTCAGACCTTCATCGCCGCCATCAGGGCGTTACCGCCCCGCAGGTTCAATACCCATTTGAAGTTGTAGGCGAGCAGTAGCATTAGCGCAGCAGGTCGATGTTCTCGTCGATTCGGCCTTGAATGATGTCCAGGGTGTCTTGGGTGATCAAGCGTGGGCACAGGTTCTCGGCGATGGTTGCAAACTGGCTAGCGACGCGGCAAATATTGTCAATGATGCCGCCAGCAGTCTCCACTGAGACCTCTGCTTCGTCTGCAAGTCTGAGCATCGCATCTCGGTCAACCTCCAAGGCCTCGCCCATCACGTCCATCTGATGGTAACCGCCCGGTCCCTCGCAGAAAGTCACGTCGTAGGCCGGCGCCAGCCGCCATGCACCGGACGGTGACATGACGTAGGCGAAGTTTTTGGGGTGGTCGTCTCGGTTGTTGAACGCGACATTGAAGACGGCACGCTCGAAGGCGATAGCTTTCTCTCGCACATCGTTAGTGCACATCTGTGTCGCACGCAAGAAGTTGACGTAGTCCAAGGCCCCCGGTGACTTGTAGTCGGCCCCGGTAAAGGCTGCAAGGCTTTGCATGGGCACACGCTGACCGTCTATACGATCAAAGCGTTTACTCGCGAAGGCTGCCAGCCCGCTGGGCAGACTGAAGTGCTGCGTGTCCGGAGTCTGGATGCCGCACATGCGCAAGCACTCGGCATAGACCATTTCGATAGCACAACTTCGGGATGTTCTTCTTTTGCCGGGAACTTAATCATCCAGGCTTCAAAGCCCGGCTTGGCGGCGGTGGTAAAGGCTCCATTTTGAGGATCGCGATAGACCAACGCCTTTGGCCTGGCGCCTTGAGGCGAGCCCCCCACCAGCAGCAACGTCGGCAGGAATTCCCCACCTTCACCATTGAGAACTTCCTGAACCTCAGCCGCAAGCAGCTCAAGGGGGATATGCGCTTCCGGCTCCAGCCCCTCGGGCGCCACGGGTTCGAACGACATTGCCCCGATGGCATTGTTGCCAATATACGCCAGCCGCCCCAGAGGTCCTATGCGTGCGGTGTTGAGGCTGCGGCGCCTGAACAACCGATCCATCAGCAGCATGCCCCAACCGTCAGGCAACGAGTCATAAACAGGCCCTGGCAGGCCCAACTGGTGGGACGGAAAGCCTCGACGTAACTGGGCCCCCTCCAATGGAAGAGTGTAGGACGACAGCTCCAAACCTCTACTCTTCGCTTCATTGCTGTACTCAAACACAATCTGCGGGCGACCGGTGATGGCAGTCGTAGACACAAGCGTGCCCCACAGCCAACGTTCACCCCAACCACCGTAGTAGACGTCAACTTGCTCAAGCATTGTCGGACTTCCTCTTGGCACGATGACGATTGACACTGTTTTCGTATCGGCGAATGTCTTCAATGCTATCCAGCTTTGGCAAAAACAGTCCCTCGAGCTCCTTGGTTCGTCCAAGGACCATGGCCACACGGACCACATTCTCGAACCCGACATTGCGCCCAGCTTCGAGGTTGGACACGGTATTGGTCCCGATACCGGCGCGACCGGCTACATCGGCTTGCGTCATCTGCAGAGCCAGCCGCTCCGTGCGCAAGCGATCGCAGAGTCGCTTGACGATCTCACTCGGCTTACTGAAGCTTAAATCCAACATCACATGTCTTCCGTCGCTGCACACCGTTTAATACCCAAAATTATAGAATTAACCATAATTCAGCTTAAGGCGCGTAATTCCCCAATTTTGTGGTTTATCTAGTTATTCCAGACAATAACCACAATTTATTGGAGTTAATGCTATTTATGGAAGATTCGCCCTGTTGGTAGTTGTGCATCACGTTCGACAGCCCCAGACCGCGCGCGTCGAGCTCAACGCGGCCAGGGCCGGCGCTGACAGGTGGGCTTAAGCTTGCGGATTGACCAGGAGTTGCGAAGCCCCACGGCCCTGGTGCCGGACGTCGTGGGTACAGGCGACGAAGTCCCCCTTGCGCAGCACTACCAGGGCCAGCAGCGACGCGACCCCGGTCGCCACGTAGAAGTACCAGGGCGCGGTGATGTCGCCAGTGAGCTTGATCAGCCAGGTGGAAATCAGCGGCGCGCTGCCGCCGAACACCGCCACCGGGATGTTGTAGGCCACGGCGATGCCGGTGGAGCGGATGCGGGTCGGCAGCAGTTCGCTCATCAGGGCGTAGGTCGAGGACGCATAGAGCCCGAACAGGATCGCCACGGCCATCAGCGGCCAGAACAAGGTGGCCGGGGTCGCGTTGGGCGCGGCCTTGAAGAACCAGTACATGGCCAGAGTCGCCAGAGTACCGATCACCATCAGGAACGGCTTGCGCCCGTAGCGATCGGTGAAGGCGCCGCCGAAGGGCATGACCACCGCCGCCGAGAGGCTGGCGACGAATACATAGAGCAAGGTCGTGCCGCTGTCGAACTTGAGGGTGTTGGACATGTAGGTCGAGGCGAAGGTCAGCACCAGGTAGAAGATCGAGCTGTGCAGGGTGATGATGAAGAACACCAGGGCGATCGAGCGCTTCCACTGCCAGACCTCGTGCAGCGGCGCCTTGGAGGTCTGCCCGGCCTGCACTAGGGCCAGGAACTCCGGGCTGTCCTCCAGCTTCAGGCGGATATACAGCGAGATGAAGCCCAGGGGACCTGCGATCAGGAACGGTATCCGCCAGCCCCAGTCCTGCATCAGTTCGGCGCCCAGGGCCCAAGTCATGCCGTTGGCCACGGCGCCGCCCAGGAGCAGGCCGAGCACAGCGGTGACCATCAGCCAGCAGGTGGCGAATCCCCGGCGCCCTGGGCTGGCGTATTCGGAAATGAAGCTGGTGATGGTGCCGATCTCGCCACCGGCAGAGAAACCCTGCACACAGCGGACCAGCACCAGGATCACCGGCGCGGCGATGCCGATGCTCGCGTAGGTCGGCAACAGGCCCAGCAGGCAGGTGGAGCCGGCCATCATCACCAGCACCGTGATCAGGGTCTTGCGTCGGCCGATCTTGTCGGCCAGGGGGCCGAAGAACAGGCCGCCCAGGGGCCGGATGAAGAAGCTCAGGGCAAAGGCCGCGAAGCTTGCCAGAAGGCTGCTGGTGGGATCGTCGGAAACGAAGAAGGCCTTGCCGATGTACAAGGCCAGGAAACCGTAGACGCCATAGTCGTACCACTCGATCAAGTGGCCGGAAGTGGCGCCGATGAAGGCCCGGCGCCGCTGGCGCTGGGGGTTGGAAGGTGGCACGCCCATCGTGGGGACTCCTGTCGTAGTGCTATCCATGAAATGCCGCGTTTCAGAGGTTGCTCAAGGGCCCGGTGGGGTCCTGCAACCACTGGCGCAAGCGGGTCTTGAGAATCTTGCCATAGCTATTCTTGGGCAGCTCGGCGCAAAACAGGTACTTCTTCGGCTTTTTGAACGAGGCCATGCGCGCCAGGAACCAATGGTTGAGCGCCTGCGCATCGAGGTTGCCGGGCGAACGCAGGACCACGAAGGCCACCACCGACTCGCCCCACTGCGGGTCGGCCTCCCCCACCACGCACACTTCGAATACCTCGGGGTGCTGGATCAGCACTTCCTCGACTTCCCGCGGGTAGATGTTGCTGCCGCCGGAGATGATCACATCCTTGCTGCGATCGGTCAGGGTCAGGTAACCCCGCTCATTCAGGAAACCGATGTCACCGGTGAGCAGCCAGCCGTCCACCAGGGCCTCCCGGGTGGCTTGCGGATTGTTCCAGTACCCCTGCATCACCACAGCCCCGCGCACGGCGATTATCCCCCTCTCCCCGGCAACCAGGGGGTGGCCCGCAGTATCCACCACGCGCACCTCAACGCAGGCGTGGGCACGCCCTACCGAGGCAGCAATGGTCGGCCAGTCAGCATGGCCACGGTCGGCAATGGTCTCCCTGGACAGGGCGCTGATGGTCATTGGGCATTCGCCCTGGCCGTAGATCTGCACCAGCCGCGGGCCGAAGGTGTCCTGGGCCTGGGCGAGATCCGCCAGGTACATCGGGCCGCCGCCGTAGACGATGGTCTTGATCCCTTCGCCGCAATAGCCCTGCTGCCGGGCCTGCTGCACCATGCGCTTGAGCATGGTTGGCGCGGCAAACAGGCTGACCTGGCCCAGCGCCTGCGCCAGCTCGAACAATTCCGCCGCCTGGAACCCCTGGGACGTCGGCACCACATGCCGGGCGCCACAGCGCACATGGATGAAGTTGTAGAGGCCGGCGCCGTGAGACATCGGCGCGGCATAGACCACTGCGTCATCAGCGGCCACCGGGTCCACGTCCAGCGGATAGCACAAGGACATGGCGATCAGATTGCCATGGGACAGCATCACGCCCTTGGGGCGCCCGGTGGTACCGGAGGTGTAGAACAGCCAGGCCAGGTCGGAGTCTTCCCGCAGGTGCGGCTCCACCAGTTCATCGCCCGGCACCCCGCCTTGCACGGCCAGCCCGGGCGCGACCAGTTCGCGGCAGCCGGCAGGCAGGGCCACGGTGTCGAAGCTCTGGCCCTCATCGGTGTAGATCAGCCGGGCCCCGGCATTGCCGGCAATCCAGGCGGCTTCCAGTACATGCAGCTTGCTGTTGATCGGAACCGCCACCGCCCCGCTCCACCAGATGGCGTACAACAGTTCGAGATAACCGCAGCTGTTCTTCAGCAGCAGCGCCACTCGGTCGCCAGGCTCGATGCCGTACTCGTGGCGCAGTTGCAGGGCGCGTGCCCTGGCCTGCTCGGCAAACGCCTGGTAGTCGGCGACCTGGCGGCGCCCCTCGAACAGAGCTCCCCGCCGCGGCCAGCGCTGGGCCGCATCGCGCAGCCAATGGGCGATGTTCATCCTCAGACCTTGACCGCTTGCAGGACGCTGGCGTAGTTGGCCACCGCCATGCCGCCCATGTTGAACAGCAAGCCGAACTCGGCACCGGGCACACCCAGGCCGATGGGTTTGCCGATCAGTTGGGCAAAGCCCAGGGCATGCATCGATACCCCGGTGGCCCCCACCGGATGCCCCTTGGCCTTGAGCCCGCCGGACAGGTTCACCGGCAGGCGTCCGCCCTGGCGCACGGTGCCGTCGTCGAGGGCCCGGTGCCCCTCGCCCCTGGGCGCCAGGCCCATGGCTTCGTAGATCAGCAATTCAGAGATGGTGAAGCAGTCGTGTACCTCAGCGAAACTCAGGTCGCCAAGGGTCACTCCGGCCTGGCGCAGGGCCCCGTGGATGGCACGTCGCGGCCCCTCGAAGGCCAGCATGTCACGGCTCGACAAGGGCAGGAAGTCGTTCACCTGGGTCATGGCACGAATCGCCACCTGGCGTCGCATCGAACGGGCGCGCTGGGGCGAGGCCAGGATGATCGCCGCCGCACCGTCACTGATCAACGAGCAGTCGGTCAGGCGCAGTGGCGGTGCGATCAGCGGGTTGCCCTGGGAAACGTTGTTGCAATGTTCAAAATCCATCACGCGGTGCATCTGCGCCAGAGGGTTGGCCATGGCATTGGCATGGTTTTTCACCGCGATCATGGCCATTGAGGACAACGGGTTGTGGTAACGGTCGGCGTACTGCTGCGCCACCCGGCCAAAAAGCTGGGCGAAACTCATGCCGGCCTCCTGGAGGGCGTTCTGGTAGCCGGCGCCGGCCAGGGCCCGGGTGACCTCGACTGTGCTGTTGCCGGTCATTTTCTCCGCGCCGACCACCAGTACCAGTTCGGCGGCGCCGCTGCGGATCGCGTTGATCCCGGCCTGGATCGCCGCCGAACCGGAGGCGCAGGCGTTCTCGCAGCGAGTGGCGGGCTTGAAGCGCAGTTGCGGATCGGCCTGGAGCATCAGCGAGGCGGGGAAACCATCCGCCACCAGGCCGGAGTTGAAGTGCCCGAGAAACAGCGCGTCGATTTGTGCAGCCTCGATCTCAGCGTCTGCCAGGGCCTCGCGGGTAACCTGGACGATCAGGTCCTCGAGGTTCAGGCCGTCCAGACGACCGAAAGGGCTATGGGCGGCAGCGACGATGGATACGGAATCCTGAATCATGTGATTTTCTTCTTCCTTGAAGCGGGTATTCCATACAATGATTCAACACCCGAATCACACGCTAGTTGGGGGAACTACGTACGGCAGTAAGTAGTCCCCCGCCCCCCAAAAAAAGGGGCGCGCCGACAAACCCGAGGCAGGATGCCTGATGACCCTACACGCCCAGCAATTCCAGGACCTCGAGCGCCTGGCCTTCCAGGTTTCCCCCGCACCGCAGATGATCACCGGACATCGCCGGATGCTCGATTGCAACCAGGCCTTCGTACGCCTGTTCGGCTACGAGCGCGAACACTTGCAAGGCCACCTGACCCTGCTGTTGTACCCCTCCCAGGCCGACTACCAGAGCATCGGCGAACGCAGCGAGCACTGGCTGCGCAACGGACCCGGCACCTTCTACTCCGACGAACGCTTCATGCAGCATCGCAACGGCGAGGTGTTCTGGGCCCGCGCCCACGGTTTTTCCCTGACGGCCGAGGACCCGTTCAAGCTGATGGTCTGGCATTTCGAGCGCCTGGACCGCCAACCGGCGCCGATGATCCAGCTGACCCCGCGCGAACGGGAAATCTCGCTGCATATCGTCAATGGCCTGACCTGCAAGGAAGTGGCACGCAAGCTGGGCATTTCCCACCGCACCGTGGAAGTCCACCGCGCCCGGCTGATGAAGAAACTTCAGGCCAAGAACAGCGCAGAACTGGTGTCGAAGATCATCTTCATCAGTTGAGCGCCTGCGCAAGCATGTCGCCGGCACTGATGCGCAGCAGCTGCAATGGCCCGATAGTCGGGCCCTCCACGCTGCCGTCCTCTGCCAGGACCTGGTGGACGGCCCCATCTTGAAAGCCAAAAAAATCCGATGCCTTGCGACATCGGATTTTCATTGCTTGCCCTCATCGATCAGTCAACAGGCTTGACTGTTGGAGCATCAGACACGTCTGCCGGATGTCTCCTTGATCGAATGCTAGAGGGCGGTCTGTGGGTGGGGCTCATCCTGGGTTGAGGAGGACAGCTTGCCACCGTTGATCAACGGCCCGTAGCGCCGGCTGAACTCCTGGTTGTAGGGCACGTGGTCCTTGTTGAACCCATTGTCCCAGTTGACCGACCAGGTCATCAGGCCCTTGATCGACAGCCCTTTGGCATGGAGGCGTTTGAACGCATTGGCAACGGCCGCCGGGTTGACCACGTATCCGGTGGCCGCGGCATCGACGTTGGCGGGCAGGCCAATGACGAATTTGTCAGCGGCAATCCTGGTGAAACCGCGAGTACCACTCACCAGGCTTTCGGTCAGGTAATAGAGGAAGTCCTCTTTCATGGCGTCGTTGTTCTGGGCGATCCAGGCCCCCTTGCCGTTGTTGGCCTCCTGAACCCAGAGGCCATCGCCGCCCTGGTTGTAGAACTGCGGCGCGATGAAGTCGTAGTAGCCTTCCAGCGCCTTGAGGTAGTCGACGTATCGACCGGCAGCGGTCAGGTAGGGGAACTCCGGCGCCATGCTGATGATGAAATGCTTGCCCTCGGCAGCATAGTGATCCTTGACCAGCTTCAATGCGGCCGGCAGGACGATCTTGTTGCTGGCAGAGTCAATCGCACTCTGTTCAAGATCGATGTCCAGCCCGTCAAAGCCGTAGGTTTCCACCAGGCGGATGATTTCATTGGCCAGAGGCTGTTCGTGGCCCGGGTTCAACGCGATATGAGCGTCGGCGCCCCCCAGGGACATCAGCACCGCCCTGCCCTGGCTGTTCAGCACGCCCACCTGGCGACGAAACTCGGCATCGGACAGGTTGTACGGTTTGAACGTCGGAATACCGCTGCCTTTCATGAACGCCACGGCCACCACGTTGTAGTCCCGGGGCACATCCTCCAGGTTCATATTGGCAAACTGCCCGCGCTGGTAGCCGTCCGAGGGGCCGGCCGGCCAGTTGTGCCAGTAGCCCATGAGGATTTTCTTGCCATCCAGGCTCGGCATCCGCGACGCGGCATCATCCTGCGTCGTTTTCAGTTGGGTAAAGTCAATCTGTGACATGTTCTAATCCTTCAGAACGTTTGGAGATCTGCAGACTTACTTGAAGTCGACGTCGAAGGCCTGATAGAAGGCGTTGCCGGTATTGGCCACGATCCACATCAGGACAATCACATGACGGCCCTTTTTATTGGCCGGCAGCTTCACTTCGTGATCGACCTTGGCCTTCAGTTCGCCGGCATGGCTGTAGTAAGGCACCTGCGGATAGAAGTCCTCGGCGAAAGGTTGAACCTCCAGTTGGGCGCGGGTGATGCGCTGTTTCGGGTCCCAGCCGTCCTTGGTGATCAGCCAGCGATAACCACGGGTGGTGTGTGGCGCGGTGTACTGCCAGGTCACCTTGAAGATCTGGCCGGGGTTGACGTTGAGCGTCGGCCAGGTGAAGGCGCGACCGAGCTTCTTGCTCATTTCCTCATCGGTGAAGTTGACGCAGTCCCGGGCATCGGTCTTGCCACCGCTGAGGATGAAGCCATCGGCCGGCGGCACGTCGCTTGGGTTGTCCGTGTTGAACGGTGCAGGGAACGGACCCGCGACCAGGGCCGGGAAGTTCTTGCCGCCTTCCATCTCATTGACCTGCCAACCGCCCAACAGGCCCAGGTCGATGGCGACTGCGCCGCGGGAGGCTGGGGAGGTGACGCGACCGTGGCGAAGCGGTGATTGGGTTTGTGGTTTGTTCATGTTTATTGCTCCATTGATTTAAGAAACTCTCCCTTTCCAAAGGAGAGGTCTTCAAATTAACCGAGCTGGATTTTCTGTCCACGCACCCATTTTTCGTTCCGCATCACGCTGGCAGAGGAATCGCCCGAGAATACTGGATATATAACCAGTACCCCTAGATTTCTCCTACCCAACTTGAAGTAAAAGTCCTACATGTCCAGGCGGCACCTGGAAGCTGTACCTCTACCCGCAAGCCTTTGCGGCACTGCGCGCCTACCCAGCGAAAATATCCCCACTGCCGAGCAAAATCCGCTGCAGCGCCAGTCCGCGGAGCGGGTATCGTGGAGCAAAACCATCGGCCAGAGGTGCACTGTGGCGTCCTATTCCTTGCGTCAATTGAAGTATTTCGTCACCACCGTCGAATGTGGCAGCGTCGCCGAGGCGTCGCGCAAGCTGTATATCGCCCAGCCGTCGATCTCCACGGCGGTCAAGGGCCTGGAAGACAGCTTCGGCGTGCAGTTGCTGATCCGTCATCACGCCCAGGGCGTGTCCCTGACCCCGGGCGGCGCGCGTTTCTACCGCAAGGCCCAGGAACTGCTGCGCATGGCCCATGAGTTCGAGCAGAACGCCCTGGCCGACAACGATGTGGTGTGCGGGCAGATCGATATCGGTTGTTTCGAGACGGTCGCCCCGCTCTACCTGCCACGGCTGATCGCCGGCTTTCGCCAGCGTTTTCCGGGGGTGGAGATCCGCCTGCAGGACGGCGAGCAGCAGGAGCTGGTGCAGGGTTTGACCGGCGGGCGCTTCGACCTGGCGATCTTCTACGAGCACGACCTGGACAGCACCATCGAGACCGAGGCGCTGATGGCGCCGCAACGGCCGTATGCCCTGGTGCCGGCCGGGCACCGTTTTGCCGGACAGGCCCAGGTGTCGCTGCGCGACCTGGTCCTGGAGCCGATGATCCTGCTGGATGTGCAGCCCAGCCGCACCTACTTCGTGAGCATCTTCGAGGAGCTGCAACTGACGCCGAATATCGTCTTCGGCTCGCCGTCGATCGAGATGGTGCGCGGCATGGTCGGCCAGGGGTTCGGCTTTGCCTTGCTGGTGACCAGGCCCCATGGCAACAGCACCTATGACGGCCAGGAAGTGGTCTGTGTGGAGATTGCCGAGGATGTCACCGGCTCGGCGCTGGTGGCCGGCTGGCTGAAACGGGCGCAGCTGACCAAGCCTGCGCAGTTGTTCGTCGATTACTGCAAGGAGCAGTTCGCTGCGTGGTTGAAATAGCACCCCAGGTATAACCGGAGCGGGCTTGCCGGCGATGCGGCCAATGCAACCCGCCTATCCAGGGTGAACAGGTTATGGGCCAGCCCCGGGCTCGCGGCCAATACCCCATCTGCATCTGTAGGAGCGCAGCTTGCTCGCGAAGCGTCGCATCAGGCACACCGCGTTGCCTCTATCGCCAGCAAGCTGGCTCCTACAAAGAGCGGGTGCCCTCCTTTACGAAGCCGGCGGCCATCGACCTCAGCGCGCCGCCCAGGCGTTGAAGCGCTGTTCCAGCTCCTCGCCATGGTCCACCCAGAACTCCGCGTCCACCGCCCGCGCCCCGGCCAGGTTGGCCTCGGCGGTGGGCAGCTGCCGTTGTACCGCCGCCGGCAGCAGCGCCAGCGCGTCACGGTGCACCGGCCCGTAGGGGATCTCCTCGGAGAACACCTTCTGGGTCTGCGGCTGGCTGGCGAAGGCGATGAAGTCTTCGGCCAGCTCCTTGTTCGGCGTGCCCTTGACCACCGCCCAGTACTCCGGGTCGTACAGGCTTTGCGGCCAGACGATGCTCAGTTTCATGCCTTCCTTCTGCGCCGAGGCGATCCGCCCGTTGTAGGCCGCGCTCATCACCACGTCCCCGGCGATCAGCCATTGCGGCGGCTGCGCGCCCGCCTCCCACCACTGGATATTGCCCTTGATCTGATCGAGCTTGGCGAACGCCCGGGTCACGCCCTCGGGAGTACCCAGCACCTGGTACAGCTGGTCCGGCTTGACCCCGTCGGCGAGCAAGGCGATTTCCAGGGTGTACTTGGCGCCCTTGCGCAAGCCGCGCTTGCCGGGGAAGTCGGCGACGTTCCAGAAGTCCGCCCAGGAGGTCGGCGCCTTGGCCAGCTTGTCCTGGTCGTAGGCCATGACCATCGACCAGACATAGGTGGCCACCCCGCATTCGCTCAGGGTCCCCGGGACGAACTGCGCCGCGTCGCCGAAGCGCGCCGGGTCGAGGCGTTCGAACAGGCCTTCGTCACAGCCACGCAGTAGCTCCGGGCTTTCGACTTCGACCACGTCCCAACTGGTATGGCCGACATCGACCATGGCCTTGATTTTCGACAGCTCACCGTTGTATTCGCCGGCGACCACGCGTCCTGCGCCGCTGGCGGTGAAAGGTTGGAAGTAGGCCTTGTCCTGGGCCTGCTTGGTGGCACCGCCAAAGGAGATGACGGTGAGGCTCTGCGGTGCGGCCGCAACCGCGGTGCACAACAGGGCCAGGGCAAAGGGAACACAGCAACGCAAGGATCTGGACATGTAGCGGTTCCTCGAATAGGCCGACGCGCCCGCGCGCGCCGGCCGCTTTTGGGCCTACAGACGACCGTATTCGCGGGCGGTCCTGTCTACGGCGGTACGGGTCTTGTCGACCAGTTCATCAATGTCGGCGTGGCTGGCCACCAGGGCCGGGGCCATGATCATCCGGCCCAGGGTCGAGCGGATGATCAGGCCCTCTTCGAAGCCGATGGTGCGGCAACGCCAGGCCATGTCGTTCTCGTTGGCGAAGCGCTTGCGGCTGGCCTTGTCTTCGGCGAACTGCAAGGCGGCGACCAGACCCGCGCCCTGCACTTCGCCAATCAACGGATGGTTGTCGAACACCTCGCGCAGGCAGCGCTGCAGGTACGGCCCGGTCTCGTGCTTGACCCGGCTGACGATGCCTTCGTCGCGCAGGGCCTTGAGGTTGGCGATAGCCACCGCCGCCGCCACCGGGTGGCCGGAATAGGTCAGGCCGTGGGCGAACACCCCGCCCTGCTCCACCAGCACCTCGGCCATGCGCCTGGAGAGGATCAGACCGCCCATGGGGATGTAGCCGCTGGTCAGGCCCTTGGCGATCGACAGGGTGTCGGGCTCGAAGCCGAAATGCTGGTGGGCGAACCACTCGCCGGTACGACCGAAACCGCCGATCACTTCATCGGCGCACAGCAGCACGTCGTACTGGCGGCAGATGCGCTGGATTTCCGGCCAGTAGCTTTCTGGCGGGAAGATCATGCCGCCGGCGCCCTGGAAGGGTTCGGCGACGAAGGCCGCGACATTCTCGGCGCCCAGTTCGAGGATCTTCTCCTCCAGCTGGCGCGCCGCGCGCAGGCCGAACTCGGCCGGGGTCAGGTCGCCTTCGTGGGCGAACCAGTACGGCTCGTCGATGTGCGCCACGTCCGGGATCACCCCGCCCATGTCGTGCATGAACTTCATCCCGCCCAGCGCCGTGGCGCCGAGGGTCGAGCCGTGGTAGCCGTTCCAGCGGCCGATCATGATCTTCTTCTGCGGCTTGCCGAGGATCTGCCAGTAGCGGCGCACGGTACGGATCAGCACCTCGTTGGCCTCGGAGCCGGAGTTGGTGTAGATCGCGTGGCTGTAGTGCGCGGGCAACAGGCTGAACAACAGCTCCGAGAGCTCGACCACCGCCGGGTGGGTGGTGTGGAAGAACATGTTGTAGTACGGCAGTTGCTCGAGCTGCTGGCTAGCGGCCGCGGCCAGGTCCTTGCGGCCGTAGCCGAGGTTGGTGCACCACAGGCCCGACATGCCGTCCAGGTAGCGCTTGCCGTCGTTGTCCCAGAGCGCCAGGCCCTCACCACGCACGATCACCCGTGGCCCTTCGGCGTTCAGCGCCTTCTGGTCGAGGAACGCATGAATGTGGTGCGCGGCATCCGCGGCCTGGTAGTCGCCGGTGCTGCGCACGGGTTTGATCTGAACGGTCATTGCGAGTCTCCTTGCGGGTTTTTATCGAGAGTGCCGAGCACGCTGGCCAGCGGCTCCGGCTTGAACAGTGGCTTGCCCATCACGCCCTTGATCCACAGCACGGCGATGATCGAGACGATCAGCAGCACGAGACCTGCATAGGCAAAAATCGAAAAGGTCATCTCCGGGCTGGGCGACACGTTGCAGATCGCAAACAGCATGCCGGTGATGCCGAACACCTGCGGCAAGGGGTAGAACGGTGTACGGAACGGCCGCGCCACCTGCGGGTAGCGCAGGCGCAGGGCGATGACATTGACGTGGGTGATGATGTAGGCCAGCAGCCAGGCCAGGGCCGCCGAGAGCAGCAGTTGGTTGATCGCGTCGGCATGGTCGTGCATCAGCAGCAACGGCAGGCCGGTGACCGCGGCGATGAACAGCACCGCCACCCAGGGCGCGCCGGTGCGCTTGCCCTGGCGCTTGAACACGCCAAAGGCCTGGCCATTGCGAGCCATGCCGAACAGCATGCGCGGGATCGCCGCCAGCGAACTGTTGAGGGTGCTGCAGGTGGCGGTGATCGCGGCCGTTACCAGGAACACCTTGCCCGCCTCGCCGAACACGGTGGTGGCGAACAGGTAATGCGGCAGGCCGTTGCTGGCCAGTTCCGCCTGGGGCACGGTGAGCAAGGCGCCCAGGCCATACAGGCTGATGATCACGAAGATGATGCTCAGGCCGAGCATCATCGAGCCCGGGATATTGCGCTCCGGACGCCAGGTTTCTTCCACCAGCGGGCAGACGAACTCGGCGCCGACGAAGCCCCAGACCGCCATCGCCGTCAGGGCGATCACCCCCAGGCCCAGGGGGTTCCAGTGGGCGCTGTCGAACAGCGTCGGGTTGGGCGTGACAATGTCGCTGTTCATCGCGCTCAGGCCCATCACCAGCAGGACCACGGTCATCACCACCGCCAGCACCGTCTGCAGGCGGGCAAAGATGTCGATGTTGAACAGGTTAAGCACGGTGAACAGCGCCAGTACTCCCAGGGCTACGGTCAGCGGCGGCATGGCGTGCGGGTAGACCTTGTCGATGATGAACTCCATCAGCAACAGCTCGGCCGACAAGGCGAACATCGCCACCACTATGTAGCCGGAAAAGGTCGCCAGGATCGCCGGGAACTGGCCGATGGCGACCTCGGTGTAAGTGCTCAGACTGCCGGCGCGGGGGATCATCAGCGCCAGTTCGGAGAACGAGCAGGCGTAGCTCAGGGCCAGCAGGTAGGCCAGGCCCAGGGGCACGATAAAGCCCAGGCCGGCGATGCCGACGCCTTGCAGCATCAGCACCATCACGCCTTGTGAGACCACCAGGCCGATGGCCACCGCCAACAGCGCGGTGAGGCCGAGTTTCTTGTGACTCGCGGGCGGCGCCAGGGCGCCGGTTTGCACGCTTGCATTGCTGTTCATCGGTTGCTCCGTCTTGTTGTTCTATTTTTTTCGAAGATCGGTGCTGCGCTGCGGGGCCTCAGCCGCGCAGTTGAATCCAGGTGGTTTTCAGCTGGGTGTACTTGTCGAACGAATGCAGCGACAGGTCGCGGCCAAAGCCCGACTGCTTACCGCCGCCAAAGGGCACGGTGACATCCAGCGCATCGACGGTATTCACCGACACGGTCCCGGCATTCAGCCGCCGCGCCACTCGATGCGCGCGATTGAGGTCGTCGGTCCACAGCGAAGCGGCCAGGCCATAGATGTGCTGATTGGCCAGGGCCACCGCCTGGTCTTCGTCGTCGAACAGCGTGATCGCCAGCACCGGGCCGAACACCTCTTCGCGGGCCAGGGTCATGTCGGCGGTCACGCCCGTGAAGATCGTCGGCTCGATAAAGTTGCTCGAACCGTCGAAGCTCAGTTGCCGACCGCCGCACACCAGCTGCGCGCCCTCGGCCTGGGCCTGTTCGATGTACTGCTTGATGCGCCGGGCCTGGCGCGCATCGACGATGGCCCCGGCCCGGCTCGCCGGGTCCAGCGGATTGCCCGGCTGCCACTGGCGCGCCTTGGCCACCAGGCGCTCGATGAACCCATCGGCGATCGAGCGCTGCACCAGCAGGCGCGAGTTGGCCGAGCAGACTTCGCCCTGGTTGAAGAAGATGCCGAACGCGGCTTTCTCGGCCGCCAGGTCCAGGTCCTGGCAATCGGCGAACACCAGGTTCGGGCTCTTGCCGCCGCACTCCAGCCAGACCTGCTTGAGGTTCGATTGCGCGGCGTACTGCATGAAGTACTTGCCGACCTCGGTGGAACCGGTGAACACCAGGGCATCCACCTCCATGTGCAGGCCGAGGGCGCGACCGGCCTCCTCGCCCAGGCCCGGCACCACGTTGAGCACGCCCTTGGGAATACCGGCTTCGATGGCCAGCTCGGCCAGGCGCAGGGCCGAGAACGGCGACTGTTCGGCCGGCTTGAGCACCACGCTGTTACCGGCGGCCAGGGCCGGGGCCAGCTTCCAGGCAGCCATGTCCAACGGGAAATTCCACGGCACCACCGCGCCGATCACCCCCAGCGGCACCCGGGTGATGGTCGCCAGGACATTGCTGGCGCTCGGCGCCACCTGGTCATAGAGCTTGTCGAGGCTTTCGCCGTACCAGGCAAATACATGGGCCGCGCCCGGCACATCGATATTCCAGGCATCCATCACCGGCTTGCCCATGCTCAGGGAATCGAGCAAGGCCAGTTCGTCGCGGTGCTCCAGCATCAGCTGCGACAGGCGCAGCAGGATCGCCTTGCGCTCGCCCGGCGCCATCCTGGCCCAGGGGCCCTGCTCGAACGCACGGCGGGCGCTGCGCACCGCCCGGTCGACCTCGACCGCACCGCAGGCAGCCACCTGGGCCAAGCGTTTCTCGGTGGCCGGGTTGACCACATCGAAGCGCGCGCCGCTCTCGGCCTGGCACGCCTCACCGTCGATAAAGGCGCTGTCGATCAGGCGTTGGCGTTGCGCCAGGGCTGTCCACTCGTTGAAATCTTTCACCGCGGATTCCTTGTTCTTATTGAAAAATCGTTATCAATGCTTGCAGAGGTATTCGGCCAGGCGGTCCATCAAGCGGTCGCAGGCCGCCATCTGCTCGACGCTGACGAACTCGTCCGGCTTGTGGCCCTGGTCCATGCTGCCGGGGCCGCAGACCACCGCCGGGATGCCGGCCTGGTCGAACAATCCGCCTTCGGTGCCAAAGGCTACGGTGCCGAAGGCATCGCTCCCGCACAGCTTCGCCACCAGTTGCGCGGCGGCGCTTTCGGGAGCAGTCGCCAAACCTGGATAAGCCGAGATCGCTTCGAAGCGGATCGCCGTGTCGGCCTTGACTGCCTGCATCGCCGGCAACAGCTCCTGTTCGGCATAGCCTTGCAGTTCGTCCACCACCGCCCGGGGTTCGAAGGCCGGCAAGGCGCGCACCTCGAAGTCGAAGCGGCAGTCGGCCGGGACGATATTCAGCGCCGTGCCGCCCTGGATCACCCCGACCTGCACGGTGGAGAACGCCGGGTCGAAGCGGGCGTCGTGATGCTCCGGGGCCGCCAGGCGTCGGCCGATCTCCCCCAGCCGGCCGATCAGCCGCGCCGCCTGTTCGATGGCGTTGACCCCATAAGGCGCATAGGCCGAGTGGCACGGTGCGCCGTGCACATGGCAACGCATGGCCAACTTGCCCTTGTGGCCGAGCACCGGTTTGAGCTCGGTGGGCTCGCCGATCAGGCACAGCGCCGGTTGCGGGATGCGCTGTGGCAGCACTTCCAGCAGGCTGCGCACGCCGAGGCAGCCGACTTCCTCGTCATAGGAGAACGCCAGGTGCACCGGCCGGCGCAGCGGGCTTTCGAGAAACAGCGGCACCGCGGCCAGCACCGAGGCCAGGTAGCCTTTCATGTCGGCGGTGCCGCGCCCGTAGAGCTTGCCGTCGCGCTCGGTCAGGCTGAAGGGTTCGAGCGTCCAGGGCTGGCCGTCCACCGGCACCACGTCGGTGTGCCCGGACAGCACGATGCCGCCTTCCACCGCCGGACCGATGCTGGCCAGCAGGTTGGCCTTGGTCCGTTCGGCGTTGTAGATCAGCTCGCAGCTCACGCCCAGGCCGTGCAGGTAGTCGCGCACGCACTCGATCAAGGCCAGGTTCGAATCGCGGCTGACCGTGGCAAAGCCCACCAGCCTGGCCAGCAAGGCGCGGCTGCGCAGCTCACTCATCGCCCGGTACTCCGTAGCTCGGCGCCAGGGTCGGGTTGAGGGCGCGGGTCAGGTAGTCCTGCAACTGCGGCTCGTAGGCGCCCCAGAGTTTCTGCAACTCGCCGATGGGGTTGGCCTCGGCCCAGTCCACCCGCAGGTCGACGATCGGCCAGACCAGCTCGCCGACCACCGACAGCGCCGCCGAATGCACCACGCCCGCCTCGCCCCCGGCGTCCTGCCCGGCCTGCAGCGCGCTGAGCAGTCGCGCCGCCAGGCAGCCCTCGCTGCTTTCGAAGGCCTCGACCATGCGCTCGATCACCGCGCTGTTGGCCAGCAGGTTGCCGGCCGCCACGCATTGCTCACCGGCCACCGCGTTGTGGATGCCCAGCGCGTGATTGCCGCTGAACACCGCCGTGCGCCCCCGGGCATCCACCACCGCCACCTGGCGGTACTGGCTGTAGCCATTGCGGGTCAGCGCCTGGTCCAGGGCCTGCGCTGGCGCCAGGCCTTCGACCAGGCCGTCGAGCACCTGGGGGCCGAGGGCCGGCAAGGTGATGTTCTGGCTCGACACCGCGCCCACCCCGCTGCGCAGCCAGGGGCAACGGGCGCCGACGGCGATACTCGAAGAGCTGATGGCAATGCCCAGCTGGCCGGTTTCGGCGCAGCGGCCGACGATGGAAAAAGTCATGGCGTACTCCTTATTCGGGGATCACCGCAATCACGTCGATTTCCATCAGCCACTGCGGCTGGCCCAGGGCGCTGACCACCAGCCCGGTGGAGATCGGGAACACGCCCTTGAGCCACTTGCCGACCTCCTGGTAGACCGGCTCGCGGTAACGCGGGTCGATCAGGTAGGTGGTGGTCTTGACGATATGGCTGAGGTCGCTGCCAGCCTCTTCCAGCAGTTGCTTGACGTTGCGCATGGCCTGCTCGGCCTGGGCCCGCGGGTCGCCGAGGCCGACCAGCTGGCCATTGAAGTCGGTGCCGACCTGGCCGCGCACATACACGGTGTTGCCGGCGCGCACGGCCTGGCACAGGTCGTTGTCCAGGCTCTGGTTCGGGTAGGTGTCTTTGGTGTTGAACATGCGGATGCGGGTATGAGTAGGCATCAGCGGGCTCCCATGCGGCTGGCGGGTTGAGTGGCGGATTCGCGCTCGGCTTGACGCTGCGCGGCGTCGCGATAATCGAAGTAGAGGCGCTGTTTGACGATGTGCTCGGCGATGTGCCGGGCGTCGTGCCACACGCCCCAGATAAACGCCGAGCCACGGCGCGACAGCCACGGCAGGCCGACGAAATAGACCCCGGGCTCGCTGGACACGCCGCGCTGGTGCCGGGGCTTGCCGTTGTCCTTGAAGGCATCGACCTGCAGCCAGCTGTAGTCCACCGAATAACCGGTGGCCCAGATGATGGTGGCGACGTTGGCCTTGACCAGGTCGAGTTCGAGGATCGGCTGGGTCAGGCACGGCGGGTCCGGCAGCATCACCCGGGCTTCGGGCTCTTGCGGCAGGTCCAGGCCGTTGCGGGCGATGTAGGCATCGGCGGCGTCGAGCAGCGCCAGGTAGTTTTCATCGCCGCGGGCAATGTTCTCGGCCAGGTTGGCCTCGAAGCTGACCACGCCATTATCGAAGGCCTTGGTCAGGCCGACCAGGGTCATGCCCTGGTGGGCCAGCCGGCGGAAGTCCACGGTATGCCCGCCACGGGCGCCGCTGACGGCGATGGTCACGTGTTCCTTGCCCGGCTGCATGGTCTCGGCATCCCACTCGCCGAGCACCCCCAGCCACCAGCAGAAGTCACGGTTGCGGTAGGCCCGCGGCGGGCGGTCATGGGCCCCGACCGAGAGGTAGACCTGCTTGCCGGCGCGTTGCAGCTCATCAGCGATCTGCACCCCCGAAGAGCCCGCCCCCACCACCAGCACCGCGCCTTCGGGCAGCTGTTGCGGATTGCGGTAGGCCGCCGAGTGCATCTGCAGCACACGCTGATCCTGTGGGGCGATCGGCGGGATCACCGGGCACTGGAACGGACCGGTGGCCACCACCACTTGCCGGGCTTCGATCACGCCGTCGCTGGTGTCCACGGTGAAGCCCGGGCGGTTGGTGTTACGCACCACTTTCCTGACTTCGACGCCGGTGCGGATCGGCGCATTGAACTTGCGGGCGTAGGTTTCGAAGTAGTCGGCGACCTGGTCCTTGCCGGCGAAGGCATCGGGGTCCAGGCCTTCGAATTCCAGGCCCGGAAAGCGGTCGTGCCAGGCCGGGCCGTTGGCCACCAGCGAATCCCAGCGCCCGGTGCGCCAGGCTTCGGCAACGCGGTTGCGCTCCAGCACCAGGTGCGGCACGCCCAAGCGGCTCAGGTGTTCGCTCATGGCCACGCCGGCTTGGCCGGCGCCCACTACAAGCGTGTCGATTATTGTTTTATGGGTTGTCATGTCTGCGCCCTGTTGAGTGATCCCACGTAGGCAGCCGTGGGAGGTGTAGGACGCATTCTGGGAGAAGGCGGGAAATGCCGAAATTATGATTTTTGTGGTTGCTAGAGAGTAAAAAACTGTCCGGCTATCGGGGGGGCTCTGCATCAGCCCTACAACCGAATCAGCCACTGCCCAGCCTCTTGCAGAATCCTCCTAAATCCTTGCCCCAGCATTCCCGGTACGGTTTCCAGCGACCCTTTCGCTTGAACCAGGACCGCCATGGCCAGCAACGGACCCGGGCCGATGCCCAGACTTTTACGGCCCCCCAATCCTAACCAGAGCCCCGCCGAATGCGCCGCTGAAACCGAACAACCCAGCTACGGCGAACAGCTCTGGGCCCAGTACGAGAAGTACGCCAAAGAGCCCACGCCACCGCCTGAAAAGATTCAGGTGGCGCTGCGCATTGGCGTGTTCTTTGACGGTACCGGAAACAATGCTGGCAACTCGGCTATGGGTGAGTTGTGTGGGGCTCAGCATCCTGTTGAAGCCAGGGATATCGATGGTAGTTGCAAGCCATATATGAGCGATCCGCAGAGCAGTTATGGGAATGGGGTGAGCAATATAAAACTGTTGAGAGAGCTGTACCACGCCCCCCAAAAAGTCGAAGGTGAAGGTCTACATAAGCAAGCCTTTCGCTCAATCTATATCGAGGGCATCGGCACAAAGACAGGCGAGAAAGACAGCGTGATTACCTCTGGCACCGGGCGTGGAGAAAGAGGTGTCTTGGGGTGTGTACAAAGGGCATTTCGGGAAATAGAGGAACTTGTCCGTGAAACCCATGAAGAGAATCTCGAAAGTGAAATCACTTCACTGACCTTCGATGCCTTCGGCTTTAGCCGAGGCGCGGCAGCAGCCCGGCACTTTGCCAATGAGGTCGTGCGCTGGCTCGGACCGCTGCAACTGATTTTGCATAGCCATTGCGAGGCCCTCAGTCCCAACTTCAACCGGCAGTACGGCCACGATGTCGATATGGGTTTTATCGGTCTGTTCGACACCGTGCCTTCGATTGCCGGCTTGAGCAATCTGGGCAATGTGCGCAGCGCCATTGCTCCCGGTATCAAGCTCCACCTCGACCGCCGCTACTTTCGCTCGGTGGTGCAACTGGTCGCCCGCGACGAGTATCGGGCCAACTTCGCCCTGAGCCAGGTCAAACCTGATCACGCCGAGATCACTCTACCCGGCGCGCATTCGGATATCGGCGGCGGTTATCTCGATGAGGTGCAGGAGTGTGTACTGGTCACTCCGATGCAGGCGCTGGAAGTCTCAATCAATACCGATGTGACCCACACCTCGATTTACCGGGATGCGCGCCAGGCAAGAGCACACTGGCTGGCCAAGGGTTGGCCCGCGCAATGGCTGGAAATCGTCACACCGGAGCCGCTGTTGCTGCCCCAGGATCCACAGAATCGCCTCGGACCACGAAGAAAACGGGTATATGCCGGCCTGCAACTCAATAGGCCAATGAGCAATAAGCTGGCGGGAGTCACTTTGCGCGTCATGTATGAGCTGGCCAGGCAGAACGGTGTGCAATTCGAGGAAATCCCGGAGACACCCGAGTACGCGATTCCAACGGAGCTTCAAGCACTATGTGACAGGTTTGTCGCCGGTGACTACAGTACGACTCCAGCTGAGGAGATCATGCTCAAGCTGCGCTATATCCATCTCTCGGCCCACTGGAACCACCCGCTGGGTAAACGGGACGGCGGCAGTCTTAAAGTCGTCTACATCAATGCCCCCACGGTGGATGCCATGCGTGTGCAACACCCTCACGTACCTGACTGGACACTTTGGTAATGAGAGCATTTATCGCACTGCTGGGCGCACTGCTGCTAAGTGGCTGCCAAGCCACTGATCCACTTTCTGGAAAGAATGACCCGAAAGCCCCCTGGTGGCAGCTTGGCTTTATCGAGCCGTTCTACATGAAAGTCTGGGTCGAAGACAGCGCCGTTGAAGACATCAATGGCCAGCTATTCACCCACACTGGCAGCGGCTCCGCAGCAGGTGGCGACCTCGGTTATGACACAGAGTGGGCCCGGGGCTGGGAAGATAAAGTTGGAGGCAATGGATGGTCAGTGGTGGGAGCCGACCTGCCCAAGCGTATTTACGTACGTTGGCAATCCATCGTGGAACCACAGACTTATCGGGCGTGGGTGGAGATCCCCGAAGAGGCCCGAAAAATCATGCGGGCCTCAACTAACCGACGCTGCTCGGAAACACCGGACCAGACCGCCCGCTATATGGCGTCCGTCTATCTGGGTTTGGCGCCGGGCGGCATTGTTCAAGTGTGGGTAAGAGATGAATGCCGCCACACAGTCAAAGTCGCTCGAGCTCAAGCTGAAGTCGAACCATTGGGACCCAGCCAAGGAAAAAACAACGGCCGTTATGCCTATAAGGTCAGCGAGAAATCCAAACGCTATATAGAGAAGTACGGCATCCCCTATGGCAGTTGGTAGACAGAGTTCTCTTGGTATCGACACCCTTTACGATGTGAACACATCCCCCACCCACCTGGCTGAACCCGTTGGTAATGAGAGTATTCATCGCCCTGCTGGGCGCACTACTGCTAACTGGCTGCCTGGCCAGCGATCCGCTTTCCGCAAAAAATGATCCCAAAAGCCCCTGGTGGGAGCTTGGCTTTACCGAGCCCTACTACATGAAAGTCTGGGTTGAAGACAGCGCGGTAGAAGACATCAACGGAAAACTGTTTCGCCGCACTGGCCGTGGAACTGCATCAGGCGGCAAGCTTGGTTACCAAAGGGAATGGGCCAGAGGTTGGAGCGAGATTGGTGGTGATGGCAGATCGGTGCCGACCTGCCCAAACGCATTTTCGTACGCTGGCAATCGGTGGTTGAACCGCAAACCTATCGGGTATGGATCGATATCCCGGAAGAGGCCCGGCAGATCATGCGCAAGACCACCGCCCGGCGTTGCCCGGAAACACCGAAACAAACTGCCAGCTATATGGCCTCGGTCAATCTGGGATTGGCGCCTGGGGGCACTGTCCAGGTCTGGGTAAGAGATGAATGTCATCACCCGATCAAAGTCACTCGCGTCCAAGCCGACGTTGAGCCTTTAGGGCCGAGCCAAGGCAAAACCAATGGCCGTTACGCCTACCCGATCAGTGAAGAGTCCAAACGCTATATAGAGAAGTACGGCATCCCCTATGGCAGTTGGTAATGAAAGCACTCACCTCCCTGCCGGGCAGACCGCAACCAGGACGACAATCCTTGCGATAACACCTTATGCCGTCACCGCCCTCGCCCCCGACCCTTGCAATCGCGGAAACAATGAAATTCCATTTAAGTAATTGATAGCACCCTAACGAAAGGTGCATGCTAGAGGGCTTTCATCGCGCTTATATCATTCCGAATGATAGTTACCTTCGGCTCATTCGATTCGTGCGATACAACCCTGCCGAGCATCATCCGCCCATCTCAAATACATTGGCGGATGATCCATGGAACAGTCACTCAAACACTTACGCTTCCCTCTCGCACTCCTGGCCGTGCTGGTGATGAGCGCTTGTGGCAAGGCGCCGGAAACGGCCGCCAGCATGCCCGCCGCCAAAGTCAGCGTAGCCAAGGTGCTCGAACAGCCGGTCAACGAATGGGACGAGTTCACCGGGCGCCTCGAGGCGCCTGAAACCGTAGAGATCCGCCCACGGGTTTCCGGCCAGATCGACCAGGTGGCCTTCACCGAAGGCGCCCTGGTGAAAAAAGGCGACCTGCTGTTCCAGATCGACCCGCGGCCGTTCCAGGCCGAAGTGCGCCGCCTGGAAGCCCAGCTGCAACAAGCCCGGGCCACCGCCACCCGCAGTGCCAATGAAGCCCAGCGCGGCCAGCGCCTGCTGACCAGCAACGCGATCTCCGCCGAGCTGGCCGACACCCGCACCAGCGCCGCCCAGGAAGCCCGCGCCGGAGTCGACGCAATCCAGGCGCAACTGGACGTGGCCAAGCTCAACCTGAGTTTCACCCGGGTCAGCGCGCCCATCAGCGGTCGCGTCAGCCGCGCGCAAATCACCGCCGGCAATCTGGTGACCGCCGATGTCACCCCGCTGACCAGCGTGGTCTCCACCGACAAGGTCTACGCCTACTTCGACGCCGACGAGCGTGTGTACCTCAAGTACACCCAGCTCGCTCGCCAGGGCCAGCGTGGCCAGACCACCCCGGTCTACCTCGGCCTGTCCAATGAAGAAGGCCACCCGCACCTGGGCCAGATGAACTTCGTCGACAACCAGGTCAACCCGCAGACCGGCACCATCCGCGGTCGCGCGGTGTTCGACAACGCCGACGGCAGCTACACCCCGGGCCTGTATGCGCGCCTGAAACTGGTGGGCAGCGGCACCTATTCCGCCGTGCTGATCAACGACGAAGCGGTGGGGACCGACCTGGGCAAGAAGTTCGTGCTGGTGATGGATGCCGACAACAAGCCGGCGTACCGCGCCGTCGAGCTGGGGCCGAAGATCGAAGGCCTGCGCATCGTGCGCAACGGCCTGAACAAGGACGACACCATCATCGTCAAGGGTCTGCAGCGCGCCCGTCCGGGCGCACCGGTCAGCCCTGAAGTGGTACCGATGGCCAGCAAGGAAACCCTCGCCGCCCTGGCGCAACAAAGAAAGGCCCTGGAAGCCAGCAACCTGCCTCAAGTCGCCCCCGCCAAGGGCGCGTCTGAAGCGGCTGCGAAACTGGCCAGCGCTGCGACTCCACGCGGTTAAGGGAAAAGACTCAAGATGAATTTCTCCCAATTCTTCATTTCACGGCCGATCTTCGCAGCGGTGCTGTCGCTGCTGATCCTGATCGCCGGCTCCATCTCGCTGTTCCAGCTGCCCATCAGCGAATACCCGGAAGTGGTACCGCCGACCGTGGTGGTACGCGCCAACTTCCCGGGCGCCAACCCGAAAGTCATCGGCGAAACCGTGGCCGCGCCCCTGGAGCAGGCCATCACCGGTGTCGAGAACATGCTCTACATGTCCTCGCAGTCCACCGCCGACGGCAAGATCACCCTGACCATCACCTTCGCCCTGGGTACCGACCTGGACAACGCCCAGGTGCAGGTGCAGAACCGCGTGACCCGCACCGAACCCAAGCTGCCTGAAGAGGTGACGCGCATCGGCATCACCGTGGACAAGGCCTCGCCCGACCTGACCATGGTCGTGCACTTGACCTCGCCGGACAAACGCTACGACATGCTCTACCTGTCCAACTACGCCATCCTCAATATCAAGGATGAGCTGGCGCGCCTCGGTGGCGTCGGCGATGTGCAGCTGTTCGGCATGGGCGACTACTCGCTGCGGGTCTGGCTCGATCCGAACAAGACCGCTTCGCGCAACCTGACCGCCACCGACGTGGTCACCGCCATTCGCGAGCAGAACCGTCAGGTCGCCGCCGGTACCCTGGGCGCCCCGCCCGCGCCGAGCGCCACCAGCTTCCAGCTGTCGGTCAACACCCAGGGCCGCCTGGTGACCGAGGAAGAGTTCGAGAACATCATCATCCGCTCCGGCGACAACGGCGAGATCACCCGCCTGAAAGACATCGCCCGGGTCGAGCTGGGTTCCAACCAGTACGCCCTGCGTTCGCTGCTGAACAACCAGCCGGCGGTGGCGATCCCGATCTTCCAGCGCCCTGGCTCCAACGCCATCGAGATTTCCAACGAAGTGCGGGCCAAGATGGCCGAGCTGAAACAGAGCTTCCCGCAAGGTATGGACTTCAGCATCGTCTACGACCCGACCATCTTCGTGCGTGGCTCCATCGAGGCAGTGGTGCATACCCTGTTCGAAGCGCTGATCCTGGTGGTGCTGGTGGTGATCCTGTTCCTGCAGACCTGGCGCGCCTCGATCATCCCGCTGGTGGCGGTGCCGGTCTCGCTGATCGGTACCTTTGCCGTGATGCACCTGTTCGGCTTCTCGCTCAACGCCCTGTCGCTGTTCGGGCTGGTACTGGCGATCGGTATCGTGGTGGACGACGCCATCGTGGTGGTGGAAAACGTCGAGCGTAATATCGGCCTCGGCCTGAATCCGGTGGAAGCCACCAAGCGCGCCATGCGCGAAGTGACCGGGCCGATCATCGCCACCGCCCTGGTGCTCTGCGCGGTGTTCGTGCCGGCGGCCTTCATCAGCGGCCTGACCGGGCAGTTCTACAAGCAGTTCGCCCTGACCATCGCGATCTCCACGGTGATCTCGGCCTTCAACTCCCTGACCCTGTCGCCGGCCCTGGCCGCGGTATTGCTCAAGGATCACCACGCACCGAAGGACGGCTTCTCCAAGTTCCTCGACAGGTTGCTGGGTGGCTGGCTGTTCAAACCCTTCAACCGCTTCTTCGACCGCGCAAGTGGTGGCTACGTCGGCACCGTGCGCCGGGTGATTCGTGGCAGCGGCATCGCCCTGTTCCTCTACGCAGGCCTGATGGTGCTGACCTGGTTCGGCTTCGCCCACACGCCGATGGGCTTCGTCCCGGCCCAGGACAAGCAATATCTGGTGGCCTTCGCCCAACTGCCGGACGCCGCGAGCCTGGACCGTACCGAGGACGTGATCAAGCGCATGTCCGACATCGCCCTGAAGCAACCGGGCGTGGAAAGCGCGGTGGCCTTCCCCGGCCTGTCGATCAACGGTTTCACCAACAGCCCGAACAACGGCATCGTGTTCGTGACCCTCAAGCCCTTCGACGAGCGCAAGGACCCGAGCATGTCCGCCGGGGCCATCGCCGGCGCCCTGAACGGCAAGTACGCCGATATCCAGGAAGCCTACATGGCGATCTTCCCACCGCCGCCGGTACAGGGCCTGGGGACCATCGGCGGCTTCCGCCTGCAGGTCGAGGACCGCAGCGGCATGGGTTACGAAGAGCTGTATAAAGAAGTGCAGAACGTCATCGCCAAGAGTCGCAGCGTGCCGGAACTGGCCGGGCTGTTCACCAGCTACCAGGTCAACGTGCCCCAGGTCGATGCGGCTATCGACCGGGAAAAGGCCAAGACCCACGGCGTGGCCATCAGCGATATCTTCGACACCCTGCAGGTCTACCTGGGCTCGCTGTACGCCAACGACTTCAACCGTTTTGGCCGTACCTACCAGGTCAACGTCCAGGCTGAACAGCAGTTCCGTCTCGAAGCCGAGCAGATCGGCCAGCTGAAAGTACGCAACAACAAGGGCGAGATGATCCCGCTGGCGACCTTCATCAAGGTCAGTGACACCGCCGGTCCCGACCGCGTGATGCACTACAACGGCTTCGTCACCGCGGAAATCAACGGCGCGGCCGCACCGGGCTACAGCTCCGGCCAGGCGGAAGCGGCGATCGAGAAACTGCTCAAGGAAGAACTGCCCAACGGCATGACCTACGAATGGACCGAGCTGACCTACCAGCAGATCCTGGCCGGTAACACCGCGCTGTTCGTCTTCCCGCTCTGCGTGCTACTGGCCTTCCTGGTACTGGCCGCGCAATACGAGAGCTGGAGCCTGCCGCTGGCGGTGATCCTGATCGTGCCCATGACCCTGCTGTCGGCCATCGCCGGGGTGATCCTGTCCGGTGGCGACAACAACATCTTTACCCAGATCGGCCTGATCGTACTGGTGGGCCTGGCCTGTAAGAACGCGATCCTGATCGTCGAGTTCGCCAAGGACAAGCAGGAAGAAGGCCTCGACCCGCTGGCCGCGGTCCTGGAAGCCTGCCGCCTGCGTCTGCGGCCGATCCTGATGACCTCGTTCGCCTTCATCATGGGTGTGGTGCCCCTGGTGTTCTCCAGCGGCGCCGGCGCGGAAATGCGTCATGCCATGGGTGTCGCGGTGTTCTCCGGGATGCTCGGGGTGACCTTCTTCGGCCTGCTGCTGACCCCGGTGTTCTACGTCCTGATCCGCAACTATGTGGAGCGCAGCGAAGCCCGCAAAGCGACCCGTGCCCTGAAACTGGAGGCGCAACAATGAGCCTGAAAGTCTTCCTGCCGAGCTTGCTGGCACTGGCCCTGAGCGCCTGTGCCGTGGGCCCGGACTATCAGACCCCAACCACCGAGGCGGCCCATATCGCGGCCGCCGCCGATGGCACCGCGAGCCAGAAGAGTTTCGACCGCGCGCGCTTCGAAGGCATCTGGTGGCAGCAGTTCGACGACCCGGTGCTCAACCAGCTGGTGACAAAGTCCCTGCAGGGTAACCGTGAATTGCGCGTGGCCTTCGCCCGTCTGCGGGCCGCCCGGGCGATCCGCGACGACGCCAGCAACGATGCGATGCCAACCATCACCAGCCGTGCCAGCAGCGATCTGGCCAAGGGGCAGATACCTGGGCAGACCACCCGCCGGGTCAACAGCGAACGCTACGACCTGGGCCTGGACATGGCCTGGGAGCTGGACCTGTTCGGCCGCATCCAGCGCAACCTGGAAGCCAGCGAAGCCGACCAGCAGGCCGCCGAGGCCGACCTCTACCAGTTGCAAGTCACCATGATTGCCGAGCTGGTGGACGCCTACGGCCAACTGCGCGGCGCCCAGCTGCGGGAAAAGATCGCCCTGGCCAACCTGGACAACCAGCAGGAGTCGCGCAAGATCACCGAAAGCCTGCGTGACGCCGGCGTCGGCGACCAGCTCGACGTGGTCCGCGCCGACGCGCGCCTGGCCGCGGTAGAGGCCAGCGTGCCGCAACTGCAGGCCGAACAGGTGCGCCAGCGCAACCGTATCGCCACCCTGCTGGGCGAGCGTCCGGACAAGCTCAGTGTCGATCTCAAGCCCGCGCAGTTGCCGGCGATTGCCAAGGCCCTGCCGATCGGCGACCCGGGCGAACTGCTGCAACGGCGTCCCGACATCCTCAGCGCCGAACGCCAGCTGGCCGCCGCCACCGCGCGGATCGGCGTGGCCAAGGCCGACCTGTTCCCGCGGGTCAGCCTCAGCGGCTTCCTCGGCTTCACCGCCGGCCGCGGTTCGCAGATCGGCTCCTCGGCCGCCAATGCCTGGGCCCTGGGCCCGAGCATTACCTGGGCGGCCTTCGACCTGGGTAGCGTGCGCGCCCGCCTGCGGGGCGCCAATGCCGACGCCGACGGCGCCCTGGCGACCTACGAGCAGCAAGTGCTGCTGGCCCTGGAAGAGTCGGAAAACGCTTTCAGCGACTACGGCAAGCGCCAGCAACGCCTGATCTCGCTGATTCGCCAGAGCGAGTCGAGCCGCGCCGCCGCCGACCTGGCAGAGATCCGCTACCGCGAAGGCACCGTCGATTTCCTGGTGCTGCTCGACGCCCAGCGCGAACGCCTGGCCGCCGAGGACTCCCAGGCCCAGGCCGAGGTCGACCTGTACCGTGGCATCGTCGCCATCTACAAGGCCCTGGGTGGCGGCTGGCAGCCTGAGACGGTGGCCAGCAAGTAAGGCTTCAACCGAGCTCCTTTGGTTGGCCGCAACCAACCAAATTTTTGCCCCGTGTTCTCATTCGGTCGCGGGGCTTTTTTTTGGCCCTGGAAAAGCATCGCGGGCAAGTCGGATCGCCGCCCGCTCGCTCCTGCAGATTCATACGCTTTCGTAGGAGTGAGGCTTGCCCGCGATAGCCTCCTTCCCGGCACCGCCGCACGTTACTCCAGCACCGTCACCGTCGCCGTGGTGCCGGCGCGCAACCTGTCCTTGCCCGGATAATCGGGGTCGATGGCGATCCGCACCGGCACCCGCTGCGCCAGCTTGACCCAGGTGTAGCTGGGATTGATGTTGGCCAGCAGGCGGCTGCCCTGGGAATTCTCGCGGTCGGTAATGGCAAAGGCGATGCTCTGCACCTTGCCGTTGAAGGTCTCGCCGCTCATCAGCTGGATGCGCACCGCGCTGCCCTCCTCGATCCGCGGCAGCTTGGTCTCCTCGAAGTAGCCGCTGACATAGAAGGAAGCGCTGTCCACCAGCGCCAGCAAAGCCGCGCCGGCAGCGGCATGGTCGCCCTGGCGGGTCTGCAGGTTGGTCACATAGCCGCTGACCGGGGCCTCGACCCGGGTGCGCTGCAGGTCCAGTTCGGCCTGCTTCAGCGCGGCCTGGGCCAGGTGCACGTTGGCCTGGGCCAGGCCGAGGTTGGCCTGGTCGCGCAACAGGTCGGCCTGGGCCACCGCCACATCGGTATTGGACTTTTCCCACTCCTCGCCGGAAATCGCGAAGCCCTGCTTCAGGGTCCGCCGCCGGCGTTCTTCGCTTTGCCGCTGCTTGAGCTGCGCCGCGCTGGCGGCAATCGCCGCCTCGGACTGGCCGAGGGTGGCGACCGCCACTTCCACCGAGCGCTTGGCATGTTCCACGGCCAGGGCATATTGCGCCGGGTCGATCTCCAGCAACAGCTGGCCCTTGTCCACGTGCTGGTTGTCCTGCACCCGCAGGCTGACAATGCGCCCGGCGACGTCCGCCGACAGGGTCACCACATCGGCCCGCACCCGCGCATCGCGGGTCCAGGGCGCGCGGGTGTAATGCTCCCAGGCGAACCAGCCCAGCACCAGCGCCAGCACTACCGCCACCAGGGTGATCGAACGGGCCAGGGTATTTTTCAGATTCATAGGCTTCCCATCAACAGAATGACCGTGGCGCAGACGCAGGCATACAGCGCCCCTTCGAACAACGCTTCGTGCCAGACGAAACGCAATACACCGAGGCGCCGCAGCCCCCAGTCGAGCAGCAGGAAAATCGGCAAGGCCAGCAACAGGGCCTGGGCAATGGGCGGCAGGTAGACGCCGCCGAATTCGAAATCAATGGGCAAGGGCCGGTTCTCCTGTTTCCGTGGGTTGCAGCATGGGGCGGTAGCGCTCCAGGAAAGCGCCGACGATCAGCAGCGAAACGCGCATGCGGAACACCGACCACAGCTGTTCGTGGGCCTGGGGTCGGTCGTCCGCGTGCAGCTGGTCCAGGTGGTCGCCCAGCTGCCGCAGCCGCGCCAGCAGCTCGTCTACATCCAGCCCCGGGCGCCCCGCCACATAGCGCCCGACCCGCCGCAGCAACTGCTGCAGGTCGGCGTTGGCCGCGCCGCTCAGCCAGGGGTTGTCCAGGCTCTGCTGTTTGAGCTGGTTCATCGCCACGCCCAGGGTCATGCAGGCCAGGCTGGTCTCGAAACGTTCGGCGGAAACCCGGTCGCCGGCGGCGGGCAACAGCCCGAGCATCTGGGTCAGGCGGTCGACCATGCGGCTCTCGAAGACAAACTGCTCCTCATCGCTGGCCGTGGTTTTCTGCAAGGCGTACACCTGCTCGCGGGTGTCGCGGAACAAGCGGCGAATGCGCAGCACCGGGTTGAACGGGAAAATGAACGCATAGACCAGCAACGACAGCACCCCGCCGCTGACATAGGCCCCGGCGAACTCGAACCATTGAGCGGCATTGTTCTGCCAGGCGCTGATGTTCTGCGGGCCAATCATCAGCAGGCTCGACAGCCCCAGACCCATGCCGATCCCGGCGGTCATCGGGCTGGCCAGGCCCACCGCGACCGTATACAGCAGCGGCACCAGCAACAGCGCCAGCCACTCGAAATCGCCGATCAAGGGCACCAGGGCGAAGACGTAGACCGCCGAGACCAGCAGCGCCAGGGCCTGGCCGCGCATATAGCTTTGCGCCGCCGCCAGGGGCCGCGGGAAGGTCGCCATCAGCGAACAGAGAATGCCCACCAGGACCATGCTCGAACGCGCGCCGTCCCAGGCGGTTTCGATCCAGATCAGTCCGGCGACCAGCAGCGCGGTGAAGGCCCGCAGCGCATTCATCGCCGCCAGCGGCCAGTCCAGGTGCAGTGGGTTTGAGCGACCCTGGCGGTACAGGCAACTGGCCTGGCGGCCGTCCTGGATGGCATCGCTGAATTCGAGAATGTCTTCGAGCTGCTTGAGCATCCGCGCCTGTTCCCAGCGCAGGGCCCAGGCCAGGGAGCGCAAGGTGGCGGGCAAGGCATCGGCCTCGCGCTCGGCGCGCCGCGCTTGTTCGTCGAAACGCTGCTGCAAGTGCGCGAACTGCTGCCGCGAGGCGGCGGGCAAGGCACGCCCGTGCTGCGCCAGTTCGTCGAGAAACGCCAGTTCGTCGGCGCGCAGTTGCTGGATCGCCTCCGGCAGCTCGCCGACCCAGCGCGCCCGCAGCAGCTCGCGCTGGTGGCGCAGTACGGTGAGGCGCGAAGTCAGCAGCACCAGCTGGTTGCCCAGCAGCTGCACCAGGCCGTCGGCGCTGCGCAGGCGTGGCGCATCGAAGTACAGGTGGCGGCGCAAACCTTCCAGGGCGCTGATCTCGCCCAGCAACTGCATCTGCCGCTTGTGGAAGTCGGCCTCGCTTTCGTCGGTGCGGATCGCCGCCGCGGCGTGGGTCGCCAGCAACTTGAGCACCTGGTCGATCTTGGCGAAGTAACCATGGGCCACGGCCTCCGGCCGGGCCGTCAGCAGGCTGACCACGCAGACGCAGGCCACCGCCAGCAGGGTTTCGGTGACCCGGGTAATGGCCAGCATCAGGGTGTTGCCTTGATCGGGGATCGCCAGCATCGCCACCACCACCGCGGTGTAGCCACTGAGCACGAAGGCCTGGGAGCTGGTGTAGCGCAGCAAGGTGCCGCCGGCGGTGCACAACGCCAGCCACAGGCCGAGGGTGACCAGGAACGGCAGCGGTGCCTGGGGGAAGATCGCCATGATCAGCACCGCCACCGCGGCCCCCAGGGTGGTGCCGACCACCTGGCCGAAACTGCGGGCCAGGGCCATGCCGGCCAGGGGCTGGCTGACAATGATCACCGCCATCAGCGACCACTTGGGCTGGTCGAGGTCGAAGATGAACGCCAGGTACAGGGTCAAGAGGCCCGCGGCAATGGTACGCAGGGCGAAGCGCAGCACCGCGCCCCCCGGGTGGATCACGACCTTGAAGTAATTGATCAGTGGCTGCATGAGTGGGTTCTGGACAAAGGGGCACCTGCGGCTAGCGTAGTCAGTCTGCGGCCGGGAAAGCTTATCGTCCCGGCCTTCCCGGCAGGAAGGCAATTTTTCCCGAACTGTCGATCCTTCGCACCAATCGCTTGGTCAAGCAGAGTGATTGGACCGGCCGGCGCCGCTCTTCCAGCCCCGCCCCGCCGCAAAAACCCGAGTCGTGCCCGCCGCCCCGCAAGCGGGTTTGACTCCGAGGGGAAGCTGACCGAAGCTTGCGCCTTCGTAAAGCCGCCCCTGCCATGGATGCCTGCATGACCAAGCCCCGCCGCACCCTGTTGATCAGCCTCCTCGTCGTATTGGCCCTGGGCCTGGCGTGGCTGTTCCTGCGTACCACGCCACCGGCGGTGCCGGATGCGATCAGGCATGGTTACGGCAAGGCGCTGGAGCAGGCGCGCAACGGCCAGCCCGGCGCGGCGCGGGTGCTGTATCAGCAGCTGGGGCGTCCGGACCTGTCGGACAGCCGGCGCATCCGTCTGCTCGCCGAGCTGCACAACTACCCCAGCCCACAGGCGCTGAAACTGGCCGACGCCGGCCTGCACCACACCGAGCCCGAGGTCCGCGAGGCCGCCATCCAGGCGGTGCTCGGCCTGGTTCCGGCGCGCCAGCGCAGCCTGCTGATCGGCCCGCTGCTGGACGATGAAGTGCAAAGCGTGCGCTTCGCCGCCGTCACCGCCCTGCTCGGCCTGTCGCCGGATGAACAGGGCCTGTATTTCGGGCCGCTGCAGCAAGTGATCGATGAGTACACCCAGGTGCTCAAGGCCCAGCCGGAGAACGTCGAGGCGCAATACCAGCTGGCGCGCCTGTACCTGCACAACGCCAACCTGGACCAGGCCCAGCAGACGCTGGAGCACGCCTTGAGCCTGCAACCGGACAACCTGCAAGCGGTGATCCTGCAACTGGAGGTGCTCGACCGCCAGGGCCGCAGCGAAGCCGCCCGCCAGTTGCTGGCCAAACAGCTGCAGGCGCAACAGGATTCCGCCTACCTGCAACACGCCCTGGGCATGTGGCTGCTGCACCACGACCAGGGCGAGTTCGCCCTGCTCGGCCTGTCCCGCGCCGTGGAGCTGGAGCCGAACAACGCCAATTACCGCTACGACCTGGCCACCACCCTGCACAGCGAAGAAGAGCTGGAAGCGGCGCAGAAACAGCTCGAGGAAATCGTCCAGCGCCAACCCGCCAACCGCAAGGCGCGGGTGCTGCTGATCAAGTACTGGAAGGAAAGCGGCCAGCTGCAGAACGTGCAGATCCTCCTGGCCCAGCTGGAGCAACAGAACCCCGACGATCCGGCCTTGCAGCAAGGCCTGTAAAGGCTATTCCCTGTAGCCGCTGCCGAGCTTGCGAGGCTGCGATCGACAACGCAGTTGTCGCAAAACCTGATTCTGCGGTGGACCAGGTGGAGTGCGCGGCCTGGATTTACGCCTGCTTTGCAGGCGAGCGCAGCCTCGCGGGCTCGGCAGCGGCTACAGGAGCGCGGCCAGGCTTCGTGTAGCCGCTGCCGCAGGCGCAAGTCCTGAACATGCATGTTGTCTGATACGCCGCGAGGGTCGATTGACGATCTTGCTGGTGGCTACATGCCCGCTGCCGGCCGCGGGAGGTTACGCCAGCAGGCGCTGGATCTGCTCTTGCAGGCTGTCGAGGTCGAAGGGTTTGGCCAGGATCGGCGCGCTTCTCGCGATGGGGCTGCCGGATTCGAGAATCTCGGTGGGATAGCCGCTGATGAAAATCACCTTGAGGTCGGGGCGCAGTTTCACCGCGGGCTCGGCGATCATCACCCCGGTAATCCCGCCCGGCAGCCGGTAGTCGGTGATCATCACATCCAGGTGCGGTTTGCTGGCGAGGATCTCGAATGCCTGCTCGCCGTTTTCCGCCTGCAACACCCGGTAGCCCAGGCCCGACAGATAGTCGGCGAGCAACATCAGAATCACCGGTTCATCTTCGACGATCAGTACGACGTCTTGTGCATCTTCACTCATGAGAAACCTTTGTTCGGTCAATAGCTGCTGATACGACCATCCGGTCATCCAGAAGGTTGCGTGGGAGCCGGTGTTTTCCTACAGCGGCAGACAAACGCGAAACAGGGCACCTTCGCCGATCCTGCTGTCGACTTCGATGGTGCCGCCATGGGCGGTGACGATCTGCTCGGAAATGAACAACCCCAGCCCGAGCCCGGCCACCGCATGATTGACAGAGACGCGCTCGAACTGCTGGAAGATACGCGCCTGGTTTTCCTCGCTGATGCCAATCCCGTGATCGCGCACTTCGACCCGCGCCTGCCCGCCTGTGCTGTACACCCGTACTTCGATCGGGCTCTTGGCGCCATAACGCAAGGCATTGGTCAGCAGATTGGAGATCACCTGTTCAATGCGGAACTCGTCCCACTGGCCGAGTACCGAGTCTTCGGCGCTCAGGGCAATCGACGACTCGGCAGCCTCGACCTGGGGCGCGAAATTCTCCAGCAGGCCGCGCACCAGTTGCACCAGATCGACCCGGCTCGGGCGGATCGACAGCTTGCCGGTACGGATCCGCGAGATGTCCAGCATGTCCTCGATCAGGCGGATCAGGCTTTTGATCTGGCGCTCGTCGCGGTCGACCATGGCGTGCATCTTGTCCAGGGTGAAGGCGGCGGCGTTGTCGCGGGCCAGGTGCATCTTGCGCAGCTGGGTTTCCAGGATCAGGCCGTTCAGCGGCGTGCGCACCTCGTGGGCGACGATCGACATGAAATCGTCACGCATGCGCACCGCCTGCTCCAGCTCGTTCTGGGTCGCCTGCAACTGCTTGAGCAACGCCTCCTGCTCACGCCGGCTCTGCTCCAGGGCTTCGACCTGCTGTTTCATGGCCTTGCTCTGCCGGTACAGGTCGACGAACACATTGACCTTGCTCTTCACCGCATGGGTATCCAGCGGCTTGTGCAAAAAGTCCACCGCGCCGCTTTCGTAGCCCTTGAAGGCATAGTCGAGCTCGCGCCCGGCGGCGCTGACGAACACGATGGGGATGTTCTTGGTCTTCTCGGTGCCGCGCATCAACTCGGCCAGCTCGAAGCCGTTCATGCCGGGCATCTGCACATCGAGGATGGCCATGGCGAACTCATGCTGGAGCAACAGCGACAATGCCTCGTCCGCTGACAGCGCCTTGTACACCTGGCGATCCTCGCGCTTGATCAGCGCTTCGAGGGCCAACAGGTTCTCTGGCAGATCGTCGACGATCAGCAGCTTGGCTTGGATATTACTTAACATGCGATTCGTTCCAGCTCGACAAGCAGACGGCTGATGCCGTGCAAAGGGAGAATGTAATCCGGCCGGTGCAGCGCGATGGCCGCCTCGGGCATGGTCGCCACCTGGGCCTCGGCCGGGTCCTGGACAATGCTCAGGCCACCGCGCCGCTTGACCTGGGCCAGGCCTTGCGCGCCGTCCTGGTTGGCCCCGGTCAGCAGCACCGCGGCCAGGCGCGGGCCATAGGCATCGGCGGCGGAGTCGAACAGGTAATCGATGGCGGGACGCGAATGATGCACGCGCTCCTCCTGGCTCAGGGACAGGCTGCGGTCCTGCTCCACCGACAAGTGATAACCGGGCACGGCGAAATACAGGGTGCCGCGCTCGATGGTCTGCTTGTCGCGGGCCTCTTTCACGGGCAGCGCCAGGCGCTGGGCGAACAGCTCGGCCAACTGGCTGCGATGCTCTTCGGGCAGGTGCAGCACCACCACTATCGGCAGGCTGAAGCCCTCGGGAAACGCGGTGAAGATTTTCAGCAACGCCTCGACGCCGCCGGCCGACGCACCTATCACTATGGCCTCGACCCGCGGCAAGGCGGATTGCCCGTTGGCGTCATCGTTCATGATTTGCGGTAGACCCGTTCTTGTTTGACCAGCGGCTCGAAATGCTCGCCGTAGGCCGAGAAGTCCAGGGTTTCCTTGCTGCCCAGCACCAGGAACCCACGGTGGCAGAGCGACTCGTGGAACAGGCCGAAGGCCCGGTCCTGCAACTTCTTGTTGAAATAGATCAGCACGTTGCGACAGGAAATCAGCTGGGTTTCGGAAAACACGCTGTCGGTCGCCAGGCTGTGATCGGCGAAGGTCACGTTCTCACGCAAGGTCTTGTCGAAGATCGCGTAGTCGTAAGCCGCCGTGTAGTAGTCGGCAAAGGAGCGCAAACCGCCGGCCTGCTGGTAGTTCTGGGTGTAGGCGCGAATGTTCTCCAGGGAAAAGATGCCCTGCTTGGCCTTCTCCAGGGAGCTGGGATTGATATCGGTGGCGTAGATGATGGTGCGCTCGAGCAACCCTTCCTCGCGCAACAGGATGGCCATGGAATAGACCTCTTCGCCGGTGCTGCAGCCGGCGATCCAGATCTTGATCGAGGGATAGGTCTTGAGCAGCGGCACCACTTCCTGGCGAATCGCCAGGAAGTGCGACGGGTCGCGAAACATCTCGCTGACCGGGATCGTCAGGAACTGCAGCAGCTGCATGAACGCGCCCGGATCGTGCAGCACCCGCTCCTGCAGGGCGGAAATGGTCTTGCATTCGAACTGGCGCAGCGCATGGTTGATCCGGCGCTTGATCGAGGCGCCGGAGTAATCGCGGAAGTCGTAGCTGTACTTGAGGTAGATAGCTTCGATCAACAGGCGCAGTTCGATCTCGGTATTGCGCTCCACTAGATTCTTTCCATCTTGGGTAACCAGACTCGAATGAGGGAAAACAGCCGGTCGAGGTCGATCGGCTTGGCCAGGTAATCGTTGGCCCCGGCCTGCAGGCAGCGCTCCTGATCGTCCTTCATGGCCTTGGCGGTCACCGCGATGATCGGCAGCTTGCGCCAGCGCGGCTGCTTGCGGATTTCCTGGGTGGCTTCGTAGCCGTCCATCTCGGGCATCATCACGTCCATCAGCACCAGGTCGATGTCCTCGACTTCGTTGAGCTTGGCGATCGCCTCATGGCCGTTGCGGCCGATGACCACGATCGCGCCCTTCTGCTCCAGGGCGCTGGTGAGGGCGAAGATATTGCGCACATCGTCGTCCACCAGCAGGACCTTGCGCCCCTCGAAGACCTTGTCTCGGCTGCGGGCGGCCTTGAGCATCTTCTGCCGCTCATGGGACAGCTGCGACTCGACCTTGTGCAGGAACAGGGTCACTTCGTCCAGCAGGCGCTCGGGCGAGCGCGCGCCCTTGATGATGATCGAGCGCGAATACTTGCGCAGCTCCGCCTCTTCGTCGCGGGTCAGGTTGCGCCCGGTGTAGACGATCACCGGCGGGAACGAGCAGATGTCCTCGGTGGACATGCGCTTGAGCAGGTCGTTGCCGAGCATGTCCGGCAATTTCAGGTCGATGACCATGCAGTCGTAGAGGTTGTCGCGCAGCAGTTCCAGGGCCTCCTGGGCCAGGCCGACGGCGGTGATCTCGATGTCGTCGTCGCCGATCAGCCGGGCGATGCTGTCGCGCTGCAGGTCGTCGTCCTCCACCAGCAGTACACGCTTGACCTTCTGGGTGAGCTTGGCTTCCAGGCGGGCGAACACGTCCTTGAGCTCTTGCCGGGTGGTGGGCTTGACCGCGTAGCCGATGGCGCCCATGTGCATGGCGGCCTCGACCCGGTCTTCCACGGAGATCACATGCACCGGGATATGCC
Source organism: Pseudomonas sp. GW821-FHT02B10 (assembly GCF_059421865.1). Taxonomy (NCBI): domain Bacteria; kingdom Pseudomonadati; phylum Pseudomonadota; class Gammaproteobacteria; order Pseudomonadales; family Pseudomonadaceae; genus Pseudomonas; species Pseudomonas sp. GW821-FHT02B10. The sequence continues at coordinate 11,874 of NZ_JBWKVU010000021.1, read as the reverse complement.
GGGTGGTGGCATGCGCCTTGAGGCGCTGCAACACCGTCAGCCCGGAATGATCCGGCAGGCGCATGTCCAGCAGGATCGCGTCCGGCACGAACTGCTCGGCCAGGCTGTAGCCCTCGTCGGCGCCGTGGGCCACCAGGCACTGGTAACCCAGCTCGTGGGCCAGGTCATACAGAATGTGGGCAAAGTTCGGTTCGTCCTCCACCACCAGGATGCAGCGGGTGGCGAACGGCGCCTTGTCGCGATCGTCGGCGAAACGCGCAATCTCCACCTCGGGCACCGGGGGAATCGGCGACGTAGCCGGTTTGCTCGGCGCCGGCATCACCCGCACGGCGGCGGGCCTGGCCGCCTCTTGCGGCTCTGGTGCGTGCTCGACGTATTGTTCCGGCAGCACCAGGGTGAAGACACTGCCCTGCCCCGGCTCGCTGGCGACCATGATCGAACCGCCGAGCAATGCCGCCAGGTCGCGGGAAATCGACAACCCCAGGCCCGTGCCGCCGTAACGGCGATTGGTGGTGCCATCGGCCTGGCGGAAGGCTTCGAAAATGCTTTCCTGCTGTTCCGGGGCGATGCCTATCCCTGAGTCGCGCACAGCAAAGGCAATGCCCGCCTCGGGCTCGCGCGACACGGTCAGGCTGACCTGGCCCTTCTCGGTGAACTTCACCGCGTTGGACAGCAGGTTCTTGAGAATCTGCTCGACCCGCTGGCAGTCGGTGAACAGCATCGAAGGCGCGCCGGGCTGCAACTCGACACGAAATTCCAGGCCCTTGTCCGCGGTCAGCGGCTGGAACAGCCCGCGCAGGCCTTCCACCAGACGCGCGACGCTGGCGTTTTCCGGACGCACTTCGAGCTTGCCGGCTTCTACCTTGGAAATATCGAGAATGTCGTTGATCAGGTTGAGCAGATCGTTGCCCGCCGAATAAATCGACTCGGCGAACTGCACCTGTTCGGCACTGAGGTTTTCCTCGGCGTTTTCCGCCAGCAGCTTGGCCAGGATCAGCGAGCTGTTCAGCGGCGTGCGCAGCTCGTGGGACATATTGGCGAGGAATTCGGACTTGTACTTGCTCGAGCGCTGCAGCTCCTCGGCACGCTCCTGCAGCTGCACCTGGGCCTGGTTCAGCTCGCCGTTCTTGCGGTCCATGGCGTCGCGCTGCTCCGCCAGCTGCTCGTTGGTCTGCTCCAGCTCCACCTGCTGGGCCTCCAGGTGCACCTGGGACTCCTTGAGCACCCGCGACTGTTCCTCGAGCTCCTCGTTGGCGGTCTTCAATTCTTCCTGTTGCACTTGCAGCTCTTCGTTGAGCTGCTGGGTTTCGGCCAGCACTTCCTGCAGGCGCTGGCGATAACGCGCGCCCTCGATGGCAGTGCCGATATTGCCGGCGATCAGTTCCAGCAGCTCGACATCACGCTCGCTGAGGGCGCGCAGGAAGCCCAGCTCGATCACCCCGTTGACCCGGTCGTCGTCGCTGGTCGGAACCACCAGCACGCTGCGCGGCACGCCTTCGCCCAGGCCGGAGCTGACCTTGAAGTAATCGGCGGGCACCTCGTCCAGGCGGATCAGCCGGTCCTGCTGGGCCGCCTGGCCGACCATGCCTTCACCGAGGAAAATCGACTGTTCGCGCTCTTCCTGCTCGCGGGAGAAACCGTAGGCGGCCACGCGCTTGAGGCCGCCGTGCTCTTCACGCACGTACAGCGCCGCCACCACGCTGCCCAGGTATTGCGCGCAGAACTGCAGGAGGTTGCGCCCCAGCAGGTTCAGCGTCAGTTGCCCCAGCAACTGCTCGGCCAGTTCGGTCTGGCCACTGCGCAGCCAGGCCTGTTGCGCCAGGCTCCGGGCACTTTGCTGCTGGGCCTCGAGGTTGGCGCTGTAGCTCTTCGACAGGTTGAGCAGGTCGCGGCGCCCGATATAGGCCAGCAGGCCGCTGATCACCACCACGAACAGCAGGTACAGGACCACGCTGAGGATCGTGGTGCGCGTGACATTCTCGTTGCGATCGACCCGCAGTTGCTGCTCCATCGCCACCGCTTCGTCGTATTCCTTGCGCATCTGGTCGGTCAGGCGCTTGCCCCGGCCGGACTGCACCGAGCGGCGATAATCGCCCTCCTGGCGGCGCATCTCGATCATGTTTTTCGCGTGCAGGCCCCACTCTTCCTGCAAGGCTTCCAGGCGCTTGAAGCGGTCCACCTGCTGTGGGTTATCCGCCACCAGCTCCCGCAGCTCGCGCAATTCGCTGAAGATCTGCGGCTTGGCCACTTCATACGGGTCGAGAAAATGCTCGTCGCCGGTGATCAGGAAGCCGCGCATGCCGGTTTCCAGGTCGACCGTCAGCTTGGCGGCCTGGTTGATGCCGTTGATCACCCGATCGCTGTGCTGGACCCACTGGATCGCCGAGAGCAGATAGCTGATCAGGGACACGAAGACCACCGCGCTGAGCACGCCCACGCCCAGGGGAAGCGCGATGTTGCGGCTTAGCAGCTTGCGAAAACTCTGTTCATCGACCGAAGACGAAGAGATCATTGAAAGGCCTTGGTAAAGGGTCAAAAACCATGGAGTTTGCCCCAAAGGAGGGCAGCGTATCTATGCTTGCGACAAGCTCGGTGGCAATTTTTCATCCTGCACTGCCCGCCCTCGATCAGACAGGTTATTCTGGCACAGCTTGTACAGGATTACCTTTTTGTACAGCTTCGGGAACTTGTCATTGCGCGCTATTTACTGATGCAAGAGACAAGCACTTTTTTCCGCTGCCGTCTTTTTTTTCCATTTTTTCGAGAGCCTTGCCATGTCCCCCACCGATTCCACCATCCTGGTCGTCGAAGACGATGCCATCGTGCGCATGCTGATTGTCGATGTGCTGGAGGAGCTGGAATTCAAGGTGTTGGAAGCCGCGGGCAGCGAAGAGGCGCTGGCCCGGTTGCAGGACAGCGCGCTGCGGATCGACCTGATGATGACCGACGTCGGCCTGCCCGGCATGGACGGCAAGGAACTGGCGGCCAGCGCCCGCGCCTTGCGCCCGGAGTTGCCAGTGCTGTTCGCCAGCGGCTACGCGGAAAACATCGAGGTGCCCGCCGGCATGGCGGTGATCGGCAAGCCCTTCTCCATCGACCAGTTGCGCGACAAGGTCCGCGCCATCCTCGGCTGAACCCTCGGTAACCCGCGCCGACCCGACGAGCGCCTCGGCCATGGGCGCCAGGGCGGCCGCGCCAGCGCCCTGCTGTGGTTTAATGGCGCCCCCCGCAGACACCCCCGCGCTTTTCAGGAATACCCACTCATGAGTCCGACCGCCGCCACCAAAGTCCTGGTCATTGGTTATGTCTGGCCCGAACCCCGCTCATCGGCGGCCAGCGGGCACCTGATGCAGATCCTCCAGGTCCTCCTCCGGCAAGGTTGGGACATCACCTTCAGCAGCCCGGCCAACCCCGGCGAGCACAAGGAAGACCTGAGCGCCCTGGGCATCCGCGAGTGCCCGATCGAACTGAACAACAGCAGCTTCGACCGTTTCATCGCCGAACTGGCGCCGGATATCGTGCTGTTCGACCAGTTCATGATGGAGGAACAGTTCGGCTGGCGCGTCGAGCAGCAGTGCCCCGGCGCGCTGCGCGTGCTCGAGACCTCCGACCTGCAGAGCCTGCGCCACGCCCGCCATCAGCGCCTCAAGGAGCGCCTCAAGGCCAGCGACGACAACGATGACTTCAGCGCCCTGTTCGCCCCCGCCGCCGCGCAGGAGTTCGCCGCCATGGCCGACACCGACCAGGCCCGGCGCGAAATCGCCGCGCTGTACCGCTGCGACCTGAGCCTGATGATCTCCGAGTTCGAGATCGAGCTGCTGGTCAGGCAATTCGGTTTGCCGCCGGCCTTGCTGCACTGGTGCCCGCTGATGCCCGAGCACATGCCGCACAGCTATGTGCCCTTCGCCGAACGGGCGCACTTCCTGAGCATCGGCAACTTCCGCCACGCGCCGAACTGGGACGCGGTGCTATGGATGAAGAACACCGTGTGGCCGCTGATCCGCCAGCAGCTGCCGGGCGCGCAGTTGCATCTCTATGGCGCCTACACCCCGCCCAAGGCCGCGGCCCTGCACAACCCGGCCCAGGGTTTCCAGGTGATGAACTGGGCCGAGGATGCCTTGCAAGTCATGTCCGCCGCGCGGATCTGCCTGGCGCCGCTGCGCTTCGGCGCGGGCATCAAGGGCAAGCTGCTGGACGCCATGCTGTGTGGCACGCCGAGCGTCACCACCCCGGTCGGCGCCGAAGCCATGCACGGTGACGCGCCCTGGCCGGGAGCGGTGGCCGAGTCGGCCAGCGCCATCGCCGCGGCGGCGGTGCGCCTGTACCAGGACCAGGCGCTGTGGAGCGCGGCCCAGGAACAGGGGCGCCAACTGTTGCTTGCGCGCTATCGGCAGCAGGTCCACGGCCCGGCCCTGGTCGAGCGCCTGCAGCACTGCCGGGCGAACCTGGCGCAGCTGCGCCGCGACAACTTCACCGGCGGCATGCTGCGTCACCATCACCACAAGAGCACCCAGTACATGGCGCAGTGGATCGAAGCGAAAAACCGCCTGGCCTGAGGCACGCCCGCCGATCCCCGGACGTCCAGGCGACACCCGACCCTGTAGCCGCTGCCGCAGGCTGCGATCGACCCCGAAGGGGGCGCCGCTCTTGAGGGCCCTGAAGGTCCTGCGGACCTTATCGCAGGCTGCGCCAGCGGCTACAGGTGTTACGGCCGGCACTGGTGCTGAGGGTTTGAAGGAGGCATGATCGGGCGCAACAACGATAAAAAGCGCAGCGCCATGAGCCGATCAGCGAGAGTCACCGACCCTTCCTACGAATTGATGGACGACCATAACGGCCTGTCGATCATCTATCGCCAGCACGGCTTCCCCTGCCCCCTGGTGCGCTGGCATTTCCACAAGGAATACGAGCTGCACCTGATCGTCGCCAGCTCCGGCAAGGTGTTCATCGGCGACTACATCGGCAACTTCCACCCCGAATCGCTGTTCCTCACCGGCCCCAACCTGCCCCACAACTGGATCAGCCAGGTGGCCGAGGACGAAGTGGTGGCCAAGCGCGACATGCTGGTGAACTTCACCGACGAGCTGTTCGAAAGCGGCTATCAGGTGTTCGCCGAACTCAAGAGCCTGACGCCGCTGCTGGAGCGCGCGCAGTACGGCATCGAGTTCCGCTGCAAGCGCACCATCGCCCAGGCCATGGACCTGATGCAGCGCATCGCCGACTCCAGCGGCATCACCCGCCTCGGGCACTTTTTCATCCTGCTGGAACTGCTGGCCGCCTGTGACGATTACCAGTTGCTGTCCGGCGCCACCAACGTGCAACTGGCCGACGAGCACAACGTCGACCGCACCAACCGCGCGGTGGACTACATCTTCGCCCACTACGCCCGCGAACTGCCGCTGGAAGAAGTCGCCGACTACCTGGGCATGAAGCCCACCTACTTCTCCCGGGTATTCAAGCAGGCCACCGGCCGCTGCTTCGTCGAGTTCGTCAACCGCCTGCGCATCAGCAAATCCTGCGAATTGCTGGCCGACGGCGACAAGCCAGTGACCGACGTGTGCTTCGAGTCCGGCTTCAACAACATCTCCAACTTCAACCGGCGCTTCCAGCAACTCAAGGGCATGACCCCTTCCCACTACCGGCGCCTGGCCGTGCAGCGCCTGACCGAACAGAACCTGGCCTGACCCCACAAACACCGCCGCCCCCTTCGTAGGAGCGAGGCTTGCCCGCGATGCAGGCACTGCGGTGTATCAGGCATTGTGCGGCGTGGCTATCGCGGGCAAGTCGGATCGCCGCCCGCTCGCTCCTACAGACACAAACACGCGCCCCGCGAAACGCGCTCCGTTCAGCTGACGTTCAGCAAATAGCAACCATAGTCATTTGCGAATACGTATCAACATGTTACAACTTAGCTCCCTATCTATCTCCCCGCCGGTGCTGAATGCTCGTTCCATTTCTGATCATGCTGCGCGAAGGGATCGAAGCCGCGCTCATCGTTGGCATCATCGCCAGTTATCTGCAACAGACCGGGCGCGGCCAGTGGATGCCGGCCGTGTGGATCGGCGTGTTTCTCGCCGCGGCCCTGGCGCTGCTGGTGGGGGGCGGCCTGGAGCTGATGAGCGCCGAGTTTCCGCAAAAGCAGCAAGAACTCTTCGAAGGCATCGTCGGCCTGGTGGCCGTGGGCATCCTCAGTTCCATGGTGTTCTGGATGCGCAAGGTCGCGCGTTCGCTCAAGCATTCCCTGCAAGCCTCGCTGGACCAGGCGCTGACCGGCTCCCGGCACCAGGTCACGGCGCTGATCGCCATGGTGTTCTTCGCCGTGGCCCGCGAAGGCCTGGAAACCGTGTTCTTCCTCCTCGCGGTGTTCCAGCAGAGCCAAGGCCCCGCCGCGCCCATCGGCGCCCTGCTCGGCCTGGTACTGGCGATCGTCGTCGGCTGGCTGATCTACAGCGGCAGCATGCGCCTGAACCTCAGCGCGTTCTTCCGCTGGACCGGCCTGTTCATCCTGGTGGTGGCCGCCGGCATCCTCGCCAACTCGGTGCAGGCCCTGCATGAAGCCGGGGTCTGGAACCACCTGCAGGGCGTGCTGTTCGACTTCAGCGCCAGCCTGCCGATGGACGGACCGCTGGGTTCGGTGCTGGCCGGCATGTTCGGTTACCAGGACGCGCCGACCGTCAGCACCCTGGGCGCCTATCTGATCTACCTGCTGGTGACCCTGGTGCTGTTCTTCATGCCCGGCGCGGCACCCGCCGCCAGCCCATCGTCTTCCGTTTCCAGCCAGTAAGGCCTTTCCATGACCCAGCAAGCCTCCCCACAGCCCCCGGCACCGAGCGTCCTGCGCTGGGCACTCGCGGGCTCCGTGATGGTGATGATCGCCGCCGGCGGGCTGTTCTATTACGCCTCGCAGCTGGCCGCCAGCAAGCGCCAGGCGCATCAGGACGAAATCACCGTGACCATCCACCCCCGCAGTTGCGAGCCGAACGCCCTGAGCGTGCCGGCCGGGCCAGCGAGCTTTCGTATCGTCAACCGTTCGGACCGCGCCGTGGAATGGGAAATCCTCGACGGCGTGCTGGTGGTCGAAGAACGGGAAAACATCGCGCCGGGCCTGAGCCAGGTGATCAACGCCAGGCTGCAGCCTGGCGACTACGCCATCACCTGCGGCCTGCTGAGCAACCCGCGCGGCACCCTGCATGTGACCCCGACGGCCGAGTCCGACGCCCAGGCCAAGGCCCGACCGTCGATGGTCGCCTTTATCGGTCCGCTGTCGGAGTTCCGGGTCTACCTGAGCAGCCAAGGCACAGCCCTGATCAAGGCCGTGAGCGAGCTGGAGCACGCCATCCAGGCCGGCGACCTGGCCCAGGCCCAGGCCTTGTACCTGCCGGCGCGCGCGGCCTACCAGCGTCTTGCTCCGGCCGCCCAGCGCCTGGGCGAGCTGGACAACCGCATCAACGCCCGCGCCGACTACTTCGAAAAGCGCGAGCAGGACCCCGCCTTCGTCGGCTTCCACCGCCTCGAATACGCGCTGTTCCAGCAACGCGACCTGAGCGGCCTGGCGCCGATCGCCCAGCGCCTGCTCAGCGATGTCACCACACTCAAGCAACAACTGCTGGCCCAGTCGCTGCCACCGGAGCAACTGGTCAGCCTGGTCGCGCGCACCCAGCGCAGCATCGCCGAGGTGCGCGCCGCCAGCGGCGAGGAAGAACGCTACAGCCACAGCGACCTCAACGGCTTTGCCGCCAACCTGGAAACCACGCGCAAGGTCGTCGACCTGCTGCGGCCCTTGCTGGCCAAGCCCGCCACCCCGCTGCTGGCGCAGATCGACAGCGCCCTCGGCGCCCTCGACAGCCAGTACAGCGCCTTGCGCAGCGCCGAGGGCTATGCCTCCTACGACAGTGTCGGCGCCGATCAGCGCAAGCGGATCGCCGACCAGGCCAAGGTTCTGGCCGATGCACTCGATGGAATCGATCCCGTCCTTGGCCTCTCCGGCCTGTAAGCAGAAGACCTTCGCCCGATGAACGATTCAGACGCTTCCAATCCAGATTTCTCCGCCCAACGCCGTCGCGTGCTGCTGGGCATGGGCGCCGCCGGTGTGGCTCTGGCCGGCAGCAGCCTGAGCTGCCCGGCGCTAGCAGCCCAGACCGGGAAAGCCGCCGCCCAGGTCACACAAGCACCGAGCAGCGACCAGACCCAGGACCGCCACGACTTCCATGGCCAGCACCAAAGCGGCATCGTCACCCCGCGTCCGGCGGCCGGCATGTTGGTGGCGTTCGACGTGCTGGCCAGCGACCGCGAAGACCTGGAGCGGCTGCTGCGTACCCTCGACCAGCGCATCCGCTTCCTGATGACCGGCGGCCCGGTGCGTCAAGTCGATCCGAAACTGCCGCCGCTGGACTCGGGCATCCTCGGCCCGGTGGTGACCCCGGACAACCTGACCATCACCGTCTCGGTGGGCGCCTCGCTGTTCGACGAGCGCTTCGGCCTGGCCGCGGCCAAACCCAAGCGCCTGATACGCATGGTCGGCTTCCCCAACGATGCGCTGGAGCCCGACTGCTGCCACGGCGACCTGAGCCTGCAGTTCTGCGCCAACACCACCGACACCAATATCCACGCCCTGCGCGACATCGTAAAAAATCTGCCGGACCTGCTGCTGGTGCGCTGGAAGCAGGAAGGCAGCGTGCCACCCCAGGCCCCGGCGCGTCCTGGCGAGCCGGCGCAGAGCGCGCGCAACTTCCTGGGTTTTCGCGACGGCTCGGCCAACCCCGACTCCAACGACCGCAAGGCCATGGAGCGGATCGTCTGGGTCCAGCCCGACAGCGACGAACCGGCCTGGGCCGCCCATGGCAGCTATCAGGCGGTACGCATCATCCGCAACTTCGTCGAACGCTGGGACCGCACGCCCTTGCAGGAACAGCAAAGCATCATCGGCCGGGTCAAGGCCTCGGGCGCGCCCATGGACGGCCAGCAGGAACACCAGGTGCCGGACTACCGCAAGGACCCGCACGGCCAGCTGACCAAGCTCGACGCCCACATCCGCCTGGCCAACCCGCGCACCGCCGAGACCCAGCGCAACCTGATCCTGCGCCGGCCGTTCAATTACTCCAACGGGGTGAACAAGAACGGTCAGCTGGACATGGGCCTGCTGTTCATCTGCTACCAGGCCGACCTGGAGCAAGGCTTCATCGCGGTGCAGACCCGTCTCAACGGCGAACCCCTGGAGGAATACCTCAAGCCGGTGGGCGGCGGTTATTTCTTCAGCCTACCCGGCGTCAGCGACGAGCAGGACTTCCTCGGGCGCACGCTGCTCGAAGCCACCCAAGCGAAAACCAGCGCCTGACCATCCCATCCCCCACGGAAACGTCCCATGAAAAAGTCGCCCCTCGCTGTGTTGCTGACCCTTGGCCTGCTGCATGTTCCGCTGTCGGCGGTTGCCGCCACCTCGCCGCTGGAGCTGGTGGGGCCGATTTCCGACTACAAGATCTACGTCACCGAGCAGCTCGACGAGCTGGCCAGCCACACCCAGGCCTTTACCGACGCGGTGAAGAAAGGTGATTTGGCTACGGCTAAAAAACTCTACGCACCGACCCGGGTGTACTACGAGTCGATCGAGCCGATCGCCGAACTGTTCAGCGACCTCGACGCGGCCATCGACTCGCGGGTCGACGACCACGAACAAGGTGTCGAGGCCGAGGACTTCACCGGCTTCCACCGTATCGAGTATTCGCTGTTCGCCCAGAACTCCACCCAGGGCCTGGACGCCCTGGCCGACCGCCTGAACAAGGACGTCAAGGACCTGCAGGCCCGCGTCGCCGGCCTGACCTTCCCACCGGAAAAAGTCGTCGGTGGCGCCGCCGCCCTGCTGGAGGAAGTGGCCGCGACCAAGGTCTCCGGCGAGGAAGACCGCTACAGCCACACCGACCTCTACGACTTCCAGGGCAACATCGACGGGGCGAAGAAAATCGTCGATCTGTTCCGTGCGCAGATCGAGCAGCAAGACCCGGCCTTCGTCGCCAAGGTCGACAAGAACTTCGCCACGGTGAACAAGATCCTGGCCAAGTACAAAACCGCCGACGGCGGCTTCGAGACCTACGACAAGGTCAAGGACAGCGACCGCAAGGCGCTGGTGGGCCCGGTCAATACCCTGGCCGAAGACCTCTCGACCCTGCGAGGCAAGCTGGGCCTGGACTGATCTCCGGGTACCCGGCTCGATCTTGCGTAGGAGCGAAGCTTGCTCGCGATAAACCCGTCAGGACAACGCGGTGAAATTTGACGACCGCCGCTGCGCGGCTATCGCGAGCAAGCTTCGCTCCTACAGACAAGCGTCCGGCCGGCGTGCCGATGACTCGCCCCGTCACCTGCCCTGCTGGGCTACCATCACCTGCGCCAATAACCCTGGGCGCGGGCGCGTTTTGTCTATAACGTCCCGCGCACTCCCGACTTTCATGGAAGACCCTGCATGTCCACTGCCACGGCCCAACCGCCGCAGACCGCCGCGCCGTTCAAACTGCTACCGCTGATGCTCGCCTACATGGCGTGCACCATGTCGATGATGGCCTTCGTCTCGTTGATCGGCCCGATCGTGCGTGTGCTCGGCCTGGCCACCTGGCAGGCCGGCGCGGCGGTGACCGTCTCCGGGGTGATCTGGATGCTCCTGGCACGCCCCTGGGGCCAGGCCAGCGACCGCTTCGGGCGCCGTCGGGTGCTGCTGCTCGGCACGGCCGGCTTCACCCTCGCCTATTGGGCGCTGTGCCTGTTCATCGATGTCTCGCTGCACCTGCTGCCGGGCATGTGGCTGGCCTTTATCGGCCTGATGCTCGGGCGCGGCCTGATCGGGGTGTTCTACGCGGCCATTCCGGTGGGCGGCTTTGCCCTGATCGCCGACAACGTCGAATCCGAGCATCGGGCCCGCGCCATGGCCACCCTGGGCGCCGCCAACGCCGTCGGCCTGGTGCTGGGGCCGGCCGTGGCCGCGCTGCTGGCCCGGGTCAGCCTGAGCCTGCCGCTGTACGCCATGGCCGTGCTGCCGCTGGCGGCGTTCCTGGTGCTGCTGTACAAGCTGCCGCGCCAGGAACTGCACCTCAAGCAGGCGCCGCGCTCGGTACGCCTGAGCGACCCACGGCTGCGCCGGCCGATGGCGGTGGCCTTCGTCGCCATGCTCTGTGTGTCCATCGCGCAGATCACCGTGAGCTTCTACGCCCTCGACCGCCTGGGCCTGGACAGCGCCGACGCCGCCCAGGTCGCCGGTATCGCCCTGGCCATGGTCGGCGTGGCGCTGATCTGCTCGCAACTGGTGGTGCGCAAACTCGAATGGCCGCCGCTGCGGATGATCCGCGCCGGCGCGCTGCTGGCCGCCAGCGGTTTTGCCGGCTGCATGCTGGTGGAAACCGCCTGGGGGCTGTGGCTGGGGTTCTTCGTCTCGGCGGCGGGCATGGGTGCGATCTTCCCGTCCTTCTCCGCCCTGGCGGCTAACGCCGTGGACGCTTCCGAACAAGGCGCCACCGCCGGCTCCATCGGCGCGGCCCAGGGATTCGGCGTGGTGATCGGCCCGTTGGCCGGCTCGCTGATCTACGCCGTCGAACCGCGCCTGCCCTACCTGATTGCCACGCTGTTGCTGCTGTTGGTGGCGGTCTGGCCGGCGGCGAAAAGCCCCAACTGATCCGGCCGCCGATACCCCTGTAGCCGCTGCCGAAGGCTGCGTACGTCCCGAAGGGGCGCGGCGATCTCGAGACCGATGAAGGTCCTGCGGGCCTTATCGCAGCCTCGCGGGCTCGGCAGCGGCTACAGGATCGGGGCCTGGCGTGTAGCCGCTGCCACAGGCTGCATACGTCCCGAAGGGGCGCGGCGATCTCAGGACCGATGAAGGCCCGGCGGGGGGTG
>NZ_JBWKVU010000020.1:0-108832 GCF_059421865.1 Pseudomonas sp. GW821-FHT02B10 | reverse complement strand
AGGCCGGCCAGGCGCGTTCGGCGGCGGCGATGGCCAGGCGGGTCTGCGCGCCCTGCAGGGCCGGGACCCGGGCCAGGCATTCGCCGTTGGCCGGGTCGAGCACCGCCAGGGTCGCGCCATCGTCGGCGGCCACCCACTGCCCGTCGATGTAGGCCAGTTCCACCAAGAGGCTGGGGTCTTTCAAACGATTCTTGAGCATGGTCGAGTCCTGTTCCGAGACAGCCCCCAGTCTAAGCAGGCACCGCAGCCCAGGATGCTGAAAGCGCCGGGCCGACAGCGTCGGATGCTGAAAAACGCGACGTCACAGCAGGCTCTACCGAGCACCTGAACACCGCCCTGTAGCCGCTGGCGCAGCCGTCGTAAAACCGCTGATCGCGGTGCATCAGACCGATCCGGGATACAGCCTTGGCGGGCTAGCGCCCGATCGCAGCCTTCGGCAGCGGCTACAGGGTTCGGTGTTCAGCAGGAAAACCGGGATCGCTGTAGCCGCTGGCGCAGCCTGCGATCGGCGGCGCAGCCGTCGTAAAACCGCTGACCCCGGTGCATCAGGCCGATCCGGGATACAGCCTTGGCGGGCTGGCGCCCGATCGCAGCCTTCGGCAGCGGCTGCAGGGGCCGGCTCAGCGTTTCAGGGAACCCAGCAAGCCTTCGAGAAAACGCTGGCCGGCGTCCATCTGGCTGACCTCGATGAACTCGTCGGGCTTGTGCGCCTGCTCGATGGAACCCGGGCCGCAGACCACCACCGGGATGTCCAGGCGCTGGTTGAACAGGCCGCCTTCGGTGCCGAAGCCGACCTTAGCGTAGCCGGTGCCGGGCGCGGCGAAGTCGTGGAGGAAACGCACCGCCTCGACACTCGGATGGGTCTCCAGCCCCGGGTAGACATTCAGGGTTTCGATCTCGATGGCCGCCACCTCGGAAAGCTGGCGCGCCTCGCGCACGATCAGCTCGGCGCGTTCGCGCATCTGGTCGAGGAACTGCTCAAGATCGTCCGCCGGCAGGTTGCGCACCTCGAAATCCAGGGTGCACAGGTTCGGCACTATGTTCAGCGCCTTGCCGCCAGCGATCTGCCCGACGTGCACGGTGCTGTAGGGAATGTCGTAGTCGGCGTCCCGCGCGCCCTGCTCGCGCAGGCGCTGCTGGCTGTCGCGCAAACCGGCGATGAAATCGCAGGCCAGGTGAATCGCGTTGGCCGCCAACGGCGCCAGGGAGGAATGCGCTTCCTGGCCACGGCAATGGGCGCGGTACGAGCCCTTGCCCTTGTGCCCGAGCACGAACTGCATATGGGTGGGTTCGCCGATCAGGCACAGGAACGGCCGCACCGGCGCCAGGTGCAGCACGTCCAGCAGCCGGCGCACGCCGACGCAGCCGATTTCCTCGTCATGGGACAGCGCCAGTTGCAGCGGCCGGCTCAAGGTGCAGTCCGCGGCATCGAGCATGGCGTCTATGGCCAGGGCGATAAACCCCTTCATGTCACAGCTGCCGCGCCCGTACAGGCGCCCGCCCTGCTCCGTGACCTGGAACGCCGGCAGGCTCCAGGCCTGGCCGGCGGCGGGCACCACGTCGGTGTGCCCGGACAGCAGAACCCCTGGCAATTCCCGGGGCCCGGTGCTGGCGAACAGGTTGGCCTTGCGCCCGCTTTCGTCCTTGACGATCAGCGACTCGATGCCCTTGCCCAGCAGCAGCTCGCGCACGTATTCGATCAGCGCCAGGTTCGACTCCGAGGACACGGTGTCGAAGGCGATCAGGCGCTTGAAGATCTCCAGTACCCGGGGTTTCATGAGGCCTTGCTCCGTTGTGCGGTGGTGCCGGCGAAGCGGCGAATCGAAAAGGCGTCGATCGAGGTGCCGGTGCTGCCGGTGGCGATCAGCTCGGCCATCACGTCGCCGACGCCCGGGCCGAGCTGGAAGCCATGGCCACAGAAACCGAAGGCGTAGTACAGACCGTCGACCTGGCCGCTCGGGCCCATGATCGGCAGCGAATCGGGCAGATACCCTTCGATGCCGCTCCACACACGGATGATATTGAGGTTGCCGACGCCCGGCAGCAGCCGGCGCATCTGCTGGATCTGGTTGAGGATGCTGCGCGGTTCGACCTGGGCGCGCCTGGTGAGCATGTCCGGTTTGCTGCGGTAGCCGCCGCCGATGATGATGTTGCCGCGGGGAATCTGGCGGAAGTAGATCACCTCCTCGGGGATCTTGGTGTAGACCCCGATCACCGTCGGCAAGGCGTAAGGCACCGGCTCGGTGACCGCCATCTGCGGGCCGTTGGTGTCCAGCGGCACCGGTTCGCCGAACTGCTCGGAGAGCTTCTGGCCCCAGGCGCCGGCGGTGATCAGCAGGCGTTCGGCGCTGAACTGGCGGCCATCGGTGGTGCCGACCAGGAACCCGCCGCCGACCTTCTGCACCTCGCTCACCTCGGTGCGTTCTTCGATCCGCGCCCCGGCGCGCACCGCCGCCCGGGCAAAGGCCGGGGCCGCCAGGCGCGGGTTGGCGTGGCCGTCATGGGGCGCGTAGGAGCCGCCCTTGACGTCCGGCCCGAGAAACGGGAAACGCTCGTGCAGCTCGCGGCCGCGGTAGATCTGCAGGTCCAGCTCACGCGCCTCGGGCGCCGCGGCATAGGCTTCCAGCTCAGCGATCTCGTCCTCGCGGTAGCACACCCGCATATGCCCGCTGGCGATGAACTCCAGGTCGTCGTCGATCAGTTCCGGCAGGCGCTTCCACAGGGCCCAGGAACGGTTGGCCAGCTCCAGCTGGCCGAGATAACGGCCCTGGCGCCGCACATTGCCGAAGTTCACCCCGCTGGCGTACTGGCCGATCTGGTCGCGCTCCAGCAGGGTCACCGACTGGCCGCGCCGGCGCAGGAAAAACGCCGCCGCCGAGCCCATCAGGCCGCCGCCGACAATCAGCACATCGGACTGTTGCACGGTCATGGCGTCACCTCCCCGGTGAGCATCGAAAGGGGCTTGACCGGGGCCTGGCCGCGCTGCCGGCCCACCTCCTGCACCGCGACCCCAGCAGCGGCGGCGATCACCTCGGCCCCGGCCTGGGAACAGTAGCGACCCTGGCAGCGGCCCATGCCGACCCGGCTGAAGGCCTTGGCGCGGTTGACCTCGCAGGCGCCCTTCTCGCGCACGGTGCGGCGCAGTTCGCCGGCGCTGATCATCTCGCACCGGCAGACGATGGCGGTGTCCGGCAGTACCTTGGCCTGGGCGCTCGGCCAGGGAAAGGCCTGGGCCAGGCCCAGGCGGAACTGGTCCATCACTGCCAGGGCCTGGCGCTGTTCGTCCCGTTCCGCGGCGTTGACCGGCAGTTGCAGATCCTCGAGCAGGGCCAGCGCCGAGAGGCGCCCAGCGTGTTCGGCGGCGTCGGCGCCACGGATCTTCGCCCCGTCGCCGGCGGCGTAGACCCCGTTGACGCTGGTGCGCCCGGCCTCGTCGAGTTCCAGCAGCCATTGGCTGGACGCCGGGTCGAAGGCCAGGCGGCAACCGGCGAGGTCGGCCAACTGGGTTTCCGGACGCAGGTGATAGCCCAGGGCCAGGGCATCGCACTCGACATCCAGGCTGTCGCCCTGGGCGGTCTTGACCTGCACCAGGCTGACCCCGCCCTGGGCATCGCCCAATACCCGGATCGGCTGGATGCCCAGGTGCACCGGGACCCGGGCCAGGCACAGCCGCGCCAGCAGCTTCATGCCGGTCCAGAGCAATCCCGGGCGCGCCAGCAGCTTCGGCAAGGCGCCGATGCGCTTGCCCAGCGGCGAGGTGTCGAGCACCGCCGCGACCTGCGCCCCGGCCTTGAGGTACTGGCTGGCCACCAGGTACAGCAGCGGCCCGCTGCCCATGAACACCACGCGGTGGCCGATGGACACCGACTGCGCCTTGAGGGCGATCTGCGCGCCGCCCAGGCTATAAGTGCCCGCCAGTTGCCAGCCTTCGAGCGGCATCAGGCGGTCGGTGGCGCCGGTGCAGAGGATCAGCGCGTCGTAGTCCAGGGTGAACTGCCGGCCCTGGCTGACGCAGCACAGCTGCCCCGGGGTCAGGTTCCACGCCAGGGTGTCCGGGCGATAGTCGATGCGCGAGCGCAGGCGCTCGAAGCTGTCGTGCAGGGCCCGGGCCTTGTGCGCTTCGCTGCCGTACAGGGTGGCGTAGTCGCGGCGAAAACCTTCGGGCTGGCGACGGTAGATCTGCCCGCCGTCGCGGCGGTTTTCGTCGACCAGGGTCGGCACGATGCCGGCCGCCAGCAGGGTTTCGGCGCAGCGGGTGCCGGCCGGGCCGGCGCCGACTATCACCACCCGCGGCGCGCTGCCGGACGGGATGTTCAGCCGTGCAGTGGCCATACCGCCTCCGGTTGTGTGGTGAGAATGTCCAGGCCCTCGCGGACCTCGCTGGAACAGGCGCGCAGGCGCTCGCCGGCGCGGGTCCAGACCCAGCAGTCCTGGCAGGCGCCCATCAGGCAGAAGCCGGCGCGCCGGCCGGAATCGAACTCCGACTGGCGCAGGGCCGTCCCCTGGGTCAGCAACGCCACCATCAGCGTGTCGCCCTGCAATGCCTCGATGGGCTCCCCGTCCACCCGCAGCCGTACCGGCGCCCGTTCGCGCTCGCCCAGCCGTACAAAACGCCCCTTCATGCGTAGGCTCCCTCGGTCATGCCATTGAAGTTCTGTTGGCTCTGCAGCAACTCGCCGCTGTCGCGGTGGCAGAGGATCTCGCTGCCGCCGTCGATGGCGCGGCGGTTCGGCGCGGTGCGGTTGCACAGGCCGTCGATGCGCACCGGGCAGCGATTGAGGAAGGTGCACAGCTCCGGCACATTGGCCCTGGCGCCGATCGGCGGCAGGCTGGCGCAGGTGCTGCCGCAGCTTTCCAGCCAGCCCTGGCGCAGCTCCGGCACCGAGTGGATCAGCAGGTCGGTATAGGGATGGAACGGCGCCTGGCCGAAAGCCGCGCGGCTGCCGGCCTCGACCTTGTGCCCGCTGTACATCACCACAATGTCGTCGCACAGCGCGCGCACCGTGGAAATGTCGTGGCTGATGAACAGGTAGGACACCCCCAGCTCCTGGCGCAGGTCGCGCAGCAGTTCGAGGATCGCCGCGCCGACCACGGTATCCAGGGCCGACGTCACCTCGTCGCAAAGGATCAGGTCGGGCTTGGCCGCCAGCGCGCGGGCCAGGTTGACCCGCTGCTTCTGCCCGCCGGACAGCTCGTTGGGCCGCCGCTGCGCGAGCGTGCGCGGCAGCCGCACCAGGTCCAGCAACTCGTCGATGCGCTGGCGCAGCGCCGCGCCCTTGAGGCCGAAATACATCTTCAGCGGCCGGCTGAGAATGGCGCTGACGCTGTGCATGGGGTTGAGCGCGGTGTCGGCGTTCTGGAACACCATCTGGATCCGCCGGAACTGCTCGTCGGTGCGGCTCGACAGGCTGCCGCCCAGGGGCTGGCCATCGAAGCTCAGGCTGCCCAGGGCCGGGGCCAGCAGGCCAGCCACCACCCGCGCCAGGGTCGACTTGCCCGAGCCGGACTCGCCGATCACGCCGATGGCCTGGCCACGGCGCACGGTCAGGTCGATGTCCTCCAGCACGCGGATCATCGGCATGCCTTGCAGGTTCTTGTTGCCGTAGCCGGCGGTCAGGCCCTTGATGGTCAGCAGCGGCTGGTCCTCGGCGATATCGCTGGGCGGGCGAATGGTCGAGTCCGGGCGCGCGGCCGCCAGCAGGCTGCGGGTGTAATCGTGGGCCGGGCCCTCGAGCAGCGGCGCGGTGGCGCTCTGTTCGAGGATCTGGCCGCCGTTGAGCACCACGATCTGATCGGCCATCTGCGCCACCACCGCCAGGTCGTGGGACACATACACCGCCGTGGCCCCACGTTCGCGCACCACCCGTTTGAAGGCGCGCAGCACGTCGATCTGGGTGGTGACGTCGAGCGCGGTGGTCGGTTCGTCGAGGATCACCAGCAGCGGGTCGCTGATCAGCGCCATGGCCGCCATCACCCGTTGCAACTGGCCGCCCGAGACCTGGTGCGGGTAACGCTGGCCGATGTGTTCCGGGTCCGGCAGGGCCAGGTCGCGGAACAGCTCGATGGCCTTGGCCTCCAGGTTGGCGCGGCTGTCCAGGCCATGGATCAGGGCGCCCTCCAGCACCTGGTCGAGCAGGCGCTTCGCCGGGTTGAAGGCCGCCGCCGCGCTCTGCGCGATGTAGGACACGCGATTGCCGCGCAGGCCCTGCAACTGCTCCTCGCCCAGGGCCAGCATGTCGTGTTCGCCGACCCGCACCACCCCGGACGCCAGGCGACAACCGCGGCGGGCATACCCCAGCAGGGCCAGGGCGATAGTGGTCTTGCCCGAGCCGGACTCGCCGATCAGCGCCAGCACCTCGCCCTGCTCCAGGGCGAAGCTCACACCCTTGACGATCTCCACTTCGCCGCCCTCGCCGCCGGCGACCACCCGCAGGTCTTGCACTCGAATCAACTGGCTCATCTCAATGACCTCCCGGACGGCGGCTGCGGCGCGACGAGATCCTGTCGATGAACAGGTTCACGCCAATGGTCAGGGTGCCGATGGCCAGCGCCGGGATGACGATGGCCGGCGCGCCCTGGTTGAGGCCGCCGATGTTCTCGCGCACCAGCGAACCGAGGTCGGCGTCCGGCGGCTGCACGCCCAGGCCAAGGAAGCTCATGCCGCTGAGCAGCAGGACGATGAAGCCGAAGCGCAGGCCCAGGTCGGTGAGCACCGGGTTGAGCATGTTCGGCAGGATCTCCACGCAGGCGATGTACAGCCGGCGCTCACCGCGGGTGCGGGCCACCTGCACGTACTCCAGGGCCTCGATATTCACCGCCAGGCTGCGGGCGATACGGAACGCCCCGGGGGTGAAGCTCAGCACCGCGGTGCACACTAGCAGCACCACCGAGGAGCCGAAGGCCGAGACCATGATCAGCGCCAGCATCTTGCTGGGGATGGAGATAAAGGCGTCCATCAGGCGGCTGATGACTTCATCCAGCCATTTCGGCGCGACCACCGAGAGCAAGGCGCAGGCCGTGCCCAGGCCGCTGGCCAGGACCGCGGAAATCAGCGCCAGGCCGACGGTGAACCGCGCACCCACCAGCACCCGGCTGAGCATGTCGCGGCCCAGGTAATCGGTGCCGAACGGATAGGCCGCGCCCATGGCGTCGAACACATTGGCGGACACCACTTCGCCCACCGGGTGCGGCGCCAGCCAGGGGCCGAACAGCGCCACCAGCAGCCACAGCACACACATCGCGGCCCCGGTCAGGCCGAGCCAGGACGGCCCGTGGGACACCTTGCCCAGCGCCAGGTCGGGCGTGGCCGGCGTCGACTTCACCATGAGATTGGTCATTGGTTTCTCAGCCTCGGATTGGAAAGAATCGCGCACAGGTCGGCAATCAGCACCAAGCCCAGGTAGGCCGTGCAGAACAGCATGGTGCAGGCCTGCACCAGCGCCATGTCGCGGTTGGTCACCGCATCGACCATCAGGCTGGCGATCCCGGGATAGTTGAAGATGGTCTCGACGATCACCACCCCGCCCAGCAGGTACGACAGGCTCAGCGCCACCGCGTTGGCGATCGGCCCGATGGCGTTGGGCAAGGCGTGGCGCAGCACGATGCGTACCGGGCTGACGCCCTTGAGCCGGGCCATTTCCACGTAGGGGCTGTCGAGCTGGTCGATCACCGCGGCGCGGGTCATGCGCGCCATCTGCGCGACGATGACGAAGCACAGGGTCATCACCGGCAAGGCGTAGGTGCGCAGGAACTGCAGCGGCGAATGGGTTTCGCTGGCGTAGGACAAGGCCGACAGCCAGCCCAGGTTCACCGCGAACACCAGCACCGCCAGGGTCGCCACCAGGAACTCCGGCACCGCCACCAGGGCCAGGGTGATGAAGCTCAGGAAGCTGTCCAGGCGCCCGCCGCGGCCCATGGCCGAGCCGATGCCCAGGGTCAGCGCCAGCGGCACCGAAACCACCGCGGTCACCGCCGCCAGCATCAGGGTGTTGGGCACCCGTCCGGCCATCAGCTCGCTGACCGGCATGGCGTTGGACACCGAGGTGCCCATGTCGCCGGCCAGCAGGCTGAGCAGCCAGTGCAGGTAACGCACCACACCGGGCTGGTCCAGGCCCAGCTTCAGGCGCAGCGCCGCCACCTGTTCCGGCGTGGCGAACTGCCCCAGGGCCTGTTGCGCCGCGTCCCCCGGCAGCACCGCGGTGATGGCGAACACCACCATGGACACGATCAACAAGGTCACGACCGCGGCGCCCATGCGCCGCGCGATCAACCACAGTGTGTTGCTATTCATCGCCCTTCCCTCCTGCCTTGCAGCCCCGACGGAACCTGCTTTCGCCCCTCACGCGTCCAGCCACACCTGCTCGGCGAACATGTAGCCCATGAAGCCGCCCAGGGGGTTGCTGCCATAGCCCTTGATGCGCTGGTCGACCCCGTCGATGTTGCTGATGAACACCGGGATGCCAATGCCACAGTGGTCATGCACCAGGGTCTGCATGTCGGCGTACATCGTGCTGCGCTTGGCGTCGTCGGTTTCGCCGCGGGCCAGCATCAGCAACTGGTCGAACTGCTCGTTCTTCCAGCCCGATTCGTTCCATGGCGCGCTGGACTGGAAGAACTGCGAGAAGATCACGTCGGCGTTCGGCCGCGGGTTGATGTTGCCGAAGCTCAGCGGGTGCTTCATCCAGTGGTTGGACCAGTAGCCGTCGCTGGGCAGGCGGTTGACGTTGAGGGTCAGCCCGGCCTGCTTGGCCGACTGCTGCAAGAGCACGGCGATGTCCACCGAACCGGTGGCGGCCGGCGAGGCCACCAGCGGCATGCTGACCTTCTCCATGCCGGCCTTTTTCAGCAGGAAGCGGGCCTTTTCCGGGTCGTACGGGGTCTGCGGCAGGTCGGCGTTGTAGTAACGCGAACCCGGGGCGATCGGGTGGTCGTTGCCGACCACGGCGTAGCCACGGAACACCGCGGACTTGACCTGTTCGCGGTCCAGCAGGTGCTTCAGCGCCTGGGTGAATTCCGGGCTCTGGCCGGGCAACTGGTCCTGGCGAATGATCAGGTCGGTGTAGTTGCCCGACGGCGCGTCCACCACCCGGTGCCCGGCGCTGGCGGCGATGCGCGCGGTGGAACGCGGGTTGACCTCGTTGATCAGGTTCACGTCCCCGGAGAGCAAGGCGTTGACCCGCGACGGCTCGTCGGCGATGGCGATGAACTCGATCTCGTCCAGGTACGGCAGGCCCGGCTTCCAGTAGTTCGGGTTGCGCGCGGAGACCGAGCGCACGCCCGGCTTGAACTCCTTGACCTTGAACGGCCCGGTGCCGATGCCCTGGCTGAAGTCGGTGGTGCCTTCGGGCACGATCAGCAGGTGCGAGACCGCGAGGATCGACGGCAGCTCGGCGTTCGGCGCCTTGAGGCGGATCTGCACCTCATGGGTGCCGGTGGCCTTGATCTCGGCGAACTGCTCCATCAGCGGCATAACCTTGGAACCGGTGGCCGGGTCCTTGTGCCGCGACAGCGAGAACACTACGTCGGCGGCGGTCAGGCCCTTGCCGTTGTGGAAGGTCACGTCCTTGCGCAGGGTGATGATCCACAACGTGGCGTCGGTATTGTCGATGCACTCGGCCAGTTCCAGCTGCGGCACCAGGTGGCTGTCGAAGCGGGTCAGGCCGTTGTAGAACATGAAGTGCCGCACATAGTCGGTGGACAGCGCGCCCTTGGCCGGGTCGAGGGTGTCGGCGGTGGAACTGGACATCCCGGCGACGCGGATGCGCCCGCCCGGCTTGCCCTTGCCCGGCGCCGCGCTTTCGCTGGCGAGCAAGGTGCCGGCACTGCCGAACAGGCTGCCGGCGCCCGCGGCGGCGACACCAGCCACGCCGAGCATGCGCAAGGCGCTGCGGCGGGACATGCCACGGTTCAGGCCTTCGAAAACCCGCAGGCTTTCTTCGCCGGAAATCAGTTGCGGATCGACTTTGTTGTCAGTCATAGCAGTTCTACCTGTCGAATAATGAGAAGGCTCGAGTGCTCGCGGTTGACCGGAGCGTCCTGGAAACGCAAAACGACGGTGAAGCAAACTCAGTGCAGATAGTCCTGGAAGCGGTAGTAAGCCCCTACCAGCGGCAGGAACCAGGGCTTGCCGAAGTGCCCGGGGATCGCCGGCCATGCCAGGTCTTGCCAGGGGTTGAGGGATGGATTGGCGCCGTCCATGACCTCGGCCATGACCTGGCCCATGTGTACCGACATCTGCACGCCATGGCCGCTGTAGCCCATGGCGTGGTAGATGCCGTTGCGTTCGCCGGCCCGGGGCAGCCGGTCGCTGGTCATGTCCACCAGGCCGCCCCAGCAGTAGTCGATAGCGACCCCGGCCAGTTGCGGGAACATCTGCACCATGGCCGCCTGCAGCACCTTGCCGCTCTTGGCATCGGAACTCGGGCTGGAC
The DNA here is from genome assembly GCF_059421865.1 of Pseudomonas sp. GW821-FHT02B10. NCBI lineage: Bacteria > Pseudomonadati > Pseudomonadota > Gammaproteobacteria > Pseudomonadales > Pseudomonadaceae > Pseudomonas > Pseudomonas sp. GW821-FHT02B10. The sequence continues at coordinate 98,403 of NZ_JBWKVU010000020.1, read as the reverse complement.
ATGGCGAAGCGCGCCCGGCCGCCGAACAGCAGGCGGTTATCCGGGGTCAGGCGGAAGTAGTTGCCGATGGTGCGGCTGGTGACATAGGAGCGCTGCTGCGGCAGCAGCCGCTCGGCCAGGGCCTGCGGCAACACCTCGGTGGTCACCACGAAGCTGCCCACCGGCACGATGCGCCGCCGGTACCAGCCGAGGTCGCCATGCTGGCAGGCGCCGGTGGCCAGCAGGATCTGCCGCGCCTGCAACGAACCGCGCGCGGTGTCGAGCCGGTAGCCGCCACTGTTGCCCTGCCAGCCTTGGACCGCGCAGTCCTGATAGATCAGCGCGCCATGGCGCGCCGCGGCGTGCGCCAGGCCGATGCCGAAGCGCCCGACGTGCATCTGCACGCCGTTGCGCTGCAACAGGCCGCCGTGAAAACCGGCGGAATCGACTTCGCCGCGTACCTGCTCGGCGGACAGCAGCTCGACATCGGCATCGACCTCGCGGCGGATCAGCTCACAGGTGCGCGCCAGCCCTTCGTAATGCAGGGGCTTGGCCGCCAGCTTGAGCTTGCCGTTGCGCTTGAGGTCGCAACCGATGCCCTCCTGCTCCACCAGCGCCACCACGCTCTGCACCGCCCGCTCATAGGCCTGGTAATAGGCCCGCGCGCGTTCGGCGCCGAGGCTGGCGCTGAGGGCGGCGTAATCCTGGGCCACCCCGGTGTTGCACTGGCCGCCGTTGCGCCCGGAGGCTTCGCCGATCACCCGGCCGGCTTCCAGCACCACCACCCGGGCGCCCTTCATGGCCAGCGCGCGGGCCGCGGACAGCCCGGTGAAACCGCCACCGACGATCGCCACGTCGACACTGTCCGGCAGCGCGCCGCTCTGTGCCCCGGTGAAGGCCGGCGCACTGTCGAGCCAATAGGATTCACTGCCCATGCCTGACTCCCTGACCCTGCCTTGAAGAGCGCCCATGACCGATCAGAGCCCGACCAGCCCAGCCAGGCCGCCGATGTCCGGGATCTGCTGGTAGCCGTAGATGGCGTTGGCCGGCTGTTCGTGGCCACGGGCGACAAAAGCCTTGTGCTTGATCTTCATGTCGTGGGCCGGCATCAGGTCGTAACGGAAACTGGAGGACACATGCAGGATGTCTTGCGGGCCGCAGCCGAGGTTGTCGAGCATGAACTCGAAGGCCGCCAGGCGTGGCTTGTAGGCTTGCGCCTGTTCGGCGGTGAAGACCTTGTGGAACGGCGCGCCGAGCTTGTCGACGTTGGACATGATCTGGCTGTCGCTGGCGTTGGAGAAGATCACCAGGGGGATCTTGTCGGCGATCTTCGACAGGCCGGCCGGCACATCCGGATGGGGGCCCCAGGTCGGCACGGCGTCGTAGTACAGCTGGCCTTCGCCGCGATACTCGACGCCCCAGCGCTTGCAGGTCCGCGCCAGCGCGGTCTTGAGGATCTCGTCGTAGGGTTTCCAGTCGCCCATGACCTGGTCCAGGCGGTAGGCCGAGAAGTCCTTGACGAACTGGTCCATCTGTTCAGGGCCGACGCGGTCGGCGAACAGCTCGCGGGTCATGGTGCCCATGTGGAAGTTGGTCAGCGTACCGTAGCAGTCGAACGTAATGAATTTGGGACGAAGAAAGCTCATTGAGTGCGGTCCTGAAGTTCGTTGAGGTCATGGCGTGACACGCAAGAGCGCGGCTGCCGGAGCCCTGATGCAGCGTTGCAATCACAGCTTCATTACAACACCGTGAAATCAGCAGATGGCGTTAAAAGCGCGGGCTGCTCGATACAAACCACCGTTTTTCGGGGTGCCCTCAGCAGACTTTGCGGGGCGCGCCAGCCTTGGGCAAAGCCCGTATTCATGCGCTTTTATGGACCTTTGCCGGCCGCCGGGGCTCAAGTCCGGGCCCGGTCGCCGCAGAACCTGCGCCGGCCCCAACGAAAACGGGCGCCCCCGTCTGGAAGCGCCCGTTTCGCTGAATCGCAGAGTGTCTGCCGGTCAATCCCCAACCGGTGGCGGCCGGCCTGCGGCCGCGCCGGCAGGTTCAATGCATACTTCGTACCGCCCCACTCACTCGCCCCTGCCGATCACGGTTTTCAGCCGGCGATATCGATCAGCACGCTCTTGAAGCGCAGGTTGGCCTCGAAGGCTTCGCGCCCCAGGTCCTTGCCGATGCCGGAGCGCTTGTAGCCGCCGGTGGGCAGGATGTAGTCGTTGCTGCGCCCATAGCGGTTGACCCACACCGTGCCGGCTTCCAGGCGCCGGACCAGGCGCAGGGCGCGGTTGATGTCGGCGGTGTGTACTCCGGCGGCCAGGCCGTAGGTGGCATGCTCGGCCAGGGCCAGGGCCTCGGCTTCGTCGTCGAAGGCCTGCACCGTCAGCACCGGCCCGAAGATCTCCTCGCAGACCGCCGGGTTGCGGTTGTCCAGGCCGGTCAGCAGGGTCGGCTGGTAATAGGCGCCGCCCAGGCCGTCGAACAGCCCGCCGCCGCAGAGCACCTCGGCGCCGGCCTGGCGCGAACGCTGGACGATGCCGTCGATGCGGTTCGCCTGCTGCCGGGAAATGATCGGCGACAGCGTGCTGGCCGACGACCAGGTCGGCCCCGGGCGCAATTGTTCGAAGTACGCCCGCAGGTGCTCGACGAAGGGCTGCATGATCGAGCGCTCGATCAGCAGCCGCGAGCCGGAGACGCACACCTGCCCGGCGTTGCCGGTGATGGCCATGGCCACGGTGCGCGCGGTCTTGGCGAGGTCCGGCACATCGGCGAACACCAGTTGCGGGCTCTTGCCGCCCAGCTCCAGGGTCACCGGCTTGGGGCCGACCAGGGCGCAGGTGGACATGATGCTCGACCCCGTGGCGGTGGAGCCGGTGAAGGTCACCTTGGCCACCCGCGGATGGCGACACAGGGCATCGCCGGTGACCCGGCCGTCGCCCTGCACCACGTTGAAGATGCCTGCCGGAACCCCGGCTTGCAGCGCCAGTTCGGCGAACCGCAGGCTGGAAAACGGCGTCAGCTCCGACGGTTTGAGCACCACCGCGTTACCGGCGGCCAGGGCCGGCGCGACTTTCCACGAGGCCATACTCAGCGGGAAGTTCCACGGCGCGATGGCGGCGATCACCCCGTAGGGTTCGGCGATCTGCATGCCCAGGCGGTCGGTCTGGGTGGCGGCCAGCGAACCGCCGTGCTTGTCCGCCAGCTCGGCGAAAAAGCGGATGCCTTCGGCGACATAGGGAATGTCCCAGCCGATCACATCCTGATGCGGCCGAGTCGAACCCACCGCCTCCAGCGGCGCCAGGATCGCCGCGTCGGCTTCCACCAGGTCGGCCCAGCGCCGCATCACCCGCGCCCGCTCCCGGGGCGGACGGCTGGCCCAGTCGGAGCGGGCGAATGCCTGCCAGGCGTTGTTCACCGCCTCGTCCACCAGCCCGGCGTCGGCGATCGGCAACTGCCCGTAGGCCTGGCCGTCCGACGGTCGCGAGACCTCCAGCCCGGGCGCGGCGTCGCGGTACTGGCCGGCGATGAAATGAGCGCTGCGCACAGCGACAAGACGAGGATCGAAACTATCCATGGAGCACTCCACTTGAAGGCGGCAATAAGGTCGGCGAAGGCCGGCCCGGCCGGTAAAAACCAGGCCTCCATCCTAGGAAAAAAGCGCAAGCATTTGCTGCCGACCTTGGGCCCCTTTTAAGTAGTTACTGTGGTCTGCCGGCCGGTCTTTTAGGGATTCTGCCGAATCGCCGCGGGGCTCTTGCCAGGCGTGATCGCAGATGGGATACAGGCGCATCGCCGACGATCGCGCTTATCTTTTTCACGGAGTCTTGCCATGTCCGCCACCCCTCGCCCCGCTTATGTGTACCGCCCGATGACAGTCGCCGACTTGCCGGCGGCCCACGCCTTGTCCGTGCAATTGAAGTGGCCCCATCGCCTGGAAGACTGGGCGATGTTGCAGCGGGTCGGCCAGGGCTTCGTGGTGGAGGACGGCGAGCGCCTGATCGGCAGTGCCTTCGCCTGCCTGCAGGGGGACTACGCCACCATCGGCCTGGTGATCGTCAGCGGCGACTACCAGGGCCAGGGCATCGGCCGGGCCCTGATGGAAAAGGCCCTGCACGCCTGCGAGTCGCGCACGCCGATCCTCAACGCCACCCTGGCCGGCGCGCCACTGTATGCCAGCCAGGGCTTCGTCGAGTTCGGCGTGATCCAGCAGCATCAGGGCCAGGTGCGGGTGCCGGAGGTGGGCACCCTGCCCGCCGGTGAAAACTGCCGGCCGCTGCGCAAGGCCGACCGCCTGCGCCAGTTGAGCCTGGCCAACGCCGGCAGCGGCCTGGACCGCCAGCAGGTGCTGGAAGACCTGTTCGCGGTGGTCGAGCACGGCGTCGGCATCGAACGCGACGGCCAGTTGCGCGCCTTTGCCCTGCTGCGGCCGTTCGGCCGTGGCCGCTGCATCGGCCCGGTGGTCGCGGAAACCGCCGAGCAGGCCCGGCAGATGATCGCCAGCCTGCTGAGCAAGGTTCCCGATACCTTCGTGCGCATCGATATTCCGGCCGACTGCGGCCTGGCCGAATGGCTGGAAAGCGCCGGCCTGAAACAGGTCGACCAGGTCGCGCAGATGGCCCGCGGCACCCCGCCCCGGGCGCTCGGCAACGTACGCCAGTTCGCCCTGGTGACCCAGGCCATCGGTTGACCCGCAACGCCGCGAGCCCCTGGGTCGCGGCGCCTTTTTCCAACACTCCAGAGAGTCCTTTACATGTCCACACCCGCCGCTTTGCTGCTGGCAGGCGCCGACGGCCGCTACGACGCCAGCCTGTTCACCCCCGCTGCCCTGGGCAGTGACGACCCCTTCGGCGCCGATCGGCTGGTTGCCTATAACGGCAACGACGGCATTGCCGCCGGTGTCGTGCGCACCAGCGGACGTTTTGCCAGCGAGGATTTCCCCCACATCGAAATGCTCGTGGTACACGCCGGCAAGGTGTTGCTCGACAGCGCCGAGTCGTCTGGGGAACCAGCCCTGGAACTGGCCCCGGGCGCCAGCGTGGTGATCGGCCGCGGCAGCGCCTTCAAGCTCGAAGCCGAGCCCGGCACGCTCTGGGCCTTCTGCGCGGTGAACCGTGCCGCGGCGGGCGCCGAACCGGGCCTGACGTTGCTCGACCCGCGGGCCATGCTCTCGCCCTCGGCGGCTCCCGAACCACAGATCCTGATCGGCCCGGAACCGCAATGCCGCTCGCGCAACGCCTTCGAGGACGACGCCAGCGACCTGCGGATCGGGGTCTGGGATTCCACGCCATACCGCCGCCACGGCCGGCCGCACAAGCTCAATGAATTGATGCACCTGGTGGAAGGCAGCGTGACCCTCGAGGGCGCGGACGGCAGCCGCCTGAGCGCCGGCCCCGGCGCTACGCTGTTCGTTGCCCAGGGCACGCCCTGCGCGTGGCACAGCACGGCCTATGTGCGCAAGTTCTATGCGGTGAAGTAACGCCCGGCACACACGACAACGGCGCCCTCGGGCGCCGTTGTCAGGTCGGGCGAAAAGCGCCCGGCGACTCAATCATCATCGTCGTCATCGTCACGGTCGCGACGATAGCGCCCGTCCTTGTCCCGCCGGTCGTAGTGGCGGTCGTAACGGTCGTCGTCACGATCGCGGTCGCGGTAGTAGTCGCGGTCATAACGGCTGTGGTCGCGCCAACCGTCATGGTCGCGATCGTAGCGTCGGCCGTCGTCCCAATGGGGGTAGCAGCCACCCAGCAGCAGCGTGGAGCAAAGGGTCAGGGTGAGTGTCGCGAGTCGCTTCATGGAAGTGTCCTAGAACCTGGGTCAGAACGATGGGTTGGCAAAGCAGCCCGGCAACGCAACGTGCCCTGTGCGAACCGGCGGCGCCGGCGCCTGCAACCCCCCATGTGACTGTAAAACCAGCGTTTTATTCGATCCTGGCGAGGCACTGGCGGACCGACGGTCATGTCGTGTCCAATGCGAACGGTCACGCCTGCTCAATGGGAATTCCTGTCCCACAGCCAGTTCCACAGCCCCGGCAAGCGCACCGGCTGTTCGCTGTTGGTGACGGTACGGGCCATGACCGCCCGTTGCAGCGCCGCGGTATCGTCGTAGAACGGCTTGGGCGCGGTCGCAAGGCCAGTGGCCTGGGCGCTGTCGAGCAGGATCTGCAGGTATTCCCGGGTGTGACGGGCGGTGTAGCGATTGAGGTCGTGGAAGGTCACCACCACCGGGATCACTCCGTCCACCGTCGGCAACTGGCCCAGGGCAATGCGTTCGCGAACTTCCGACAGCTGGCGCAGCATGTTGGCCCGGCGCCGTGGGCTGGCGTTGAAACCCCAGACCTTGCCGTCGTTGGCGCTGAGGTCGGTGAGCAACACATGCAGGCCATGCCGTTGGTAGGCGGCGAAGGTGCGCTTGTCGTAGTTCCAGAATGGCGGGCGCACCAGGCTCGGCGGCACGCCGGTGATCAGCACGATATCGGCGCTGCCGTCGTTCAGGGACGCCTCCAGTTCCGGTGGGTCGAGCGAGCGATGGTTGGTGTGCCTCGGCGTGGCGGTATGAAAGCCCAGCACATGGCCCTCGGCATGCTCGCGGGCCATTATCCGCCGCCCTATGTCGCTGCCGCCGGCCCGCGAGGCGCGGGTCTGGACGAAGAACACCGCCTTGATCGCCGGTTGCAGTGGATTGTCGAGCAGGTCGTCGAGCACCCGTTCGGTCGGGTTGTAGAAACTGGAAGCGCTGGGGCCATCGTCGAAGGTCAACAGAAAGCGGATCGGCGCCTGGGCGCGCAGGCGTTGCTCGGTCTGCGCGGTCATTTCGATGGGGGCAGCGATGCAACCACCCAGACCAGCGGCGAGCAACACTGCGCAGAGAAGCTTGAAGCCTTGTTTCATGTTTTGCCCTGTGCCGGACCGTTGCGGTCGTCACCTCAATGGCAAAAATCCCTCGCCCATGGATCCCTCGCCCGGCCTGCACGCAGCGCCGGGCACAGCTTGGAGGGGCAACAGCGGTTTTGGTTCCAGAGCGCCCGCTTTCAGGCAGCCCGGGCCTTCATGCCGAACCGCCTTCGCAGGGCCGCTGCCAGGCGCGCTGCAACAGGTCGATCACCTCCTCGTCCGAGGTCTGGGCAAAGTCCGCGTAACCATTGCCGATCGACACGAACCACAGGGGCGTGATCGGGCAGATCAGCTCGTCGACCTCGAAACTCAGGGTGTCGACGGTTTCCTGCGGCCCCAGGGGCACGGCCACCACGATCCGCGCCGGGTGCTGCAGGCGCGCCGCCTGTACCGCGGCGTGCATCGAGGCGCCGGTGGCCAGCCCGTCGTCCACCAGGATCACCACCTGGTCACGCAGGTCGGGCGCGGCCCGGTCGCCACGGTAGACCCGTTCGCGGCGCTGCAACTCCTGGGTTTCCCGTATGGTCACCGCTTGCAGCGCGGCATCACCGAGGTGATGGCTGCTCAGGACGTCCTGATTGAGGATGCGGATACCACCGCTGGCGATGGCGCCCATCGCCAGTTCTTCATGGCCGGGCACGCCAAGCTTGCGCACCAGCATCAGGTCCAGCCGCACCTCCAGGGCCCGGGCGATTTCCCAGGCCACCGGCACCCCGCCCCGGGGCAACGCCAGCACGATCACCTCGGGGCAGCGGCTGTATTTCTGCAACGGCGCGACCAGCCCTTGCCCGGCGGCCTGACGGTTGCGCAGGGTCATCTGCAATGACGGATATTCGCTCATGTCTCACCTCCCAAGGCGCCCGGCTACAGCGCCAGCAGGCTGCAGGGCACCTGATACAGCGCGTGCTCGGTCGTGCTGCCCACCAGTTTCTCCAGGCCCTGGCGATGCACGCGGCCCATGACCAGCACATCGGCCTGGTTCTCGGTGACGAAGTTGGCCAGCACGGTGACCGGTTGTCCGAGGATGAAATGCCGGCGTTCCTCGGGCACGCCATAACGCTCGGCCAGTTCCAGGAAGGCTTTTTCCAGGGTCACCCGCAGTTCCCGGGTCAGGTCCGCCAGCACCAGGCCACCGCCCCCGGCATCGCCCAGGTAGACCGACGACACGTCATAGGCGTGCAGCAGGTGCAGCTCGGCATCGCATTGCAGGGCCAGGCTGTTGGCTTCGTGGATGATCCGGTCGTTGAGCCCATTGTGCTGGTACTCCGGCCGCGACGGGTCGACCGCCGCGACCACCATTTGCGGCAAGGTATGGCCGTGGCGACCCATCAGGTACAGCGGTACCGGGCACTGGCGCAGCAGATGCCAGTCCATCGGCGTGAGAAAGGCGCGTTTGAGCGCCGGTTCGTGCTGCACGTCCTTGATCAGCAGGTCGGGCTGGATTTCCGCGACGTGCTGCAGGATTTCCTCCAGCAGGTCGTCGGCCCAGGCCACCTCGCCGTTGACCTTGACACCATGGCTGCGCAGGCGATGCACCTCCTCCTGCAACCATTCCTGATGCCCCAGGCGGTAACGTTCGCGCGCCTCATTGCGCACGTTGTGCTCGAACAGGGAAAGAATCGACGCCGGTTTCAGCAAGGCCGCGATATGCAGGCTCGCCCCGCTGGCCTTGGCCAGGGCAGCGGCACGCGGGATCGCGGGGGACTGGCGCATTGCCGGGTCGATGACCAGCAACAAGCGTTGATACTGGCTCATGGCGCACCTCCAGATAGGCTGGACGCCCACGCCGGCCACCGGCGCCCGCTTCTCTATACGCCAGTGCGTCAACGCCGGATCGAACGCCAGCATGACTTCAGACTTCCCACTGACAATGCGCCCGTCGCGGCGTTACGGCAAGTGCGTCCAGCGCCGGTGCAGACCACGGGCCAGGCTGTCCAGGGCAAAGCCCAGGGCGCCGATCAGCAGGACCATGGCCATCAGTTCCGAATAGGCCAGGCGGTCGCGGGTATCGAGGATGAAATAGCCCAGGCCGGCGCTGACCCCGAGCATTTCGCAAGGCACCAGGACGATCCACAGTATGCCGATCGCCAGGCGCACGCCGGTCAGCACATGGCCCAGCACCCCGGGCAGGATCACCTTGCGCAGGGTTTCCCAGCGGGTGGCGCTGAGGCTGCGGCTCAGTTGCAGCCAGCGCGGGTCGAGCTGGCGCACCCCGGCCGCGGTGTTGAGCAGGATCGGCCAGACCGCGGCGAAGGCCAGCAGGAAGTAGATCGGCTGGTCCCCTACCCCCATCAGCATCACCACCACCGGCATCCACGACAGCGGCGAGATCATCCGCAGGAACTGGAACGCCGGGGTGGTGGCCGCCTCCAGGTGGCGGTAGCTGCCGATCAGCAGGCCCAGGGGCACGCCCACCAGCAAGGCCAGCGCCAGGCCAACCAGGATGCGCTTGAGGCTGACCAGCACATGCTCGTACAGCTCGGCGCGGCCCAGCAGTTCCAGCAGGCTGGCCAGGGTCGCCGCCGGCGAAAAACGCGCCGCCAGCCCGTCGGCGCTGCCAAACAGGCGCACCCCCAGCCACCACAACAGCAGCAGGCCCAGCAGCCCCGCCACGCCCAGCAGCCCGTGCAGGCTCGATGCGGATCGCTTGGCCATCAGAGGCTGAACTCCTCGCTGCGTTCGAAGCTGTCGGGCAAGCCGAATGCCTTGAGCCCGCCAACCGACGCGATGGCGTTGCGCACGAAGCGCTCGTCCACCAGATCGCGGGCGGTGTGCTGCGGGTCGAGGCTGGCCAAAAAGCCCTTGTCGCCTTCGATCAGGGTGTCCTTGAGGCGCTTGACCAGTTCCTCGGTGTAGCTGGGGAACGGGTACGGCTGGAAATCGATGCGCTGCTCGTCCCACTGGGCGTGCTGGATCGCGCCGTCGGCCAGGTACTGCTGGCGTTCGCTGGCACTCGGCGCCAAGACTCGGCTCAGCACCTGGGGCGCATGCGGGGTGTAGCGGTTGGCGCCGTCGCGGGACAGCAGACTGGCGACCTCGGCGCGGTGGTCGCGGGTCCACAGCTGGGCCTTGACGATGGCGTTGACCACCTTCTGCGACCATTCGGGGCGATTGTTCAGGTCCTGCTCGTGCATGAACACCACGCAGCAGGCGTGGTTGCGCCAGATATCCCCGGTAAAGCGCTGCACCCGGCCGACCTTGAGTTCCTCGGCCAGGGCGTTGAAGGGTTCGGCGACTATGTAGCCGGCGATGCGCTTGCTGGCCAGGGCCGGCGGCATGTCCGACGGCGGCAGCACCAGCAGGTTGACCTCGTTGGCCGCCAGCGGGCTGCTGGCTGGCCGGCTGACCGGGGTCAGGCCGTTGTCGCGCAACAGTTGCTGCACCACCACGTTGTGGATCGAGTACCAGAACGGAATCGCCAGCGCCTGCCCGCCCAGCTGCCGGACCTCGGTGATGCCCGGCGCCACGGTCAGGCCGGAGCCGCCGACGTGGTTCCAGGCCACCACTTTGGCCGGCACCTTACTGCCATAGCGAGCCCAGACGGTCATCGGCGACAGCAGGTGGATCACATTGACCTGCCCGGAAATGAACGCCTCGATCACCTGCGCCCAACTGCGCAGCAGCACCGGGCGCTCGGAGCGGATGCCCTCGGCCTCGAACAGGCCGTTGTTATGGGCCACTAGCAAAGGCGTGGCGTCGGTGATCGGCAGGTAGCCGATGCGCACCGGCGCGTCCGGCTCCGCGGCGGCGCGGGCCTGCAGGCTATCAAGCAACGGCAAGGCGCCGCCGACGGTGAGCAAGGCGCTGAGTTTGAGGAAGTCGCGACGGCTGTGGGTGAAGTCATCCAGGCACATGGTGTATCTCCGATCATTCGGGCAAGGGGTTGAACCCGGCCATTTACCGCCAATTCAGGCTCTTCCATCTCTTCGGGCTCGTCTGTAGGAGCGAAGCTTGCTCGCGAATGACCTCAACGCTGACGGGGTGTCTGGGACCCTGCGCCGCACTGAGGTTTTTATCGCGAGCAAGCTTCGCTCCTACAGAGACAGAGGTGCGGGCTGAGGCAGCAAGGCTTGGGGTTGTGCAGCGCGGCTCGCCCGCCGAAGGGTTTTGAGAATCTCGATACGCAGGGCGCCCAGTTCTTCCACCAGCTCGGCGCGCGGCTGAGGCAGGTCGATGCGCCACTCGCCGAGGGTCCGCGCCGGGCTGTTACCCAGTAGCAGGATTCGGTCGGAAAGCAGCAGGGCTTCGTCGATGTCGTGGGTGATCAACAGCGCCGCGGTGCGGTGCTCGGCAATCACCTTGAGCAGCAGTTGCTGCATGTCGGCGCGGGTCACTTCGTCCAGCGCGCCGAAGGGTTCGTCGAGCAACAGCACCTGCGGCTGGCGCGCCAGGCAACGGGCCAGCGCGGTGCGCTGGGCCATGCCGCCGGACAGCTGCGCCGGGTAATGCCCGCGGGCATGCTGCAGGCCGACCTCGGCGATCGCCTGGTCGATCCGCGCCTGGCGCTGCCGGGCGTCCAGCGCCGGCTGGCGGGCGAAATCGAGGCCGAAGGCGACGTTGTGCTCCAGGTTCAGCCAGGGCAGCAGGCTGGGGTCCTGGAACGCCACGGCCACCCGTGGATGCGGCCCGTCCAGCGCCTGGCCCAGCAGGCTGACGCTACCACTGTGGGGCGCCTGCAAGCCGGCCAGGACCCGCAACAGGCTGGACTTGCCGACGCCGCTGGGACCGAGGATCGACACCACCTCCCCCGGCTGCAAGCGCAAGTCGAAGCCTTCCAGCACCGCTTGCCAGCCTGCTTCACCGGGGTAGCCGAGGCTGATCTGCCGGGCTTCGAGCAAGGCCGCGCTCATGCCGCCGCGTCCCGGGCCTGGCGCTGCAACTCGGCGCGCAACTGCACCAGGCTCGGCGTGACGATCGGCACGAAGGCCGACTCGCGCCAGCGCCGGGCAAAACCGCCGCCATGCTCGCTCAGGTAGGCCTTGCCGCCACTGGCCTGCAACTCCAGCTGCACGGCATTGGCGGCAGCTTCAGCCAGGGCGATGCGTAGCCGGAACAGCGCCGCTGGCTGGGTCAGGAAACGCCCCTCCAACAAGCCGCGCTTGAGTTCGGCGACGCTCTCCTCCAACTGCTGGCGTTGCTCCTGCAACGGCTCGCGAAGAATCGAACGCCCGCTGTGCAGGTGCGTCTGCACTTCATCCAGCGCGCGCCGCGCCAGGCCGATGGCCATGCCGCATTGCAGGCCGAGAAACGCCGGGCGCACCGCCGGCAGAAAGGCCTTGGCGTCCTCATGCAGCAACCAGTCGTGGCCGACCTCGACCTGTTGCAACTCCAGCGCCGCGGTGTTGCTCGACTGCAAGCCCATCAGTTGCAGGTCCTCGGAACGTTGCAAGCCGGCCAGGCCCGCGGGGATCGCCAGGATAAAGGGCGCGCCGCCCTGCTCGTGCTCGATGGCCGCGGCCACCACAAAACCGCTTTTGCGCAGATTGGTCACCCAGTGCAGGCGCCCGTTCAGATTCCAACCACCCGCCCGTGGCTGCGCGCGGACTTGCAGGGCCTCGATGCCGGAGAGGAACTTCATGGCGTTCGACAGCCCGGTGGCCCCCGCCAGTTCGCCGCTGAGCAAGTCCGGCAACAGTCGTTCGCGCAAGGCCGCGTTGGGGCTGTGCAGCAGGTATTCGATAAAGGCCCGCTGGCCCCAGAACACAAAGGCCGCCGCCAGGGAACGGCTGGCCACCGCGGCCACCGCCTCCACGGCGTCGCCCAGGTCGCCGTCGCTACCGCCCTGCCCGGCTGGAATGCCGATGCGCAGCACCTGGGCCTCGGCCAGTCGCGCCAGCACCTGCTGTGGGTCGCACTGGCCCAGATCCAGGGCCTGGGCCTCGGCGTCCAGCCATTGACTGAATGCGGGGTTGAGCATGTGGTTTTCTCCTTTTTACGCGGCACCGGCCAAACGGCCGTGCCTTGAATCCAGCCGCTGCATCATTGCTGCAGCGCTTGCCAGCGGTACTTCGCCAGTTCCGGGTTCAGCGGCGTGCGGGCGAACACGTTGGCGAAATTGCACAGGGTCGCCAGGCTCACCCCGAGTATCACTTCCAGGGCATTGCCCTCGCTGTAGCCGGCGGCCTTGAACGCCGCGAACGTCGGCTCACTGACGTTGCCGCGGGTGGCGATCACCTCGGCGGCGAAGGCAGCCAATGCCTGCAGTTTTTCCTCCGGCACCGGGCTTTGCTCACGCAACGCGCTGATCACTTCGTCCGGCAGTTTGGCCTTGTTCTGCGCCACCGCAGTGTGCCCGGCCACACAGAAATCGCAACCGTGAGTGGTGGCGGCCACCAGTTGCACCACCTCCCGTTCGGCCAGGCTCAGCTCGGCCTTGCCATTGAGCGCCGATACCGTAACGTAGGTCTCCAGCGCCGCCGGGGCATTGGCCAGGATGCCCAGCAGATTGGGGATGAACCCCGAGTTGTTCTGGGCGTTCTGCAAAAACGGCCGGGCCGCTTCGGGAGCGCTTTGCAGGCTGTGTAGAGTGATGCGCGACATGCGGTGGACTCCTGCTGTGTTGGTGTCCGGCCAGTCTGTTGGTTATAAGAATTCCGATCCATATTCTAAAGTAGCGATTACTTGCTCCTGAGTGTTTCCATTAGATGATTTCGTCCAGCCCACTGGTTGATTGGTTATTAGAAAGCCTCGAACTCGACGCCAGCCTGTTCCATGTCGGCCGCTACTGCGGCGGCTGGCACGCCAGCACCCACGGCCTGGCCCGGGCCAGCTTCCACCTGATCGTGCAGGGCCATTGCTGGCTGCATATCGAGGGCCAGGAGCCGGCCCAGCGCCTGAATGCCGGGGATGCGCTGTTCCTGCTGCGCGACCTGGACTATCGCCTGTCCAGCGCCCAAGCGCGTGACGCCGCCCTTGAACTGCCACGCAGGGCCATGCAGGCGCTCGACGCTCACGCACAAGATCAGGCCGAGGATGGCGTGGGCCTGGTCTGCGGCTTCTTTCATTTCAAGTCCGGGCTGTCGTCGCTGATCATCGACGGCCTGCCGGACTGGATCGTGCTGCGCGCCGGCGATCCGTCCCTGAGCGCGGCCCGGGCCCTGTTCGAGCTGATCCTGCAAGAGTGCCGGCGCACGCCCGCGCCCTCCTCGGCGCTGCTGGAGCGCCTGAGCCATCTGCTGTTCCTCTATGTGCTGCGCCAGCAGGTGGCCGATAACCAGGGCCTTGGCGGACTGGTGGCGCTGGCCCGGCACCCGGCCTTCGCCGCGCTGCTGGAACAGTTGATCGAACACCCCGAACAACCCTGGCCCCTGGAAAGCATGGCGGCCTGCACCGGGCTGTCGCGATCGGCCTTCTTCAAGCGCTTCAACGAACTGGCCGGGCAATCCCCGGGCCAGGTCCTGCTGGCGCTGCGCATGCGCCATGCCTGCCAGTTGCTCAAGGCCAACCACACCGTGGAACAGGTCGGTGCGGCAGTGGGTTATCAATCGGTCGCGGCCTTTACCCGCGCCTTCGCCAAGGCCGTGGGCGTACAGCCGGGGGCTTATCGGCGCCAGCACGAAGGGCGTTGAATGCGTCGGGGCCTGGGACCTGGCCCCGGCAAGGCGTCACTGGCTCAGGGCCTGGGTAAAGGAAGTGTCGACAACAGTCGCGGTGGCCAAGGGCGCCGGCAGCGCCTTGACCTTGAACAGGAAGTCCGCGGTGCTTTGCAGGTCGGCGGCGGCCTGCGGGTCCACCGGACCGACGCTCATGTGCGCCTGGCGCAGCCAATGGCGCGAGACGTTCGGGTCGAGGTTGGCCTTTTTCGCCCACAGGTCGGCGTACTGGTCGGTGTGGCTGTCGACCCAGGCGCGGGCCAGCTTCAGGCGGCCGAGGAAGTCGGCGATGGCGGCGCGCTTGCTGTCGATGGCCGGGGTCGAGGCGGCGATGGCGCTGAGGCCGGGCATCAGGTTCTTCGCGGTGAGGATCGGCCGCGCGCCGGAGAACAGGATCTGCTGCGAAATATAGGGTTCCCACACCGGGAAGGCGTCGATGCTGCCCTGGGGCAAGGCCGCGGCGGCGTCGATCGGCATCAGCTTGATGAACTCGACATGGTCCTCCGGCAGGCCGGCATGCTCCAGGGCGCGCAGGGTCAGTTGCTGGCTCCAGGCACCGGGCCAGTAGGCGACTTTCTTGCCCTTGAGGTCGGCGATGGTCTGCACCGGCGAATCCTTGGGCACCAGCAAGGCGATGGTGTCCGGGTTCTGCCGCGAGACGCCGATCAACTTCACCGGCGCCTGTTTCGCGGCGAGGAACAGAAAGCCCGAATCGCCGAGAAAGCCCAGGTCCAGGGCGCCGGTGTTCAGCGCCTCGGCCAGGGGCGCGGCGGCCTGGAAGTGTTTCCAGTCGACCTTGTAGGGCGCGCCTTCGAGCACTCCCGAGGCCTCCACCGAGGCTCGCACGTTGTAGTAGTTCTGGTCGCCGACCTGCAGCACCAGCGGCTCGGCGGACTGGGCCAGGGGCGCCGCGAACAGGGTGCTGAAGAGCAGACGGCGCAAGCGTCGGGAGAGCGTCATGGGACATTCCTGGATGATTGGAAAAGCGGATTTTATAGAATATAACGCTCTTAGAATCCGATTTTGAAATTCTGTTAATGCATAAGCTCATAGCCGCTCTGGCATCCGCAACCGGGGCTGTTGGCGGAGAAACAGCGCGGCAACAGACTGTCGGCCAGGCAACATCGCCAGAGGCTTTTTCCTGTTGGCAACGCCTCGAAACCGCCCTTCCCCGGCTATGGCACAGAGCCTGCAATATTCCTTTCCGACAGGATTTGTTCCTGCCTTCCGCGACTTTTGAAATAAGCAGCGGAAATAACAACATTGCCCTCTCGCCGCCTTGTCCGGAGCCATCCATGAAACCCGTCTTGCGCTTCCCCCTGGCCCGCGCCAGATACCTGCTCAGCGCCTGCGCCCTTGCACTGTTCCTGAGTTCGAGCCTGCAACCCCTGGCCCAGGCCGCGGAAAGCCCGCCGGCCGAAGTGCACTTGGACTACGCCTATTACTCGCCGGTCAGCCTGGTGCTCAAGCACTTCGGCTTTCTCGAAAAGGCCCTGCCCCAGACCAAGGTCAGTTGGGTCCTCAGCCAGGGCAGCAACCGCTCCCTGGAATACCTCAACAGCGGTGGCGTCGACTTCGCCTCGTCCGCCAGCCTGGCGGCGGTGCTGAGCCGGGCCAACGGCAGCCCGATCAAGTCGGTGTATGTCTACAGCCGCGCCGAATGGACCGCCCTGGTGGTGCGCAAGGATTCGCCGTCCCAGACCGTCGCCGACCTCAAGGGCAAGAAGATCGCCGCCACCAAGGGCACCGATCCCTATCTGTTCACCCTGCGCAGCCTGCAACAGGCCGGGCTGAAAAAAGACGATGTGGAACTGGTGCACCTGCAGCACCCGGACGGTCGCACCGCCCTGGAGAAAGGCGACGTCGACGCCTGGGCCGGCCTCGATCCGCACATGGCCGCCAGCGAAGTACAGGCCGGGTCGCGCCTGCTGTACCGCAACACTGCTTTCAACAGCTACGGCGTGCTCAGCGTCACCGAGCAATACGCCAAGGAGCATCCGCAGACCATCGCCAGCGTGCTCGCCGCCTATGAGCAGGCCCGCGAATGGTCGGTCAAGCACCCGGACGAGCTGGCCAGGTTGCTGGCCGACGAATCCGGCCTGCCGCTGGAAGTGGCCCGGCTGCAACTGTCGCGCACCGACCTCGGCAACCCGCGGTTGAGCGCCGAGGATGTGCTGGCCTCCAAGGCCGCTGCGCCGATCCTGGTGTCCGAGGAACTGGTACGCCGCGGGGTGAACGTGGACCAGGTGATCGACCAACTGCTCGACACCGGCGTCAAGCAGGCCGTGGCCCGTCAATAACCCACCACCCAAGCGACGACCGAGCCCGCGCCTGCCGCGGATTCGGCGTTGCCGGAGAATCGCCATGAGCAGCGACAGCAACAACCTCTCGACCCGCCTGGCCCTGTCCGCGCCGGGCAAGCTCCCACGCTTCAACCCCGCCCGCTGGCGCCTGCGCCTCAAGGGCCTGGCCCTGCCGGTAGTGATCATCCTGCTGCTGGAGTTCGTGGTGCGCATCGGCTGGCTGCCGTCGTACCAGATGCCGGCCCCCAGCGAGATCGCCCTGACCCTCGGCGACCTGGCCGAAGGCGCGCTGTGGAAACACATCGGCGCCAGCCTGCTGCGGGTGCTGCTGGGCTTTGCCATCGGCGCCGGCCTGGCGCTGGTCTTCGCCGCCTGGGTCGGCCTGAGCCGGGAGGCCGAAGCCCACCTGGAGCCGACCTTCGCCGGCCTGCGTTCGATCCCCAGCCTGGCCTGGGTGCCGTTGCTCCTGCTGTGGCTGGGCATCGACGAAACCTCCAAGGTGGTGCTGATCGCCATCGGCGCCTTCTTCCCCGTGTACCTCAATGGCGTGGCGGCAATTCGCGATATCGACCGCAAGCTGGTGGAGGTCGGCCACATGTACGGTTTCGGCCGACGCCGGCTGGTGCGGCGGATTCTCCTGCCGGCCGCCCTGCCCGGCCTGTTCACTGGCTTGCGCAGCGGCATGAGCCTGGCCTGGATGTTCCTGGTGGCCGCCGAACTGATCGCCGCCACCAAGGGCCTGGGTTATCTGCTCAGCGACGGCCGGGAAACCTCGCGGCCGGACATCGTGCTGGCGGCGATCATCGTCCTCGCCGTGCTGGGCAAGCTCAGCGACGGCCTCCTCGCCGGCCTGGAAAAACGCTTCCTGGCCTGGCGCGACACCTTCAATGGCCAAGGCGGCAATGACTGAAACACAAAGGATCGAGCCATGACCCAAGCCCTGCTGGACATCCACGTGGAGCGCAAGACCTTCGCCGCCACCACCGTCCTCGACGATATCCACCTGCAATTGCAACCGCGGGAAACCGTGAGCCTGCTGGGCCCCAGCGGCTGCGGCAAAAGCACCCTGCTGCGCATCGTCGCCGGCCTGGAGAAGGACTTTCAGGGGCAACTGCGCAGCCACACCGAGCGCCTGGCCTTTGTCTTCCAGGAACCGCGGCTGATGCCCTGGCTGACGGTGGAACAGAACATCGGCTTTGGCGACGACGAGCATTACGACCGCGCCTGGGTCGCGCAACTGATCGAGGAAGTCGGCCTTGCGGGTTTTGCCCAGGCCCTGCCCAAGGCGCTGTCCGGCGGCATGGCGCAGCGGGTGGCGATCGCCCGCGGCCTGTACGCGCGGCCACAGGTGCTGTTGCTCGACGAGCCCTTCAGCGCGGTGGACGCCTTTACCCGGATGAAACTGCAGGACCTGCTGCTGCAACTGGCCGAGCGTCACGCCATCGCCCTGCTGCTGGTGACCCACGATGTCGACGAGGCGCTGTACCTGAGCGACCGGGTGCTGGTGATGGACAACCGCCCCAGCCGTATTCGCCAGGAACTGGCGGTGCAACTGAGCCACCCGCGGGACCGCCGCGACCCGCTGCTGGCCCGCCTCAAGGCGTTGGCCCTGACCGAATTGCACAAGGCCCATGTGATTTGAGCGGGCTTTGCCACGGCCCGGCACTTAAGAACACAAAGGAATTAATAAATAAATAATCAGTATTTATGGTTATAAAAATAACCACGTACTCTCAGCTCATCCCGCCCATTGGTCACGACAGTGAAGTGCCTTATGAAACCGACTGACAACGTTATCGACTTCGCCCAGTTCCGCAAACGCAAGCAGGCCCAGCAACTGGCCCGGGCCATGTGGGAGATGTACGCGCGCAATGCCGGTTACCAGGCGTTCCAGTGGGTTCAGGCGGCCCGGCCGACCAGGACCTACCACGCGTGAGCGTCCAGGAACCCTCGCGCTTTCTGGCGAGCGCCGACGAACCCGGCCTTGATTTGACCCACCTGGAAACTCAGGAAGAAGACCCCATCAGCGAACGGGTCGCGCAGAACCTGCAACGCCTGCGCAGCAAGCGTCACCTGTCCCTGGATGCCCTGGCCCGCCAGTGCGGGGTCAGCCGGGCGATGCTGGCGCAGATCGAGTCCGGGCGCAGCGTGCCGTCGATCAAGGTGCTGTGCAAGATCGCCAAGGGCCTGAAGGTGTCGGTCGCGGCCTTTCTCGAACACCGCGCCTTCGAAGGCGTGGCGGTGCTGCCGTCGAGCCGGAGCAAACGCCTGGTCAGCGCCAACGGCGCCTTTGTCAGCCGTGCCCTGTTCCCCTTCGACGTGGCGCGCCAGTCGGAATTCTACGAACTGCGCCTGAGCCCGCTCGGCGAAGACCAGTCCGAAGGACACGGACCGGGGGTCCAGGAAAACCTGGTGGTCTCCCAGGGCGTACTGGAAATCAGCGTCAACCAAGAGCGCTACCTGCTCTCCACCGGCGACTCGATCCTGTTCTACGCCGACCAGCCGCACCGCTACCGCAACCCCGCTGACAGCGAAGCGGTGGCCTACCTGGTGGTGACCTACCCGGAACGCCTGGACTGAAGGTGGAGTTGCGCCACGCAAATCTCTACCGCGAAAAACACACCACGGCTCATGAGAAGGCATCCACCCGGGTCAGTTCGGCCGACAGGCGCCAAAGACGTTCGGCCTGTTCCGGATCGACTGCATGGGGCCTTACGCCAACGAACGACGCCGGCTCGCTCTCGTCGAGCCTGGCCACCTCGCAGTCTTCGCAATACAACCCACCCAGGCCATCCAGCTTCGGCGATGTCGCAGCCCAGACCTGGGTAGCGGCGCCTTGCCGAGGGTTCTTGAAGGCCGGGTTCGCCGGATTGCCCTCGGCGTCTATCCACCCCAGGGCGACCATTTCTTCCTTGGGCAGGTAACGCTGCAGAGGTGTGGCGATCATGCCGGGGTGCAGGGAGAACACCCGCACGCCCTGCTCGCGCCCCAACCGGTCCAGGTGCACGGCGAACAGCGCGTTGGCGGTTTTCGACTGGCCGTAGGCAAGCCACTTGTCGTAGCCCCGATCGAACTGCGGGTCGTCCCAGCGAATGGCGGATGAGTGATGGCCCGCGGAGGACACCATCACCACCCTGGCGCCGCCTTGCAACGCCGGCCAGAGCCGGTTGACCAGCGCATGGTGGCCTAGGTGATTGGTCGCGAACTGCGCCTCCCAACCGGGGCCCACTCGGGTTTCAGGGCAAGCCATGATGCCGGCGTTGCCCATCAATATGTCCAGGTGCGTGCCGCTCGCCAGAAACACCTCCGAGAAACGCTTGATGCTCGCCAGGTCGGCCAGGTCCAGCCCATGCACCTCGACATTGGCGAGACCGGCAACCCGGGCCTGGGCCGCCTGGCGATCGCGGGCCGCCACTATGACCCGTGCCCCGGCGCTGGCCAGCGCCCGAGTGGTTTCCAGGCCCAGGCCGGAATGCCCTCCCGTTACCAGAGCCGTGGTTCGGGAAAGATCGAGGCCTTCGAGTACCTCGGATGCCGTCGAAGCTGCGCTGAAACCGGAATGAACAGGCGTCTGTCTATGGGTCATTGCAATGTCCTTTACGAATGGAAACCAAGCTGCCAATTTGAAGCGCTTTCATTCTGCGAGCCCGAAGCTGGAGCGTGAATGCAATGGCGTCCTACTTTCTATCGAGAGCGTCCGGTTTGACACATGGATCCCCTATCAGAAGTCCTCACCCAGCTCAGTAGCCAGCATTCCTTTTTCGGTGGTTTGAAAGCCGGCGGCGACTGGGCCGTGCGCTTCCCGGCGCCGGAAGGCGTCAAGTTCAACGTGCTTGTGCGAGGGGCTTGCTGGCTGGCCGTGGAAGGAGAAGCAGAGCCGATATGGCTGCAAGCAGGCGACTGTTTCCTGCTATCCCGTGGGCGCCCCCTCTTGATTGGCAGCGATCTTTCGCTGCCAGCGATCGCTGCCGAGGCGATCTATCCTCACGCCGTTAACGGCGTGGCGCACTGCGGCAGTGATGAAGATTGCTTTCTGGTCGGCGGGCGTTTCGCCTTTGGCGACGAAGCCGAGCTTCTGTTCGACAGCCTGCCACCGGTCGCGGTGATCAAGAGCGAGTCGGACCAGGCATCCGTATTGCGCTGGGCCTTGCAGCGGCTGGCGCACGAACTCTCCACCCCATCCCCGGGCGGCGCCCTGATGGTCCAGCACTTGGGCCACATCATGCTGGTGCAGGTACTGCGCATTTACCTGGAGCAGGAAGGAGGCAATACACCGGGTTGGCTCTCGGCGCTGTCCGAACCGCGTATCGGTGCCGCCGTCCAGGCCATTCACTCCAGCCCTGCCCAACGCTGGACGGTCGAGGCCCTGGCCCAAGTGGCCGGTGTCTCGCGCTCGACACTGGCGCTGCGTTTCAAACAGGCCGCCGGATTTTCGCCCCTGGAATACGTGTTGCGTTGGCGCATGCAACTGGCGACCCGGTCCTTGCGCAACACCCACCTGACGATTTCCTCGATCGCCCAGGCCCTGGGCTACGAGTCCGACAGCGCGTTCAGCAATGCCTTCAAGCGCATCATCAAATGCTCGCCACGGGAGTACCGGGAACGAGCAAGGGCCGTCGCCCAACCCCAGGGGGAATCCGAAGTTCGAGTGGGTGCCTGAAATAAAAAAAACCCGGCGGGATCGTCCCGGCCGGGCTTTTTCTGTGCCGTTGCGAGGAATCAGCAGGTGCAGCACATCATCGGCATGCCGTTGCAGCTCATCATCATCGGCATGCCGCAGTCGTTCATCATCTTCATCATCAGGGCGCAGCAGCTTTTCATCATGTCCATGTTCATGCCGGCCATTGGCATGATCTTGCACATCATGCAGTCGGCCTCGACTGTGCACTCCATCACGCACTTCATCGACGGCATCGGCATGCCCATCATCGGCATTGGCATCATGGCGCCCATCATCGGCATGGCCATGCTCGCCTGGGACATGCACATCATGCTCATGTTGGCGCAGTGCATCATCATCGGCATGCCGCAGTTCATCATCATCTGCATCATTTGCGCGCTGTTCTTGAACATGGCCATGTCCATGCCCGCGGCCGGCATCATCTTGCACAGCATGCCGTCGTCCATCATTTCGCAGCTCATGGTCGCCATCATCATCGGCATGCCCATCATCGGCATCATCGGCATATTGGCGTTCATCGGCATTTGCATCTGCATGGCATTCATCATGGTGAAACTCCCTAAGCGATTCGATAGTTGGACGAAGCTGATGGGGCGGATTCTAGGGAGTGGCGAACGCCGCACAAGATGCCGATCGAACAGCAATCGCGGCTGCCGGGACAGCTTCAGCGCAGCCGCTCGCGCGGGATTTTCCGCTTCAGCAGCCGGATGGATTTCATGGCGGATGGGAGCAGGACAACAGCGTGTTTTCCGCTGCGATGGATATGCGCGAATAAGCGCATCCCATAACCCAAAGAAATAATCATTCTAAAGAGGCCCGACTTTTCTCGGGAAAAGGCGGCTTGCCAGCCTCGCCGGAGCCCTGTGGCAGGGTTCGGCGAGGATCGCAAGCGTGGTGCGGGGCATGACGCGGGGGTCGGGATCGCGAGTCTCAGAGCTTGGCGATCGACACTTCAGTGGATTTGACGAAGGCGATGACCTCGCTGCCGACCTTCAACTCCAGGTCGCGCACCGAACGCGTGGTGATCACCGAGGTGACGATGCCCGAGGCGGTCTGCACATCGATCTCCGAGACCACCTGGCCTTCATGGATCTCCTTGATGATGCCCTTGAACTGGTTGCGAACATTGATTGCCTTGATGGTCATGATGGGCCTTCCTGTCTGGGGTGGGCACTGGCGCATCGCCGTGCAGGCCTCTAAGGTGCCCTGTGTCTTTTCATATTAAAAGGAATAAATAGTAGTTATTTTATTCCTTAAGTGAATATAAAATTTCTCCCGTCCCCTTCGTTACCTTGACCGAGCACCGCGCCTTTGCTTCTCTGGATCCCTAACCCTTTCAGGAGATTGTCATGCGAACACTCGAGCTGGCGGGCGTGCCCGTCCCGGTGATTGGCCAGGGTACCTGGCGCATGGGCGAGGAGCGCCACCAGCGCAACGCCGAGATTGCCGCGCTGCAGGCCGGTATCGAACGGGGCATGAGCCTGATCGACACCGCCGAGATGTACGCCGAGGGCGGCGCGGAGGAAGTGGTTGGCGCCGCCATCACCGGCCAGCGCGACCGGGTATTCCTGGTCAGCAAGGTGTACCCGCACAACGCCAGCCGCAAAGGCATTCCCCAAGCCTGCGAGCGCAGCCTGCGGCGCCTGGTTACCGACTACATCGACCTGTACCTGCTGCACTGGCGTGGGCAGTACCCGCTCGAGGAAACCGTGGAAGCCTTCGAGCGCCTGCGCGAAGACGGCAAGATCGGCCGCTGGGGCGTTTCCAATTTCGACCTCGATGACCTCGAGGAACTGGCGAGCCCGGCCTGCGCCACCAACCAGGTGCTGTACAACATCGAGGAACGCGGCATCGAATTCGACCTGCTGCCCGCCGCGCGACAACAGCGCTTGCCGCTCATGGCTTACTGCCCTATCGCCCAGGCCGGCAAGCTGCTGCGCCACCCTACGCTGCAGCAGGTCGCCGACCGCCATGGCGTGACCACGGCCCAGGTCTCGCTGGCCTGGGTCCTGCGCCAGGACGGCGTGATCGCCATTCCCAAGGCGGTACACCCCGAGCATGTCCGGCTGAATGCCGAGGCGGCCGGCTTGCGCTTGCACGACGAAGACCTGGCGGCCATCGACCAGGCCTTTCCCGCGCCACTGCACAAGCAGCGACTGGCAGTGGTCTGAGCCGGCTGTCGCGAGGCATGCCCCACTGAAAAAACCTGGTGCCCGTGCCAGGTTTTTTTCGTCGTGGACCAGGCTGGAAGCGGCGAAATACCGCGACTTTAAGGATCGTCCTATCCCGGATTAATGAGGGTTTATTTAGAGTGGGTCAATGAGATTAAAGACCTACCTTCATCAGATCAGTCCCCTATTTTCCAGTCCTGAAGCCGCCAGCAGGTTGCTGCGTCTTTTCGCACTCATTCTTTTGGTCGGCATCCTCGGCGCCGTCTACAACTTCCTCAATTCCACCCTCAGCAACGACATTTCCCGGCGCCGCGGCTACATGAGCAGCGCCATCGCCGAAGCCCAGACCTTCTTCACCAGCCGCGAGGCCTTGCTGGAAAGCCTCAGCCTGTCCGCGGTACGCCGATCCAGGCAGGTCCAGGGGTATCCGCCTTCCAGCGAAGAACTGCACCTGCAACTGGGCGACATCGATGATCCGTGGAGCATCTGGCTGAGCCAGCGCATGCGCGAATACTTCAAGGCCAAGCAGGTCAACCTGCTCTATGTAAGCCCTGGCCCCGAGGCCCGGGTCATGCGCCTCTACAGCAGCAACCCGACCTCCCCCAACCTGCCCAGGACCATCCTCTCGAAGCTTGAGGTCCTGAACCATGGGGAGCATCCGGACACCAACGAGCTGTGGCTGACCGACCCGTCCACGCAGACTTCGCAGCTGTACATTTTCACCCGGCTCGACGAGCGCACCGATGACTCCGGCTGGCTGGGCCTGGAAATGGATGGGCGGGAAGTGCTCAAGGCCCTCAGCGACCAGAGCGCCGGCGAGTTCATGATGTTCAACTCCGAAGGCGCGCTGCTGTTCACCAACACCCCGGCCGGGCGCCTGGGGCAGGCCCTGCAGCAACTGCAAGGCAGCAACTTCTTCGGTTTTGTCGGCAGTGGCTGGTGGCCCGATCACCTGGTGATCCGCAAGCAACTGATGACCTCCGACTGGCAACTGGTCTACTCCTTCAGCCTGCAGTCCCTGCTGATCGCGCTCTGGCCGCAGCTGGCCGGCACCCTGGCGTTCTGCCTGTTCAGCATCAGCCTGATCTGCCTGCTGACCCGCCGCATCGAGCACCGTTTCATCACCCCTGCGCTGAGCCGTATCCAGGCGCTGGTCGAGAGCGAGCTGTTCAGCCGCGACGTGATCCAGACCGCGCCCGTGGCCTTGTGCGTGCTGCGGCGCACCGATGGCCAGGTGGTCCTGGAGAACACCCTGGCGCAGCAGTGGCTGGGCGATGGCGTCGAACGGGAAATACTCTGCGCCGGCTGGATCCAGCAAGCCTTCAAGAGCCACGAACCGAACCGCTTCGACTACTTCGAGACCACCGACGGGCGCCATCTTTACCTGAGCTCCGCGCCCACCCGCTACAAGGGCGAGGACGTGTTGTTCTGCGCCTTCAGCGACATCAGCGCGCGCAAGCAGGTGGAAGCCGCGCTGGAAGAAGCGCGGCAGATGGCCGATGCCGCCAACGAAGCCAAGACCCTGTTCCTCGCCACCATGAGCCATGAAATTCGCACCCCGCTGTATGGCGTGCTGGGCACCCTGGAGCTGCTCGCGCGCACCCAACTGGATACCCAGCAGCGCGATTACCTGCGCGCCATCGAGTGTTCTTCCTCGACCCTGTTGCAGTTGATCTGCGATGTGCTGGACGTGTCCAAGATCGAGGCCGGGCAACTGGCCCTGGAGCTCAATGAGTTCTCGCCACTGGACCTGGTCCACGAGCTGATCCAGGGCTATTCCGCGGCGGCGTCGAACAAGGGCCTGCTGCTGTATTCCTGCGTGGACCCGCAAATCCCCGAGCGACTGATCGGCGACGTCACCCGGATCCGGCAGATCCTCAGCAACCTGCTCAACAACGCGGTGAAGTTCACCGACCTGGGGCGCATCGTGCTGCGGGTCAGCCTGCTGAGCCGCGACGGCGAGCGCTCCAGCATCCTGTGGCAGGTCTCCGACACCGGCAAAGGCATTGCCCAGGATCATCAGCCGTTGATCTTCGAACCCTTCTATCAAACCGGCGGCAACGCCAACGTGGTGGCGGGCACCGGCCTGGGCCTGCCCATCTGTCAGCGCCTCACGCAATTGATGAACGGCAGCCTGCGCATGGTCAGCGAACTGGGGCTGGGCAGCAGCTTCTCCCTCACCCTGCCCCTGGAAGCGGCGATCGATGGGCCGGTCACCCTGCCCGCCACGCAACTGCTGCCGGAAACCATCTATGTGATGTCCAGCGTCCGCGAGCTGGCGGAATCCATCGGCGGCTGGCTGCGCCAATGGGGTGCTCGGGTGCAACTCTGCCATCCCTCGAAGATCGCGCCGACCAGCGATTGCCTGCTGGTCGAGGTTCACCCCGGCGAACTGGAACAACGCCTGCAGCCCGACTGGCCCGGTCCGCTGATCCTCGCCACCGGGGCAGGCAACAACGAACCGCAGGTTCGTGCCGGGTGCTGGCATGTGAACCTGAACCACCTGCGTTCCATTCATCAGGCGGTCAGCCAGGCCCAGGGGCTGTGGGTGGCCAAGGCCGAGAATCACAACGAACACTGGACGTTGAAGCAACTGAACCTGAACGTGCTGGTGGCCGAAGACAACGTCATCAACCAACTGATCCTCAGGGATCAGCTGGAAGAGCTGGGCTGCAGCGTGGAGCTGGCATCAAACGGCGAGGAAGCCCTGTCGATGTGGGACCCCGAGCGGTTCGATCTGGTCCTCACCGACGTCAACATGCCCATGATGAATGGCTATGAACTGGCCAAGGAGTTGCGACGCCGTGGCTGTACGGTCCCGATCATCGGTGCCACGGCCAACGCGATGCGTGGAGAAGAAGAGCAATGTCTGGCGGCCGGAATGAACCATTGCCTGGTCAAACCTTTTGCATTACGCGCCCTGTTCAATTACCTAGCGCCCTATGAAAGAGCGAAGAATGAAGCCCTGTAGCATATTGATCGTTGAAGACCATCCCTTCCAGCACATGTACCTGCAACATCTGTTCGGTGAGTTGGGCCCCTACTACCTGGAAGGCGCCCGGGATGGCGAAGAGGCGCTGGAACGTTTGAAATGGCGCAAGTTCGACCTGGTGCTCACCGACCTGTTGATGCCGGGAATGGATGGCGTGCAGTTCATCCAGGGACTGGCGGCCCTGCACTCCAAGCCGGCGCTGGCGATCATGAGCTCGGCTTCGCGGCGCATGCTGATGAGTGCCAGCCTGGTTGCCAAGAACCTCGGGGTGAAAGTCATCGGCCTGATCTCGAAACCGGTGAACCTTGCCGCCTTGCAGACCCTGACCACTCAATTGAGCATTTCGCAGCCGAGCTCGCCGCGCCCCTTGCCCGCCTCCATGCTCAGTCGGGCGGCGCTGGTCCAGGCCATCGAGCAAGAGCAGTTCGAAGCCTGGTTCCAGCCCAAGAAATCACTGTTCAACGGCCGTATCGTCGCCGCCGAAGCCCTGGTCCGCTGGATGCATCCGACACAGGGCATGCTGCTCCCCGACACCTTCCTGCCCGCCCTCAAGTCCTTCGACCTCGAGGAGGACCTGCTGTGGCTGGTCCTGCGCCAGGCGATCCAGGCCCAGGCACGCTGGCGCCAGCAGGACTACGACATTCCGGTGTCGATCAATCTGCCGACCCATCTGCTCAACAGCCACGACCTGGCGGACCGCCTGTTCGACTTTGTCATGGAACATCAGGGAGTACCGGGGCAGATCTGTTTCGAACTCATGGAGTGTTCGGTGCCCCAGGACATCAGTAACTTCTATGCCGGTGCCTGCCGCTTGCGCATCAAGGGCTTCGGCCTGTCCCAGGACGACTTCGGCAAGGGCTACAGCTCGTACATGAACCTGGTTTCCACCCCGTTCACCGAACTGAAGATCGATCGCGCCCTGGTCCAGGGATGCCACGCCAGCGAAGAACTGACCAAGGCCCTGACCAGCATCATTGCCCTGGGTCGCCAGCTGGGCCTGACCGTGGTGGCCGAAGGCGTGGAAAGCGCCGAGGAGCTGGCGCTGCTGCGCAAGATCGACTGTAGCCAGGTGCAGGGTTTCCTGATCTCTCGCGCAGTCCCCTCCGAACAGTTTCAACAGTTGCTGGTGAACGACGGTCCAGCCGCCAGTTATTGACCCGAGGACATCCGCCCCTTCAGGATTACATGCCCCACATCACTGACAAGTCGTTGTTTAAAGGTAAAATCCTCAAGGCTTCGACTTTTTCATGCTTTTTTGGATACCAGTGATGAACCACCAGGACACGCTCATCGAGAATCTGAAACGATACTCGACTCGCCTGAACAAGGGATTGTTGATTTTCCTCGGCTTGACCCTGTTGTTGATCGCCATCAGTTACTGGTCGTCGCACAAACTGCTCGAAGAACAACACGGCAGGTTCAAAGCGCATTTTGCGCGGATGATGGAAGACATCCGCGAACATGAAGACTTCCTCCGGGGCGTGGCCGTACAAAGTAGCAAGATCCCCCTTCACGCCAACGACTCGGTTTCATACCTGAAAAGCGCCTTGCCCGAAGAGGGGCCGCACAACTACCTGGGCCAGGAGTTTGCCTTTTCCACGCCCTTCAGCCTCTCTGTCAATCACCAGAGCGTCGAGCCTGACACCTTGGCCAGGCTGGCGGACCTGGGAGAGCACCTGACCGACTATTACAGCGCCTTCTGGTCCACTTCCCATTACCAGTCACCGCCGTTTTTCCTGTTCGATGCCGAAGGCAACTTCAATATCGGCATTCCGGCCGCCGGGCATTCACGCGACCCGCTCTGGAAAAACGACACCCCCAACAAGACCCTCGTCCTGCAAACGCTCAAGCATCTGCTGGCGAAAGATTCGGCACGGGCCGATGGCGCGGTCGATTGGGAGCCCCTCGTCCCCCATCAGGCCAACGAGGCCCCCGTCCGGCTGCTGGCCTATGTCAGCACCCATCTCGGGCCGCAATGGTCACGAGTCCAGGACAGCGGCAAGCAGATCGGCGTCGCGTCGCTGTTCAGCATGGATCTGGTCAATGACATCAAGCGACTCATGCCGTGGTCGACCTATGACCATGTCGCCCTGGTCGCCCCCTCCGGAAAGGTGCTCAGCGGTTCGCTGCAACCGGGCGTCGTGCTGCATGACGGGCTGAACATCACCAGCGACGGCATGGTCTTCAAAGTCTCGAGCCATTCCGCCGAGCCCTGGACCGCTCTCTATACCATCGGTTTCAAGAGCTACTTCAACTACACCCTGTGGCCCTTGCCGGTCTTGCTGGCCCTGCTGATCGGCGGCATTGGCTGTGGCTGGCTGGTCAGTCGCCGGTATCAGTCACGTATCGTCAAACCGGTCTACGAGGCTTACCAACGCACCGCCGAGAGCGAGGCCTTCAGCCGGGCTGTGATCGATTGCGCGCCCACCGGCCTGTGCGTGGTGCGTCGCTCGGACTTCAAGGTCCTGCTGGAAAACCGCAAAGCCCAGCAGTGGCAAGGCAGCACAAAACTGCGGATGTCCCTGGAGAGCCGGCAGGACCTGTGCGTCGCCGGTGAAACCCGGCTGGACATCGACGGTACTCACCTGCAGGTAGGGTTCGTACCCACCCGTTACCAGGGCGAGGACGCCTTGCTCTGTGCCTTCCACGACGTGACCAGCCACATCGAGGGCGCGGCCATGCTGGAGCAGGCGCGACGCTCCGCCGATGCGGCGAGCGAAGCCAAGACGCTGTTCCTCGCCACCATGAGCCACGAAATACGCACCCCGCTCTATGGCGTACTGGGCACCCTGGAACTGCTCGGGCTGACGCGCCTGGATGCCCGCCAGCGCGAACACCTGCAAACCATCCAGCGCTCGTCCAGCACCCTGTTCCAATTGATCAGCGATGTCCTGGACATTTCCAAGATCGAATCCGGGCAGATGGCGATCGAGTCCCAGGCGTTCTGCCCGCTGCAGATGATCGAGGACACGCTGCACGCCTACAGCGTCTTCGCCGAAAACAAAGGCCTGCTGCTGTACGCCTGTATCGATGCGGCGTTGCCCGACCAGTTGCTGGGCGACCCGGTACGGATCCGGCAGATCCTCAGCAACCTGCTCAGCAACGCCATCAAGTTCACCGACACCGGGCGCGTGGTATTGCGCGTCAAGCTCCTGCACTGCGTGGATGGCCAGGCCAGCCTGGAGTGGCAGGTCACCGACTCCGGCATCGGCATTTCACCGGCGCAACAGGAACGCCTGTTCGACACCTTCTACCAGGTACGCGACGCCTCCAGCGAGGCCGGAGCCGGACTCGGCCTGGCGATATGCCGCTGGTTGACGGAAATGATGAGCGGCCAGATACGCGTGGTCAGCGAGCCCGGCCTGGGCAGCAGCTTCTCGCTCCGGCTGGGGCTGAAGGTCATGCCCGGCGCGCTGGAAGGTTGCGCGGACATCCTGCCGAGCACCCAGGCGGTGTATGTACGGGCTCCCGCCGTGGAGCTGGCGCAGAGCACCAGTGACTGGCTGAATCGCCTCGGCGTGGTCGCCAAGCCATTGCCAGCCTTTGTCGAAGAGTCGCGCCAGGCCAACCTGCTGGTCGATGTCCTGCCCTCCGACAACCTGCCGGCCTGGACCGGACCACGGGTCCTGTGCGTCGCCGGCGAACACCCGGCACCGCCACCGCGAGGTTGCACCGTGGATGCCCATGATGTGCGGGCCATCACCAGGGCCGTGTCCCTGACCCTGCACGGGAAAACCATCGCGCCCGCCGCTCCCGAATGCGACCTGAGCAACAGGCTCGGCCTGCATATCCTGGTGGCCGAGGACAACGCGATCAATCAGGCGATCATCAAGGAACAGCTCGAAGCCCTGGGCTGCACGGTGACAGCCGCCTCCAATGGCGAAGAAGCCTTGCAGCTCTGGCAGCCGCAGGTGTTCGACCTGGTGCTGACCGATGTGAACATGCCGCTGCTCAACGGCTATGAACTGACCCGCGCCCTGCGTGAGCGTGACCGGGAGACTCCAATCGTCGGGGTCACGGCCAATGCCATGCGCGAAGAAGGCGCCCGCTGCATGGCTGTCGGCATGAATGCCTGGCTGGTCAAACCCTTGAGCTTGCAGACTCTGCACCACTACCTGTCGAATCTCTGCGCGAATGCGCCTGCCCAGGAACCGCAACCGATGATCGATGCAACGCCTTCCCCCGCGACCGGCGACACAATGATCGAGCTGTCCCCGAAAATGCGTGAGCTGTTCATTACCACCATGCGCCAGGATGTCCAGAGCGTGACCGACGCCCTCGACGCCCAGGATCCCAAGCGGCTCGCCGAACGGCTGCACAGCGCCGCCGGGGCGCTGGGTGCCGTGCAGTTGAGCGGGCTGGCGAAAAACTGCGCCGAACTGGAATCCCGGATACTGCAAAGCGCGATCACCTCTTCCGTGACCCTTGAGGTGAAAAGCCTGATACAAAGCTTGACGGATATCCTTAATGCACTTGAATGAGACGCGACAAGATTTGATGAGCGCAATCCTTTACTCTTTCTCCTTACCAACCGGCGTATTACGAGTGGCTAGTCATGGAAAAATTTAAAGTAGTCATCGCCGACGATCATCCGATTGTTCTGCTCGGCGTTCGCGAGTTGATGGAACGGGAAAGCAACTTTGAAATAGTCGGTGAGGCCATCAGCTCACAGGGCTTGATCGAGATCCTCGAACAACAGCCGGTCGATATCGTCATTACCGACTACAACATGCCCGGGGACTCTCCCTACGGCGACGGCCTCAAGCTGGTCGAGTACCTCAAGCGCCACTTCCCGCGCCTGCAGATCCTGATCCTGACCATGATCTCCAACCAGTTGATCCTCACGCGCCTGCATGAGCTGGGGGTGGTCGGAGTGATCCAGAAAAGCCAGCTGCACAATGAAATCCAGGTGGCGCTCAAGACCATTGTCGAAAGAGGTTCCTATCAGAGTATCGAACCTGCGCCGAGCTCGGTCATCGAGTCCAACGCCAGCATCGACGACCGGATCTCCATGCTCTCGCCCAAGGAGTTTGAAATCCTGCGGCTGTTCGTTTCCGGCAAGAGCGTCAGTGACATTGCCCGCAGCCAGAACCGCAGCTCGAAGACCATCAGCGCGCAGAAAATCTCCGCCATGCGCAAGCTGGAAGTCGAGAGCGACCAGGACCTGCTGACGTACTGCATCGGTCGCAACATTTTCAACTGACCCCCTCTTATCCTGCGAAGACAGAAGGCCCGAACGACGATGACCCGCGGCGACCAGTTCGACCTGCAACAGCTTCAAGGTGCCTGGGAACAGGTGGAGTACGAGGACAACGGGGTCAGCAACCCGCCTGACGAACATGGCGCCCCAGGAGCTCTTACCCTGATCCAGGGGCAAGGGTTCCGCGTCGTGACACTCGAAGGCGAGCTGTTGCTCGCGGGCAGTTTCACCCTCGATACCCGGACCACGCCGAAATCCATTACCTGGGTCGACTCCATGGGCGCCGACACCGGCAAGCACTTGCCTGCCAGCTATCGACTGGACGGCGATGACTTCGTCTTCATCGCCGCGGATGAGGGCCGCCCCAGGCCCACCGAGTTCCGCACCGGGCCAGGTGAAACCCTGCGCCGGTTCATCCGCGTCTCACAGGATGGAACAGGCCTCGGCAGCCGCTGAGGTTCGCTCGTTGGCCGGCATGCCGTCAGGCCCTGGCCCGCTGTATTTCCTGCCCCGCCAACTCGCCGATGGCCAGCAACGCTGCGCAATCCGCACCATCCTGGGCCTGTACCGACATGCCTTGAATGATCGCCCCGATATACCGGGCCAGCGCCGCTGCCTGGGTATCGGCGCGCAGTTGCCCGTTGGCGATGCCCTGCTCGATATGCGCTTCAAAGGCCTTGAGGGTGTTGGCCCTCAGGGCACTGACGAACTCCCGCAGCGCATCGTTTTCCACCGCGCAGGTCAGGGTCGCGGTGGAAATCATGCAGCCCCGCGGCCGCCCGGGCAGGCTGTATTCATGGGCCGCCTCGCACAGCAGGCGGAGGAAACCGTCCACCACATCCGCCTCCTCGCGCAGTGCCCGCTCGGCAAAGGCGCCAGTACTGCGCTGGTAATGCGCCAGCGCCTGCTGGTAAAGCTCGGCCTTGGACCTGAACGCGGCATACAGGCTTTGCACGGTGATGCCCATGGCCGCCGACAACTCCGGCATCGAGGCGCCTTCATAGCCCAGGCGCCAGAACACCTCTGCCGCAAGGCCCAGGACCTGGTCGCGATCAAAGGCAATCGGCCGTCCACGACGGCGCACCACGGCAGCAGGATTATTTATCATAGTGATCACTATTGAAATTAGAACGAATGCCGGTTAATCATAGCGGACATTGTGATTATAGAGGCTCTCCCCATGGATCTACCCCATAAAGGCCTGCTCGCCCTGGCAGCCACCCTCGGCGCTTCGCTGGCCAGCGCCGCCACGCCGGACGAGGAACTCGGCAGGCGCATGGACACGGCCATCGAACGCGCCATCGGCGAACAGCGGATCGTCGGCACCGTGGTGGTGGTGATGCGCGACGGCCAGGTGGTGTACCAGCGCGCCGCCGGTTTCGCCGATCGGGAGGCGGCCCGGCCCATGACCGGCGACACCATCCTGCGCCTGGCCTCTATCACCAAGCCCATGGTGTCCGTGGTCGCCATGCGCCTGGTGGAACAGGGCACGCTGTCCCTGGACGATACGGTCAGCCAATGGCTGGCGGATTTCCGCCCAGGGCTGGCCGATGGCACCCACCCGCCGATCACCCTCAAGCAATTGCTCACCCACACCGCCGGCCTGAGCTATGGCTTTCTCGAGGCCGAGCATGGGGCGTATCGCACGGCCGGGGTGTCGGATGGCCTGGCCGAGCCGGGCATGAGCCTGGAAGACAACCTCAAACGCATTGCCAGCGTGCCCTTGAGTTATCCGCCGGGCACACAGTGGCGCTATTCCATGGCCATCGACGTGCTCGGCGCCGTGCTGGAAAAGGCCAGCGGCAAAAGCCTGCCGGCCCTGACCGAGGAACTGGTCACCCAACCTTTGCACATGAACGACACCGCGTTCTCGGTCAAGGACCCTGCCCGCCTCGGCGCGGTGTACCGCGATGACCGTCCGCGGCCGAGCCGGATGCAGGACGAGGCGGCGATCAGGGTCGGCGAAAGCACCACGCTGTTCTCCCTCAAGCGGATCTTCGACCCGCGCGCCTACCCTTCCGGTGGCGCCGGCATGGCCGGTACCGCCATGGACGTGGCGCGTTTTCTCGACACCTTGCGCCAGGGTGGCGGCCCGCTGCTTTCCGCCCGCAGCGTTCAGGCGATGATGACCGACCAGGTCGGCGCCCAGGCGCAGACCCAGGGGCCGGGCTGGGGCTTCGGCTACGGCTGGGCGGTGCTGGACGATCCGGCCCTGGCCGGTACCCCACAATCCCGGGGCACCCTGCAATGGGGCGGCGCCTACGGCCACAGCTGGTTTGTCGACCCGCAGGCCAGGCTGACCGTGGTGGCGCTGACCAACACCGCCTTCGAGGGCATGTCGGGAGCTTTCACCCGGGAGATCCGCGACGCCGCCTACCCGGCGCCCTGAAGCGCCTCGCCGCCCGGAGCGTCAAGCGCCCACCAGCCCGGCAGCAATTGCCGGACCCGGGGCTCGGCAAACCGGTCGTCGATCAGCATCACCACGCCACGGTCCTGCTGGCTGCGAATCACCCGGCCCGCGGCCTGCACCACCTTCTGCAGGCCGGGGTACAGGTAGGTGTAGTCGTAACCGGCGCCGAAAATCGCCGCCATGCGCTGTTTCATCTGCTCATTCACCGGGTTCAGCTGGGCCAGGCCGAGGGTGGCGATAAAGGCGCCGATCAGCCGCGAACCCGGCAGGTCAATGCCCTCGCCGAACGCCCCGCCCAGCACGGCGAAACCCACCCCCTGGCCATCGGCGTCGAAGCGCTCGAGAAACCCCTGGCGTTGCCCTTCATCCATCCCGCGCGACTGTTGCCACAGAGGGATATCCGGGTGCTGTTCGGCCAGCAGGCCGGCCACCTGCTGCAAGTAATCGAAGCTGCTGAAGAACGCCAGGTAGTTGCCGGGGCGCTGGCGGAACTGGCTGGCGATCAGCTCGACGATGGGCGCCAGCGACGCCTGGCGATGGGCGAAACGGGTGGAGATCCGGCTGACGATGTGCACGTCCAGTTGCGCGGCACTGAACGGCGACTCCACGTCCACCCATACAGTGGTCTCCGGCAGCCCCAGCAGGTCGCGGTAGTAATGCCAGGGGTTGAGGGTCGCCGAGAACAGCACCGTACTGCGCGCAGCGCTCAGCCGCGGCGCCAGGAAGCCCGCCGGCACCACGTTGCGCAGGCACAGCTCGGAAAGGCTGCGCCGGGCGTTGAGTTCGCGCTTGCTGATATCGAACAGGAACTGCTCGTCGAACAGTTCGGCCACCCGGGCGAATTGCAGGGCATCGAAATAGAAGCCCTGCAACCGGCTGTCCAGCCCTTGCGGGTGGTCGCCCAGGTAATCGCCGATCGCCGAAATACACAGCGACAGCGCCTTGAGCAACGGGGCCGGCGCCTGGTCATAGGCCTGGTACGGCCGCAGCTGTTCCTTGTGCAGGGCATTCCATTCCCGGTTGAGCCGTTGCAGCGGCTTCTTCAGCGGCTCCGGGGCGGACTGGCGCACACTGTGCAACTGGTACTGGTCGAGGCTGGCGCTGTACATCGAGCGCCCGCGCTCCACCAGGTTATGCGCTTCGTCCACCAGCGCGGCGACCTTCCATTGGTTGGCCTGCGCCAGGCCGAACAGCAAGGCGCTGAAATCGAAGTAGTAGTTGTAGTCCGCCACCAGCAGATCGCTCCAGCGGGCCATTTCCTGGCTCAGGTAATACGGGCACAGCCCATGCGCCAGGGCGATCTCGCGCAGCGCCTGCTGGTCCAGCAAGGACCGCTGGCTCGCCGCCTGCCGCGCCGCCGGCAGACGGTCGTAGAAACCCTTGGCCAGCGGGCAGGACTCGCCATGACAGGCCAGTTCCGGGTGCTCGCAGGCCTTGTCCCGGGCCACCAGTTCCAGCACCCGCAACGGCAGCCCGGGGCTACGCTCGAACAGCACCTCGGCGGCATCCAGCGCCAGTTTGCGTCCCGGGGTCTTGGCGGTGAGGAAGAACAGCTTGTCCAGCTGCTGCCCCGGCATCGCCTTGAGCATGGGAAACACCGTGCCCAGGGTCTTGCCGATCCCGGTCGGCGCCTGGGCCATCAGGCAGCGCCCGGTGCTCACCGCCTTGTACACCGACTCGGCCAGCGCGCGCTGCCCGGGGCGGAAGTCGGGATGGGGGAAACCCAGCGCCGCCATGGCCTGGTCGCGGGCGTGCCTGTGGGCCAGTTCCTGCTCGGCCCACTGCAGGAACAGGCTGCATTGCCGGTTGAAGAACTGCTCCAGGGCCTCGGCCTCGTGCTCTTCCACCAGCGACGTCTCGCGCTCGCTGAGGATGTCGAAATACACCAAGGCCAGACGGATGCTGCTCAACTGCAACTGCTGGCACAGCAGCCAGCCATAGATCTTCGCCTGGGCCCAATGCAGCTGGCGATGGTTGGCCGGCATGCGCTCCAGGTCGCCGCGGTAGGTCTTGACCTCTTCCAGCAGGTTGGCGTCCGGGTCGTAGCCGTCCGCCCTGCCCTTGACCGTCAACGCGCCGAAGCTGCCTTCGAGGGGCACCTCGCTCCGATAGTTCGCGCTGCGCCGCGCCGCCACCGTGCGATGGCCCTGGATGCCTTCCAGCGCGGTGGGCGACGGGGTGAAGCGCAGGTCGAGGTCACCGACCTTGGCGGTGAACTCACACAGCGCCCGTACCGCGATACGGTAATTCACCCGTCCTGCTCCGCCCATTGCACGTAGCAGACCGCCACCGGCATCTGATGCTGTCGGCAGAACTCCAGCCAGCGCAACTGGTTGTCCTGCAGGCGGTCGCCAGGGCCCTTGACCTCGATCATGCGGTAGGTTTTCTGCTGCGGCCAGAACTGGATCAGGTCCGGCATGCCGGCGCGGTTGGCCTTGATGTCCTGCAGCAGGCGCTCGAACCAGTGCTTGAGGTGCTCGGCCGGCAGGCAGGCCAGTGCCTGCTCCAGCAATTCTTCGTCGAGGGCGCCCCAGAACACGAAAGGCGACTGCACGCCCCACTTGTCGAGGTAGCGCTGGCGGATGGTCTGCGCATAACGCCCGTCATCCAGCTCCGCCAGGCAGGCCTGGAACAGCTCGGCGCGACGGCTGTGGAAGTCCTCGCTCAACAGGTCGGCCGGGCCGCGCTGGAACGGGTGGAAGAACGCCCCGGGCAACGGCGCGAAGATCGCCGGCCAGCAGAGCAGCCCGAACAGCGAATTGATCAGGCTGTTCTCCAC
The DNA here is from genome assembly GCF_059421865.1 of Pseudomonas sp. GW821-FHT02B10. Classification (NCBI taxonomy): domain Bacteria; kingdom Pseudomonadati; phylum Pseudomonadota; class Gammaproteobacteria; order Pseudomonadales; family Pseudomonadaceae; genus Pseudomonas; species Pseudomonas sp. GW821-FHT02B10. The sequence continues at coordinate 61,409 of NZ_JBWKVU010000020.1, read as the reverse complement.
GTAATGCACCGGCGCCTGCTCCTCGTGGAGATGGGCCTGCACATGGAATTCCACCGACAACGCCGGATCGACCCGCGGCAGGCTGAGGTCCAGGCGCAGTGTCGGCTGGGTGCCGCCGCGCGGCGTGGCCGGGCCGCCCAGCTTGCGCCGCAACCTGGGCAGCAGCCGCAGCAGTTGCTGCTGCTCGGCCGCGTTGTGCGGAGCCAGTGCCGCCGCCTCGGCCAGGGCCAGCGCCTGCGGGTAATCGCCACTGCGCTCGAAGACGCGGATCAGCCGCGCTCTCGCCCCGGGATCGGCGCAGGCCTGGTAGATGGCGGCCGCCAGCGGCCATTCGGCTAGCCGCTCGCAATGCTGCCCCAGCAGGAACAGCAGCTTGGCCCGGCGCCGCTGCAACCAGGGATTGTCGCTGGCGAACGCCTGGATGCTCACCAGCACCTCCTCCAGCGCCGCGCCGTTTTCAAAATGCTGCCGACAGTCCTCCAGGTACAGGAAACCCTCGACGTCGGCGCGGCTGCGCAGCGCCCGGGCGTCGTCGCGAAACTCGACCTTTTCGTAGGTGAAGATACCCAGATCGGCCAGCACGAACTCCGACCAGTCCTGGTGCAGGTTGCCGAAGAACATCAGGCGCAGGCGGTCGCACAGCGCCATGACCGTCAGGCTGCACACCCCGTCCTCCAGATCCGGGCACCACTGGCCCAGGCTCCGCGGCTCGTCGAACAACGGCGCCAAGGCGGCCAGCCAGTCGGATTTGCGGGCCTTCGGCTGTTCGATTTCCGCGCGAAAAACCTGGAGGATCTCCGCCTTCTGCAACAGGTTGAACAGTTCTTCCAGGGTCAGCGGCGCCTGCTCGTCGACCCAGCCCAGGCGCACCAGCGGCGCGACGGCCGCGCGAGTATCGCCGATTTCTTCATAGACCAGCCGGGACGTGCGAAAATGGCAGCCTTTGCGCATGATCATGCGCACCAGCAAGGCCTGGGATGGCTGGGCCAGCGCCGAGAAGTCGTCGATGAAGCTACGCTCTTCGGGTGACAACACATCGGCGTAGCGCAGCTTGAGCCACGCCAGCACCTGCTGAAAGTTGTGCAGGTAATAAAGAGGGTTTTCCAGAGGGTTGGAAGTCACAGGACAAGCGCGCCGCAAAGAGGTGGATACTGGTTATGCATACAGATAACAGCTGCCGACCTGCCCTGGCAAACACTATTGGATAAGTGGCGTTACAGGTTTTTTTACGGAGCCGCAGAACTTTCTTGCGGTTAATCACACCAAGGGCGGATAGCCATATAGTCGCGAGCCGCCAATCATGGTGGACTCACGGGATTCATGAAGAGAGGTTTGTCTATGAACGTCAAATACCTGGGCCTGCCGTTGGCCGTCGCAGCCTTCCTGGCACTGGGCGGCTGTGCCTCGCCAACCGTGGTGACACTGCAGAACGGCACGCAATACCTGACCAAGGACATGCCTAACGCCAAGACCGCCGACGGGTTCTACGAATTCGAAGACATCGCCGGCAAGAAAATCCGCATCAAGGCGGCCGATGTCGCCACCGTCCGCCAAGAAGACTGACCGATCGAACCCGGTCGCCCTCAGGGCGACCAAGGTGCCGAGTTCTGCCCCGGCACGCTGTTATCGCAGGAAATGTAGTGCTGTTCCCCGCGCTTCTGCAGTTCGCCACGCACCCGCTGACACCGCTCGAACTCCCGGGCCGCCGCATTATCGATGCTGATATTGCCGGTGGCTTCAGGCTTTTTACCCTCCCCCAGGGTCACGCTCGCCCAAGGCCGCTCTGCGTCGATATGAAAGCGGCTGCCCGGTTCGGGCTGCACTTCTTTTTCGGTGGCCTGCGCGGCGGCCGGTATCTGGTCCGGGGTCACGCCGTAGCGCTTGAGGATCGACTGCTGAGGCAAGTCCTCGGCCATTGCGCTGCCCGCCATCAGGACCAGCGCCAGACCGATGCCATACCTCTGGTTATCACTCACCTTGTGTTTCTCCTACTGTTCACTGTTGCCATTGAATGAGCCTCGGCAGCGGCTGCCTGCCTTGATAACGCGCAAGCCCCCGCGGACTTTAAGGGCCCGGAGCGCGCACGCGGCATCCACCCGCCTGGCGACAGGCCGATGTTTTATCGAGCGCTGTGTCACAGGGGCAGGTATTGGAGTCACTTCCAGGCTGGCGGGTCACCCTTTGGGCAAATACCCTTGGTTTTGGCGAAAAAAGTGCGGTCGAGGGACACGCAAAGGCAAACCCGTGACCGCGCGAGGCAAAACTCGCCACCCCGCGCGGTCAGGCTTCAGGCGATGGTGATGCTCGCGCCGCTGAGGCTGTCCAGGCTCACACCGACCAGGGTCACCGAGTCGCCGCCAAAGGTCAGCAGGGTATCGTTGCCCACGGTGCTGGCGTGGGCGCGGAAGTCATCGTTGGCAACCACGCCTGCGACGCCAAGGAACACCAGTTTGTCGCTGCTCTGGTAACCCAGCACTCGGTCCTGGCCGAAGTTGCCGCTGAACAGCAAGGTATTGCTGCCCCCGCCCGCCTGCAGCAGGTCGTTGCCCGCGCCGCCGACCAGCACATCGTTGCCCTGGCCACCGATCAGGTGGTCATCGCCGTCCAGGCCGAACAGCCAGTCGCCGCCGGCGTGGGCGGTCAGGGTATTGGCCGCGGCGTCGCCCTTCACCGAAGCGGCGTACTGGGTCAGGTTGCTCCCCGCCAGCAGGCCCTTGTCGGTGACGCTGTGGGTCACATCGTCCTTGAACAGGCCCCAGAGGAACCCCGGCTCCTTGCTGGTGATCGCGCCGATATCGCGGGTGATGCTGATGCCGCCATTGGCATCGCGCACATACAGGGTGCCGGCGCCGTCGTTGGCGAAACTGAAGTTCTTCACCGACTGCTGCAGGTCCAGGGTGTTGTGGCCCTGCCCGCCCAGCAGGATGTTGTAGCCGCCGGCATCGCGAAAGGTATCGTTGCCGGCGCGGCCTTCGAGGTAGTCGTTGCCCTGGCCGCCCTGGATCAGGTCGTTGCTGTCGGTGCCGATGATAAAGGTGCTGCCCTTGTGGGTTTCGGCATTGCGGTTGAGGTCCTGGACCCAGGTGGTGGCCCGTGCCGGGTCCGACAGGTTGGCGACGATGATGGTCGAGTCCTTGCTCGTCAGGTCGTAGAACTTCGACTCGAGGATCCGTGTCATGCCGTCGCCGTAGCCTGTGGGCAGGTGCGACAGCCAGGTCGGGATATTCAGGATGGAGAACGGCAGCAGGTTCCAGGCCGCCGAGGCGTAATGGTCGTTGAAACTGACGATGTTGTTGGTCGCCGACTCCTGCGCCGTGTCATGCACGCCGAGGGACGCCAGGTTGAACGAAGAGCCGTCGAGGGCACGGAACACCGGGTCGTTTTCGTAGCCGATATTCAGCACCTTGTCCCCCGCGCTCTGGGTCGGCGAGGCGTAGGCGACGTAGCTGGCATCCTGGTAGAACCCCGACCAGTGATCGCCGCTCAGGTCCGCCAGGCTATTGACCGCCAGGCCGCCGAGGCTGTGGCCGCTGACCAGGATGTCCTTGCCCGTCAGGCCGTTGGCCTGGGCGAAGGCCGCGACATCGGCGAGCAGCTTGCCGAAGGCTTCGCCGGCGTAGTTTTTCGCGTAGTCCCTGGGCCCGAACGCCGCCAGCAGGTCGTTGATCACATCGCCGATGGAGTCGCCGATCACCGATTCACGGGGCCCGCTGGTGCCGCGAAAGGCAATGCCGATGGAAGTCAGGTGGCCCTGGTCGTCGTACTTGCCGAGGACTTCGGCCTGGGCCGTGGTGTAGCCGGCCTTTTCCCCGTAGTAGGTGCCCCTGAAGTCGGTCTTGCCGTCGTAGCCCAGCTGGGCAGCGCCGATCGGCGTCCAGCCGGCCTTTTGCACCGCTTCCAGCGCAGCTTTCTCCGAGTCGGGGTTCCAGGGCAGCCCGGGAATCACCCCTTGCGAGTCGCTGCTGCCGATCAGCCCCGTGACCAGGGTCGCCGGCAGGCCGAGGCCGAAACCGTACTGCTGATAGCCGGCGGAAAAACCGTTGTCGAGGTTGTGGTAGGAATACAGCGTGATCGCCAGCGCATCGGAAAACAGCGCCTTTGAATCTTCTGTGCCGAGGTTCTTGTAGTCATACACACCCATGGTATTGCCTCTCTTTGTTGTTGAACTTTATTCGAGATAGCTCACGCGGACGGGACGCCCTCCGCTGGCGCCCCATCCTTAGTGCAATGCTTTTTGCTACTTATCTATGCAAAGACGATCCCCCCTGCGGAAAGACTGTCCGGCGCGACCCCGACCAGCGTCACGGCGTAGTCGCCGACGCTGAGCAAGGTGTCCTGGCCGCTCTGTGACAGGTGCTGCGTGTAGTCGTAGCCCTGCCCCGCGCCCGCCACGCCCATGAACACCAGCTTGTCGCTGCCCTGGTAGCCATGGATCGCGTCGAAGCCGAAGGCGCCGCTGAACAGGAAGGTGTTGGCCCCGCCGCCGCTGGAGTACATGACGTCGTTGCCGGCGCCGCCGACAAAGGTCACGTCGCTCTTATCGCTGCGCAGCACATCGTCGCCGCCGTGACCGAACAGCCAGTCGCCGTCGACGCTGGCCACCAGCGCATTGCCGTAGGCGTCGCCATTGAGCGAATGGTTGTAGTGGGTCAACTGGTTGCCGGCCAGCAGGCCCTGGTCGGTCACGCTGTGGGTCACCTCCTTGCTGAACAGGCCCCAGGCAAAACCCGGCTCCTTGCTCACCAGCGCGCCGATATCGCGGGTCATGCTGATGCCGCCGTAGGCATCGCGCACGTACAAGGTGCCGTCACCATCGTTGACCACGCTGAACTTGCCCAGCGACTGCTGCAGGTCGAAGACGTTATGCCCCTTGCCACCCAGCAGGATGTTGTAGCCACCCGCGTCGCGGAAGGTGTCGTTGCCGTCGCGGCCCTCGATGAAGTCGTTGCCGCGTCCGCCCTTGAGCAGGTCGCTGCCGTCGGTGCCGAAGATAAAGGTGCTGCCCTTGTGCGGTTCGGCGTTGCGGTTGAGGTCCTCGACCCAGGTCTTGCCCCGATTGGCCTCGGACAAGGTGGAGACGATCAGGGTCGAGTCCTTGCTGGTCAGGTCGTAGAACGCCGAATCCACCACCCGGTTCAAGCCATCGGCGTAACCCGCGGAACCGTGGGCCTTCCACGACAGCGGGTTGAGGATGCTCTGCGGCAGCAGATTCTCCAGGGTCGACGCGTAGTGCTCGTTGAAGTTGACGATGTTGTTGGTCGCCGACGCCTGGACCTTGTCATGGCTGCCCAGGGACGAAGCGTTGAAGGTGGTGCCGTCGAGCACCCTGAACACCGGATCGTTTTCGTAGCCGATGTTCAGCACCTTGTCCCCCGGGCCCTGGGTCGGCGAGGCGAACGCCACATAGCGGGCGTCGGCGTAGAAACCGCCCCAGTGCTCGCCGCTCAGCTCGGCCAGGCTGTTGACCCCCAGGCCGCCCAGGCTGTGGCCGCTGACCAGTACATCCTGGCCGCTCAGGCCCTGGGCCTTGGCGAACTCGGCGACGCTGGCGAACAGCTTGTCGAAGGCATTCTTGCTGTAGTTCGCCGCATAACCCACCGGCCCGACCGCCGCCAGCAGGTTGTTCTTGATGTCGCCCAGGGTATCGCCCAAGCCCAGGCCGCCAGTGCCGCGAAAGGCGATGCCGATCGACAGCAACTTGCCGGCCTCGTCGTAACGCCCCAGCACCTCCACTTCGGCGCTGGTAAAGCCTGGCTGCTCGCCGAAGAAGGTGCCCTGGGGCCCGACCTTGCCCTGGTACCCCAGCCGCTCGGCACCAATCGCCGTCCAGCCCGACGCCAACGGCTGCCCGGTGGGCGTGTAGGCGTAGAGCGTCAACGCCAGGGCATCGCTGTACAGCGCCTTGCCCGCCTCGCCCTTGAAACTCCGGTAATCGAATACACCCATGTTGTGTCTCACTCTTATGGTCATTGGCCCGCAGGCCTCAGAACTGCCAGTCCAGGGTCAGGCCGACCCCGTGACTCTTGTCCCGAGAACCCAGCAGGCCGTTGTAGTCCAGGTTTACCCGGGTATCGCGCCCCAGCAACAGGCCGGCGCGAGCCCCGACCACAGCGGCGTTACGATCCAGCGCAACGCTCTGTATGTTGAACGAACCACCATTGGCAAAAGCCAGGTGCTGGTCCGAATGGGTGTCGCTCAGGTTGTGCTGCCAGCCGAGGGTGCCGGCCAGTTCCAACTGCCGGGCATCGGACAGGGCGAAGCGTTTGCTGGCCCGCAGGCCGAGGGTCGAGAGCACCGCGTCGCGGTTGTCATCGCCACCGCGCAGCGCGGTGGCCCCGCCTTTTTCGCGGAAGCTGTCGCTGCCCACATGCACGTAGGCCAGATTGACGAAGGGCTCCAGCGCCACACCCGGCAGCGCCACTTGCCACGCTGCTTCGGTGAACAGTTGGGCGGTCTGGGCGTCGCGCTTGACCTTTTGCCGGTCGGAGAACTCGCCGTATTGCAGGTCGCGCTTCACATCGATGCGATGCCAGCTATAGGAACCGCCGACGCTCAGGCGCACGGCATCCAGCTGATGACCCAGGTAGGCACCCAGGTGATAGCTGTCCACCGAGGCCGAGGAATGGGTGCCGTCGCCCATGCTCAGGGAACTGTCGCTGTAGCCGGTGAACAGGCCGAGACGAGTGTCTTCGGCGATCAAGCCATCGACCCCGGCGAGCAGGCCGCCGATCGAAGTGGTGTAGTTGGCATGGTCATAACCGCCGTCGGCCTTGCCCCAGGCCCCCAGCACCTTGAACCACACATTGTTGTCGCTGGCCGCGGGCGCCGACGAATCGAGCAGGCCGTCCTGACGCAGACGGTCGCCCACCGCATCGCGCAGCTGGCGGCTGTCGTTGATCAGCAGCGTGCCGATGGCCGGATAGATCTCCCCGGTCAGTTGCTGGAAGGCTTGTTGCGCGCTGGCGGCGTTCTCCGACAGCAGCAGGCTTTCGTACACCGGATTGCCCGCCCCCAGTCGCTCGGCGGCGGCCGCCACGGAACGCTGGTTCGGGGTCAGGCCGACGTCGCTGAAGGACGTGGCGTTACGCGCGACCTGCAACTGCACGCCGCTGGCCGAGTAGTCGAGGCTGCCACCAATGAACAGGTAGTTCGGCGCCACCGAACCGAAGCGCCCTTCGATGCCACCGGCCGCCTGCAGGATGTTGTATTGCCGGCCGAGCAGGCTTTGCGCCTCGCGGGCGCTGAGCAGGGTCGGGCTGTTCTCCAGGGCCAGGGTCACGTTGGCCCCTTCGACGGTGGCCTTGCCGCCAGCGACGATCTGGTCGCTGCTGGTGGGCGACAGCTCCACCGCGTAGGTCGAGCCCGGTTGCAGGGTCACGTCGCCCGCCACCTGCAAGGTGCCGATCGAGTTGCCCGGCGCCACGGTACCGCCACGGTTGGCGGTCAGCGCGGCGATGCGCCCGTTGCCGCCGAGAATGCCGCTGTCATTGACCGTCACCGCCGAGGCCAGCGAACCGTTGATGGCCAGGCGCCCCTGATTGACCAGGGTCGGGCCGCTGTAGCTGTTGTTGCCGGTCAGCACCAGGGTGCCGATGCCCTGCTTGGTCAGGCCGCCGTGTCCGGAAATGTCGTTGCGCCAGACATCCAGGCCGCAAGACAGGCCAGTGCACAGGCGCTCGGTGGGTTTGCCGGCATCCACCACGGCGCCGATGCCGGGCAGGTCGACCACGAACTGGCCGGAGCCGTAGGCGCCTTCGACCCGGAATTCCTGGGGAATGTCCGCTTCGGTGACGAACATGCCCGGGCCGTCGATGCCCTTTTGCAGGTTGATCATGCCCCAGCCGTACAGCGCGTCGATGCCCGGATCGCCCATGTCGGTGGCGGTGGTCCTCAGCACCGTGGCGATCTGCGAAGCGCTCATGTACGGAAAGCGCTCCATCAGCACCGCCGCCGCGCCCGCCACATGGGGCGCGGCCATCGAGGTGCCGCTCTTGTTGGCGTAGCCGATGGTCATGTCGTCCAGGTTGGTGCCGCCGATCACCGCGCTGTAGATCCGCGTACCCGGCGCCGAGACGCAGAAGCTCGCGGTGTAGCCGCAGCGCGAGGAGAAGGTGCTGAGGGTGTAGGGATTGGGGCTGGCGGTGTCAGGGTTCTTCTGCAAGGCCGCCACCGTCATCCAGTTCGGCGCGATTTCCGGCACGAAATAGGCCAGGCCGGCGATAGCGTCCGGATTGTTCAGGTTGTAGTCGTTGCCGGCGGCGAAGATGGTCAGCACGCCACCGCGAGCCGCGTCGATCGCCCCGCTGTAGGCGCCACCCTGGCGGGTGCCCAGCAGCGGCTGGATCTGGTCGAACTGCAACTGCGCGTCCTGCACGGTGAAATGCGGGAAGGCCGGGTCGCGACCGCCCTGGTCGAAGCGGTCGGTGATGCCGATGCCCCAGCTGTTGTTGATGATCCGCGCGCCGCTGTTCACCAGGGCATCCCAGCCGGCCCGGTAGACCGCGCCGTCGTTGCCGAGAATGATCCCGTCCTCGGGGCCCGGGTCGCCGTTTTCGGCGCTGATGATCTGCGCGTCGAAGGCCACGCCATGCATCGGCCCGCCGTCGCGGCTGCCGGCGGCGATCCCGCCGACATGGGTGCCGTGGGAGCCGAGCTTGCCGTCGGAGCCCACCGAAGGCGTGCCGTCATAACGGAAGGCATCGCCGGCTTTGACCGGAATGTAAGGGTCGGTGTATTCGCGGATGCCGCTGGTGACCAGGGTGATCACCTTGTTGCTGCCGCTGAATTCCGGGTGCTGGGCATACACCGGCTGGTCGAAGATCCCCAGCTTGACGCCCTTGCCGGTATAACCGGCGGCATACGCCTGCTCGGCATGGATCGCCCCCAGGCCCCATTCGGCGTTGAACTCGGCACTGCGCCAACTGCCGGGATCGCCCGGCTGGCCGCTTTCGACATAAGGCGCGGCCTGGGCGTTACCCGCCACGGCCAGGCCACAGATCAAAGCGCCGCAGGAGGCGCGCACCAGGCTGTTGGCCGCCGGAGCAGCCCCCGTAAATCTGTATTTCATCGGTACCTTCCTTAGTTGCCTTGCTTAGAAATAGTTGCCTTGCTGGAAATAGTTGCCTTGCTAGAGGAAACGCCGCACCAGACCCGGCGCGGGTGGTTTTACCGAACAGCCGGCCCGCCAACGGCGAGCCGTGCTGTACCGATAGCGGCTGCCGTGTCGACGCGACCTTGCGTCGACACGGCGCTGTCAAAAGCCGGGTCAGAACTGCCAGTTCAGGCTCAACCCCGCCCCGTGGTTCTTCTCACGGCTGGCCAGCTGGCCGTTGTAATCCAGGCTCAGGCGCAGGTCCCGGCTCAGCGCCAGGCTGGCATGGGCGCCGACCAGCGCGGCATTGCGCGGCAGCGAGGTGCTTTCGACGCTGAACGGCGTGCCGCCGGACGCAAAGGCCAGGTGTTCCTCGGCCCGGGTATTGCTCAGGTTGTGCTGCCAGCCCAGGGAGCCGGAAAGGTCCAGGCGGGTTGGCCCGGACAGCTCGAGGCTTTTCAGGGCGCGCAGGCCGAGGGTACTGAGTGCGGCTTCACGACTGTCGCTGCCGCCTTTCAACGCCGCGGCGTCGCCCTTCTCGCTGAAGCTGTCGCGGTGCAGGTGCACGTAGGCCAGGTTGGCGAACGGTTCCAGGGCCAGCGCCGGCAGGTCGAGGCGATAAGCCGCCTCGCCGAAGACCTGGCTGGTGCGGACATCGACCTTGGCTTTCTGCTTGCCGCTGACGTCGCCGAACTGCAGGTCGCGCTTGACGTCGGCGCGATGCCAGCTGTGGGCCGCGCCCGCGCTCAGGCGCCAGGCGCCCAGCTCGTGGCCGAGGTAGGTGCCCAGGTGATAGCTGTCCACCGAGGCCTTGGAATGGGTGCCGCCGCCCATGCTCAGGGAGCTGTCGCTGTAGCCGGCGAAGGCGCCCAGGCGCGTGCTGTCGCTGAGCGCGCCATCGGCCCCCAGCAGCAACCCGCCGATGGACGTGTTGTAGCCCTCGGTGTCGTGGCTGCCGTCGTTCTTGCCCCAGGCCCCCAGCACCTTGAGCCAGAGGTTACCCTCGCTCTGCACCACCGCGCCCGGGACCTGCAGACGCTCGCCGACCGCATCGCGCAGCTGCCGGCTGTCGTTGAGCAGCATCGAACCCAGCGCCGGGTAGATTTCCCCGGACAGCTGCTGGAACGCCTGTTGCGCCACACCGGCGCTCGGCGAGCGCAGCAGGCTTTCATACACCGGGTTACCGGCCCCCAGTTGCTCGGCGGCGGCCGCCACCGAGCGCTGGTTCGGGGTCAGGCCGACACTGGCGAACGAGGTGGCGTTACGCCCGATGCTCAGCTGCACGCCGCTGGCCGAATAATCGAGGCTGCCGCCGAGGAACAGATAGTTCGGTTCCACCGAGCCGAAGCGGCCGTCGATGCCGTTCGCCGCCTGGAGGATCTGGTACTGGCTGCCGATCAGGCTTTGCGTCTGCTCCAGGCTGAGCAGCTGCGGGCTGTTTTCCAGGGCCAGGGTGACCCCGGCGCCGTTGAGGGTGGCCTTGCCGCCAGCGACGATGCGGTCGCTGCTGGTGGACGACAGCTCCACGGCATAAGTCGAGCCCGGCTGGAAGGTCACGTCCCCCGCCACCTGCAAGGTGCCGATGGAGTTGCCCGGCGCCACGGTGGCGCCGCTGTTGGCCAGCAGCGCGCCGATCCGTCCGGAACCGCCGAGGGTGCCGCCGTCATTGACCGTGACACTGGAGGCCAGCGAGCCATTGACTGTCAGCAAGCCGCCGTTGACCGTGGTCGCGCCGCGATAGCTGTTGTTGCCGCTGAGCACCAGCCAGCCGGCGCCGGACTTGATCAGGCTGCCCTCGTACACCCGCTGCGCGGCGGCCGCGTCGCGGGCCATGCCGACGGCGTAGTCGGTCTTGTCCTGCTGGCTGGCGCCGGCGCCGAGGCCGTTTTCCCAGCCCTTGTCCTTCAGGGTCTGTTGCCAGGCCGCGTGTTCGGCGGCGTCCTCGCCCTGGCGCTGCAACAGCGCCTTGTCCGAGATGTCGTTGCTCCAGACATCGCCCTGCCCGGCACCCAGGTTGGCGTCGAACGATCCCAGCAACTGCCCGGGACCGTGCATGGCCCGCTCCAGGTTGGGCACGCCCCAGCCGACCAGGCTGGTGGGCGCCTCGGTGATCGAGCCGTCCAGCTGGGTGGCGGTGGTCAGCAGCACCTCCAGGGCCTGCTGGTTATTCATGTAGGGATAACGCTCCATCACCAGGGCCAGCGCGCCCGTGGCATGGGGTGCGGCCATCGAGGTGCCGGACTTGGTGGCGTAACCGCCGCCGGGCACGGTGCTGGAGATCAGCCGCCCGGGCGCGGCCACGCACCAGTACTTGGCGATGCCGCACTGGTTGTAGCGCTGCTGGTTATTGGCATCCAGGCCAGACACCGCCAGCCAGTGGCCTTCCAGCTCCGGCTGGAAGTACGGCAGCGCCGCGCGCACGCTGGCGTTGGCGTAACCGCTGTTACCGGCGCTGAACACGTTGATCACGCCCTGGCGCGATATATCGGCCGCCGCGTCCAGCCAGGTGACCTGGCCATAGTGCTGGGCATAGGCGGCGTGCAAGTCGCCCAGGGTCTGGTAGCTGACACCCGGCGGCTGGCTGCCCCAGCTGTTGTTGATGGCGCGCACCCCGGCATCCGCCAGGGCGCCGTATACCGCCTTGAAGTACTGCGGGTCCGGGGTCGGGCCGAACAGGAAGCTGTCGTTCTTGTTGGTGTTGCCCACGTAGACCTGGGCATTGAAGGCCACGCCGTGCATGCCAACGCCGTCGCGGGCCGCGCCCATGGTGCCGGTGACATGAGTGCCATGGCTGTCGTTGTTGCCGTTGAGCACCCCGGAGACGCTGAACGACGTGCCATCGACATAGGTGCCGGTGGCGGTGACCCCGTGGAAGCGCTCGGGCGAGGCTTCGCCATGGCTGGCGTCGAAGCCCGAGTCGAGGGCACCGATCTTCACCCCGCTGCCGGTGATGCCGGCGGCATAGGCGGAGCTGGCGCGCATGCGCTCCAGGCCCCAGTCCTGGGTGTATTCGGCCGATTGCCAGCTGGCCGGCACCCCCAACTGGCCGGTTTCCTGGTACTGCGCCTGGGCCATGCCCGGCAGTGCTACCGCCGACAGCGTGGAGCAAGCGAGCAACGAGCGGCGACTCAGCGCCTTGAGCTGATAAAAGCGTCTATCCATGTGATGACTTCTCGTTTTTTGTTTTTGTCGAAAATGTCAGGTCGGGCCGCCCGCGGCCGCCTTTTTGTCAGTTCATGATCCGGGCCTGAAGGCTTCGTCGACCCGGGCCAGGTTGTCTTCACGCAGGGTGCCTGCGTAGTAGTGCAACTTGGTCCAGGCCATCAAATAGTCGTAGCGGGCCTGCGCCAGGTCGCGGCGCGTGGTGTACAGCTGCTGTTCGGCGTTCAGCGCGTCGAGGTTGACCCGTTCGCCGCCGAGGATGCTCTGCTTGGTCGAGACCACCAGGGCCTCGGCCGAGGTCAGCGCCTTCTGATAGGCCCGCAGCTTGCTGACCCCGGACAAGCAAGCGCTGAACTGGCGCCGCAGTTCGATCAGGGTGGTGCGGGTCTGCGAATCCAGTTCGTACTCGGCCTGTTCCATGGTCCGGCTGGCCTGGCGGGTGGCCGCCGAGACACCGCCACCGGCGTACAGCGGCATGCTGATTTCGATGCCGATGGTGTTGGTGTCGTAGCGCTGGTTGTAGGTGTTGCCGCTTTCCGACTCGACCCGGCGCGAGGTGGCATAGGCGCTGAGCCGCGGCAGATGGCCGGCGCGATTGCGCTCGATCTCGTAACGCGCCACTTCCACGGCCTGGCGCTGGGAGGCCAGGTTCGGGTTGTTACTGATCGCCAGTTCATGCCAGGCGTCGTAGTTGGCCGGCGACAGGGTGAAGGACTCGAAACGCTCGCGCAGCGGGTCGAGGTCGCGGATGTCCACGGTCGGCACGCCGATCAACGCGCCCAGCTCGCGCAGCGCCGCGTCCTGCTCGTCGCGGGCCTCGATCTCCTCGGCGGTCGCCAGCTCATAGCGCGATTCCGCTTCGAGGATGTCGGTGCGGGTGCCCTCGCCCTGGCGAAACATGTGCTCGTTCTGCTGGAACTGCTGCTCGAAGGCCTTCTTCTTGGCCTGGGCGATCTCGATCTGGTCCTGGGCGAACAGCGCCTGGGTGTAGTAGGTCAGCACCCGCACCAGCAGTTCCTGGCTCTTGCCGCGAAAGTTCTCGTCGGCGAACAGCGCCTGGGCCACGCCCTTGCGGTAGGAGGCATAGGCCTCGTAGTCGATCAGCGGCTGTTGCAGGGTGAAGGTGGAGCCGTAGCTGTCGTAGTTGCGGTCATCGTGGCTGGTGCCGCCGCGGCCGTCGGGCACAGTGGCCTGGGAGTTGTTGCGGCCCTTGTTGTAGCTGTAGTTGAGTTTCGGCAACAGCCCGGCGCGGCCGATGATGCGGTTCTCCAGGCCGGCATCGCGCTCCTTGATCGCGCCGAGGAACACCGGGTCGTTGCGCAGGGCCTGTTCGTAGACCTGGAACGGCCCCATGGCCTGGGCGTGGGTGCATACCAGTAAAGCGACTGTGGCTCCGAAGATGGAAAGCTGACTCATGCGACGGAACATCCTTATTCCTCGGTCAATGCGGAACCCGCCCGGTCGAGCAGGGGTTTGAACAGGTAGTTGAGCAGCGAGCGCTCGCCGGTACGGACGAACATCTCCGCCGGCATGCCCGGCTTGATCACCAGGCCGTTGAGCTTTTCCATGGCCTGGTCGCTGACGCTGCTGCGCAGCACGTAGTACGGCACGCCGGTCTTTTCATCGACCATCTGGTCGGCGGAGATCAGGCTGACCTCGCCGGACACCCGCGGCGTGCGGCTCTGATTAAAGGCGGTGAACAGGATGTCCACCGGCAGGTGGCTGCCGACCTTGTCGATCAGGTTCACCGGCAGGTGCCCTTCCACTTCCAGGCGAGTACCCTGGGGCACGATCTCCAGCAGGTTTTCCCCGGGGCGCACCACGGCGCCTTCGGTGTGCACCCCAAGGTTGACCGCGATGCCGTCGGCCGGCGCGAGGATTTCGCTGTGCTGCAGGTCGAAACCGGCCGAGGTCAGCTGCTGTTCCAGGGTCAGGCTTTTCAGCTGGGCTTCGGCCAACTGGCTGCGCACTTCCTTCTGGTATTCCTCGCCGTGCTGCTGCAACTTGAGCCGCGACTCGAGAATGCCCTGCTCCACCCGCCCGCTTTCGCCGGTGTTCTGCGCCAGTTCCTGCTGCACCTGGGACAGCTGGCGCTGGTACTCCATCAGGCGGTTGCGCGGGATGTAGCCGTTATCCGCCAGGGGCTGCAGGTTGGCCAGCTGCTGGCGCAGGGACTCGGCCTGGTTGTTGAGGTCGGTACGCGCGCGGCGCATCCCGGCCAGTTGCGCGGTGGCGCCTTCGATATTGGCGCGGATCCCGGCCTGCTCGCGGGCGAAGGCTTCGCGGCGGCTGCTGAACAGTTGCCGCTGGCCTTCCAGCACCAGGGCCAGGCGTGGATCGGGATCGGCGCTCAGGGCCTCGGGAAAATTCACCTGCTTGAGGTTGTCGCGCTCGCTCTGCCAGCGCGCCAGGCTGGCCCAGGCCATGCGGTACTGCGCCTGCAGCGACTGCACGTCGGCTTCGACCTGGGTCTGGTCCAGGCGGAACAGCGGCTGGCCCTGCTTCACCGCCTCGCCTTCGCGCACCAGGATCCGGCTGACCACCCCGCCGCTCATGGATTGCACGGCCTTGCGCTTGCCCGAGACCACCACCGTGCCTTGCACCGGGATACCCTGGTCCAGCGGCGCCAGGGCCGCCCAGAGAAAAAAGCTGCCGGCACCGGCCAGCGCCAGGACCCAGCCCATGCGCGCAAAAAACCGCGCATCGCGCTCGGGACGCTCCGGCGCGTAACCTTGTTCGATCATCATTTCGCTGTCTTTGCTCATGCGCCTGGGTTCCGTGTCGGGGCCTGATACTGGCGGCTCATGCTCAAGCCGCCCGGGGCCGTCGGGGCCGAGGTTTTTTCCCGCTGCTGCTGTTCCTGGTTTTGGGCCTGGTTTTGGTGTTGTGCCTGGGCACCACTGGACAGCGCCTTGAGCACTTCCTGGCTCGGGCCGAAGGCCTGCAGGCGCCCTTCGTTGAGCACCAGCAGCTTGTCGGCCTGGGCCAGCGCCGAGGAGCGATGGGTGACCAGGATCACGCTGGTGCCCTGGGCCTTCATCTGCGCGATGGCCGACGCCAGGGCGCTTTCGCCCACGGTGTCGAGGTTGGAGTTCGGCTCGTCGAGCACCACCAGGCGCGGCTGGCCATACAGCGCTCGGGCCAGGGCCACGCGCTGCTTCTGGCCGCCGGACAGGCCGCTGCCGTCATCGCCCAGCAGGGTGTCGTAACCCTGGGGCAGGCGCAGGATCAGTTCGTGCACGCCGGCCTGTTGCGCGGCCTGCACCACCTGCTGCGGGTCGGCTTCCTGAAAGCGCGCGATGTTCTCGGCGATGCTCCCGGAAAACAGCTCGATGTCCTGGGGCAGATAACCGATGTGAGGCCCCAGTTCGTTGCGGTTCCAGCGATGGATATCGGCGCCGTCCAGGCGCACCGTGCCGGCCAGGGTCGGCCATACGCCCACCAGCACCCGGGCCAGGGTGGATTTGCCGGAGCCGGAAGCGCCGAGCACCCCCAGCACCTCCCCCGCCCCGAGGTTGAAACTGACCTGCTGCAAGGTCGCCATGCGCTTGCCCGGCGGGCCGGCGCTGACCTGCTCGAAGCTCACCTGGCCCTTGGGCGCCGGCAGCGACATCGCCGTGTCGCTCGGCGGGAAGGCCTGCAGCAGCGAGTCCAGGCGCTGGTAGGCCAGCTTGGCGGAACTCCACTGCTTCCAGACGGCGATCAACTGGTCGATCGGGCTCAGCACCCGGCCCATCAGGATCGAGCCGGCGATCATCATCCCGGCGGTCATGTCGCCCTTGATCACCAGCAAGGCCCCCAGGCCCAGCACCAGCGATTGCAGGCACAGGCGCAGGGTCTTGCTCAGCGAGCCGATGACCGCGCCGGTGTCGCTGGCCTGGTTCTGCAGGCCGAGAAAACGCGAATGCACCTCGAACCAGCGCTTGCGCAGCGCGCCGAGCATGCCCATGGCCTGGATGGTCTCGGCGTTGTGCAGGTGGCTGGTGGCCAGTTGCGTGGATTTCTGCGAATAGCCGCTGGCCTCGCCCAGAGGCTTCTTGGTCATCGCCTCATTGAGGTACGCCAGGGCGATCAGCAAGACCGCGCCCGCGGTGGCGAACACCCCCAGCCAGGTATTGAACAGGAAGATCACGAACAGGTAGATGGGGAACCAGGGCGCGTCGAAGAAGGCGAACAACGCAGGACCGGTGACGAACTGACGGATATGGGTCAGGTCGCCCAGGGACTGCCCGGCGTGGCCTTCGCCGCGAAACAGGTTGCGCTCGAACGCCGCCTGGTAGACCCGCAGGTTGAAACGCCGCTCCAGCTGGCTGCCGATGCGAATGACGATGAAGCTGCGCACCACCTCCAGCAGGCCGATGAATGCGAAGAACCCGACCACCATCAGCGACAGCATCGCCAGGGTGGTTTCGTTCTGCGAGGAAAGGACCCGGTCGTAGACCTGGAGCATGTAGATCGAGGGGACCAGCATCAGCACGTTGATCAGGGCGGTGAAACACCCGACGCTGATCAGAATGCCTTTGTAATCGCCCAGTGCCTTGAACAGCGGTGCAGTGGTCTTCGCCATCTTCATTGGTCTTTCCTGAGCTGTAATATCCCGTGCCAGGGGCGCAGGACAAATAAACCGCCCGTACTTGAGTCGGGACATTATTGGATTTATTGCGGCGGACAGGCGAAAGAACTCTACCGTCAGACGAAACGGAGTTCTAGTTATTTAGTTGTCTTTAATCGAACGAAGGACATCGCGTATATGGCACTGCCTTATACGCTTATCCATACAGATACATTTAAAGATGCATACAGCCGCGATAACTCAGGGTGCGCGCTGCAATATAATCGTGATGTCTGATTTCAAAGTGCCTTGATATAAGCCTTCTTTCTGGCGACTTAGAAAGATGATCTTCGAACCCTCTTTGCCCGTCACGGCAATACCGTCCGGCTCGGGAAACCAGCCAATGGCCGCATCGCCCAGCCAGGCGGAAAAACACTCGGCGCCGGCGCCCAGGGTGCCGTTCAGCTCGAGGTCCAGGGCACAGTGGTTGGCAGGTTGCGCCGGCTGCGACAGTTGCCAGTGCCCGGCCAGTTCCGCGGGGTCCGCCAATCTCAGGCTGCTTGCCATGCTTGTCTCTCCATAAAACATCATCAGCGTCGCGATCAGGTACGCGCCGGCCTTAGCGATCAAGGCAGTTCGAATCATAGGGGGTTGCTCCGGGCCACAGCCTCAGGCAGTTCGCCTGTCAATGCAAGGTCAGAGGGCGACGCCTGAGCGCCACCCTCCTTCTTTTACCTTACCGCAATGACTCAGGCGACGATGTCGGTGTAGGCCGCCTGGCCGACGGTGCTGACCAGGAAGTCCGCCACGCCGTGCCCGGAGAAGTCCACCGACAAGGTGCTGTTGCCAGCCGAGGTGCTGAGGATCGCGTCGCCGGCGTTACCGGTGAATGCGTTCACGAAGTGCAGCCCGGCGCCCTTGGTGATACCGGTCAGATCGATCTTGTCCAGGCCGCTGACAAAATCCAGGATCTGGTCGGCCGCACCCGGAGCGGAGTCCGAGCTCGCACCGAAGACGAAGGTGTCGGCACCCGCGCCACCCCAGAGTTTGTCCGCACCGCCGGCACCGTAGAGGATGTCGTTGCCGGCACCGCCCTTGAGCTCGTTGGCCACCTTGTTGCCGATCAGCAGGTCGCTGCCCGAACCACCGATGGCGTTCTCGATGATCGCGCCCTTGGCGATGGACACGTTACCCACCATGCCGCCAACGTCGGAGAACGAGGCATCATTGAGGTTGATCTTCTGGTTTTGGGTAAAACCGGAGAAGTCCAGGGTGTCCTTGCCGCCCGCGTCCCATACCGAGAACACCAGCTTGTCGGCCGACGAACTGGCGCTGAGGAAGTCGCGCCCGGTATTGGAGTTGAAGCCGTAGGTGGTGTCGCCGGTACGGGTGGTGGTGTTGGCCCCGTAGAGCTTCTGGATCGCCGCGATATCGTCCATCAGTGGGCCGGACGAATAGGCTTCGACGCCAGCCTTGCTGAAGTTCTGGTCGGTGTTGCTTTCGCTCCAGTAGCTCATGATGCTGTAGCCGCGCGTATCCTCTCCATAGGTCGCGTCGTTGTAGGTCGGGTTGCCGTTCCCGGCGTTGTAGTCGCCAGGGTGGGCCAGGCCCAGGGTGTGGCCGATCTCGTGGGTCAGCGTCTGCCGGCCGTAGTTGTTCAGATCGGGGGCCTTGTTCTGGGTGTAGCTGCTGTTGATCAGGTACCAGGACGTACCGTCGTAGCCAGCACCGGTGCCCGGCAGGTAGGCGAAGGCCGCCGCGCCGTCCTGGCCGCCGCTGTAGTTGCCGAAGGTCATGTGACCGTCACCACCGGAAGCCTTTTCGGTGAAGGTGACATTGGCCACGTCGGCCCAGGATTGCATGGCCAGCGCGGCCTGGGCTTTCTGCTGGGCGTTGAACTGGCTGAACCCGGAGATGCCATGCTTGTACATGGTGCTCGAGGACGCCGAGGTCAGGAAGGTATAGGTCAGTTCGATCTTGCCGTTGCCGTTGAGATCCTGGTACGCGGCACCGTCGCGCAGCAGCTGGGTGGCTGCCTGATCGACCGAGTAGGAGGGTTTGCCATTGACCGTCAGATTGCCACCCCGGTCATACTGATGGCTGAAGCTATTGATCTGGTTGTAAGCCGAACTTGCCGCGGCCAAGGGCACGAGTTCTTGTTCGGCGGTCACAATAGCTTTCGCTTTAACTTTCGACATAAACACACTTCCTTGTAATCAATGGAACAGTTTTTGTCCGATAGCGACAATCCCTGGCGAGATCGTCCTATCACTCGCCCTATCCGGGCGTAAGCAACCTGACACAATTTGAAATCAGGCGTCCACTACTTTTTGACGCCTGATTTTCGCTGTTCCAGCAAACTCCCGAAAACAATGACTGGTGAGTCGAAATATTCTTTAAGCTTCAATACCCGTTGATAATTGTCGGACAATCTCGAATTTAAATATTAAATAACAGTACAGATAGTTTTGCCGACTACGTCGCAGTTTTTTAGTTCATGCAAGTTTGTTCCACCCAGTTAGTTTCATCGCTTGTAGCAGGGTTTCCCCGGTCAGCGCCGGAACGCTCGCGCCACTGTCCGCGGTCATCGGCTCGCCCGCCAGCAAGGCGTTGACGATGGCCTCCTCCACCGCTTCGGCGGCGGCGCTGAACAGGGCCGAGATGTAATCGTTGTTGAGCATCGCCAGGGGGGTACTAAAGGGCACGCCCTGGCGCCCATAGGCGGAAGGCGGCAGGTCGCGGTTGCCGGTGGCGAAGGCCAGGAAGATATCGCCGCTGGAGTCCTCGGTGCCGCCGCCGGTGCGGGCGATGCCGATGGACGCGCGCTGCGCCAGGCGTTGGCACTGGTGCGGCAACAAAGGCGCGTCGGTGGCCAGGATCACCACGATCGAGCCCATGCCCGGCGTACCGCGCCGGGCGAAAGGCGACGGGATGCCGCTCAGTTGTCGCCCCACCGGGTAGCCGTCGACCCGCAACTCCTCGCGCTTGCCGTGGTTGGCCTGTACCAGCGCGCCGACCGTATAGCCGCCCTGCTCCCCCGGCACCCGGCGCGAAGCCGTGCCGATCCCGCCCTTGAACTCATGGCAGATCATGCCGGTGCCGCCGCCCACCGCGCCCTCGCGCACCGGTCCGGACTCGGCATTGGCCAGCGCCTCGCGCACCTGCTGCGGGCCGACATGCTGGCCCCAGATATCGTTCAGCAGGCCGTCATAGGTCTCCATCACCACCGGCATGCACCAGTATTCCGCGGGGTCCGCCAGGCTTGCGTGCTCCTCGGCGATCAGCGCATCGCGCACCACGCCGACGCTGTGGGTGTTGGTGATGGCCAGCGGCGTGGTCAGCAGGCCCGCTTCGCGGATCCACTCCAGGCCGGTGGCATCGCCGTTGCCGTTGAGCACATGGCAGCCGGCGAAACAGGGTTGCAGCCGGGCAAAGCCCTCGCGGGGCTGGATCAGGGTCACCCCGGTACGTACCTGCTTGCCGTCGACCGTGGTCCTGAGGGTGCTGTGGCCCACCCGTACCCCCGGAACGTCGGTGATGGCATTGAAGGGGCCGGGAGTACCCAGGCCCAGGCTGATCCCCAATTGACGTGCGCGCATGACTTCTCCTTAGAGTTTCTGGAACGCCGGGCTGAACCGGCCGTTGGTGCCATACAGGATCACCGACAGCGCCAGCAGGCCGACGATCACCATGATGTCCCTGAGCGAAGCGTCCAGGAACAGATTGAACAACAGATACCCGGCGCCGATCACCGCCAGCAGCGCCGGCAATGGCCACAGCGGCATGCGGTACGGGTGGGCGCGGTCGCGCAGCAGCACCCGGCTCATCAGCGCGCTGAGGGCGACGATCAGGTACACCAGCATGATCAGCAGCACGCTGAACGAGGTCAGGTCGGCCAGGTTCGAGCTGAAACTGAGCACCGCCGAGGGAATGGCCAGGAACAGCGTGGCCAGCCACGGCGAGTCCCAGCGCGGATGAATCCGCGTGAACAGGCGGTTGATGCCCGGCGTCCACAAGGCATCCCGGCCGCTGGAGAACACCACCCGGCCGATCTGGATCACGATGGCGACGATGGCGTTGAACACCGAGAGGAAGATCCCGGCGCTGACCACCCGCGACAGGGTTTCGTTGCCGTGGCTGGTGAGCAGGTAGCCGATGGGGTCGGGACTTTCGAGCATGGCGCTGAGGGACGGCGCGCCGATCAATAGCGCGGTCAACGGCACCAGTTCGATGATCACCACCAGCACCAGCGACCAGAGCACCGCCTTGTGCACGCCCTGCCCCTTGCATTTCATGTCTTCGGCCAGCAGCACCGCCGGGCCGTAACCGTTGTAGGAAAACAGGCCGATGCCTACCGCGCCGATCACCAGGGCCCAGGGCGCCATGTGCAATACGCCGTTTTCGACGATCTGCGGTTGCAGCAGGATGCTCGCCGGCTGCGAGGCATTGCCAAAGCCCAGGAACACGATCACCAGCAACGCGGCAATTTCCAGCAACAGGCAGGTGCCGGTGATCCAGGCATTCAGCTTGATGTTGAGGATGCCCAGCGCATAGCTGCAGATAACGATCACCAGGGCCACGGTCTGCGAATCGAAGCGCGTGCCCAGGGCATTGTTCAGGTAAGTCGCCGCGCCGGTGGCCAGCACCGGCGGGATGAACAGCAACATCACCAGCACCGTGAGAAAGGTCGCGTACCCGGCCATGCCGCCGAACACCCGCTTGGCGTACACATACTCGCCGCCGGCGCTGTTGTGGGCGCGGCCCAGCTCGGCGTAGCAGAAGGCGAACATCAACGCCAGCAGCCCCGCCATGACAAAGGCCAGAAACACCCCGCTGCCGGCCTGGTGAATGGCGAACGGTGCGATGACGAAGACCGAACTGGCCGGGGTCACGCCCGACACGGTAATGGCCACCACATCGAACACGCTCAGCGTGGGTTTCAGGGCGCCTTGCGGCGCGCAGGGAGAGCTCATGTCGTTATCCTCGTGGTTATTTTTGGTTTGAGGCAGAAACGAAGAACGTCGGGTGGATGCGCTCTGGGGCGCACTTGATGGAGGCCACTTTAGGCAGCCGGGGGTACAGGGCCAATTCCCCTATTGGAGTACTCCCCCTTGACGTCGCCGGGCAAATCACCGAAACCTTGCTGCCACCTGGCGAGAAAGCAACCCGCCAGACCACAGCGGCATCGACGCGGAGCCACCTATTTGATCACTCTGTTCAGGGAAATCGGCATGCATGCCGGACTCGGGCGCACCCTCTCGCAGATCGGCGGCGAGCGCTTCTGGAAACAACTGGTGCTGTTGCTGCACCAGGCCTTGCCGTTCGATAACGCCCTGGCGATCTTCTACCCGCGCAACGGCCTGCCCATCGCCCTCGAGGAATACGACGCCGAGCCCTCGGACAAGCCGGCGTCGATGCTCACCTACCTCAATGGCCTGTACCTGCTGGACCCGTTTTTCCAGGCCTGCCGCGAGGGTTATCCCAACGGCCTGTACCGCCTGGAGGAAGTGGCGCCGGACCATTTCCGCCAGACCGAGTATTTCTCCAGCTACTTCCACGACAACGTGCTGGAGGACGAACTGCAGTTCATCCTGCAGATCCCGGAGGCCGGCACCCTGTCCCTGTCGCTGGGCATGCAGCGACCGTTCAGCGCCGAGGAGATCGGCCAGCTCACCACCTTCTCGGCCTGGGTCCTGCCGTTGATGCAGCAGCATTGGCAGCAAAGCCACCAACGCCCGCAGCCACCTGCCGGGGAGGAAATGGCCAGCCAGATCCGCGACGCCCTGAGCCATTTCGGCTGCGGCGTGCTGTCGGATCGGGAAGTGGAAATCGCCCGGCTGATCCTGCGTGGGTTCTCCTCCAAGGCCATGGCCGAGCGGCTGAAGATCTCGCCGGACACCATCAAGGTGCACCGGCGCCATCTCTACGCCAAGCTGGACATCTCCTCACAACCGGAGCTGTTCTCGCTGTTCATCCAGTCCCTGGGGCACGACCTGGAAAACCCCTGAGGGCTGCTCAGGCGTTCAGCGAACGGGCGCGGTAATCCCGCGGCGACTGCTCGAAATGCTTCTTGAAGGTACGGCTGAAGTGCGCCGAGTCGGTGAACCCCCACTTGAAGGCAATGTCGGTGATCGACGCGTGGCGCAGGCGCGGGTTGCTCAGGTCCGCCGCGCTGCGGTCGAGGCGCGCGCGCTGGATGAAACGGCAGACGCTGTCGCCCTGCTCTTCGAACAGCCGGTACAGCTGGCGCACCGAGATATTCATCTGGCTGGCCAGTGACACCGGGGTCAGGTTGGGCTCGGTGAGGGATTGGTTGATCAACTGCCGGGCCTGGCTGCGCAGGCAACCGCCGTGCTGGCTGTCGTAGCCGTCGAGATGGGCGCTGGGCGTCTGGCGCAGGGTCGGGCCGAGCAAGGCGATCAGCGCTTCCTGCAACGCCTGGCCTTCCTGCGGGTCGGCGCAACCTGGCAACGGCTCGCCGCAGATCTGTTCCACCAGCAGGCGCATCAAGCGACCACTGGCGCACTGCTGCGAGAGCTTGCCGAACTTGCGCTGCTGCGCCGGCAGATGGCGATACACCTCGTCGCGGGACAGGTGCAGCGAGGCATGTTCGATCAGCCCGTGGGGGACGATTTCGCAGGCCCCGGCGGAGTCCAGCAAGGCCATTTCCCCCGGTGCCAGTTCGATGCGCTCGCCGCCCTGGCTGATCTGGGCATGGCCGCTGCGCTGCATGATCAGGAAACAGTGCCGGTCGTCTTCATGATCGACGCTGGTGCCTTTGCGCGAGATCAGTCCGGCATTGGTGCGGATCTGCGCCACCTCGAGGCCGGCGTAGTCGCGCAAGCCGACTTCGCCGATGAACAACGCCGAGTTCAACGCCTGGCGGGCGTCGAAGCGACCGCAAACCCCCTGTAATGCGCCAATCCAGGAACCGAAACTTTGCGAAGCAAGCACTGTGCACCTCCAGAAGCCGGCTGAGACCGCCTTTGTTGTTATGGCGATATCATTAACATGTTATCTATTTGCCGGGCAAGGAAGCGCGGCGCAATGGATAGTCCGTTATAGCCTAAGCACGGGTTGTGCCAGCACGGGTGGGAATAGTTCAGTGATCGCGCAGCAGTGAATCCAGGCGCTTGAACGTTGCCAGCAAGGCGCCGCGTTGCTCGGCGCTCAGGCGGATATAACGGCGGAAGCCGGGCAGCCGGTTGACCACCTCGCTGGCGCCGAAATGCTCCAGGCGCACCCGCCAGCCCTGCCCGTCGCGCTGCAATTGCAGGCGCTTGAAGTCCAGCGGCAGCAACGCCGCCAGCAGCTGCGGGTCGCTGTGCAACTGCTGCAACAGCCCAGCCCACTCATCCTGCGCGCCCTGCTTCAGGCCGGCGGCGACGCCCTGGCGGCGGATCGCGCCGGTATGGCGAATGTCGATCCGCGCCTGCGGCCCCGGCGAACCGGGAACCCGCAGGCGAAACTCGCAGACCACCAGGTGCATCAGGAACTGCGCCTGTGGCAGCTCCTCGACCTCGAAGTCCAAACCCTCCTCGGCCCAGGTGAACCTCACCAGCCCGGGCGTCTGCGGCGCACAGTCGAGCCCCGGCAGGTCGCGCCGCAACTGGTTCAGGGTCACCCCCGGGCGATAGCCCGAGGGTGGCCGCCGCCAGAACTCAGAGAGGTTTTGCCGCCAGCTTGTACTGCTCATCGGGCTTGGCTCCAGGCAGGGTCTGCGCTTGGGTTTCAGTGGGGGATTGCAGGTTGAAGGCGTTTTCCAGCACCTCCTCCACCGGCACCGGGCGGAACGGGTTGACCTTCTGCACGAAGACCGTCCAGACCAGCGCATAGATCGCCGTCAGGCCGAGCATGCTGCCAAAGGGCACGTAGATGTCCCGCGGATTCATGCCCGGCGGCGTGATGAACCACATGCCCAGGAGGATGCCGATGGACGAGACGATCTGCGGCAACGGGAACCAGGGCGACTTGTAGGCCCGCGGCAGGTCCGGGCGCCGGATGCGCAGCACCACCACCGCCAGGGTCACCAGCAGGTAGGCGGTGCTCCAGGCACAGACCGCGGCCAGCACCAGGTGCATGATGTTGTCGGTGCTGCCGCCCAACCACCAGGCGTGCAGGCATGGGATCAATACCGCCACGGCGATGCACAGCAGCGGCGTCTTGAAGCGTGGGTGCAGGTAGGTGAAGGCCTTGGGCAGCGCGCCGTCCAGCGCCATGCCGTAGAGAATCCGCGGCAATCCGGCCATCAGTGTGTTGATGGTCGCCGCTCCGGCGAACAGCAGGCCGACGCCCAGCCAGATCCGCCCGTAGGGCCCCATCACCTGCTCGGCGAACTGCGGGATGGCCATGGGCGTGTCCAGCAGGTGCACGCTGCCGTCTTCGTTCAGCGCGATGTTCGCCACCTGGCGCTTCATCGCCGCGCCATAGATGAACATGCAGGTGGCCACCCCCACCAGGCCCAGGGCCATGGCCCGGGGAATGGTTTTCGCCGCCTTGCGCACCTCCGGCGTCAGCGGGGTGACGAACTCGCACCCGACGAACATGAACATGGCCATGCCCACCAGCGAGAGGATGGTGGTCAGGTCGGTGCCGACCATCGACTCGCCAAACCAGCCGCTCAGCTCCACCGCCGGCGCCTTGAACACCCCGACCACGCCGAAGATGATCAGGGTGGTCCACATGCCGAAAGTCAGGATCACCTCGGCGCGGCTGAACGCGGTGATGCCCACGGCGTTCAGCAGGCCGAAGAAGATCACCAGCCCGACACCCACCAGCCAGGCGCTGCCGCTCTGTTCCAGCAGGGTGTTGAGGGATTCGAAGTTCACCAGGGCCATGACGCCGCTGAGGATGGTTTCCGCCGTGCCGGCGAACACATGCACGATCAGGTAGGCGGAGATGGTCCCGGTGATCGCGAAGAAGCGCCCCAGGCCGCAGGCCAGGTAGTCATACACCGAGCCGGTGGTGGGGATCATGCAGGCCGCTTCGGCGAAGGTCGTCGATTGCGCGAGCATCATCAGCATGGCGATCAGCATGGCCGCGGCGAACGCCCCGCCGCCGATGCCGAAGCCGGTGGTGGCGGTGAGGATCACCGGGCTGGCCATGATCAGGCCGACGGCGCTGGCCAGGGCCGTGGGAAAGCCGACCACGCCCTGGTTCAGGTGGCGGGTGAGTCTGTCGTTGAAAGACATGGTGCTGGACCTCGAAAGCATGGGTGATGTTGTTGTTCTAGGCATTTCAAGGGCACGCCGGGCGGGCGTGTTTTACCTGGCTGTCTGCGCAGCCTGGCCGGTTGCATCCGACTGTAGCCGCTGCCGCAGGCTGCGATAAGGCCGAAGGCCTTCGGCGATCTTGAGATCTTGCGCACCCTGCGGGCGCGATCGCAGCCTGCGGCAGCGGCTACATGTCAGAATGCGATGCACACCGACTTGTTCTCGGTATACGCCTCTATCGCCGCGTGACCCATCTCGCGGCCGATACCCGATTGCTTGTAGCCGCCAAACGGCATCGACGGGTCGAGCATATTGTGGGTGTTGACCCAGACCGTGCCGGCCTTGATCCGCGGGATCAGGTCCATGACCTTCGCCAGGTCATTGGACCAGATGCTCGCCCCCAGCCCGTACTGATTGTCGTTGGCCAGCGCCACCACCTCGTCGATCTCGTCGAAAGGCGTGGCCACCACCACCGGGCCGAAGATTTCCTCGCGCACCACCTGCATGCCCGCGTGCACGTCGGCCAATACCGTCGGGCGCACGTAGAAGCCCTGCTCGCCATAGGCGACCCCGCCGCACAGCACCCGGGCGCCGTCGGCCACGCCCTGGCCGATCATGTCCAGCACGCGCTTCTGCTGCTTGGCGGAAATCAGCGGGTTGATCTGCGCCTGTTCGTCAAGCCCGGGGCCGATGCTCAGGGAGCCGGCGATGGCCGACAAACGCTCCAGCACCTGGTCGAAGATCGCCCGCTGGATATACAGCCGCGAACCGGCGGTACAGACCTGGCCCTGGTTGAAGAAGATCGCCCCGGCGGCACCGGCGGCCGCGGCCTGCGGGTCGCAGTCATCGAGCACGATCACCGGCGACTTGCCGCCCAGCTCCAGGGAAAACCGGGTCATGTTGTCCACCGCCGCATGGCCGATGACCTTGCCGATCTGGGTCGAGCCGGTGAAGGCCAGCTTGTCGATGCCTTTGTGCGCGGCCAGCGCCGCGCCGGCCTGGGCACCGCTGCCGGTGACCACGTTGACCACCCCCGGGGCGATCCCGGCGTCCAGGCACAGCTGGCCCAGGCGCAAGGCGGTCAGCGGGGTTTCGTCGGCCGGCTTGAGCACCACGGTGCAGCCGCAGGCCAGGGCCGGGACGATTTTCCAGATGGCCATCAGCAGCGGGAAATTCCACGGCACGATGGCGCCGACCACGCCCACCGGCTCCGGCACCGTGTAGGCACGGTAGCGGGCGCCTGGAACGGCGGCGATGGACAGGTCCAGGCTCTTGCCTTCGATCTTGGTCGCCCAGCCCGCCATGTAGCGGGTGAACTCGGCGGCGGCGCCGACTTCCAGGGCCCGGGCCAGGTGGATCGACTGGCCGTTGTTGAGGGTTTCCAGCTGCGCCAGCTCTTCGCCATGGGCTTCCAGCAGATCCGCCAGTTTCAGCAGCAGGCGCTCACGATCCGCCGGGCGCTGCGCCGCCCAGGGGCCCTCGAAGGCTCGCCGCGCGGCGGCCACGGCCAGGTCGATATCGGCGTCGGCACCGGCGGCGACGCGGGTCAGTTCTTCGCCGGTGGCCGGGTTGAACACCGGCATCTGCGCGCCGGACAAGGCCGGCTGGCTGCGCCCGTCGATCAACAGACCGTGCTGGCTGTCAATAAAGGCGGCGACACGTGGGTCGATGGCAATACTCATGGGCAATCCTCGCTAGTTGGCCTCATGGATCGAACTCTGAGACCAATGCCGGCCAGCGTCTTGATCCTGGCTGCCGCAAAACTTGCCACTGGCTGCCAGGGAACACCGCAACGCGGCCGGCGCGTTTTTTTGTAGCCGCTGGCGAAGCCTGCGCTCGGCTGCGAAGCAGACGCAAAACCGGCCAACGCGCAATGCCTGAGAAACCGCGGTGCCTGGAGGACGACCACTTCGTGGCCGATCACAGCCTGCGGCAGCGGCTACAAAAACACCGCGTGCCCGGTAGCCGCTGGCGCAGCCTGCGATCGGCGGCGCAGCCGTCGCCAAGCCTGCGAACGCATTTTTACAGGCAGATCCGCAATGCGCGGGACGCCGGGTCGATGGCAGTGGCGGTCAAATGCCTGGCACACAGAGGCAAGCAGGCATCCGGCAAAGGGCGCACTACTATGTCCCACGCTGTCTGTGCGTTTTCAGGAGATCCAACGTGAGCGAACCAAGCCGTTTCTGGCATCCCATGCTGCACCCCAACGAAATGCAACAACGCGAGCCGATCCGCATTGTCCGTGGCGATGGCTGCTACGTGTACGACGACCAGGGCCACCAACTGGTGGATGGCGTCGCCGGGTTGTGGAACGTCAACGTCGGCCACAACCGCAAGGAAGTGAAGGCGGCGATCACCGCCCAGCTGGACGAACTGGAATACTTCCAGCTGTTCGACGGCGTCAGCCATCCGCGCGCCGAAGAGCTGTCGCGGGTGGTGATGAACCTGCTGGAGCCCGAGGGCATGCGCCGCGTGGCCTTCAGCTCCGGCGGCTCGGATGCCATCGAAACCGCGCTGAAACTGGCCCGCCAGTACTGGAAGCTCGAAGGCCAGGCCGACCGCACCAAGTTCATCTCGCTGCGCCAGGGCTACCACGGCACCCACTTCGGCGGTGCTTCGGTCAACGGCAACACGGTATTCCGGCGCAACTACGAGCCCCTGCTGCCTGGCTGTTTCCACGTCGATACCCCGTGGCTGTACCGCAACCCCTACAGCCAGGACCCGGAAGAACTTGGCAAGATCTGCGCCGACCTGCTCGAGCGGGAAATCCAGTTCCAGAGCCCCGACACCGTCGCGGCCTTTATCGCCGAGCCGATCCAGGGCGCTGGCGGCGTGATAGTGCCGCCGGCCAACTACTGGCCGCTGATCCGCGAGGTCTGCGACAAGTACGGCGTGCTGCTGATCGCCGACGAAGTGGTGACCGGTTTCGGTCGCAGCGGCTCGATGTTCGGCAGCCGCCTGTGGGGCGTGAAGCCCGACATCATGTGCCTGGCCAAGGGCATCACCTCCGGCTACATCCCGCTGGGCGCCACAGTGGTCAACGAACGGATCGAGTCGGCGTTCAGCAAAAACGCCAACTTCACCGGCGCGATCATGCACGGCTACACCTACTCCGGGCACCCGGTGGCCTGCGCGGCGGCCCTGGCCAGCCTCGACATCGTGGTCAAGGAAGACCTGCCGGCCAACGCCGCGAAGATGGGCGACTACATGCTGAACAAGCTGCTGCCGTTCGCCGAGCGCTTCGACAGCGTCGGTGAAGTGCGCGGCAAGGGCCTGATGATCGCCCTCGACCTGGTGGCTAACAAGAGCACCCGCGAGCCGATCGACCCCATGGGCGGCTATGCCAACCAGGTGGCGCAGATCGCCCGCGACAACGGGGTGATGGTGCGTCCGGTGGGGACCAAGATCATCCTGTCGCCGCCGCTGGTGATCCAGCCGCCGCAGATCGACGCCATAGTCGCCGCCCTGGAGCTGGGTTTCACCCAGGCCCGTTGAGCCTGACGCCGCAGCCTTGAAACCCGGACCGCGCTGGAGCCGATATCAGCGCGGTCTGCGTGATCGCAGGAATCCCCTGCGGGGCTTTTCGCAGCCTGCGGCAGCGGCTACAAGGAACGCGGTGTCCGTGTAGCCGCTGCCGAGCCCGCGAGGCTGCGTACGGCAACGCAGTTGCCGCAAACCCGGGTTCGCGATCTGTCTGAAATACCGTGGCATCAGAGGGTTACGGCCCTCTTTACCGGCCGTTCATGAAGAGGGAGTCGTCCCATGCATACGCCAACCGCCCTGCCGGATGCCCAACAGCTTGGCCAACGCTGCATCAGCGCCTTTACCCGGGTGGTGCCGGCGACCCTGTGCGCCTTCTACCGCATCGACGCGCAGCTGCAGGCCGAGCATTTCTCGCTGTACCACATGAGCCCGCAGATGCATGAGGCCTACCTGCAACGCTACCGGCATTACGACCCGCTGCGGCCGCGCAACTGCGTGGCGGCGGGCCGCCCGGTGCTGTCGCTGCACATGGGCATGGCTCAGCAGGGGCGGCACGAAACCGAGGTCTACCAGGGTTTCCTGCAACGCCATGGGGTGCTGGATGTGGTGGAAATCCTTGCACGCAATGCCGGTGGTAGCCCGATCGCCGGCCTGTCCCTGCTGCGCGATGCCAGCCTGGGCCCGTTCCGGCCAGACGAACTGAGCACCCTGCAGGCGCTGCAAGGCCTGTTGGAAATCGCCGCCCAGGCGCCCTATTCGCGCCACGACGAACGCCTGCAGGCCCTTACGCCCCGGGAGCGGCAGATCGCCTTACTGCTGCGCGACGGCGCTTGCAACAAGACCATCGCCCAGCAGTTGGCGCTGGGCCTGCCGACGGTCAAGACCCACCTGATCAACCTGTTCCGCAAGGTCGGGGTGAACAACCGCACCGAGCTGGTGAGCGCGCTGTTCCTGTAAGAAACCGCGCGCCTCAACCATTCGGTTGATGGCCAACAATGGCTTGCGCGATGAACATGAGGTTCTCCTTCATCGACAAGGTCCGCCCTCATGAACCTGCAACCCGAATGGATTACCGTTGGCGCCCTGGCCGAAGGCTTTGCCGCCGATAACCATATCCTGCCCAGCCTGGATGACCTCAACGGCCGCAGCCTGACCCTGCATTTCGCCAATGGCTGGCGCATCGAACACCTTTTCGGCTCACGCTCGCTGCATTGGCAGGACACTGAAAGCCAAGCCAGTGGCGAGACCACTTATCGAGCCACTTCAATACGTTCCGGCATTTACCTGGTGGACTTTCTCAAGTCAGAGAACCACCAGATCCACTCGGTAAGCCTGATCCTCGACCTGGGCCGGAACATCTTCACCGCGGTGATCGGGCAGATGCCGAGCCAGGCCGAGACCCGGGTCGATCTGTTCAGCCGAGCCCTGTCCGGCCGCGAGCTGACCAGCGTCCAGGCCCAGTTCATCCACGGCAGCATCGACACGCCACTGACCGCCAGCAGCCCGCAACACGCGCTGACCGAAGAGCTGGTCGGCCTGCGCAATCAGTACGTCTACAGCGCCACCGAGGCCTACGAGCACGTCTACCTGAACCGCAACTTCTACAGCTGGCAGTGCCTCAAGGGCGTCGAGCAGGGCCTGGCGGACACCGACCGCTGCCATTACTACAAGCTCGCCGAACAGTTGTACCTGTTCGTCTGGCGCGAAAAGATCGTGCCGACCCTGGGCCTGGTGCTGATCGACCTGCAAGCGGGCAGGACCGACGGCAAGATCTTCGGCTACCAGGGCAGCGACTTCGCCGCGCCCAGCAATTTCCCGGTGGGCGCCCTCGCCCATGTGCTGAACCGCACCGCGTATGTCTGATGCAAACCTGTAGCCGCTGCCGAGCGACAGCGAGGCTGCGTTCGATCCGGGCGGCACTGCGACGCAGCGGTCGCGATCCGGGCAGCTCGTTCCGCCTGGCACATCACAAGCGCAGGTTTCGCGGCAACTGCGTTGCCGATCGCAGCCTCGCGTTGCTCGGCAGCGGCTACCCAGACACTTGCTCCTGTAGCCGCTGGCGCAGCCTGCGATCGGCTGCGTAGCAGACGCTGCCTTTACGGCCCTTCGGGCCGATCGCAGCCTTCGGCAGCGGCTACAAAAACCTGTCAGCGACAACCCTTTATCCCAGGACTTCGACCATGACCCTCGGCCTCAACCTCGATCGCGTCGCCAGCTGTTACCAATCCGAGCTGCAACTGTTCGCCGAACGCCATCCGCGTTCCGCCGGCTTCTACCGGGAAAACCTCAAACACTGGCTGTACGGCGCGCCGTTGCACTGGATGCAGCAATGGCCGGGGCTATACCCGATCCTGGTGGCCGACGCCCAGGGCGCGACGCTGACCGACTGCGACGGCAACCGCTACGTCGACTTCGCCCTGGGCGACACCGGCGCCATGTTCGGCCATGGCCAGCCCGCCGTGGCCGAGGCCATCGCCCATCAGGCCCGGCACGGCTCGACCCTGATGCTGCCGACCGCCGACAGCCTGTGGGTCGGCCAGGAACTGGTACGGCGCTTCGGCCTGCCGTTCTGGCAAGTCACCACCTCCGCCACCGACGCCAACCGCTTTGTGCTGCGCCTGTGCCGGATGATCACCGGGCGGGAGAAAGTGCTGGTGTTCAACTGCAACTACCACGGCAGCGTCGACGAGTCCCAGGTCGAATTCGACGCCAGCGGCCAGATGATTCCCCGCGAAGGCGTGCACGCCAATGGCCTGCGCCACGACGCCACCACCCGGCTGGTGGAGTTCAACGACCTGCCGGCGCTGGAAGCGGCACTGGCCCACGGCGACGTGGCCGCGGTACTGACCGAGCCCTTCATGACCAACGTCGGCATGGTCCCGCCCGCCCCCGGCTTCCACGACGGCCTGCGCAAGCTGACCCGGCGTTTCGATGTGCCGCTGATCATCGACGAAACCCACACCATCTCCTGCGGCCCCGCCGGCTACAGCGGCGAACACGGCCTGCAACCGGACTTCTTCGTGCTCGGCAAGTGCATCGCCGGGGGCATCCCCACCGCGGTGTGGGGCGCCAGCCAGGCCATGGCCGAGCGCATCTGGCAGGTGCTGCCGCATTTCCAGCCCGGCCAGGCGATCAACCACTTCGGCTTCGGCGGCACCCTGGCCGGCAACGCCCTGCAGATGGCCGCCATGCGCGCCACCTTCAGCGAGGTCATGAGCGCGGCCAACTACGCGCACATGATCGCCCTGGCCGAACGCCTGCGGACCGGGGTCCAGGCGCTGATCGCCAAGCATCGCCTGCCCTGGCACGTGACGCGGATCGGCGCCCGGGTCGAATACCTGTTCATGGACCACGCGCCGCGCAACGGCGGCGAAGCCCACCATGCCCGTCATGGCCTGATCGAGGCCTACCTGCATCTCTACCTGCTCAACCGTGGGGTGTTGCTGACCCCGTTCCACAACATGGCGCTGATCTGCCCGGCGGCCACCACCGATGATGTCGACCTGCACAACCGCCTGCTGGACGAATGCCTGGGCACCGTCACTCAAGGAGAACATCCATGATCCTCGACCTCAGCGGCCGTATCGCCCTGGTCACCGGCTCCGGCCAGGGCATTGGCCGCGCCATCGCGCAAGTCTTCGCCGCCCAGGGCGCCAAGGTGCTGCTCGCCACTCGCAGCGAAGCCTCGGGCGCCGAAACCCTGCGCCTGATCCGTGAAGCCGGCGGCAGCGCCGAGCTGCTGGTCGTGGACCTGAGCACCCGGGCCGCGGCCAACCAGGCGGTGGCCGCCACGCTCAGGGCCTTTGGCGGGCTGGACCTGCTGATCCACAACGCCGCGGTGTTCCCGATGGAAAACCTGCGCGACCTGAGGGATGAAATCCTCGAGTCGACCCTGGCGGTGAACCTCAAGAGCTGTTTCTGGCTGACCCAGGCGGCGCTCCCGGCGTTGTGCCGGGCCGAGCATCCGCGCATCGTCATCACCTCCTCGGTGACCGGGCCACGCACGGCGATTCCCGGGCTGTCCCACTACGCCGCGTCCAAGGCCGGGGTCAACGGCTTCATCCGCGCGGCGGCCCTG
Organism: Pseudomonas sp. GW821-FHT02B10; assembly: GCF_059421865.1. Lineage (NCBI taxonomy): Bacteria > Pseudomonadati > Pseudomonadota > Gammaproteobacteria > Pseudomonadales > Pseudomonadaceae > Pseudomonas > Pseudomonas sp. GW821-FHT02B10. The sequence continues at coordinate 27,831 of NZ_JBWKVU010000020.1, read as the reverse complement.
GAACTGGCCGAACACCGAGTCACCGTCAACGGCGTCGAACCCGGGCTGATCGCCACCCAGGCCATGGCCAACCTCGGCGACTCCCCGGCCCTGGCCGCCGGCATCCCGCTCAAGCGCCTGGGCAGCCCGCAGGACATCGCCCACGCCATGCTGTTCCTGGCGTCCGAGCAGGCCGGCTATATCACCGGGCAGACCCTGATCGTCGATGGCGGCGCCCTGCTGCCGGAGAATACGCAGCTCATCTGACGGCAGACGCCTGCCCTCACCCACGGCGCCCGACCGGGCGCCGGCACGCCAACCCCGACAGCACCGTTCGCCCGGCCCCTTCGTCCAGCGAGATCAACGGCTCAATGGTGCTATGGGTAGAACGCTGCATCCCGTTTTTACCGATTGACTTGAAGTTAACTTTAACTTTTAGAGTCGGCTCCGACCCATTGGCGCGCCTCACCCCGGCGATCCTCGCCCGCCCGCCTGCTTTCGGAGAAGCCCATGACCTCAACCAAGCCCGACACCCTCAGCTACGCCGTCGCCGATACCGGGTATTGGCCCGCCGTGTTCAACGTGCTGTTTGCCGGCATTGCCGCGGCGCTGCATATCGGCAAGGCCACCATCGCCCTGCCGCAGCTGCAGCAGGAATTCGGCCGGCCCCTGGAGTCCCTGAGCTGGGTCATGTCGGCCTTCCCCTTGGTCGGGGTGTTCGGTGGCATCGCTGCCGGCATCCTCGTGCAGCGCTGGGGTGACCGCTACCTGTTGGCCCTCGGCCTGCTGATCATGTGCGCCGCCAGCGCGCTGGGCTCCAGCCTGCACGACTTCCATGGGCTGCTGGCCACGCGCTTTGTCGAAGGGCTGGGCTTCGTCATCGTGGTGGTCGCGGCGCCGGCGGTGCTCAATCGCCTGGTCCCGGCGCACAAACGCCACCTGGTGTTCGGCATCTGGAGCACCTTCATGGCGTTCGGTATCGGCACCTCGATGCTTATCGGGCCGCTGCTGGGCGGCTGGCAACAGAGCTGGATCGCCGGCGCGGCCTTGACCCTGCTGGCGGCGCTGCTGTTGCCGTTGACCACACCCAGGGACCCGCTGGCGCTGCGCCGCCAGGCGCAATCCGCTTTGCGCCACTCGCTGAGCAGCGTGCTGCGCGCCCGCCAACCGCTGCTGATGGCGCTGATTTTCACCGCCTACAACCTGCAGTTCTTCGCGGTGATGGCCTTCCTGCCGGTGTTCCTGATGCAGCGGGTCGGGCTGTCGATCGCCAGCGCCGGGGTGGTCAGCGCCGCGGTGGTGGCGGTCAATATCGTCGGCAACCTCAGCGCCGGCCTGCTGCTGTCACGGGGCGTCCGCCCACAAGCCCTGCTCGCCGGCACCAGTATCGTCATGGGGCTTTTCGGGATGGGGATCTTTCTTTCGGTCACGCCGACCGGCCTGGTAATCCCGTTGTGTTTCTTCTTTTGCGCAGTGGCCGGCATGCTGCCCGCCACCCTTCTCGCCAGCACCTCGCTGACCTCGCCGGAACCCGCGCTGATCCCGCTGTGCCTGGGCCTGGTGATGCAAGGCAACTATCTGGGCCAGGTGCTCGCGCCCATCGCCCTGAGCGCCGCCGTCGCCTATGCCGGCTGGTCCGCCCCGGCGGCGCTGGTGCTGGCCGCCGCAGTGCTAGGGGTGGTGCTGGCGATGCGCCTGAAGATAAAGCAATAAAAACGCCGCTCCCCGACGGCGGTCGCCAGATCGGGGAGCGGTGGCGTTGATATGTGTCATCCCACCTTCACTGGATAGAGGTGGTCAGTTGCGGCGCAGGCGATGCCAGCAACCCTTTGACGGCCGCCGAGAAACACTCCACCTGCAGCGGGTATTCCTGCCCCATCAACCGGCCTTTGCCATACCAGACGATACCGCCCTGACTCAGGACCAGACCGTTGCGGCCGAACTCGAACACGCTGCCGACGGAACTGCTGAAGACGAAGCGGCTATCGTCCATTTGCAGCAGCTTGTACTGCGTGTTCGCGGGTGGCAGTTGCTCCTTGATGCGCTGCAGGTAAGTCGGGGCCAGACGGGTAAACAACTGCCCGGCCTGTTCACGGTATTGCGGTATCGTCAGACCTGGACTGCGCTGCAACTCGACGGCGATCAAGGCGAATACATCGGCGTTGGCACGCGCCACGGCCAACTTGACCGACAGCGCCGACGCCAGCAAAGCGTTATCAATCTGCAACGACGATTTTTCTGGCTGGCCGTTGGCGGCGGGTTCGGTAACGGGGCGCATGAACTCGGCCACATTGACAGTCGACAGTACCGTCGTCGCCAGATACGCCGCACAGGCCGAAGCTTGCCCAGGCTGATCAGCATTGACCAACAACGAGTACGGACTGCCCTGTCGAGGCAAAGTCTGCGCGTCGATCCCCTGCTGCTTGAGAAAGGCGTTGACCTGTTCCTGTTTCACTTCGCCTCGCGCCAACGCGCAAAGCTGTTCCATCATGAGTGTTTTACGCGGCTCGTCGAACCTGGGCGACAGCTGGAAAATCGCGTCCTGTATTACGGGTAGCGCGGGAACGCGCAACCAGATTCGCGGGGTATCCGTCGGCTTGTCTGCCAGGAATCTGTCGTAACCGGCCAGCGCCACCAGCATGATCAGGAGAGCGACGGAAATGGATTTCATGTTCATGGTTTTTTGCCCGAAAAAGTTGGATTAAGACTGCACAAGACCCATCTGCGGATCACCACTGGTAACCGATCCCCACCGCCACCCCCACTTTGCGCTGGGTATCCGTACTGCCCTGCAACTTGGTCACCCACCGGCCATTGCCGGACATATGCGATACACCGAAAGCGAGCGACGACTGACCGCGGTAACTGCTTACCGCCGCCACTGTCATGCTGGAACCCGGAGAGTACGACTGCGGCAGACTGGCCATGGCCATCGCACCGGCAATCCCCGCACTGAGAATTTCGTCTTGCTGCTTGAGGTCGTTTTTCAGCTCCATATAGCGCTGGTCGGTGTAGGCATTGGCACTGGTGGTGATGTCCGCCACGCTTCGGGTCAACTGGTCGAGGTTCACCGCATCCGTACCGTGGGTACCCGCCGCGAGGTTGGTGATCTGCCGCTCATTGCCAGTGCTGCCGACCGACACGCTGCTGTCGCGATCCGCCACCGAGTTGGCACCCAGTGCCGTGGCATTCCTGGCCGAAGCCTTGGCCCCGTTACCCAGGGCAACCGAGTTTTCCCCGCTGGCCTGAGACCCTGTGCCGACCGCCGCGCTGTTTTTGCCCGAAGCCACCGCCCCCGCCCCCCCGGCGATCGAGTCGACACCTGTGGCTTTCGGTTTGGCCGCCGCGCTGCGGTTGTTCACCTGGAACATGCCGTCGGTCCCCTTCTTGATGTTGGAGACATCGTCTTCGACGGCGGTAATGCGGCCCTCCTGCTGACCTGCATTCGCCCCCAGATTGGCAATCGAGTCGTCCGTGTATTGCTTGGCTTCAGCCACCGCACCGTCGAGTTGGCGCACGTTGACCGCATCCTTGGCGTCCTTGCCGTCGGCAACGTTGCTGACCGTTCGGGTTTCACCGGTGCTGGCATTGCCCACCGACACCGTGCCCGCGGTCGCGTTATTCGCCCCCGAATACTTGCCGCTGTAGGTTTCTGCGCCGCGACCGTCATCGCTGGAACCGCTGCCCACCGCGACGCTGCCATCGGCGGACGCCGTAGCACTGGTGCCCATCGCCACCGAGCCATTGCCCGAGGCCTGGGCCTGGGCACCCAACGCCATGGCGTCAGTGCCGGTGGCGGCGGAGTCGGCTCGGGTCGAGTTGACGTGCAGATACTTGATGCCACCGCCCGCGCCGATCAGGGTTTCAAGCCCTCCGACTCGACCGCCGAGGTTAGTGATGTCCGTGGTGTTCTGATCCACCTGATCGCCGACCACTTTCAGTTGAGCCACGTTGACCGCATCGTTGTCCTGCGAGCCAGCCGCCAGCCCGGTGAGCTTGCGATTGCCCAGTGCCGTGCCGATGCCGATCTCACCGACTGAGGTCTGCGGTGCTGCCAGTCGATAGGCGCTGTAATCCGTCTCAGCGCCGACTGTGGTCAGCGAACTCGAACCCAGCGCCACGCTCATGGCATGACTGGCATTGGCCCCGGCGCCCAGCGCAACCGATTGCTCCGCCGCGGCCTGAGCCGCGCTGCCCAAGGCAATGCCGGACGCCAGCAACACCTGGGTATCGCGACCGATGGCGATGCCACCGGCGGCGGCCTGACCGACCTTGGCCTGATTGCCAAGACCAATGCCGTTGTCGCCATTGACCACGGTGCCCGGACCGACAGCGATCGACTCCGCGCCGCTGGCGAGCGAGTCCACCGGGTTCGTCGAATTGGCGTGGAAGTACAGGGTGCCGGTTGAGCTCAACGAGCCCATCGCACCGGTCAGTTGACGCAGGGTCACGGCATCGTGATCGTCGGTGGCGTCCGCCACGTTGGTGATTTGCCGGTAGCTGCCGGCCTTGCCCACCGAAACCGAGCCAAGCAAGGTGGCATCCGAAGTGTCGTAGATGATCGCCCCGCTGCCGGCTGCAATCGACCCTGTCGTCGGCGCCAGGACACGGTCGGCAACCGAACCTTCACCCAGTGCGATACCACCCGCCACCTGAGCCTGGCTCAGATGCCCCAGCGCGAGACCGCCATCAGCCGTCACGTTGGCGCCCGAGCCGACGGCGAACGAATGGGCGCCGGCGGCAATGGACTGTGGCCCGATGGCAACGCTGTCCAGACCTGTGGCTTGCGAGTCGGCCAATACCGAGTTGCTGTGGAAGTACTTGATGCCCGCACCGTTGTTGACGAGGTTGTCGACGGTTTGGTTGGTCGCGAACAGCTGGCTGCCATTCACGGCATCGGTGCTGCTGGCGTTCAAGGTTCCGGCCGCGACGTTGGTCAACTTTACTGCGGTGCCTGCCGGGTTGAAGGTCACCTGATTCTTCGTCGCGGCATCGTCGTATTTCACCGCCACGGCTGCCGTGTTGGTCACGCTGGTGTTGAGGTTGCTCAGTGCCGCGCCGACGTTGTTGCTGACCAGCGGACCGGTGTTGGCACCGGTTGCGCTGATGCTATTGGTGGAAAAACTGGGCGCTGTCCATACGCCGGTGGTTGCATCAAGTGCTGCACCGCCGCCCAGAGCGGTCGCCGTGTCCTGCCCTGCTTTATTCAGTTGGCTGACATTGACGGCATCGGTCGCGCTGGAACCGGCGGCCAGGCCAGTAATACGACGACCATCAGCGCCATTGGCGATGTTCACTTCACCACCTGTCGCCGCGCCACCGACGCCGTAAGCCGCATTGGCCAATGTCGCGCCCGTGGCGGACGAGTTGGAGCCCAGCGCCACAGCATTGGCAACGGTCGCGCTCGCGAGTGGGCCGATGGCTACGCTGTCCAGACCTGTGGCTTGCGAGTCGGCCAGTACCGAATTGCTGTGGAAATACTTGATGCCGGCACCGTTGTTGACGAGGTTGTCGACGGTCTGGTTGGTCGCGAACAGCTGCGAGCCATTCACCGCGTCGGTGCTGGTAGCGTCCAAAGTTCCGGCCGCGACATTGGTCAACTTCACCGCTGTGCCCGCCGGGTTGAAGGTCACCTGGGTTTTAGTCGCGGCATCGTCGTATTTCACCGCCACGGCTGCCGTGTTGGTCAGGCTGGTGTTGAGGTTGGTCAGCGCTGCGCCGACGTTGTCGCTGACCAAAGGCCCAGTGTTGCTACCGGTCACGCCGATACTGTTGGTCGAATAACTCGGCGCCGTCCATGCCCCAGTGTTCGCATCAAGTGCTGCGCCACCGCCCAGAGCGGTCGCCGTATCCTGCCCTGCTTTATTCAGTTGGCTGACGTTGACGGCATCGGTCGCGCTGGAGCCGGCGGTAAGGCCAGTAATACGCCGGCCATCAGCGCCGTTGGCGATGTTGACTTCACCACCCGTCGCCGCCCCACCGACACCATAAGCCGCATTGGCCAGTGTCGCGCCCGTTGCAGACGAGCCGGATCCCAGAGCAACGCTGTTGTCGAAGCTAGCCGTAGCGCCGTTGCCCAGCGCAACACTGTTGGCACCACTGGAAACAGCGGCCGGCCCCATCGCCACGCTGTCCTGGCCGCTCGCGGTGCTGTCGGCGAGAACCGAATTGCTGTGGAAATACTTGATGCCAGCGCCATTGTTGACGAGGTTGTCGACGGTCTGGTTGGTCGCGAACAGTTGCGAGCCGTTAACTGCATCGGTGCTAGTGCTGTTCAACGCACCGGCTGCGACATTGGTCAACTTCACCGCCGTGCCCGCCGGGTTGAGGGTCACCTGGTTTTTGGTGGAAGCATCGTCGTACTTCACCGCCACATCCGCCGTGTTGGTCACGCTGGTGTTGAGATTGCTCAGCGCTGCACCGACGTCGCTGCTGACCAATGGGCCGGTGTTGGCACCGGTTGCGCTGATGCTGTTGGTCGAATAACTCGGTGCCGTCCATGCCCCGGTTGTCGCGTTGACCGCCGCACCGCCACCCAATGCCGCTGCTGTGTCCTGGCTGCTCGCAAACAACTGGCTGCCATTCACCGCGTCAGTGCTGGTGGCGCTCAAGGCACCCACCGCGACATTGGTCAACTTCACCGCCGTGCCCGCCGGGTTGAAGGTCACCTGGGTTTTGGTGGAAGCATCGTCGTACTTCACCGCCACAGCAGCGGTGTTGGTCACGCTGGTGTTGAGGTCGCTCAGTGCCGCGCCAACGTTGTTGCTGACCAATGGACCGGTGTTGGCACCGGTTGCGCTGATGCTGTTGGTGGAATAGCTGGGGGCTGTCCATGCTCCGGTGGTTGCATCAAGTGCTGCGCCGCCGCCCAGGGCGATCGCGGTATCTTGGCCTGCTTTGTTCAGTTGGTTGACATTGACTGCGTCTGTCGCCGAACTGCCGGCCGCCAAACCGGTGATGCGCCGGCCATCAGCGCCGTTGGCGATGTTCACTTCACCACCTGTCGCCGCCCCGCCGACACCATAAGCCGCGTTGGCCAATGTCGCGCCCGTGGCGGACGAGTTGGAGCCGAGCGCCACACCATTGGCAATGGTCGCGCTCGCGAGTGGGCCGATGGCCACGCTGTCCTGGCCCGTCGCGGTGCTGTCGGCGAGAACCGAATTGCTGTGGAAATACTTGATGCCGGCACCGTTGTTGACGATGTTGTCGACGGTCTGGTTGGTCGCGAACAATTGCGAGCCATTCACCGCGTCGGTGCTGGTAGCGTTCAAGGTTCCGGCCGCGACATTGGTCAACGTCACCGAGGTGCCCGACGGGTTGAAGGTCACCTGCGATTTGGTCGTGGCATCGTCGTATTTCACCGCCACGGCTGCGGTGTTGGTCACGCTGGTATTGAGGTTGTTCAGTGCTGCGCCGACGTTGCTGCTGACCAACGGACCGGTGTTGCTACCGGTCGCGTCGATGCTGTTGGTGGAATAGCTTGGTGCCGTCCATACGCCGGTGGCTGGATCGAGTTGTGCGCCGCCGCCCAGACCTATTGCTGCGCTTTGACCGATCAGGTTGAGCTGACTGACGTTGACCGCATCGGTTGCGCTGGAGCCCGCAGCGAGGCCAGTGATGCGCCGGCCATCGGCGCCGTTGGCGATGTTCACTTCGCCACCCGCCGTCGCCGCCCCGCCGACACCGTAAGCTGCATTGGCCAGCGTCGTGCCAGTGGCGGAAGCGCCGCTGCCCAGGGCCACAGAGTCAGCCGATCCTGCCGTAGCGCCATTGCCCAGGGCTACAGCGTTAGTAGCCGTGGAGCTGGCGACAGGTCCCACTGCGACGCTGTCGGTACCTGTGGCGGTGCTGTCGGCCAGGGTCGAGTTGCTGTGGAAGTATTTGATACCTGCGCCGTTGTTGATGTTATTAACGGTGGTGTTGGTGGCAAACAGCTGCGACCCGTTCACCGCATCAGTACTGGAGGCATTCAATGTCGCCGGTGCCAGGTTGGTGATCGTCACCGGAACACCTGCTCCGGCGCCGCCAGTCGCACCCAAAGTGATCCTGGTGCCGCCGGTGGCATCGTATTTGACTGCGATATTGGCCGTGTTATTCACATTGGTGTTGAGCGCTGTCAAGGCAGATGCAACATTCGCCTGCGCCGTAGGCCCGGTCACTGCACCGGTAGCGCTGATACTGTTGATCGGCTGGCTGAAGCCGCTGATATTGCCGGTCGCCGGACTATAGGTCGCGCCACCGCCCAACGTGCTGGCGGTTGTTGTGCCCACATTGTTGACGCCGGTGACGACCGAATTCAGCTGAGAGCCGTTGATTGCGTCGGTGCTGGTGGCAGAAATCACGCCTGCCGCAACGTTCTGGATCTGGCGCTCAGTACCTGCCGCACCCACCGACACCACACCATTGGTCGAAGCTGCTGCTTCCACGCCAGCTGCAATACCACCAAATTGCGCAGTAGTACCGGTATGCGGTGCAGCTGTAGTTGACTTCGAACCTAACGCCACATCGTTGGTATTGTTAGCCATTGCGGTATCGCCCAGCGCCACGGCGCCTGCTGCAGCCGCATTGCTAGTATTTCCCAGTGCTACCGAACCTTGGCCAGTGGCCGTATTGGTGTTACCCAGCGCGACAGCCCCTTGGCCGTTCGCAGTGTTGTCGGCACCCATAGCGACAGCCCCTGTGCCCGTGGCGGCGTTCGGATCTCCGATAGCCACTGCACCGTTCCCCGTCGCAGTGTTTCCGGCACCGATCGACACGGCTTTGCCACCCTGGGCCAGCGCGCTATCACCGATTGCCACGGACGAAGCCGAACTGGTGGTTGCCCCCTTACCTATAGCCACGCTGTTGGTGGCGGTGCCGGTTACGGATGCTAGAAGCCCAATTGCAACACTGGAAGTAGCAGTCGCCGACACCGTTGATTGACCACCCAGAGCGATAGAATCGTTGGCCCCAGCCTGGGCCCCACGGGTGGTGTTACTACCAATGGCAACGGCACCCGCGCCGGACGCTGTGGTGGACTGTACTACTGTAAGCGAAGTAGTGCCGGTCCCGGCGGAACCACCGATGGCCACGCTATTAGTCTTATTCGCAACGCTACCGTAACCCAAAGCGATACTTGCAGTACCCGACGCATTGGACTCCAACCCTATCGCAGTGGCCCATTTGACGGCGTTGGCAGAGTATCCGACTACTGTTCCACCGAGCCCGGTCACGGTAGAAAAGCTGCCAAAAATAGTGGCTCCATCGAAGGATCCAGCGGATGAATTGCAACCGGCAACGTTTATATAAGAGCCAGAGCCGGCAGTCGGATCTACAATTGCCCCCGAGACGGCAGTCCGACCCACGGTACCAGTAGCGGTGCCGGTGCAGGAACTAGCAGAACTGTTAGCAAAATACAGCCATGCGTACCCTGGCTCAGACCATCCAACAGTCAGACTCAAAGCCACCGCGAGCACACTCAACGCTCGCGATTTCCCCTTCAGTACAAAAAGTAGGTTAACCCCCCGCTTACGCTGCCCCGCCGACCCACTCTTTGTCTTCTTGCTGGCAAGTTCCGAAGCAACTACCCAGCAACCGATCGAAGCGTTCCAAACCACAGAGTAAATTTTGTTCATTTGTAAATTTGGCGAGAGCCAACCTCCGAAATACGCGTCATCCATGGCGTGATGACTTTCGCCTTCAATTCGATTGCGGATCCAGGACCTTGCCGGCAAGCATCGAATCCCGTCAGTAATCGACAAGACTCGAACTTCGCTTCACGTAGCGAACAAGCAGCACAATGGAATCAAGTGAGCGTATTTTCTCGACTGTCCCTACGGATTAAGCTAGGAAATTTCCTGCTGTTTGTAGGAAATTTCCTAGCTAACGAACATCAGAAATCCGCCCATAAAAAAACGCCAAAGAACATGCAATAAATGTCTTTGGCGTTATGCGTTTCCGAATTAACTCATTCATTGCGCACTTGAATAAGCCGCTCAATAACTGGCCTCTGCCCCCCGCTGAAGATCCAGCCAATTCAACAAACTGGCCGCCGACATCGGCCGCGCGCACAAGTAGCCCTGCCCTTGTTTACAACCCAGTTCCAGCAGCACTTTGCGCTGCTCTTCGGTTTCGATCCCTTCGACCACCACCGACATGCCCAACGCCTCGCCCAGTGCCAATGTGCTGCTGATAACTGCGCGACGGCGCGGCTCGTGCTTGAGACCACGCACGAACTCGCCATCGAGTTTTATTTCATTGAACGGCAACTGGCACAGCCGCTGCAGTGATGAAAAACCGGCGCCGAAATCATCGATAGACAGGCTGCAGCCCATCATTCGCAGGCGCACCAGGCTTTCCAGGCTGATGGCCGGTGCCTCGAGCAACCCCGTTTCTGTCAACTCGAAGGTAAGCCCGGAACCGGGTAGATCATGAGCCGCCAATATGGTCTGAATCCGGCCCGTGAGGTCCGGGTTGACCAGTTGCCCCGCATGCAGATTGAACGCGACATTCAGGGCAAACCCTTGATTGAGTGCCTGGCGCTGGAGCTTCAGCCCTTGTTCCAATTGAAGGAACAGCAACTCATCCAGCAATCCGCAACGCTCGATAACCGGCATGAACACCGAGGGCGGCAAGACACCTTTGAAGGGATGGTGCCAGCGCGCCAGCGCTTCGATACTGCATACATCCCCCGTCCGCAGATTGAACTTGGGCTGAAAGTAGGTGTGCAACTGATGGCCGGCGAGCGCCCGACGAACCTCTTCTTCGGTGGCCGGTACGACAGGCAGCACGCCCGATTCGTTGATGGGCTCGTTCAAGTGCTTGGCCAGCAATAGCTGCAATGCCCCGGGTTGCAAAGGTTTGCTGACATCGCCCAGCAGCGCCATGCCCAACAGCGAAACCAATGACCCCAGCACACTGCTGGCATCGGCCAATAGCGTGCTGCTGATGATGATCGATCCTGCCAACCACCCGAATCGGTCCATCCCCTGCAGAAAGTCCAGGACGCCCGCATTCTCCATGCGCAAGTCGCACAGCGTAATATCCACTGGACCGGTCTGTTCGAGGATCGCGAGGGCTTGCACGCTCTCGGTGGCAACAAAAACTTCCTGGCAACCGGCTTGTCGCAGCCTGTTGGCCACCCTTGATACACCGGATGCCGTGTCGCCAAGAACCAGAATACGCAAAGGGAGCATGGACATGGACGCAGCTCACAAGAAAGGGAATGAGCCAATTGTCCGGGCTTGGCCAGCGGGCATCTTTAGGAAAATTCCTTGTCAATGTAGGACTTTTCCCAAAGTCGCGACCGGCGTCTAATCGACGGCGATGCCGGCCCCTCTCTCGACAGCGTCTGGATCAGCCATGTGCCGCTCCAGCGTCTGCGCCAATTGCTCCATCGCTTGTTGCAACGCATCCACCGCTTCTGTCAGGGCGGCAGAGTCAGCCCCCATACAGACGGTTTCCAACTGCTCGCAGCACAGGATCAGACTGCCGGCCTTGATGAGCCGCGCCCCGCCCTTGACCCGATGGGCCAGACCGGAAAGCCCCGACAAGTCATGCTCGCCGAACAGCTTGATGAGCCGCAACATATCCTCTTCATTACTGCTGGCCAGATTCCCCAGCAATTTCCTGATTGCGTTGTGATCACCATGGGTCAGTTGCTGCAGGCTGCTCAGATTGATCTCGCCCTCGACAACAGGGCTCAGGGCGCCATGCGTAGATGGCTCCACTCCGGACTGCACCGAGGCAAGTCGGGCACTCAGGTCACCCAGGCTGATCGGTTTGAACAGGCAGTCGTCCATCCCCTCTGCCAGACAGCGGTCTCTTTCCTCTGGCTGAGCATTGGCGGTCAGGCCGAGGATCAAGCAAGGCTCGGCCCCCGAGGACTTTTCTTCGTCACGGATGGCCCGCGTCAATTCATAACCGTTCATGACCGGCATGTTGCAGTCGGTGATCACCACATCGAAATGGCCATTGCGCCAGGCGCGCAGGCCATGGGCGCCGTCCTCCGCGTCGCTGACGCTGTGACCGAGGTAAGACAGTTGCTGAGAGAGCAGCAATCGGTTGGCCGGGTAATCGTCGATCACCAAAATATTCAGCACACTCGCCTGATCCGTGAGCACGGCCGCAGGCGACTCGGCAGCGGGCACAGGTTGCAGGATCAGAAGATCAAGGCGGATATCAATCTGCGTGCCCTTGCCCGGCACGCTGGTCAGGTGCAATTGCCCGTCCATCATTTCACACAAGGTGCGGCTGATGACCAGCCCCAACCCCGAACCACCCCGCGCCGACTGATGATTATTGCGGGCCTGGCCGAACGGGTTGAACAACAGCGCCTGATCTTCGGCCGAAATGCCGATGCCGGAATCCTTCACCTGGACATGAATCGCCAGGCGCTCGCCGCACACGCCGAGTACAGTCTGAACGCTCAAACGCACTTCGCCCTCATCAGTGAACTTGATCGCGTTACTCAGAAGGTTGGACAGGATCTGTTTGAAACGCAGGGGATCGATCAGGACATCGCGACTGGCCTTGAGGTCGAAATCCAGCAACAGCCGCACCCCCTTCTGCCGCGCCACACCTTCGAACATGCGCACCACCGATTCGACCAACTCACGCAGGCTGGCCCGTTCCGGGGTCAGGGACAGGCGGCCGGATTCGATTCGTGCGATGTCGAGAATGTCGCCGATCAGATCCAGCAACCCCCGGGCCGCACCTGAGGCCACTTCGATTGCGAACCGGTCCATGATGCCTTGATCGGCCTTCTTCATCGCCAGTTCGAGCATGCCGATCACGGCATTCATCGGCGTGCGGATTTCATGGCTCATGGTCGCCAGAAAGGTGGTTTTCGCCCGGTTGGCGTCGTCGGCGCTTTTCTTGGCATTCTGCAATTGCTCCATCAGGCGCTGACGGTCGCTGATGTCGATCCAGCCGGCAATGATGCCCATCACCACGCCTTCACTGGTGTGATACGGCAGCATCCAGTGATACACCGTGTGCACCACGCCATCGGTGTGGATGTAGGTGCGATCCTGGAGCCATCGCGTGCCGCTCTCCATGACCTTGACGTATTCGGCCTGGAACGTCTGAGCATCGGAACGCCCAACCACCGGGCTGTCGATCAGACGCTTGCCCATCACGGCTTCGCGCGGCAGGCCCAGCGCGTCCAGGTAGGCCGAGTTGCAGCTGATCAGTCGCCCTTCGCGGTCGCGCACGTAAATCGGATGGGGCGTGCCATCGATCAAGGCCCTCATGAACTCCATCTGATCGTTGAGCGCCCGTTCGGCCTTCACACGGATAGACACCAGTTTGCGCAGATGAGCGATCCAGACCAGCGCCAGAATCAGCAACAGCGCGAAAATGACAAACCCCTGGATGACCGCCGAGCGATGGTGCAGCCAGCTGTCGTTATCGATCACCACGTCGTGGCGCCAAGGGCTCGTCAGTTCATCCAGTTCTTCCGGAGGAATGCTTTGCAGGGCCTTGTCCAGAATCGAGTACAGCTCCAGCGCCCCACGATCGGTGGCGAACCCGGTCGGTGCCGACAGAGGACCGACAACACTGGCCACCCGCAGACGGTCGCGGTACTGCCGCAGAATCATGTAGCGCCCGTTGATCAGCGAATTGAGGGCACCGTCCGCTTCGCCTTTGTCCAGCAACGCCAAGGCTTCGGCCGACGTCGCTGTCTCGACCAGTTGAATACCCGGGAATGTCCCACGAATATACTCACTCAGCGCATTGCCGCGCCGCATCGCCAGTCGTTTGCCGACCATGCCTTCCAGCGATTGCGGTCTGTCTACCCCCTCCTGCGTGATCAGGACAAACGGGCTGGTCAGATAAGGCCGGGTGAACCGCAGCTCGCCTTCCCGGACGGCGCTGGGGGTGAAGGCCGCGATCAGATCCGCATTGCCGGCCCGGACCTGCTCGATCAATTTCTCCATCGAGCTGCTGCGCAGGACATCGAATTTCAGACCGGTGCGCTGGCTGACCTTGGCCAGCACCTCGGCGCCGATACCCCGGAATTCACCCTGCCCATCAAAAAAGGAGACCGGCGGAAGACCGTCGTTGACGGCCACTGTCAGTCGAGGGTGCTTGTGCATCCAGCGTCGTTCGGCTTCTGTGAACTGGAGCGGGTCAAGGCCGGCAACGTTCAGGTCCCCTGCTCCCCACCGACGCAGGATCGTCATGCGATCGCTGATCGGGATCACCTCCAGCGCCGCATTGATGATCTGCAGGAGCTGACGGTTGCGCTGATTCAGGGCGAACGAGAAATGTGTGCTGAACACCCCCGACAACGTCGTCAGGTAGACGTCATTGTGGAAGTATTTGCCGACCAGATAATGGGTACTGACGGCATCACCCAGATACGCATCCGCCTGATGGAATGCCACGGCGCCGATCGCGCTCTGGGCCGATGGGTGCAGCTGTAGCGCTGCCTTGGGGTAGTTCGCGGTGACCGCATCCGTCGGCTGAACGTGATCAACGACGGCAAGGCGATTGCCAGCCAGGTCAGGCGCCAACACCTTGCTGGTGCCACAGCGCGTCACCAGCACCGACGGTGCCTGCACATAGGGACTGGTGAGCGCCAGCTCCGGATCTGTCCCATCGAAACTGTTGACGGTGCCCACCAGATCCAGCTCACCGTCCCTGAGCGCCTGCATCGCCTCGGCCCGGGAATCATAACGAAGCACTTCGATCCTGATGTGCAACATGCCGGCCAGCAGCGCGGCATAATCGGCCGTGATGCCCTCGTAATCCTGGCCCCCGGTGATCATGCCGAAGGGCGCGCTGTCCGGCAGCGATACCCCCAGGCGCAGTGATCCTTTATCGCGCAACCAGCGCCAGTCCGCTTCATCCAGAACGACCGCAGGCAGTTCACCGTTCGAGCGACCGAAGAGGTTCAGGGTTTGCACCGCAGCCTGTACCGGCGAAACACTCCCCAACTGACCGAGCAGGCAGACGGTCAGCCCAAAGCAACGCAGAAGAATTTTCATCTAAATCAGGTTATTGCGCTTGGCAAAGTCGGCCAGATACACCACCGACTTCACATTGAGTTTTTCAATGAGGCGGGTTTTATAGGTACTGACGGTCTTGTTACTCAACAACATGGCATCACCGATTTCCTTGTTGCTCAGGCCCCGGGCAAGTTGCTGCAAAATGACCAATTCTCGATCAGACAGTCCGCGGATCATCTCCAGCTCGGTGGAGTCGATATCACTGCGGCGCACGGAGTTTCCGGCAAGATTGGGAAAAAAGGTATAGCCGGCCATCAGCGCCTTGATCGCTTTGCTCAGTTCGCTCAATTCATCGGTTTTCGAAATGTAACCGGCAGCGCCCGCTTTCATGCAGCGCATGGCATAAAACGCCGCGGACTGAGAGGTCAACACCAGGATCTTGCTCGACAGTTTCAGAGCACTGATCCGATTGATGACTTCCAGACCGTCGAGGCTGGGCATGACGATATCCAGCAGGATCAGTTCCGGCTCATACTTGCGAGCCATTTGCACGGCATCGGCGCCATTGTCGGCCTCGGCAACGACTTCGAATTGCTCACGCTCAAGCAACACCTTCACCGTCGCCCGAATGAATGGATGATCGTCTACAATCAACGCTTTATGCATTTGAACCTCACTGCAATACGCACAGGAAAATACCAGTGACGAAATGGGCCATGCATCAAAAAAGTATGGAACAAATCACCGGTTTATGCCGCCCGGATCACTCAGTAATCAGGCAGTTATATCGAGTTGTTTGAGGAACCGAGACTGACGCTTTCAAACGGGTGAATCGGATTCCTGCAACCACCGCAGGAACCTCTGGGCCTCCATCGGACGCGCCAGGTGGAAGCCCTGGCCAAATGAACACCCCATTTCCACCAATCCGTCGCGGATAACGTGGCTGCCGACGCCTTCGATCACCAGGCTCATGTTCAGCGCGCGGGCCAGTGCCACGGTGCTGGTGACCATCGCATGGGTCCGTGGGTCCTCAATGGATCGGACGAGTTGGCCATCGAGCTTGAGCTGGTTGAACGGCAGTTGGCTGAGCAACGTCAACGATGAAAAGCCCATGCCGAAATCATCAATCGACAGACCGCACCCCAGCAGGCGCAGGCGTTGGAGGTTTTCCCATGTCGTGCGAGGAACATCCAGCAAGCCGTTTTCAGCCACTTCGAACAACAACGTCCATCCTGGGAAACCGTGACGCTTCAACAGATGTTCAATGTGCTCGATCAGGTCGTTGCGGGCCAATTGCGAGGCGTGAAGGTTGAACGCCAACTCCAGGCTCAGACCGGATCGGCGCAAGGCATTCAGCAAACTCATCCCTTGCTCCAGCAGCTGCTTGAGCATTTCGTCGATCAGGTCATAGGCCAATACGGCCGCCAGAAAGTCCTTGGGCAACAACAGGCCTCTGACCGGGTGCTGCCAACGCACCAGCGCCTCTGCCCCGGCCACCGCGGAAGTTTTCAAATCGAACTTGGGTTGGAACCAGGCCTTGAACTCCCTATGGGCCAGGCCCCGCCGCACGTCCTCCTCGCTCGGGAGCCTGGAGTGAGGCGACGACTCGACGTCCGGTGCCGGCCGCCGGCGAGAATAGCGACTGAGGATTTCCTGCAATGTATACAGCTGCGTGGGTTTGCTCATGACGCCGAGCATCTGCAACCCCGAAAGGCAGGTCATCTGTTCGACTGCACGGCGCAATTCCGGCTTCAGCTCGCTGCACAGCGCAACAGCACGAGCCATGCCGTTCTCTGCGACCTGGGTCAGAAAGTCCAGACAGTCGACGGCCGTATTGCTCAGGTCACAAAGCACAATGTCAACGCCTCCCGCCCGGCATATTTGCGTCAGGGCCCGCTCGCTGTCATCCGCCTGCAAAATATCGTCGACACCCAGATGCTGGAGAGCCGTAACTAACGCGCCACGCTGAAACGATTGTTCTTCTAAAACCAGGACGCTAGGGGAGCACATCTCGCCAGTTACTCTGCCAATGACTTGAGGGGAAAATTCTGGCAATTCCATTTCACTGGAAGCGAAGGATTTATCCCGGCAACTTGTAGGAAATTTCCCAAGCACTAGCTTGAAGCGCTTTCGACCAAGGGCGTTCTTACGTCGGGATTTTAGATTCAAGTAAAGCGATGCCTTTATGTAAAAACGCCTTTAGCCGCGCCGCACTCGCATCCGAAAGGTAAACGTTTGCCAGCATTTTTCATGGTGCTTGCGTTGTCTGTAGCAACGGCACCATGACGTGTAAATGAGTAGCGAGCTAACTTTCTAATTATTACCTTCAGGAAAGACAAGAGCAGTGACTTACATGCGGAACCATAGCGTCCCTCGCAGAAATCAAGGCTTTAATCATATTTAAATCGCCCCACACCTAGTACGGTCAGGCATTGGGAGCAGGACTGAGAGAAGAGTAAAAAGTAGACCGGTGGCTGTACATACAACTATCGGGGTAGGTCATTAACCCATTACCAGTCGGCAACGGAAGTGCCTCTCTACTGACCGGTGTGGAAAATCGAGACACTCTCCAACTGTTTAGAAAGAGCTGCGATACGTGGAGTAACATTCAGGACAGCCATTCCCACTGTCTTCAACACGCCCTGAAGTGATTTAGGCAGATTCGCTGGACCCAGAGTGAGCAAGGACCCCTGCCTGATGGTGCAACACTGGTGGTCCAGTCCACAAAGGTCCGCACACAACTCCTCTGGCGTATTTTTTGCTTGATTCCTCCCTGCAATCGTTCTCGAACTAGCGGTATTGAACATGGCACTCAATCAGATATTGTCGCTCCAGGAAGTTGTGAACTGGAACATGGTCCTTGCAAGTCTGTTTGACAGACAATTGGAGAATGGCCTTCCGGGATTGCTTTCCGATGCGATGAAACATTTTATCGAACACGATACTTTCATCCTCAAGGCGTACGATCATGGCAGCGATTTGCCAATAATCATTTCTCATGACATCCCAGCGCATCGGCATTATCAGTATTTCGAAAATTACTTCGCATCGGCATACAAAGAAGATCCGCTGCTGGATAAGCTTCGATACGATGGCACGGGTAGCGTGATTCAAATCAATGCAAGTACTTGCGCGCTGAAAAACTCTGCGTACTACCGAACCTACTATGAGGATCTACACCTGCATGACGAGATCGATATCTTGTTGCCAGTGGCGCCCCGCCAATCACTGGTGCTGTCGATTGGCCGACGTGGCGGTGTTGCCCATGAAGACGAACTGGCAACCTTGAGCAGCGTCTATCCACTGATCGAGTGTTTGCTGAAAAATTTCTGGAAGCAGCGATCGGCGAAGCAAGACCTTGTGCCGCATTCTATCGAAACACGTCTGGCCAGGTTCGGTGAGGATCTGCTGACCGTGCGGGAGCGGGAAATCACTCGTTGGATGCTACAAGGCAAGTGCACCAAAGAAATTGCTCGTTTGCTGGAGATCAGTGCACAGACCGTCAAGGTCCATCGCAGAAACATTTATGCCAAGCTGGGCGTCAATACTGAACTGCAACTGTGCAGCCTGTTTGCCGCGACGGTACTTCCCTCCCCTTACGTGGGAAACGCCAAACACGTGGCTTGATGGAGCGAGCGCTAACGACCCGATTTCTGCTGCCGATAGCGCTTGCTCACCAGCCAGTAGGCTGCCCTGTGCCTCATCGCACAAAGCCACTTCGTCCTTGATCTGTCCTGGTACGCTCAGCAAGCGGACCCGCAAGCCACCCAGGTCGATACTCTCCTCTGGCCTCGCCCGCCGCGCTGCCTTGAAGGGCGGTACCAAGCTTCCCGAATACACGGGCCCTGGTACGTGGTAGAGGCCATCCTTCCCCTTGAACTTACCCCTCACACCGTCTGCTCATGGCAGGCGCCATCGCCGACTCGATAGAAGTCATGAGGCATCAAGCGGTGTAGATTGTTCCTATGTAGATGCCGTGGTTAGTTGAAATAACCGTCTTCAATCAACTTGCTTGAATGCAGTCGTTGAAGGGTTCCCGAGTGCCCGACGCAAACTGAGGCTTTTTCCAGCAAAGTGCCCCGATAGGGGTATGTCCTCCTACCAGATCGCTCCAGTAAGGTTATTTAGTGCGACCGCCAAGGAGGAAACTGCTATTCGCAGATGCTAGGGCTTGAAACATAGCGTTAACGGTCGCCTCGCACTTCTCATAAAAAGGGTATTGCTACCCATCCAACAAAAGTTCGGAGAGTGTTATGGGGAACAGCAGCAGGCTGTGGCCAAGTTTTTTCAAAAATATCAGTGGCGTCACGCTTACCGCTATAGCGGTAACACAACTTCCAGTAGCGAAAGCCGAATACAACTTTACTTACGGCGACCTGAGTGGCAGCACCAGCGTGTTGGTAGGCGGAGCGGCACTCTCGACAAAAGGAGTCAACTTTGGTCTTGGCCAGATTGACTTCCGTAACGGAGAGAATCACGGAGATCGTGCAGACTGGTTTGAAGCATTCCTGAAACCAAAACTTGAACTTAAATACGACCTGAATGATTCCGTGAAATTTTTCTCGGGCCTATCATTCATCACAACCCACACCGGTGGCGACGGCGATGCCGGCGGATACACGCGTGGGGGAGATGGCAAGACCAGCTGGGAAGATCTTTATCTAGGCGCCCAGTACAAAGACCTGAGCATAAGCGCAGGCCGCCAAGGCTACGTGATCGGCAACGGTTTCATCATCGCGGATGGGCATCTGGGGATGCTCGACGAAGGAACGTACTGGGGAGACCCGCGCCGAGCGTTTGAAGACACGATCATCCTTCGTTATGCGGGCAAATCAGCTTTCTCAGCAGAAGCATTTACCGTTACGACCGATAAGCACATGGGGCATCAAAAGCTGTCTGGCATCAACATGGATTACCAATCCACCTACGGCAAGGTGGGCGCGGCGTACATCCATGTGAGCGATACCGACGCAAACTTCCAGCGCACCGCGCCGAAGAACGGCATGAACGTCTACGACTTCAGACTGCTGTCAATGAAGGTGCCAGGCATTGATGATCTGACGCTCGACGCTGAATACGCAGTCCAACGTGGAAGCGGTGAAGGCGTCGAGTTCAAAGGGAACGCTTGGTATGCCCAGGCTGCATACACCTTCTCTGCTTTGCCCGTAACACCACAGATCACTTACCGCTATGCGGCGTTTTCTGGAGATGACGACCCTACCGACGGAAAGCGAGAAAGCTGGGATCCTCTGGCCAAAGGCTACATGGATCGCGGTGCTTGGGTAATCGGTGACATCACTGGCAACTACTTGCTAAACAACAGCAATGAAGTGGTTGGAATGTGGAAGGCAGCATTCCCTATAACGCCCGAGGTGACCCTGGGTGCCGCGTATTACGACTTCGACCTGGACAAAAGCAATTATTACGGCACTGCTGTAAGCAGCAAAGAGTTTGCAGACGAAGCCGCTATTTTCGCTGACCTTGCCCTTACGAAGAACGCCTACATCACTCTGTCGTACAACCAGGTAAAGCCGAAGACGGCGGCCAAGGAAGTGTTTGGAGATAAGGATTTCTCTGCCCTTCAGGTCTACGCCACCTACCTCTTCTGATCACTCACGCGCCTCATCGAACTCAAGTTCGTGAGGCGCAGTGCCTCTAAAAAACCAGGCAAAGCGTGTGCAGTGGAAACACACCCTGGCCGCATGCTTCCCCCCAATCCCCCCGTCTACCCCTATAGCGGCATATTCCCCCCTGCTCCCAGGGCATAAGCTGATGAGGCAAATCCATTGCAACTCTAATAACAGATTTGATGACGAGGTAGAAAATGGGTACTGGGTTCGTTTGGCATGAGCTATTCATGTGGCATTCGACGGGGTGTCATGCCGGAATCTACAAACCAGGGCTGACGATCCAGCCTGGTACTCCATTCGAAGAAGCGGAAACGAAACGACGCTTCAAAAATCTTTTGGATGTCAGTGGCATCACGGACGATTTGCTTCACATTCGCCCCCGAGCGTTACGCCGAGATGAACTCGAAAGGGTTCATTCGGCTGCCTACCTGGATGAGCTTGAGGCCCTGTCAAAGGCCGGGGGTGGAGCCTTCAGCGCCAACACGCCCTTTGGCGCAGGTAGCTATGAGATCGCGGCGCTGTCCGCGGGCGGCGTCGTTGAGGCCGTAGATGCAGTGATGCGTGGGGATGTGAAAAACGCCTACGCACTGGTTCGCCCACCAGGGCACCATGCTGTTGCCGATGCCGCGATGGGCTTCTGCCTGTTCGCAAACGGATCTCTTGCCGCTAAACATGCAATCGAAAAGCATGGCCTGGAACGCGTCGCCATCGTGGATTGGGATGTCCACCACGGTAATGGCGCGCAAGACATCTTCTGGGAATCGTCCAAGGTACTGACGATCTCCATTCACCAAAAGGGAAATTACCCCAGTGACAGTGGGTGTGCCGAGGAGCGTGGCCTTGGCGCAGGAGCTGGCTACAACCTGAATATCCCCATGCTTCCAGGTTCCGGTCACGGAGCTTATCTGGGAGCGATGGACACACTCATCGTGCCGGCGCTCAGGGAATTCGACCCACAGCTGATCATCGTCTCCTGCGGCTTCGATGCCGGAGCTTACGACCCCTTGGGTCGAATGTTGCTCCATAGCGATAGCTTCCGAGACTTGACACAAAGAGTGATGGAGGCCGCGGATATTTCATGCAAAGGAAAGTTGGTGATGTGCCACGAGGGTGGCTATGAGCAGAACACTGTTCCTTACATGGGGCTTGCAGTTATCGAGACCTTGAGCGGTATCAAAACCGCTATTTCAGACCCCAACCTCGATGACATGAAGGGGCTTTTCGGCCAGGAGACACAGAGCTACCAGCGCGAACATCTCATGGAGATCAGCAAGCTACTGCAATCTCCTGCCCAAGCAGCACGCAGTCGCTGACACTCGCAAAATATGTAATCGACACATTTCAGTCCATTCAAACAATAAGCCTAAGGTCTTGCCATGTCGCAACGTATTGCCGAGCGTGATGCAAACACATCACAACCACTCTTGATAAAACTCATCGTGTTCGCGGACTTTCTTCTGATGCTGGCAGCGCCGTTGCATTGGCACTTCGCAAACGGATCACCCACGCAAACCCTTACTTACTTCCTGGGATCAAGCTTGTTCGTGGCACTGTCTCTTCCGCTGATCGCGGCATGCTCAAAACAAGAGGGTGAATAAAATGCAGATGCTCATTGGCTACGGCGGGGTGTTAATTTTCTTCCTGATCATTATTTATGCTCTGGAAAAGAGCCACAAAACTGATGGATCGGGCAGTTTCAGCGAATACGCAACGGGTGGACGTTCCTTCGGTAGCTTCTACTCAACCATGGCGTTCGTGAACACCTGGCTTCCGGGGACCATTTTCATCTCTTTCGCGGGCTTCGCGGCGTCCTCGGGAATCATCGGGTTCTACTACGTCCCCTACTCGCTTCTCGCGGTAGTGCTCATGTTCCTCCTGGCCAAGCCAGTACACATGTGGGGCAAAGCGTTTGACCTTCGCACGCAAGCTGACCTTCTCGGCCTGCGCTACAACTCAAAGACCGTGCGGGTGGTCGCCGCGGCGATAGGCATCATCGCGTCCTTCCCGTGGATCGTGCTGGGCATGCAATCTCTGACACTTGTTTTCACCCACTTATCGTTCGGTGCTGTCAGTGCTACCACTGCAGTCTTCATCGGTATCGGCCTGATTGTCGCTCGTCAAATCTGGACCATCCGCTTCGGCGCCCGGGGCGTCATCGTCAGCGACATGATCCAAGGAATCGCAGCCTACCTGATCGGGACACTTATCGCGCTCGGTCTGCTGGTCTGGCTGACCACCAATGGACATGGATTCGGGCAATCCAATTCCAGCATGTTCACCATTCCAGGCCCTGGTAGCGAGCTCGGGCCTCTGTACCTGTTCTCCTTGATCGTCACTGGTGCTTTGGGTGGATGGTGCTGGCCGGACATCTTCGTCAGGCTCTTTGCTTCTCGTAGCACCAGGACAATCCAGAAGTCAGCAGTTCAGGTCGCACCCATTCTGCTTATATTCGGCACCTCGATCACTCTGCTGGCCTTGAGCGCCTCGACGCTTCCCGGGGTTCAAGAGTCTCCGGACGCCGTATGGTTCATTGCAGCTGAAGTCGGTGGGGTGCTTGTGGTGACGCTGGCCGGCATCTGCGTGGTAGCAGCAACCATGGGTAACGTCGGCGCCAATCTGCAAGCACTCGGCGCACAGACAGCGAATGACATCGTTGGGGTACTGCAGGAACGTCGGATTGAGAACCACCGCATTGGACAATTGACCGTAGCAATACTGACCATCCTTGCAGCAGTCTTCGCGGTATCAACCACTAAATCCAGCCACCTGATCACTCTTGCAATGACCTCGTACCAGGGCATAGTCCAACTGGCTCCAACCATTTTCCTCGGGATCTTCTGGAAACGTGGAACGGCTGCAGCCGCGGTCTGCTCGATGATCAGCGGATTCGTGTGTGCCGGGGTTCTACAGTGGTATTTTCCGACCTCCCTGCCTCAACTGGGGGGCTTGACCTCGGGTGTGGTTGCTTTAGCTGTGAACTTCGCGGTGTACGTAACCATCACCCTGCTCTTCCCCGCCACTGCTGCAGAGCGCCAGAGGGTGAATGAGCTCTACCTCTTCATTGACTCCCCTCAGACGAAAAGCACCGCCAAGAGCAGCCTGGCTATTTCGTAATAAATCGCCCTGGTCGCCAAGGACGTCGACCAGGACTTTGTTACCCCGGGAGCTTATTTCGGACTACTGCATTCCAGGCAGTAGAAAGCTCAAGATACGACGTACATCCGCCCGATGCGGAACCGCATCGAGCGGCTCATCGCTGCACAGGGCGCAGTAGCTGGAGATGACCATGGTCATGGTTGAGGAATGCGGCTACGCCAAAGAGCTCACCTACCCCAATAGAGGCATTCCCCCCTCCTGCCCTTGCTCCTACCCTACTGACTCGCTCATCACTTTTTTTGGTCGATTTGATGGCAGTTCGGCGAGTGTTTGTGCAATGAAGAGCGGTTCTATCCATCGTGCCTTACATGGGCCTAGCCGTTATTGAGACATCGAGCGAGCAGTCCACTGCCATTACCGATCCCAATCTTGCTGATATGCAGGGTATGACAGGAGAAACGCTACGACCCCATCAACGCGAATGGATTGCCAATTTGCTGACAGAACGTCAAGACCCCTTGTTGTCAGTTCCGAAAGAAGAGTGCTGTGTATGAACACACTTTCGACATCCAGAAAATACTTATCTAACGCATGTTTGCGTTTAAACATAGTTCCTACAAAGGTTGGATTAAAATTGATCAAGAACAGCCCCATTCGCTTGCTTGGCAAAGTCCTTTGCGGGCTCGGCCTGCTCAGCTCTCTCGCCCACGCCGAAGATCGCACCTTGCGGGTCTATAACTGGTTCGACTACATCACCCCCAAGGCCCTGGAAGATTTCAAGGCCCAGAACACGCAGACCAAACTGGTCTACGACGTCTACGACACCAACGAAACCCTGGAAGCCAAGCTGCTCACCGGCAACTCCGGTTATGACGTGGTGAACCCGGGCGACATGTTCTTCGCTAAAGAGATCGCGGCGGGAGTGTTCCAGCCACTGGACCGCAGCAAGCTGCCAAACTGGAAACACCTCGATCCCAATCTGATGAAGCTGGTCGAAGACAACGACCCGGGCAATAAATTCGGTGTGCCCTATATGTACGGCACCGTCCTGATAGGTTTCAACCCGGCAAAAGTCAAAGCCGCGCTGGGGGATAACGCACCGGTGGACAGCTGGGACCTGATCTTCAAGGAAGAGAACATCAGCAAGCTCAAGCAGTGCGGCGTGGCCCTGCTCGACTCGCCGTCGGAGATTCTGCCGTTGGCCCTGCGACACCTCGGCCTGGACCCCAACAGCGCCAACCCGGCGGACTACACCAAGGCTGAAGAACTGTTGATGAAGATCCGTCCGTTTATCACCTACTTCCACTCGTCCAAGTACATGGCCGATATCGCCAACGGCGATATCTGTGTCGCAGTCGGTTACTCCGGTAGCTTCTTCCAGGCCAACAACCGTGCCAAGGACGCCAAGAATGGCGTGGTGGTCGACATGCGCCTGCCCAAGGAAGGCGCACCCGTCTGGTTTGACATGCTCTCGATCCCGAAATCAGCGAAAAATCCGGAAGACGCCTACGCCTTCATCAACTACTTGTTGGAACCGAAAGTCATCGCGCCAATCAGCGACTTTGTCGGCTACCCGAACCCGAACAAGGACGCCACTGAACTGGTTGACCCGGCAATCCGCAACAACCCGAACCTGTACCCGACCGAAGCGACCATGAAAACGCTCTACAGCGTGAAACCGCTGCCCCGTGAGGCGGAGCGTGCACGAACCCGGGCCTGGACAAGAATCAAGTCAGGTGTCTGAGCCCGACAAGATCGAGGCTTGGCACAGACTCTATAGCCGTTGCCGAAGCCACAGTTGCTAAAGGGCCCCGGGGGGCGCCCGATCAGAGGTCTGGATTAGTTCAGCGACGGTCTGATTCAGACCGTCGCTGTTCGGTCGGACGCCGCCGACGGCGTACGAATCTTTACATCAAGTTCGCCTCTTCTGCTGATTGCCAAATAGAACCCACAGGTTGCAAGTCCCGAACCTGCCGCATAATTCAGTGCAACGAGAACCACTATGAAAGTCCATTTTGAGTTTAGTGATGCCCTTAAGTCCGAGCTCCAGCGTGATGGAAACAATCGCCTGTTCAACCATCAGCAGTCGGCGGCAACAGCATGATCGAGGTCACCGAGGTTTCCATTGCCCAACTGCGCGCCGCGCTCGAATCAGGCCAGACCACGGCGGTCGAACTGGTCCAGGCCTATCTCGCCAGGATCGATGCCTACGACGGCCCCGATACGCCTACCGCCCTCAACGCGGTGGTGGTCCGCAACCCTGAGGCGCTCAAGGAAGCACAAGCCTCCGATGCCCGTCGGGCCACGGGTCAGACGCTGGGACCGCTCGATGGCATCCCTTACACCGCCAAGGACAGTTATCTGGTCAAGGGACTCACCGCGGCGTCTGGTAGCCCAGCCTTTAAAGAGCTGATCGCTTATCGTGATGCGTTCACTATCGAACGCCTGCGCGCCGCCGGGGCGATCTGCCTGGGCAAGACCAATATGCCGCCCATGGCTAACGGCGGCATGCAGCGCGGGGCCTATGGCCGCGCGGAAAGCCCGTACAACGCCGCCTACCTCACCGCGCCCTTCGCCTCGGGCTCGTCGAACGGCGCAGGTACCGCCACCGCCGCCAGCTTCGCCGCCTTCGGCCTGGCGGAAGAAACCTGGTCGAGCGGCCGGGGGCCTGCCTCGAACAACGGTTTGTGTGCCTATACCCCTTCGCGCGGGGTGATTTCGGTGCGAGGCAACTGGCCATTGGTACCGACGATGGACGTTGTCGTACCGTATGCCAGAACCATGGGGGACCTCCTTGAGGTGCTCGACGTGGTGGTGGCCGAAGACCCCGACACCCGTGGCGATCTGTGGCGGATGCAGCCCTGGGTGCCGATCCCGAGCGTGGCTTCGGTGCGTCCAGCCTCCTATGTGTCACTGGCGGCAAACAGTGGAGCACTCGCTGGAAAGCGCTTCGGCGTACCTCGCATGTACATCAACGCCGACCCTGACGCGGGCACCAGCGAGGCGCCGGGGATCGGAGGCCCGACCGGTCAGCGCATCGACACCCGCCCTTCGGTGATCGGCCTTTGGGAACAAGCTCGCCAGGCACTCGAAGCCGCGGGTGCAGAAGTACTTGATGTCGACTTTCCTCTGGTCTCCAACTACGAGGGTGATCGCCCTGGCGCGTCAAAGGTGTTCCATCGCGCACTAGTGCCTGAAGAGTTCCAGCACCATGAATTGTGGGAGCTTTCGGCCTGGGCCTTCGATGACTTTCTGCGGGCCAACAACGATCCGAAATTGCACCGTCTGGTCGACGTCGACGGGCCGCAGATTTTTCCACACGATCCAGGCGCTCTGCCCTGTCAACAGGGTGCCTTTGCCATTGACATGAGCGAGTACGTGCAGATAGCCGAGCGAGGCATTACCCCTTGGGATCAGATCGCCACTCTTGCTGGCGGACTCCGAGGGCTTGAGCAGACGCGCCGGATCGACCTTGAAGACTGGATGGATCGGCTCGGCCTTGATGCGGTGATCTTCCCCACCGTGGCCGACGTCGGCCCGGCGAATGCCGACGTCGATCCGCATTCAGCGGACATCGCCTGGAGCAATGGCGTCTGGGTCGCCAACGGCAACCTCGCCATCCGGCACCTGGGCGTGCCCACCGTCACAGTGCCTATGGGCGTCATGCCGGACATCGGCATGCCGGTTGGACTGACCTTTGCCGGCCGTGCCTATGACGACTCGACGCTGCTGCGTTTGGCTTCAGCATTTGAGTCGACTGGTACGAAGCGCATGATCCCGCCTCGCACCCCGCCATTGTCCGCGGACAATTGACAGAAAGGTCGGGATTGGGGAGCTACCAACGCCAATCCCTCCCAAAGACGGCAAGCTTTAGTCTTGCTGGTCCTGTGAATCGTCCCTTTTTTGTAGACGCCTTGAAGGACCGATTCTGGCCGAGTCCTGCCATCGATGAATGACAACCAAAGTTCTGGCGGCACGGCTGAAGAAAAGGCAGCGCTCCCCGACGGCGGTCGCCAGATCGGGGGGCGGTGGCAATGCTTCAACTGCCGGTGCGAAAAATGAACGACGTTGCTTGGTCATCAGACACATCTATCCGGCGAGCATTCTCGCCTAAAGGGGTGTCCGGTAATGAGATGGTCACCCCCACACCCTGCGAGGGCTACGCTTTCGCAGGGTGTTTTATTCTGGAGGCC
>NZ_JBWKVU010000019.1:0-109814 GCF_059421865.1 Pseudomonas sp. GW821-FHT02B10 | reverse complement strand
AGGATGGCGTGCGGATCGTCGAGTCCGACGAATTGCGCAAGCTGGGCAAATAAACGCCATGGATCGCGCCTGTAGCCGCTGCCGCAGGCTGCGATCGACTGCGCAGCAGGCGCAATCCTGAATACGCGGCTCGCCTGCTCTACCGCGCCGCCCGCCTCTACGGCCGCTGCGCGACCGATCGCAGCCTGCGGCAGCGGCTACAAGGTTACAACCCGCCTGTAGCCTGGAAACCAACCCCCAATACCGTCAGCACCGACAGCGGCAACAGCAGCGTGTCGAGCAAGGCGCTGGCCGGCAGATCGACCCCCGGATAGCTCGGTGCTTCGGCACCGAAGCGATCCATCGGGCAACAACCGCCCTGCATCACATACAGATCCAGGCGCGTCCCGGAATACACCACCGGTGCGCCCGGCTTGGCCGCGTTCAGCGTGCGTGCCGTGGCGCAGCCGCCCAGTTGCAGGGCGACCAGCAGGATCAGCAGCGACTTACTCATCGCTGCTCAGGTGATGCTCGCCCCACCGCGGCAACATGTCTTGCGGGATGTTCAACAGGTTGAGAATCCGCGCCACGACAAAATCCACCAGGTCGTCGATGGTCTGCGGCTGGTGATAGAACCCCGGAGAGGCCGGCAGAATGGTCACGCCCATGTTCGACAGCTTGAGCATGTTTTCCAGGTGAATGCTCGAGTAAGGCGCCTCGCGCGGTACCAGGATCAACTGGCGGCGTTCCTTCAGGGTGACGTCCGCCGCCCGTTCGATCAGGTTGTTGCAGGCGCCCGTGGCGATGGCCGACAAGGTACCGGTGGAGCAAGGCACCACCACCATCGCCGCCGGCGAACCGGAGCCCGAGGCCACCGGCGACATCCAGTCTTCCTTGCCATACACGCGGATCTGCCCGGCTGCCGCACCGGTGTACTCGGTGAGGAAGGCCTGCATGGTCTGCGGCTTGGACGGCAGGGTCACGTCGGTCTCGGTCGCCATCACCAACTGCGCGGCCTTGGAGATCAGGAAGTGCACTTCACGATCTTCGCGCACCAGGCAATCGAGCAGGCGCAGGCCGTACTGGGCGCCCGAGGCGCCGGTCATCGCCAGGGTGATGCGTTCCGGGCCGTTGTTCATCGCAGTGCCTCGGCCAGCTTGCCGTGCAGGCCGCCGAAGCCGCCGTTGCTCATGATCACCACGTGGGTGCCCGGCTTGGCCTGGCTTTTCACCCGCTCGATGATGCCTTCCAGGGAGTCGCTGACAATCGACGGCACGCTGCACAGCGCGGCGGTGGCGCCCAGGTCCCAGCCGAGATTGGCCGGCGCGTACCAGACCACCTGATCGGCCTGGTTGACGCTTTCCGGCAGCCCGTCACGGTGGGCGCCGAGCTTCATGGAGTTGGAGCGCGGCTCGATGATAGCGATCAATGGCGCATCGCCGATGCGCTTGCGCAGGCCATCCAGGGTGGTGGCGATGGCGGTCGGGTGGTGAGCGAAGTCGTCGTAGATGGTGATGCCATGGACTTCAGCCACCTTCTCCATCCGCCGCTTGACGCTCTTGAACGCGCTCAGCGCAGCGATGCCCATGGCCGGCACCACGCCGACATGGCGCGCCGCGGCCAGGGTGGCCAGGGCGTTGGCGACGTTGTGCTGGCCGGTCAGGTCCCACTCGACCACGCCTTGGGCCTCGCCTTCGAACATTACTTCGAACTTCGAGCCGTCTTCGCTGAGTAGCTTGACCTGCCATTGGCCACCCGCTCCGGTGGTTTGCACCGGGGTCCAGCAGCCCATGTCGATCACCCGTTGAAGGGCCGGCTCGGTGGTCGGGTGGATGACCAGGCCTTCGCTCGGGATGGTCCGCACCAAGTGGTGGAACTGCCGCTCGATCGCCGGCAGATCTGGGAAGATGTCTGCGTGATCGAACTCGAGATTGTTCAGGATCGCCGTGCGCGGACGGTAGTGCACGAACTTCGAGCGCTTGTCGAAGAAGGCGCTGTCGTATTCATCGGCCTCGATCACGAAGAACGGCGTGCCGCCCAGGCGGGCCGACACCGAGAAATTCTGCGGCACGCCACCGATCAGGAAGCCCGGGCTCATGCCCGCATGCTCCAGCACCCAGGCCAGCATGCTGCTGGTGGTGGTCTTGCCGTGCGTGCCGGCCACCGCCAGCACCCAACGGCCTTGCAGCACATGGTCGGCCAGCCATTGCGGGCCGGAAACATAGGGCAGGCCCTTGTTCAGCACATATTCCACCGCTGGGTTGCCGCGGGACATGGCATTGCCGATCACCACTAGGTCCGGTGCCGGGTCAAGCTGAGCCGGGTCGTAGCCCTGGGTCAACTCGATGCCCTGAGCTTCGAGCTGGGTGCTCATGGGTGGGTAGACGTTGGCATCGGAGCCGGTGACATGATGGCCCAGTTCTTTGGCCAGAACCGCCATCGAGCCCATGAAGGTGCCGCAAATACCGAGAATATGAATGTGCATAGAAGGCCTCGTAAAACATCGAGGCAGGTTAGCGTAGAGGGCTGCAAATCGCACTCTTTAGCTGATGGGGGAACAGGCTGTTGTCGCTGCCGGAGGTTGTGACCAGTTCTGTGGGGCTTTTGCCGGGGAATCGCTCGAACGCGGCTGGAGCCTTGGACTGCGGTTACCGACGTATCGGCGGCCGCGCCGCCTATCGCGAGCAAGCTTCGCTGCTACAGGTGCGCACTGCTTTGTAGGAGCGAAGCTTGCTCGCGATGAACGATAACCCGGCACCGCGCCTAGCGCGCGATCCCATGCTTGCGCAGCTTTCTATAGAGGGTGTTGCGGCTCACCCCCAGCTGCTCGGCGGTGTGGGTCATATGCCAGCGCTGTTGTTCCAGCGCATTGAGCAAGGCCAGGCGTTCGGCATCGTCCAACGGGTATCCGCCCGCCTCCTCGGCAGCTGTCGGCATCGGTGCCGGGCGGCCCTGGCGAATCATCGCCGGCACATCCTCCAGGCCGATGCGTCCGTCGTCGCAGAGCGCCGCCAGGGTGCGCAATACGTTGCGCAGTTGCCGCACGTTGCCTGGCCAGTGGAAGTCCAGCAGGGCCTGGCGTGCCGGGCCGTCGAGCGAGACCTGCTGGTCGCCGGCCTCTTGCGCCAGGAGAAAATCCAGCAGCTGGGATTTGTCGCTGCGCTCGCGCAGCGCCGGCAAGCTGATTTCCAGGCCATTGAGCCGGTAATACAAATCCTCGCGGAAGCTGCCATCCCGCACCCGCTCCAGCAGGTCCCGGTGAGTGGCGCTGATGATGCGCACGTTGACCGCCTGCGGCTCGCCGCCGATAGGCACCACCATTCGGTCCTCCAGCACCCGCAACAGGCGGGTCTGCAAAGCCAGCGGCATATCGCCGATTTCATCGAGGAACAGCGTGCCACCATCGGCCTGCTGCAACTTGCCGCGCATGCCTTCCTTGCGTGCCCCGGTGAAGGTGCCGCCGCGATAACCGAACAACTCGCTTTCGATCAGGCTTTCGGGAATGGCCGCGCAGTTCAAGGCAACGAAGGCTTTCTCCGCCCGCTGGCTGGCATGGTGCACCGCCTTGGCGAACGCCTCCTTGCCGGAGCCGGTTTCGCCGTTGATCAGCAGCGGCACATCGCGCTCGAACACGCGCAAGGATTTACGGAAGTCATCTTGCAGGGCCGCATCGCCCAGGCAGATCTCGGGCAGGCGCGGACGCTCCAGCACCGCCCTCGGCGGCAGCGGTTGCGGCACGCTGCGCGGCTGGCCACGCAACACCGCGAACAGATGCCGCCCATCACGAGTGCGCAGCGGCCAGCTGGCGCTGGCATTGACACTGGCGCGACCCAGCAACTCGTCCAGCGAGCAGTCGAAAAAGGCTTCCACCGGTTTGCCCAGCAAGCCACCGCGAATATGCCCCAGCAGGTTCAAGGCGCTCTGGTTCACCGCGCTGATCCGCCCTTCTCCGTCGAATGCCAGCAAGCCTTCGCTGAACAAGCCGACGGACTCGGCCTGCAGGTGAAAACGCAGCAACCATTGATTGTCGAAATAGCGCAGGAAATAGCAGCTCTCGATCATCTTCGCCGAGAGATTGACCAGAGCCATGGTGTGGAACTGGCTCTGGCGCGACACATCCGGGCGCGCCGAGGAAACATCGAGCACCGCCAGCAGTTCACCGTGAGGGTCGAACACCGGGCTGGCCGAGCAAGTCAGGCCGGTATGACGGCCACGGAAATGTTCGTCCTGGTGGATGGTCAGGGACTGGCGCTCCACCAGGCAGGTGCCGATACCGTTGGTGCCCTCGCAGGCCTCGCTCCAGTCGGCACCGAGCCAGAGCCCGGCGCGTTCGAAAATCTTGCGCTCGGCGGGCGCGGTGACGCAGTTGAGGATCACCCCCCGGGCGTCGGTCAGCAGCACCGCATGGCCGGCGCCGGACAGCTGCTGGTGCAGGCTGGTCATCTCGTTGCCGGCGATCTGCAGCACCTGCTGCAGGCGTTCGCGGCTTTCCAGCAGACGACCGTGCTCGAGCACGGTGGGCGCCATGCTCAGGGCCGGGTCGAGGTGATAGTCCTCCAGGCAACGCAGCCAGGAGCGGGCGATGGAAGGATCGCTGCCGGGCCCCTGCAGATGGGCCTTGCCTTGGGTCACGGTCAGCACTTGCTGGGCGTGCCGGGTGAGGTGATTGCTGTGCATTTCTTATTGTTCTCCTGCTGCGCTGACCGCTCAGAAGGCACCCACCTGTAGCCGCTGCCGCAGGTTGCGCCAAGCCCCGCAGGGGCTTCCGCGATCTGAAGAGCAGCGCCCGCTTCGCGGTCGTTCGCAGCCTGCGGCAGCGGCTACAGAAGAGTTCTTCAGATCCTCGCGGCCCACCAGCATCCTCCAGCCATGGATGCATTGCAATGCTGCTTCGACCAATGAGCCACAGGCTGTGCCACAAGCGGTACAAAGTGTCACCCGGCCTGTGCCACAACTGCCACATACGCCCGGTACGCAGCCGCTGAAACATTCGTAAACCCTTGATTTTTCTGGCCTGCAACGCAGTGGCCCGGGCTTTGCTCTACGCTTTTACAAGCGCAACAGCGCGTCCTCCCCTATAAGCACAAAAGCCAGGAGATACCCACCATGCGTTATGCACACCCCGGTACTGAAGGCGCTATCGTTTCGTTCAAGAGCAAATACGGTAACTACATCGGCGGCGAATTCGTCGCGCCTGTCAAAGGTCAGTACTTCACCAATACCTCGCCAGTAAACGGCCAACCGATCGCCGAGTTCCCGCGTTCCACCGCCGAAGACATCGAGAAAGCCCTGGACGCCGCCCATGCCGCCGCCGATGCCTGGGGTGCCACCTCGGCACAGGCCCGCTCGCTGATCCTGCTGAAAATCGCCGACCGCATTGAGCAGAACCTCGAACTGCTGGCCGTCACCGAAACCTGGGACAACGGCAAGGCCGTGCGGGAAACCCTCAACGCCGACATTCCCCTGGCCGCCGACCACTTCCGCTACTTCGCTGGCTGCCTGCGGGCCCAGGAAGGCAGCGCCGCGGAAATCGACGGCAACACCGTGGCCTATCACATTCACGAACCGCTGGGCGTGGTCGGGCAGATCATCCCGTGGAACTTCCCGCTGTTGATGGCCGCCTGGAAACTCGCCCCGGCCCTGGCCGCCGGCAACTGCGTGGTACTCAAGCCGGCCGAGCAGACTCCGTTGGGCATCTGCGTGCTGATGGAGCTGATCGGCGACCTGCTGCCGCCGGGCGTGCTCAACGTGGTGCAAGGCTTCGGCAAAGAAGCCGGCGAAGCCCTGGCCACCAGCAAGCGCATCGCCAAGATCGCCTTCACCGGTTCGACGCCGGTGGGCTCGCACATCATGAAATGCGCCGCCGAGAACATCATCCCGTCTACCGTGGAACTGGGCGGCAAGTCGCCGAACATCTTCTTCGCCGACATCATGCAGGCCGAACCGAGCTTCATCGAAAAGGCCGCCGAAGGCCTGGTGCTGGCGTTCTTCAACCAGGGTGAAGTCTGCACCTGCCCGTCGCGCGCCCTGGTGGAAGAGTCGATCTACGACGAGTTCATGCAAGTGGTGATGAAAAAGGTCGAGCAGATCAAGCGCGGCGACCCGCTGGACACCGACACCATGGTCGGCGCCCAGGCGTCCGAGCAGCAGTTCGACAAGATCCTCTCGTACCTGGAAATCGCCAAGGGCGAAGGCGCGCAGCTGCTGACCGGCGGCAAGGTGGAGAAACTCGAGGGCAACCTGGCCAGCGGTTATTACATCCAGCCGACCCTGCTCAAGGGCAACAACAAGATGCGTGTGTTCCAGGAAGAAATCTTCGGCCCGGTGGTAAGCATCACCACCTTCAAGGACGAAGCCGAAGCCCTGGCGATTGCCAACGACACCGAGTTCGGCCTTGGCGCCGGCCTGTGGACCCGCGACATCAACCGCGCCTACCGCATGGGCCGGGCGATCAAGGCCGGTCGTGTGTGGACCAACTGCTACCACCTGTACCCCGCCCACGCGGCGTTCGGCGGTTACAAGAAGTCCGGCGTCGGCCGTGAAACCCACAAGATGATGCTCGACCACTACCAGCAGACCAAAAACCTGCTGGTGAGCTACGACATCAACCCGCTGGGCTTCTTCTAAAAACCAGCAACGCCAGGGACAAGGGTGAAGCCGCCAACGCGGTTTCACCCTTGGGGGCCGCTCGCGCAAGCTCGCGATGACGACCTCAAGGCAGAACACTCCATCGCCTTGCAACACCGATCCGGTCTGCCGACCGGGCACAACAATAAGAACAGGTGAACCCTTATGCCTAGCGAACATACCGGCGTGCAGTCGGCTGGCTCTTCGGTCGACTTTGAAAAAGTCGGCTCCGACTATTTCCAACAACGCGAACTGAAAAAAGGCGCGGCAGGCTGGGTCCTGCTGGTGGGCCTGGGCGTGGCCTACGTCATCTCCGGCGACTACGCAGGCTGGAACTTCGGCCTGGCCCAGGGCGGCTGGGGCGGCATGTTCCTCGCCACCCTGCTGATGGCCACCATGTACCTGTGCATGTGCTTTTCCCTGGCCGAGCTGTCCTCGATGATCCCCACCGCTGGCGGTGGCTACGGTTTCGCCCGCAGCGCCTTCGGCCCCTGGGGTGGCTTCCTCACCGGCACCGCGATCCTCATCGAATATGCGATCGCCCCGGCGGCGATCGCGGTGTTTATCGGCGCCTATTGCCAATCGCTGTTCGGCATCGGCGGCTGGATGATCTACCTGGCGTTCTACATCGTGTTCATCGCCATCCATATCTTCGGGGTCGGCGAGGCACTGAAGCTGATGTTTATCATCACTGCCGTGGCCGCCATCGCCCTGGGCGTATTCCTGGTGGCGATGGTGCCGCACTTCTCGGTGGCCAACCTGCTGGATATCCCGGTCACCGAGGCCGTGGGCGCCAGCAGCTTCCTGCCGTTCGGTTATGTCGGTGTGTGGGCGGCGATTCCCTACGCCATCTGGTTCTTCCTGGCGGTCGAAGGGGTCCCGCTGGCCGCGGAAGAAACCAAGAACCCCAAGCGCGACCTGCCCCGCGGCCTGATCGGCGCCATGCTGGTGCTGCTGAGCTTCGCCCTGCTGATCCTGGTGATCGGCCCCGGTGGCGCGGGTGCCAACGCCCTGCTGACCTCCGGCAACCCGCTGGTGGAAGCCTTGGCCAAGGCCTACGGCGGCTCGACCTGGATGGGCAGCTTCGTCAACCTGGTGGGCCTGGCCGGCCTGATCGCCAGCTTCTTCTCGATCATCTACGCCTACTCGCGGCAGATTTTCGCCCTGTCCCGCGCGGGTTACCTGCCGCGCAAGCTGTCGGAAACCAACAAGAGCAAGGCGCCGGTCCTGGCGCTGGTTATCCCCGGCATCATCGGTTTCGGCCTGTCGCTGACCGGCCAGGGCGACCTACTGATCCTGGTGGCGGTGTTCGGCGCGACCATCTCCTACGTACTGATGATGGCCGCGCACATCACCCTGCGCATCCGCCGCCCCAAAATGGATCGTCCGTACCGCACCCCGGGCGGCATCTTCACCTCCGGCGTGGCCCTGGTACTGGCCTGCATCGCCGTGGTCGCGGGCTTCCTGGTGGATCCGCGGGTGGTCATTGGCGCCGCGATCATCTATGGAGTATTAATTGCTTACTTTGCTTTCTACAGTCGGCATCACTTGGTAGCAGGCACGCCCGAAGAAGAATTCGCGGCCATTCAGAAAGCTGAAGAAGCCTTGCACTAACCGCCGAAAACCTCGACGCAGGGGCCATGTCCCTGCGTCGTCATGGAGAACCTGTATGGCAAGTTTCGCCCACACCGTCGGCGCCCAGACCTACCGCTTCGACAGCCTCAAGGAGGTCATGGCCAAGGCCAGCCCGGCGCGTTCCGGGGACTTCCTGGCCGGCGTCGCCGCCCTCAACGACGGCGAGCGAGTCGCCGCGCAAATGACCCTGGCGGATATTCCGCTCAAGCATTTCCTCGAAGAAGCGCTGATTCCCTACGAGACCGATGAAGTCACCCGGTTGATCATCGACACCCACGACAAGGCCGCCTTCGCCACCGTCAGCCACCTCACGGTCGGCGGCTTTCGCGACTGGCTGCTCAGCGACGCCGCCGACGAACAGAGCCTGCGCGCCCTGGCGCCGGGGCTAACCCCGGAAATGGCCGCCGCCGTGTCGAAGATCATGCGTGTCCAGGACCTGGTGCTGGTGGCGCAGAAGATCCGCGTGGTCACCCGGTTCCGCGGCACCCTGGGCCTGCGTGGGCGGCTGTCGACCCGCCTGCAGCCCAACCATCCGACCGACGAACCGGCGGGCATCGCCGCGAGCATTCTCGACGGCCTGCTCTACGGCAACGGCGACGCCATGATCGGCATCAACCCGGCCACCGACAGCATCGCCTCGATCTGCGCCCTGCTGGAAATGCTCGACGCCATCATCCAGCGTTATGAAATTCCCACCCAGGCCTGCGTGCTGACCCACGTCACCACCTCCATCGAGGCGATCAACCGTGGCGTGCCGCTGGACCTGGTGTTCCAGTCGATCGCCGGCACCGAGGCGGCCAACGCCAGTTTCGGCATCAACCTCAATGTGTTGCAGGAAGGCTACGAGGCCGGCCTGAGCCTCAAGCGCGGCAACCTGGGGCAGAACCTGATGTATTTCGAGACCGGTCAGGGCAGCGCGCTGTCGGCCAACGCCCACTTCGGCGTCGACCAGCAGACCTGCGAAACCCGCGCCTATGCCGTGGCCCGGCACTTCAAGCCGTTCCTGGTGAACACCGTGGTTGGCTTCATCGGCCCGGAGTACCTGTACAACGGCAAGCAGATCATCCGCGCCGGCCTGGAAGACCATTTCTGCGGCAAGCTGCTGGGCGTGCCCATGGGGTGCGACATCTGCTACACCAACCACGCCGAAGCCGACCAGGACGACATGGACACCCTGCTGACCCTGCTGGGCGTGGCCGGGATCAACTTCATCATGGGCATCCCCGGTTCCGACGACATCATGCTCAATTACCAGACCACCTCCTTTCACGACGCGCTCTACGCCCGCCAGACCCTGGGCCTGAAACCGGCGCCAGAGTTCGAGCAGTGGCTGGCGAAAACCGGCATCTTCACCCAGCCCGACGGCAAGGTTCAGTTCGGCCACAACCTGCCGCCGGCCTTCCGCCAGGCGCTGGCACAGCTTCAGTAAGGACAGGCTTATGGACAAACATCCGACCGACAGCCAGAACCCCTGGCTGGAGCTGCGCCGCCTGACCCCGGCGCGTATCGCCCTGGGCCGCACCGGCACCAGCCTGCCCACCGGCGCCCAGCTGGACTTCCAGTTCGCCCACGCCCAGGCCCGCGATGCGGTGCACCTGCCCTTCGACCATGCCGGGCTGAGCAGCCAACTGGCCGAACGCGGCCGCGACAGCCTGCTGCTGCACAGCGCCGCCAGCGATCGCCACAGCTACCTGCAACGCCCGGACCTGGGGCGCAAGCTCAGCGACGATTCGGCCCAGGCCCTGCGCGATCACGCATCCGCCAATCCGGGCGGGGTGGATCTGGCGGTGGTCGTGGCGGACGGTTTGTCGGCGCTGGCGGTGCATCGCCATACCCTGCCGTTTCTCGCCCGTTTTGAAGAACAGACCGCGGCCGAAGGCTGGTCGCTGTCGCCGGTCATCCTCGTGGAACAGGGCCGGGTGGCGGTGGCCGACGAAATCGGCGAGCTGCTCGGGGCGAAAATGACCGTGATCCTGATCGGCGAACGCCCGGGCCTCAGCTCACCGGACAGCCTGGGGCTATATTTCACCTACAACCCGAAGGTCGGGCTCACCGATGCCTATCGCAACTGCATTTCCAATGTGCGCCTGGAGGGCCTGAGCTACGGCATGGCGGCCCACCGCTTGCTGTACCTGATGCGCGAGGCCTGCAGGCGGCAGCTTTCGGGGGTCAACCTGAAAGACGAGGCCCAGGTGAACACCCTGGACAGCGACGCGCCCGACACCCTTAAGGGCAATTTCCTGCTGGGGCCTGCAAAGCCATGACTTTTCGAGACGATTGCGCTTTTTCCAGGCTTTAGGCAGCATCGAAACACGGCTGCCCGAGTAATGAACCGTTTGCCGTCGTATCCATTCGAAGTTGAGGACAACTCATGCGGATTACTCAAGCGACCCTCGAACACCTGGATCTGTTGACCCCCCTGTTCGTCAAATACCGCGAGTTCTATGGCGCCCTACCTTTTCCGGACTCGTCCCGGGCCTTCCTGGAAAAGCGCCTGCGCCGCAAGGAATCGGTGATCTACCTGGCCCTGCCCGACGATGACGACAAGAAACTCCTCGGTTTCTGTCAGCTCTACCCCAGCTTTTCCTCCCTGTCCCTGAAGCGCGTGTGGATCCTCAACGACATCTACGTCGCCGAAGACGCTCGCCGACAACTGGTGGCCGACAACCTGATCCGCACCGCGAAGAAAATGGCCAAGGACACCCAGGCCGTGCGCATGCGTGTCTCCACCAGCAGTGACAACGAAGTGGCGCAGAAAACCTATGAATCCATCGGTTTTCGCGAAGATACCGAATTCAAGAACTACATATTGCCGATCAGCGAGGGCTAAGCCCCCTCTGCAACCGCCCGATCACAACCTTCGACAGTGCCTGGGAAGACGCTGCCGAAGGCCACGATCTTTCGCCTCTGGCCAGCCAGCGCCGTCAAGACATCCCTCGCTACAAACTCAACGCCCATTTCACCTATCAGGTCTTATAATGCCGACCTTTTCGGGGCGTAAGATGAATCTGCGCCAGCTGTAAGTTTTTTGCCCCAGTCATCGCACAGGCCCGCAGAGTCGGGCCGTCACCACAGGTGCCCCAATGGATTTCAACCCGATCGACCTCATCCTCCATCTCGACGTTTACCTCGACATGTTGGTGACCAACTACGGGCCATGGATCTACGCCATCCTGTTCCTGGTGATTTTCTGCGAGACCGGCCTGGTGGTGACGCCGTTCCTGCCTGGCGACTCCCTGCTGTTCATCGCCGGCGCGGTCGCCGCTGGTGGCGCCATGGACCCGGTGCTGCTCGGCGGCCTGCTGATGCTGGCGGCGATCCTCGGCGACAGCACCAACTACATCATCGGGCGAACGGTGGGCGAACGACTGTTCAGCAACCCGAACTCGAAGATCTTCCGCCGCGACTATCTGCAAAAGACCCACGACTTCTACGACCGCCACGGCGGCAAAACCGTGACCCTGGCGCGTTTCCTGCCGATCATCCGTACCTTTGCACCCTTCGTCGCCGGCGTGGCGAAAATGCCTTACCCGCGTTTCTTCGCCTTCAGCGTGGCCGGCACCATCCTGTGGGTCGGCGGCCTGGTGACCCTGGGCTATTTCTTCGGCAACGTGCCGTTCATCAAGAAAAACCTGTCGCTGCTGGTGGTGGGCATCATCCTGCTGTCGCTGGTGCCGATGATCATCGGCGTGGTGCGCAGCCGCCTGGGCCGCTCGGCGGCAAAGGCTGAAAGCCACTGATCGCTATGTGGCCCCTCAGTGCCTGGCGCCGCCGGCGTCGGCTGGCCAAGCACCCGGTTGCCGATGAAATGTGGCAACGGGTGCGCCAGCACCTGCCCTTTCTCGACGGCCTGAGCGATGCCGAGGACCAGTGGTTGCGGGAAACCAGCGTGCTGTTTCTCGACGACAAGCACCTGAGCGCCCTGCCCGGGGTCGAGCTGCACCAGTTCGAACGCCTGCTGCTGGCCGCCCAGGCCCAGTTGCCGCTGTTGCACCTGGGGGATTTGAACTGGTACCAGGGCTTCCACGAAATCGTCCTCTACCCCGACGACTTCCTCAGCCCCCAGCGCCATCGCGATGCCAGTGGCGTCGAACATGAATGGGACGGCGAACACAGCGGCGAAGCCTGGCAACAGGGGCCGATCATCCTGGCCTGGCCCGGCGTGCTCGCCAGCGGCGGCTGGGAAGCCTACAACCTGGTGATCCACGAACTGGCGCACAAGCTGGACATGCTCAACGGCGATGCCAACGGCCTGCCGCCGCTGCACAGCGACATGCGCATCAGCGACTGGGCGCAGGTGATGCAGGCGGCCTACGACGACCTCAACCGCCAGCTCGACCACAACCCGGACGCCGAAACCGCCATCGACCCTTACGCCGCGGAAAACCCCGCGGAGTTCTTCGCCGTCACCAGCGAATACTTCTTCAGCGCCCCGGATCTGCTGCACGAGGCCTATCCGAAGGTCTACCAGCAACTGCAGCTGTTTTACCGGCAGAATCCCCTGGCCCGGCTCCAGCAATTGCAGGCCAGCGACCCGCACTACCAGCAACACTGAGGCGTCCTGCCGGAACGCGCCCGCTGGCGAAATAATCGTCGATCCTGACGGGTGTCTCTGAACTAAACAGGCTGCGGCGACTCTTCTTTTCGCAAGCAATCGAGCGTCGACCGACGGCTCCTGCACAGGGTTCGCGGCGTTTGGCCCAAGGCGTCCATACGTCCTTCGGTACGTGGCATAGCCCTTGGAATATGCCTATAATCGCCGCCACTTTTTGGTCAATCCGGCCAAGACATTTTGGTCAACTAACGGGGGCATCGCCCAATGAGCTACAGCAAGATTCCGGCTGGCAAAGACCTGCCGAACGACATCTACGTCGCAATCGAGATTCCGGCCAACCACGCGCCGATCAAATACGAAATCGACAAAGACAGCGATTGCCTGTTCGTTGACCGTTTCATGGCCACCCCGATGTTCTACCCGGCCAACTACGGCTACATCCCGAACACCCTGGCCGACGACGGCGACCCCCTCGACGTGCTGGTCGTGACCCCTTACCCGGTGGCTCCAGGCTCGGTCATCCGCGCCCGTCCGGTCGGCATCCTGAACATGACCGACGACGGCGGCGGCGATGCCAAAGTCATCGCTGTTCCACACGACAAGCTGTCCCAGCTGTATGTCGACGTGAAGGAATACACCGACCTGCCGCCGCTGCTGATTCAGCAGATCGAGCACTTCTTCGCGAACTACAAAGATCTCGAAAAAGGCAAATGGGTGAAGATCGAAGGCTGGGACGGCGCCGACGCCGCCCGCGCCGCGATCACGAAGTCGGTTGCCGCCTACAAAGGCTAAGCAGCTGCAAGCTTCCAGCGCCAAGCTTCAAGAAAAAGCCCTGCTGACCCGGGGCTTTTTTGTGCCTGTCGAATCCCCTCCCCGTAGGAGCGAGGCTTGCCCGCGATCCCCCCAGAACAACACTCCATCCCCCGCCAATCACACCCTCCGATACAAAACGCCTCTGCTTTTCACCCTCGTCACAGGCTCCGGCTAACGCTTTGCGCTGGGAATTCTCTTCGAATATCAGTATGCTGCGCCCCACCTTTGCGCATCGACCTGTTCAACCGGTCAGATCCGCCCGACGCGGCAGATGATTTTCTCGCCAAGTCCCACAGCCAGCCGCAAGAGCTGGGTGTACGTTTTGCAGGCTGGTGCGGTTTACCAAAAATGAACCAAGCCAGTCCCCGAGAAGCCGGCCACAAGCCGGCTTTTTAATGCCTGGAAAACCCTGTTCAATGCGCAACCCGACGGAATCGGACAGGTCATCAGCCCCCGCTTCTGCCCCGACAAAAGTAAGGCTCTTCGCTTTCTATTGAGCGACTTTTCCTAGAAACTCCCACCCGCTTGCGCCTGTGAAACCTGCTGTCTAGGCTCGGCCTGTCACTGCTTATTCAGTGATCGGGTTTAGCAGCTCGAAACATCACATTGGGCGCATCGATGTCACCGGTCGGTAGATTTTTTATTCTGCCTGTCATGGTGGCTGTGCGCAGGGCATCTTCGGATGCGCCGGTTTTCCAATGTGACCGGCCTGCTAACCTGCGTACAGCTGCCACCCCATCGTTTAGCAGCGACATTTGGCAGCTCCACTCACGTTGGAGATGCACCATGAAAAAGCTTGTTCCCGATCCGCCCATGCCCCTGCCCGAGCAATTCAGAACCCCCGAACACGATCTCGCCACCCAGCGCATCCGCCTGGCCCTGGCCGCGAACACCGCTGAAACCTCAATCCTCGGCAACCTGAAAGCCACCGTCCCGACAGCCGTGGGCCGTGACGCCCTGTTCAGCGTCCGCCCCGGCGTCAGCGCCGAAGAAGCCTTGGTGCATGTGTCGCTGCTACTGGATTGCGCAGTACAGGTCAGCGACGAGATCAGCGAACGCGCCAGCGGTGTGGAGCGCGGGCTGATTTGGTCGATGATCCACTCGGTGGAGATGGCCAATGCCGTAGTGAGCGCGTTGCTCGACGCCAACCGGCCGGCCGAGGCTGGCGCGGGGCGTTAAAAATCGGCGAACACTGGAACGGGGCGAAGCTCATTCGCCCCGTGCGCCATGAGTTCCCGCCTGGCGCTGGACAGGGCCGCCCACCCCGACATTGGCGGCTCGACCCGGCCATCAATCAAGACGCCCCATGCACCCGCGCCGTCATGTCCAACCCCAGTGCACGCATCACCGCCAGCAGGGTCTTCAGGGTCGGGTTGCCCTTGTCGCTGAATGAGCGATACAGCTGCTCGCGGGACAGCCCGGTTTCATGGGCCAGCTCAGTCATGCCCTTGGCCCGCGCCACCACACCCAGGGCTTTGGCGATGTAGCCGGCATCGCCGGTTTCAAAGGCGTCCGCCATGAACAGGGCGATGGCTTGCGGGTCGCGCAAGGCCGTGGCGGGGTCATAGTCGAATAGCGGTTCGTTCATGATCGGCTCCAACGACGGGCCAGGTATTTGGCCAGTTCGATATCGCGGCTCTGGCGACTCTTGTCGCCGCCGCACAACAGAATGACGAGTTGCAAGCCGCGCTGCTGGAAGTAAACCCGGTAGCCCGGCCCGTAATGGATGCGCAACTCACTGACGCCTTCGCCCACCGGGGACACGTCCCCGGCAAGACCGTTGGCCAGGCGAAAAATCCGCGCAGCAATCAACGCCCTGGCTCTGGAATCCTTGAGCCTGTTTTCCCACTCCATAAAGGTCGCGGTCTGTTTGATCTCGATCATCCCGCGACTGTAGTTTGAAGACTACAGCATTTGAAAGCGTATTTGTATTGCAAAGCGCTGCCAACGCACAGGCAGATAGCGATCCGGGCCACAGCGTGTTGAAATCGAGCACTCGGCCATAAACCTGATGTCTCAACGGCTCAATGTCTTAACTCCTGTAAGGACGTCCCCATGAGAAAGCTGTTCCCCCTGCTGCTCCTCGCCGCGGCTTTCCATCAACCCCTCGCGCTCGCCGACTGCGCCAGCTCGCCCAAGCCGGTGGCCGAGGCTTTCTACAACTGGTACCTACAGAGTTTCAGCAACGAAAAAGACCCGATCACCGATGACCTGCCGCACCTGCAGCAGTACGTCACGCAAACGCTGATCGAACGGATCAAGAAACAGATGAGCAGCCCCGAGGGCCTGGAAGAGGACTACTTCCTCAAGACCCAGGACTACATGGATGAGTGGCTGACCCAGATCAAGGTCAGCGAACCGCAGGTGCAAGGCGCCTCGGCGCGCGAGTCGGTGACCCTGGGCAATACGCCGGACACCACGCAGATCGTCGACCTGCTGCTGGTCAAGGACAAAGGCTGCTGGAAGATCAACGAGGTGCTGGCCACCACGGATCAGAGTGAGTGATCCGCGGCGGCCGGCCAGGCAGGATCAGATATCGAGAATGATCTTGCCGAAGTGCTGGTTGCTTTCCTGGTAGCGGAAGGCATCGACCATCGCGTCCAGGGCGAAGTGCTTGTCGAGGATCGGATGCATGCCGTTGGCGTCGATCGCGCGGACCATGTCCTGCTGCTGCCGGCGGCTACCCACCAGCACGCCTTGCAGACGTAGTTGCTTGACCAGCGCGGTGACGATCGGGAACTCACCGGCAACCCCGGTCAGGATGCCGATCACCGAGATATGGCCACCGACCCGCGCGGCGATCATCGACTGCTCCAGGGTGGAGGGGCCGCCCACTTCGATCACATGGTCGACGCCACGGCCGGCGGTGAGCTTCTGCACGGTCTCGCCCCAGGCCGGGTCCTGGCGGTAGTTGATCAGGTGATCGGCGCCGAGGGCTTTCAAGCGTTCCAGCTTGGCATCGCTGGACGAGGTAGCGATCACGGTAGCGCCGAGCATCTTGGCGAATTGCAGGGCGAAGATCGACACGCCGCCAGTGCCTTGCACCAGCACGGTATCTCCAGCGGTCACGCGGCCGTCGTCCACCAGCGCGCGCCAGGCGGTAAGGCCGGCGGTGGTGAGGGTCGCCGCTTCGGCGTGGTTCCAGCCCTTGGGCGCACGGGTGAAGGCGGTGGCGCGGGCGGTGACGACTTCCCGGGCGTAACCATCCAGGCCATCGCCCGGCACCGTGGCGAAACCTATGACATTGGGCCGGCCGTCCAGCCATTCGGGGAAGAAGGTGCTGACCACCGAGTCGCCAACGGCGAATTCACTGACACCCTCGCCCACCGCTACCACTTCACCGGCGCCATCGGCCATCGGGATGCGCGACTCAGTCGGCCCCCACATGCCGCTGACCACTGCGAAATCGTGGTAGTTGAGGGAGCTGGCGCGCAG
This sequence comes from Pseudomonas sp. GW821-FHT02B10, assembly GCF_059421865.1. Taxonomy (NCBI): domain Bacteria; kingdom Pseudomonadati; phylum Pseudomonadota; class Gammaproteobacteria; order Pseudomonadales; family Pseudomonadaceae; genus Pseudomonas; species Pseudomonas sp. GW821-FHT02B10. The sequence continues at coordinate 92,770 of NZ_JBWKVU010000019.1, read as the reverse complement.
GCGCACGGTGATTTCGCCCGCTTGTGGCGCCGCGGCCGGCGCCTCGCCGACCACTACGTTGTCATAGCCACCACCGGGTTGTACGTAGATTGCTTTCATGAACAGATCCTCCTGGGTTGCCTTTTCATTTCGAAAAATAACGAAATGTTCAAGTAAAAAAACTCAGAGTTCGCGCTTCAGTTGCTCGGCAAAAGCAGCAATGGCCGCTTCGTTACGGCGAAAGTAAGTCCATTTGCCGATACGCGTGGCCTCGACCAGCCCGGCCTGCTGCAGGATCGCCAGATGGCTGGACGTGCTGGACGCCGAAAGCGCGGCCTTGTGCTGCAGGTGAGTCATGCAGATGCCGATTTCTTTCGGCGCGTCATGTCCCTGGGGCGGGAAGTTACCTTCCGGGTCCTTCAGCCATTCGAGCATCTGCATACGAATGTCGCTGGCCAGGGCTTTGATTTGGTCGATGAGCATGGCGAGAATATTACGGACTTTTACGAAATGTTCAAGATCCGAGCAATATCCCCGCCCGCCCACCTATCACTTGCTCTCGACGATCGGCCCCGGCGCTTTCACCTGGGTCATCAGGTCATCGTCCCACTGCCCTTCCACCTTGATCTGGGCCAGGGCCCCCAGTTCCATGGCCTCGATCAGGTTGTGGCTGAGGTACACGTAGGTACCCGGCTGCTTGAAGGTGTACAGCGCCGCGACCGCGGAGCCGCCGGGGATAAACCAGGTTTCCATGTTGCGTTGCGGCGGGTTGGCGAATTTGCCGGTGGTCCAGACCCAGTCCCCATGGCCGCCAATCAGGTGCGGACGGCTGTCGCGGTTGGCCTGGAAATGGATGAACAGCACGCTTTCACCGACCTTTGAGGTCAGCGCGTTGGCACCGGTCAGGGCGCCGACACGGCCGTTGAACACCACGTGGCTCGGAGTCAGGGTGCGCATGACCGCACGGGTGTCCTGGTAGCTGGACGCCAGGTCCGGGTAGTCCTTGTAGTGGCCGTTCTTGTCCTTGGGGATATACAGGTCGGACTCGCCTATGGTGTAGACGCGGTCGTAATGCAGGGGCTTGCCCTGAGGATCGCGCAGACCGTCACGGGGCAGCACCATCAGTGCACCGTTCATGCCCGACACCACGTGCCACGGCACCATGCCTTGCGGCGCGCAGTGATAGACAAAGGTACCGCTGCGATCAGCCTTGAAACGCAGCACCACTTCCTGCCCCGGCACCACCTGGGTCAGGCCCGCCCCGCCCAGGGCGCCGGTGGCCGCATGAAAGTCGACGTTATGGGGCATGCTGTTGGTCGCGGGATTGACCAGCGTCAGCTCCACATAGTCACCCTCATGCACCACCAGCGTCGGGCCAGGCATGGACCCGTTGAAGGTCATGGCCTGGAGCGTGGTGCCCTGGTCGTCGATGACCATTTTTTTCTCTTCGATACTCATGCGGAACTGCACCACCTTGGGCGGCCCGTTGACCACTTGCTCATGTGGATGAACCAGCGGCGGTGCGACCAGCTCGACCTGCACCCGCTGCAAACCCTCTGCCCCACCGGCCAGGACCAGGCTGCTGGTACAGCTGCCAAGCAGCACACAGGCCCCCAATACACTTCGAAAAACACTCATTGCAGCTTCTCCTTGCCAATCAACGATGGGGCATTGCAAGGCAAGTGCGCGCAACTTTCCTTGTCGTAAAGCAAGAAATGGCGACAGAAGGTCGACCCGCGCAACCGGCCCCTGACCCAGGGCAGAAAATCGCCCTGCCGAGCCGTTCGGCAACCGCCGCTCATTTGCCCCAAAACCCCATGTCTGCTAGTGTCGCGCCGGTTTAACGTCAACCGGGATAGCCGCCATGGCCCGCAAAAAAGCTGCCTTAGATTTCGAACAATCCCTCGCCGACCTGCAAACGCTGGTCGAGCGTCTGGAGAACGGCGAGCTGTCGCTGGAAGACTCGTTGACCGCCTTCGAGCAAGGCATCGGCCTGACCCGCGATTGCCAGGCGGCCCTGGCCCAGGCCGAGCAGAAGGTGCAGATCCTGCTGGAGCGCGATGGCGAACTGGCCGAAGAACCCTTCGACGCGGAACAACCAGAATGATCGCGGCCTATCAGGCCAGCAGCCAGGCCCGGGTCAATGCTGCACTGGAAACCCTGTTCCACACGCCAAGCCCGGAGCTGGCCCGTCTTTACCAGGCCATGCGCTACAGCGTGATGAACGGCGGCAAGCGCGTGCGCCCGCTGCTGGCCTACGCCGCCTGCGAAGCCCTCGGTGCCCGGCCGGAGCAGGCCAACGGCGCGGCCTGCGCGGTGGAGCTGATCCACGCCTATTCCCTGGTGCACGACGATCTGCCAGCCATGGACGACGACGACCTGCGTCGCGGCCAGCCAACTACCCATAAAGCCTTCGATGAAGCCTGCGCGATTCTCGCCGGCGACGGTTTACAGAGCCTGGCCTTCAGCGCCCTGCTCGACCCGCGCCTGAGCGATTCGAGCGCCGAGATCCGCCTGCGGATGGTCAGCGCCCTGGCCCTGGCCGCGGGCCCGGCGGGCATGGTCGGCGGCCAGGCCATCGACCTCGGTTCGGTGGGCCTCAAGCTCGACCAGAAAGCCCTGGAGTACATGCACCGGCACAAGACCGGCGCGCTGATCGAGGCCAGCGTCAAGCTCGGCGCCCTGGCCAGCGGCCGGGCCGAAAAAGACGAGCTCAAGTCCCTGCAGACCTATGCCCAGGCCATCGGCCTGGCGTTCCAGGTGCAGGACGATATTCTCGACGTGGAAAGCGATACCGCGACCCTCGGAAAACGCCAGGGTGCCGACATCGCCCGGGACAAACCGACCTACCCGGCCCTGCTCGGCCTGGAAGCGGCCAAGGTTTATGCCCTGGAGCTGCGCGATCAGGCCCTGCACGCACTGCGACCCTTTGACGCGGCCGCCGAACCCCTGCGGGAACTGGCGCGTTATATCGTCGAACGACGCAGTTGATCGACCCCGGCGCGGCAGACCGCATATCGGCCAAGTTCCGCGCTCTGCGTGGGCAGCTTGCGATGCATAAGGTAAACTGCCGCCTCTTTTATACCTATAACGATTCGCCTGATGCCCACGACGTTTCATGAGATTCCCCGCAAGCGCCCGACCACGCCCCTGCTCGACCGTGCCAACACGCCGGACGGCCTGCGCCGGTTAGGCGAAGCCGAGCTGGAAACCCTGGCCGATGAGTTGCGCCTGGAATTGCTCTATACGGTCGGCCAGACCGGTGGGCATTTCGGTGCCGGCCTGGGCGTCATCGAGCTGACCATCGCGCTGCATTATGTCTTCGACACGCCGGACGACCGTCTGGTGTGGGACGTGGGTCATCAGGCTTATCCGCACAAGATCCTCACCGGTCGTCGCGAGCGCATGGCCAGCCTGCGCCAGAAGGACGGCCTGGCCGCCTTCCCGCGGCGTTCCGAGAGCGAGTACGACACCTTTGGCGTCGGCCACTCCAGCACCTCGATCAGCGCAGCGCTGGGCATGGCCATTGCCGCCCGCCTGCAGAACAGCGAGCGCAAGGCCATCGCGGTGATCGGCGACGGCGCCCTGACCGCGGGCATGGCCTTCGAGGCGCTGAACCACGCGCCGGAAGTGGACGCCAACATGCTGGTGATCCTCAACGACAACGACATGTCGATCTCGCGCAACGTCGGCGGCCTGTCCAACTACCTGGCCAAGATTCTTTCCAGCCGCACCTACGCCAGCATGCGCGAAGGCAGCAAGAAGGTGCTGTCGCGCCTGCCCGGCGCCTGGGAAATCGCCCGCCGCACCGAAGAATACGCAAAAGGCATGCTGGTTCCCGGCACCCTGTTCGAAGAGCTGGGCTGGAACTACATCGGCCCGATCGACGGCCACGACCTGCCGACCCTGATCGCCACCCTGCGCAACATGCGCGACCTCAAGGGTCCGCAGTTCCTGCACGTGGTGACCAAAAAGGGCAAAGGTTTCGCCCCAGCGGAAGTCGACCCGATCGGCTACCACGCCATCACCAAGCTCGACCCTCTGGACAGCCCCGCCGCCGCGCCGAAAAAAGCCGGCGGGCCGAAGTACTCCGGTGTGTTCGGCGAATGGCTGTGCGACATGGCCGCCGCTGACCCGCGCCTGGTGGGCATTACCCCGGCGATGAAGGAAGGCTCGGACCTGGTGGCCTTCAGCGAGCGCTTCCCGCTGCGCTATTTCGACGTGGCGATTGCCGAGCAGCACGCCGTGACCCTGGCGGCTGGCATGGCCTGCGAAGGCGCCAAGCCGGTGGTGGCGATCTATTCGACCTTCCTGCAGCGCGGCTACGACCAGCTGGTGCATGACGTAGCGGTGCAGAACCTCGATGTGCTGTTCGCCATCGACCGTGCCGGCCTGGTGGGCGAAGACGGCCCGACCCACGCCGGCAGCTTCGACCTGTCGTTCCTGCGCTGCATCCCCGGCATGCTGGTGATGACCCCGAGCGACGAGAACGAGCTGCGCAAGATGCTCAGCACCGGCCACCTGTACAACGGCCCGGCCGCCGTGCGTTATCCACGCGGTACCGGCCCGAACGCCACCATCGAAAAGGACCTGCAGCCGATCGAGATCGGCAAGGGCGTGGTCCGTCGCCGGGGCAGCAAGGTCGCCCTGCTGGTGTTCGGCGTGCAACTGGCCGAGGCGCTGAAAGTCGCCGACAAGCTGGATGCCACTGTGGTCGATATGCGTTTCGTCAAGCCGCTGGACGAAGCCCTGGTGTGCGAGATCGCCGCCAGCCACGAACTGCTGGTGACTATCGAAGAGAACGCCATCATGGGCGGCGCCGGTGGCGCGGTCGGCGAGTTCCTGGCGCGCGAAGCGATCCTCAAGCCGATCCTGCACCTGGGCCTGCCGGACCTCTACGTCGAACACGCCAAGCCGGCGCAGATGCTGGCCGAATGCGGCCTGGACGAAGCCGGTATCGAAGCCGCCATACGGGCACGCCTGCAACGGCTCGGCCTGTAACCTGTAGCCGCTGCCGAAGGCTGCGATCGCCCCCGAAGGGGGCGTTGCTTTTGAGGTCGCAGGAAGGTCCTGCGGACCTTATCGCAGCCTGCGGCAGCGGCTACGGTTTTTCCTCGCATGCTCCATTCGCTATAGATTGCCGATGAAACCCGCCCTCCTCGTCCTGCCCCTTGTCCTGCTGCCCACCGGCCAACTGCTGGCCGACACTCTCGACCGCGAACAGGCCCTCAAGCTGCCCGACACGCTGATCAGCGCCAACCGCCAGGTAGAGGCCCGCAACGACAGCAGCGCTGCCAACACCGTATTCACCCGCGACGACATCGACCGCCTGCAACCCTCCAGCGTCACCGACCTGCTGCAACGGGTGCCTGGCGTCCAAGTGGCGCAGAGTGGCGGCCGGGGCAGCGTGCCGGGGATCTATATCCGCGGCACTTCGTCGGCGCAGACCCTGGTGCTGGTGGATGGCCAGCGCATCGGCAGTTCGAGTTCCGGCGACAGCAATCTGCAGCATCTGAATATCCAGCAGATCGAGCGAGTGGAAGTACTGCGCGGTTCACGCTCGGTGATCTACGGCAGCGACGCCATCGGCGGGGTGATCCAGATCTTCACCCGGCGCAGCGCCGAGCAGGGCCTGCAACCCCGCCTGCACCTGGGGGTCGGCAGCCACCAGAGCTGGGAGCGCAGCATCGGCCTGTCCGGCGGCGACCAGCAGACCCGCTTCAGCCTGGGTGCCAGTCTCGACGACACGGCCGGGAGCAATCGCACCCATGAGTCCTATGCCAGCGATCGCGACAATGACGCCTACCGCAACCAGTCCCTCAGCCTGAGCCTGAGCCACGCCTTCAACGACGACTGGGAAGCCGGTCTGAACCTGCTGGATAACCGCGGTAAAAGCGAGTTCGACAACCCCTTCGGGCGTTCGTATTTCAATGGCAGCGCCTTCGAGAGCCTCCCGCAGAAGCCCTACAGCGAATTCGCGGTCAGCAGCTTCAGCAGCTATGTCGACGGGCGTATCAACGACGTCTGGAAGTCGCGCCTGGAACTGGGCCACAGCGAAAACCGCGAGAAGACCTTCGACAAGCTCAGCGACGAACGCACGGTGTTCAACACCTACCGCGACTCGGTCAACTGGCAGAACGACCTGACCCTCGACGAACGCAACAGCCTGATCGTCGGCGGCGACTGGTACCAAGACCGGGTCAACAGCAGTACCGCCTTCGCCGAAGACAGCCGCTGGAACCGCGCGGCCTTTGTCCAGCATCGCTTCAAGACCGACAGTTTCTCCACCGAACTGGGCCTGCGTCGCGACCAGAACCAGCAGTTCGGCGGCCAGAACAGCTGGAGCGGCACCCTCACCCTGCCGTTGAATGCAGACAACGATGTCCTGCTGACCTACAGCGAAGGCTTTCGCGCCCCGACCTTCAACGACCTGTATTACCCCGACTTCAGCAACCCTGACCTCAAGCCCGAGACCTCGAAAAGCTACGAATTGCAATGGCGCAGCCAGTTGAGCGAGAGCACTCGCCTGGAGACCTCGCTGTACCGCACCGACCTGGAAGACGCGATTATCTTCGGCAGCAATTCGCGCCCGCAGAACGTCGCCTCGGCACGTATCAACGGCTTCGAGGCGACGCTGCAGCAGGAGTTGTTCGGCTGGCAGAGCAATCTGGGGCTGGCGATCATCGATCCCCGCGACCGCGACACCGGCCACACCCTGGCCCGTCGTGCCCGGCGCACCTTGAGCCTGGACCTGGATCGGCAGTTCGACCGCCTGGGCCTCGGCGCCAGCTGGCAAGCAGTGAGCAGCAGCTATGACGACCTGGCCAACCAGCAACGCCTCGGCGGTTATGCCCTGCTGGGCTTGCGCAGCAATTGGGCGCTGACTCGCGAGGTGCGGTTGGAGTTGAAGGTCGACAATCTGCTCGACAAGTCCTACAGCCGGGTGCTGTACAGCCATGACGGCGCGCAGTACGGGTATCGGGAGCAAGGCCGGGCCTGGATGTTCGGGGTGACCTGGACGCCGGAGCTTTAGTCAGGTCGGGCCTGTAAGAACGCTATCGCGGGCAAGCCTCGCTCCTACACAGGGATTGCACATTTTTCTGTAGGAGCGAGGCTTACCCGCGATGCGCTAGCCGCAGCTACTCAGAATCAAGCAACTCACAGAGCTTGGCCGTCGCGGCGATCATCTGCCCGCTCGGCCGCTCCAGGCCTTTATCGCTGATCAGCAACAACCTGCCTTGCGCCACCGCCTTCAATTGCGGCCAGGCTTTCCAGGCGTCAAGTTGCGCCTGGGTGCTGGCCAGAATCACCTCGGGGTTGCGCTGCAATACTGCCTCGACGCTGACCTGGGGCGCCGGCAGCGGCAGGTCGGCAAACACATTGCGCGCGCCGCACACACTCAAGGCATCGCTGATGATTTGCCCGCCGCCCACGGTGTACAACGGCTGGTCCCAGACCTGATAGAACACTGCCAGGGGCGCGCTGCGGGCATAGCGTTGACGCAGGCCGGCCAGTTGCTGCCGCAACTCATTGGCACGCTCCAGGCCGCGTTGTGGGCGCCCTAGCCGGGCGGCGATAGTTGCAATTTGAGTGGTGAGCTGGTCGAGGCTGTGGGGTTCGGCCACCAGGGTCGGGATGCCCAGGCGGCTGAGCTGTTCGCGCTGAGCCGGGCCGACGCTGCCGGGCCAGAGCAGGAGCAGATCCGGCCTGAGGCTGAGCAGCCGCTCCATGTCCAGCTGGCCGTAGCGGCCCACCGACGGCAGGTTGTGCAATTGAGGGGGACGCTCGCCGGCGTCGAGCACACCGACCAGCAGGTCGGCGGAATCCAGTTCGACGACGATTTCCGATAGCGAAGGCGCGAGGCTGACCACGCGCTCCACGGCCAGCGCCGGGCCTGCGAGGGCCAGCAGCAGGACTGCCAGCCAGCGGCGCATCAACCGAGCTGACGCGGGATGCGGTAGAGGTAGAACAGCACCGCGGTGGACAGCGCCAGGAGGATCAGCGGCACCGCTTCCAGGCCGACGAACACCGCCAGGGCACCGACCCAGGCCGGCAGCGCCGCGGCCAGGAACGCTGCGCGACGGCGGGCCGCCAACTCGATCCAGGCCGCTGGCTCTTCAGGGGTATCGAGGGCTTTATGGGTGGCGATCAAGGCCCGTTTGTAGCCGCCGAAAAAACGCAGGCTGACAAACATCGAGGCCACTCCAGCGATGAAAAACGGCATCGCCAGGATCGGCAGCAACGGCTCGCCCTGGCCAAACACCAGGTTGATCACAAACAGCGGCAGCAGCGCCAGCGCCAGGTATTGCCACCAGCTGACGGCCAGGCGCCGCCGGACCTGACCGCGGGTCACGCCCGGTCTACCTCGCCCTGGTGCTCGTTGCCCATCATGTGGTCGAGCTTGCTGGCCTTGGTGGCCAGGTAGAGTTTGTTGTGCGGGTTGTGGCCGGTATGCAGCGGCACGCGCTCGGCAACGACTATGCCCATCTCGGTCAGGGCCTTGACCTTGCGCGGGTTGTTGGTCATCAGCCGCAGGGACTTCACCCCCAGGTGCTCGAGCATCGGCAGGCACATGGCGTAGTCACGCTGGTCGGCGGCAAAGCCCAGGCGTTCGTTGGCTTCCACGGTGTCGGCGCCGCCATCCTGCAACTCATAGGCGCGGATCTTGTTGAGCAGGCCGATGCCGCGGCCTTCCTGACGCAGGTACAGGAGCACGCCACGGCCTTCGCGGGCGATCGCCTGCAGGGCGGCTTCCAGTTGTGAACCGCAGTCGCAGCGCTGGCTGAACAGGGCATCGCCGGTCAGGCATTCGGAGTGCAACCGGCCGAGCACCGGAGCGCCATCGGCAATATCACCCAGACTGAGCACGACGTGCTCGCGGCCGGTGGCTTCATCGAGAAAACCGTGCATGGTGAATTGCGCAAAAGGGGTAGGCAGCTTGGAAGCGGCAACAAAAACGACGGGCACCGTTGTGCTCCTGATCTGTATGGGACTGGAGATTCGCAGAGGCGGCATTGTAACAGCAGCTTCCGACAGACGCTTAGGCTGAATTATCGGACATAAAGATCGAGAAGTTAGATCAACGGTCTTCAGGCGGACGCCCGGTATCGAACGGATAGGGCTGCTGCCAGCGCTGGAAAATCGGGCGCAAACGGCCATTTTTCACCAACTCGGCCATCCGCCGATCGAACAGCGCGCACAGCAGCCGCCCCCGTTCATTGTTGGCAAAACCCAGGAACAGTGGCAGTTCGGCCAAATGGCTGCGCCGGAACTGCGAGCGGTCCCCGGCCTGGGACAGGACAACATCGACCTCGGTCAGGGCATCGATATAGAAGTCGGCGCGGCCTTGCTGGAGCATCGGCAAGATACCGACACGCCGGCGGATTTCATTGAAACGCTGAATATTGGGCAAGTAGTCCTGGTAGCGGTAGCCGCGTACCCAGACCAGACGATAGTTGCCGAGCGTGGCCAGGGTCGGCGGCGGGTTCGTCGCCAGGCCCAGGCTGTAGATATGGTCGGTGTCGTAATTCCAGCGCGGATACAGGGCGCCATCGGTTTCGTCCCGATAGGAGCCGACCAGGGCGTCGACCTCACGCCGCTGCACCAGCCCGACCGAGCGGGTGTACGGCACGCTGCGCATGTCGAGCTTTACGCCCTGGGTCTCGAAGACCTCGCGCAGGATATCCCAGGCCATACCCTGGCCATCGGCCTGGGTGTAGCTGTCCCACTCCTCGCTGGCCACCCGGATTTCGCCGGGAAGCGCCGCCGGCTCGGCGGCCCGGACCAGGCTGGCGGTCAAGACACAGAGCGTTACCAGCAGAACGCGAGCGGCCGGCATGGCTGATTCCTCAGGTAAAGCACCACACCAGCCCCTGCATCGCCAACCAGGCGAAGACACCGGCCAGCACATCGTCGAGCATGATCCCGATACCGCCGTGCACATGCCGGTCGATCCAGCGAATCGGCCAGGGCTTGAGAATGTCGAAGAAGCGGAACATCAGGAAACCCGCCAGCAACCACTGCCAGCCTTCCGGCACCAGCCACAGGGTGATCCACATGCCGACCATTTCGTCCCAGACGATGCCTTCGTGGTCATGCACCCGCAGGTCGTCGGCCACCTTGCCGCACAGCCAGAAGCCGAACAGCATGGTGATGCCGAGCATCAGCCAGTAACCCCAGTCCGGCAGCATCTGCCACAGCGGGATGAACGGTAGCGCCACCAGCGAGCCCCAGGTACCCGGAGCCTTGGGCAAGGTGCCCGAACCGAAACCGAAGGCCAGAAAATGCCAGGGATTACGCCAGACGGAGGGCGGCACGAACTCTGCCGGAACCTGTTTGGGATGATCTGTCACGGTGTCTCCCGAAAATGTTGATAACCCCGAGTGCTCGGGGTGATGTCCCGCCCCTCGGCATCCAGCAGCACCACGCCCTGCCCGGCCACGACCCGGCCCAGCACATGCACCGGCCAGCCGGCGGCGAGCAGCGGCGCCAGCTCGGCTTCGGGCAAGGTGAAGAGCAGCACGTAATCGTCACCACCGCTGAGTGCCGCCGAGCGGGCGCCATTCTCACCGAGAAAGCTCAACAACGCCCGGGACATCGGCAGTTTTTCACTTTCGATCAGCAAGCTGACAGCTGAAGCGGCAGCAATGTGCCCGCAGTCGGCCAGCAGGCCATCGGAGATATCCATGGCTGCGGTAGCCTTGCCGCGCAGCGCCTGGCCCAGGGCCAGTTGCGGTTGCGGCGACCAGTAATGGACCAGCAAAGGCTCGGCGACCGCCGGCTCGGCGCTGCGTTGTCCGAGCACCAGGGGCAAGGCACCGGCACCATTGCCCAGCTCGCCACCAACACACAGCAGGTCGCCCGGACGGGCACCGCTGCGGGTCAGGGCCTGGCCGGCGGGCACGCGACCGAACACGGTCATGGTCAGGGTCAACGGGCCGCACGTGGTGTCGCCGCCTACCAGGCGCACGCCGCAGCTCTGCGCCATGGCGCTCAGGCCGTTGGCATAGGCTTGCAGCCAATCGGCGTCAACCGTCGGCAGGGTCAGGGCAAGGGTGAAGGCGACAGGCGCGGCGCCCATGGCCGCCAGGTCGCTGACCGCCACCGCCAGCGAGCGCTGGCCGAGCAGGAAAGGGTCGCAGGGATCTGCGAAATGCACACCGGCCACCAGGGTGTCGGTGGAAATCGCCAACTGTTCGCCAGGGGGAACAGCCAGCAAGGCGCAGTCGTCGCCAATCCCCAGTGCAACGCCCTCGCCGCCCTGCGCACAAGGCGCGGCAGCGAAGAAGTTACGGATCAGCTCAAACTCGCCCATGGCAGCTGCAAGCGCGGATCAGCGCTTGAATGCCTTCACTTCAGCTTCACGCAGACGCGGGGCCAGCTTGTCGAGTACGCCGTTGACGAACTTGTGGCCGTCGGTGGAACCGAAGACCTTGGCCAGTTCGATACCTTCGTTGATCACAACGCGGTACGGCACATCGACGCGCTTGAGCAGTTCCCAGGTGGACAGGCGCAAAACCGCCAGTTCGACCGGGTCCAGCTCTTCGATGGTGAGGTCCAGGCAAGGAGTGAGAGCGTTGTCGATCTCATTCTTGTTGGCCGGAACGCCGTGCAGGATCTCACGGAAGTAGGCACCGTCGATGTCGGTGAAATCGTTGTCGACCCGGAACTGCGCTTCGATCTCGTTCAGCGAGTGCTTGGCCATGTGCCATTGGTACAGCGCCTGGGTCGCGAGCTGACGGGCTTCGCGACGCTTGGCGCTCTTGGATGGCTTGCCAGCGTCCGCAGGTTTCGGATCGCGCGGGTTGAAACGATCGCTATCGTCGCTAATCACTTGGCCTCCAACTGCGCCAGCAGGCTGACCATTTCCAGAGCGGACAAGGCAGCTTCAGCACCTTTGTTGCCGGCCTTGGTGCCGGAACGTTCGATGGCTTGCTCGATCGAGTCGACGGTCAGCACGCCAAAGGCGACCGGTACGCCGAACTCCATGGACACCTGGGCCAGGCCCTTGGTGCATTCGCCCGCCACGTATTCGAAGTGCGGAGTGCCGCCACGAATGACCGCGCCCAGGGCGATGATCGCCGCGAACTCGCCCTTCTGCGCGACTTTCTGCGCAACCAGCGGAATCTCGAAGGCGCCAGGGGCACGAATCACGGTGATGTCGCTTTCGCTCACGCCGTGACGGACCAGGGCGTCAACGGCGCCGCTGACCAGGCTTTCGACGACGAAGCTGTTGAAACGGCCGACCACCAGGGCATAGCGGCCTTTGGGGGCGATGAAGGTACCTTCGATGGTCTTCAGGGTCATTCGACAAATCTCTTAAAGAGCCGGAGCGCGTTCACTACGCGCTCACTAGTGATATTTGAACCGCGAATTTCAAGCCCGCAACAACCGGCTTTTATTCGGAGGGCACGTATTCTACAACTTCCAGGTCGAAACCGGATATCGCATTAAATTTCATCGGCGCGCTCATCAGGCGCATTTTGCGTACGCCCAGGTCGCGCAGGATCTGCGAACCGGCACCGACGATGCTGTAGGTGGTCGGTTTTTTCGCAGGTACGTGCTCGGCCGTTTCGCGGATATGCGCCAGCAACACGTCGCCGTCCAGCGGGTGGCCCAGCAACAGCACCACGCCGCTGCCGGCCTCGGCAACCGTGGCCATGGCGGCCCGCAGGCTCCAGCGGCCAGGCTGCTTGACCATCAGCAGGTCGCGCAGCGGGTCCATGTTGTGCACGCGAACCAGGGTCGGCTCTTCGGCGCAGATGTTGCCCAGGGTCAGCGCCATGTGCACGTCGCCTTCCACCGAATCACGGTAGGTCACCAGGTTGAACTGGCCCAATTCGCTGTCCAGCGGCTGCTCGGCAATCCGCTGAACGGTACGTTCGTGGATCATCCGGTAGTGAATCAGGTCGGCGATGGTGCCGATCTTGATGTTGTGTTCGGCGGCGAAGGCTTCCAGCTCGGCGCGACGGGACATGGTGCCGTCGTCGTTCATCACTTCGCAGATCACCCCGCTCGGCTCGAAACCGGCCATGCGCGCCAGGTCGCAGGCGGCTTCGGTGTGGCCGGCGCGGGCCAGGGTGCCGCCCGGCTGGGCCATCAGCGGGAAGATGTGGCCCGGGCTGACGATGTCTTCGGCCTTGGCGTCCTTGGCGGCGGCAGCCTGCACCGTGCGTGCGCGGTCGGCGGCGGAGATACCGGTGGTCACGCCGGTAGTGGCCTCGATGGAAACGGTGAACTTGGTACCGAACCCGGAACCGTTGCGCGGCGCCATCAAAGGCAGCTTGAGCAGCTCGCAACGCTCGCGGCTCATCGGCATGCAGATCAGGCCGCGGGCATGCTTGGCCATGAAGTTGATGTGTTCGGCCTTGCAGCACTCGGCGGCCATGATCAGGTCGCCTTCGTTCTCGCGGTCTTCGTCATCCATGAGGATGACCATCTTGCCTTGGCGGATGTCTTCAACCAGTTCTTCGATGCTGTTGAGCGCCACGCGGCACCCCCCTTCTTTCAAAATTTGAGGTTCAGGATTTGAGGTAGCCGTTAGCGGCCAGAAAACTTTCGGTGATGCCACCGCTCGAAGGCTCCGCGGCCTTGTCGCCCAGCAGCAGGCGCTCCAGGTAACGCGCCAACAGGTCGACTTCGAGGTTGACCTGCCGACCCGGCCGGTAGTCGGCCATGATGGTTTCGGCCAGCGTGTGCGGGACGATGGTCAGCTCGAACTCGGCGCCATTGACCGCGTTGACCGTCAGGCTGGTGCCGTCGACGGTGATCGAGCCCTTGTGGGCGATGTACTTGGCCAGGTCCTTGGGCGCGCGGATACGGAACTGGATGGCGCGGGCATTTTCCTCCCGGGCCACCACTTCGCCGACGCCGTCGACATGGCCGCTGACCAGGTGACCGCCCAGGCGGGTAGTCGGGGTCAGGGCCTTTTCCAGGTTGACCCGGCTGCCGGCCTTCAATTGATGGAAAGCAGTGCAATCCAGGGTCTCGCGGCTGACGTCGGCCCAGAAGCCGTCGCCCGGCAGTTCCACCGCGGTCAGGCAGACGCCGTTCACCGCGATGCTGTCGCCCAGCTTCACGTCGCCCAGGTCGAGCTTGCCGGTTTCCACATACACCCGCACATCGCCACCCTTGGGGGTCAATGCACGGATGCTGCCGATGGATTCGATGATGCCTGTAAACATGGAGTCCTCCTCGAGAACAGGGTCGCCGCGTGGCGAAGGCCCGAAATTATACGCTCGCTGCTGGCAGAGGAATGGCAATGACTCGCCAGTCATCGCCTACGGCGCGCATTTCAATGATTTTCAGCTGCGGCGCCTCGCTCATCTGCGCCAGCGGCCATTCGAGCAGCGGCCGGGCCGTAGAGCCGAGGAACTTGCCGGCGACAAAGATCTGGTACTCATCCACCAGGCCTTGCTGGGCGAACGCCCCCGCCAGGCGCGGGCCGGCTTCCACCAGCACCTCGTTGACGCCGCGGGCAGCCAGCTCGCCCAACAGCCGACGCAGGTCCACCTGGCCATCGGCGCCCGGCACGATCAGGCATTCCGGACCGTTGGCGTACTGTTCTTCTACCGCCGCGCAGGTGGCGACCAGCGCCGGCCCCGCCTTGAAGAACGGCGCATCGAGCGGCACCCGCAGGCGGCCGTCGATCAACACGCGCAAGGGTGGACGGCTCATGGCCAGGGCGGTCTGTTCCGCATCCAGCCCCAGTTCCTCGGCACGTACCGTCAGCCGGGCATTGTCCGCCAGCACCGTGTCGGCACCGGTCAACACCACGCTGGCCTGGGCCCGCAGGCGCTGCACCGCGGAACGCGCGGCGGGGCCGGTGATCCACTGGCTTTCGCCACTGGCCATGGCGGTGCGCCCGTCCAGGCTCATGGCCAGCTTGACCCGCACGAACGGCAGGCCGTGCTCCATGCGCTTGAGGAAACCCTGGTTGAGGGCACGGGCTTGCTGCTCCATCACCCCGCTGTGGGTAGCGATGCCGGCCTGGGCCAGGCGCTGCAGGCCACGGCCGGCGACTTCCGGGTTGGGGTCCTGCATCGCCGCCACGACCCGCGCCACGCCGGCATCCACCAGGGCATCGGCGCACGGCGGCGTACGGCCGTGATGGCTGCAGGGTTCGAGGGTCACGTAAGCGGTGGCGCCGCGGGCGTTGGCACCGGCGGCACGCAGGGCGTGGACTTCGGCATGGGGCTCGCCGGCCCGCACATGCCAGCCCTCGCCGACGACCTGGCCGTCGCGCACGATCACGCAACCGACCCGGGGGTTGGGATGAGTGCTGAAGCGGCCTTTTGCGGCCAGCTCCAGGGCGCGCGCCATATAGTGGGCGTCGAGCACCGCCTGTTCGCTGGAGGTGTTCATTCTTTGCCCGGCTCGCGGGCGAGACGGTCGATCTCTTCGCGGAATTCGTTGAGATCCTGGAACCGTCGGTAGACCGAGGCGAAGCGGATATAGGCCACTTCATCGAGCTTTTGCAGCTCGGCCATCACCAGCTCGCCGACGACCAGGGACTTGACCTCGCGCTCGCCGGTGGCGCGCAACTTGTGCTTGATGTGCACCAGCGCGGCTTCCAGGCGCTCGACGCTGACCGGACGTTTTTCCAGGGCACGCTGCATGCCAGCGCGGAGTTTTTCTTCGTCGAAGGGCTGACGGCTGCCGTCAGTCTTGATCAGGCGCGGCAACACCAGTTCGGCGGTTTCGAAAGTGGTGAAACGTTCACCGCAGGCCAGGCATTCACGCCGGCGGCGCACCTGTTCGCCTTCGGCGACCAGACGCGAGTCGATGACCTTGGTGTCGTTGGCACCGCAGAAGGGACAGTGCATGGTGGCAGGCAACAAAAAAAGGGAGGGCCATGGTAGCGCATCCCACTGGCAAGACAAGCCATAGCCTTTACGGTATACAGACCGACTATTATGTTTTGCACATGGAATTTCGCCTTGTTGGAGCTTCGCATGCCACTACGACCGCTCGTTTTGCTCAGCCTTTTCAGCCTGCTGGTCGCTTGCAGCAGCGACGCCCCGAAACCGGCCACCTCCACCGTGCCGCCCCAGCAGAGTGTGAAAAAAGCCCAGGAATCCACTGACCTCGGCCCCCTGCCGGCCTACCAGCGTGAACTGAGCGGCACCCTGCAGGGCGTACCGAGCGGTGCCGAGGTGGAACTGGCGCTGCTGGTGATCGACGAGCGCGGCCGGCCGCAACGTTTGCTGGCCAGCAGCAACCTGATCGGCAACAACAAGGTCCTGCCGTTTCGCCTGCGCTTCAATCCCGATGTCTTCCCGGTAGGCGCCCGCGTTGAACTGCGCGGCCGCGCCAGCCAGTCCGGCCAGTTGATCCTGCACCTGCCGGCGCAACTCATCACCCAACCGACCACCCAGGCCGTGGGCCAACTGCAATTCATCAAAGCACCATGACCCCACCGCTCGACCTGCAACGCGCCCTGAGCGAACTGCTGGGCGACGCCCAACTGGTGGCCTGCGAACTGCCGGGCACCGAGCTGAAGCTGTGGTTGATCGATGCCGACAACATGGACCGCGCCTTCACCCCGGAAGAAACCCGGCGAATTCTCCACGAACCGCCGTACTGGAGTTTCTGCTGGGCCAGCGGCCTGGCCCTGGCGCGCTATCTGGCCGAGCGTCCGCAGTGGGTGCAAGGCAAGCGGGTCCTGGATTTCGGCGCCGGCTCCGGCGTGGCCGGTATCGCGGCGCTGAAAGCCGGCGCGCTGGAAGTGGTGGCCTGCGACCTCGACCCCCTGGCCATCGCCGCCTGCAAGGCGAATGCGGCGCTCAACGGGGTTGAACTGGGTTACTCCACGGACTTTTTCGCGCAAGCGGATCGCTTCGACCTGATCCTGGTAGCCGACGTGCTCTACGACCGCGCCAACCTGCCGCTGCTGGATGAATTCCTTAGCCGCGGACGCCAGGCACTGGTGGCGGACTCCCGGGTCAAGGACTTCCAACATCCGCTATACCAACGCCTGGAAATGCTCCACGCCCTGACCCTGCCGGATCTGGCCGAGCCCTGGGAGTTCCGCGAAGTGAGCCTGTATCACGCGCAGCGCGATTGATGAAGGACAAATCACCTTGTGCTCTATCGAGCAACGTCCAGCAGCATCTGCAGGAGCGAGGCTTGCCCGCGAAACAATCTACCGGCCACCCGATACCCCGCTTTCAGCCGCCCCCCGCCAAGCCTTATAGTTGGCCCATTCACGTTCTTCGAGATCCCCCATGAGTCAGGACACGCCGTACATTTTCGACGCCAGCACCGCCGACTTCGACCAGTCGGTGATCGAGAACTCGTTCCACAAGCCGGTGCTGGTGGATTTCTGGGCCGAATGGTGCGCGCCCTGCAAGGCGCTGATGCCGATGCTGCAACAGATCGCCGAGAGCTATCAGGGCGAACTGCTGCTGGCCAAGGTCAACTGCGATATCGAGCAGGACATCGTTGCCCGCTTCGGCATTCGCAGCCTGCCGACCGTGGTGCTGTTCAAGGACGGCCAGCCGGTGGACGGTTTTGCCGGGGCGCAACCGGAATCCGCGGTGCGCGCCATGCTCGAACCCCATGTGCAGATGCCGCCGCCCAAGGCCGCCGACCCGCTGGAGCTGGCTGAAGCGCTGTTCGCCGAAGGGCGCATCGCCGATGCCGAAGCCACGCTCAAAGTGCTGCTGGGCGAAGACAACAGCAACGCCAAGGCCTTGATCCTCTACGCCCGCTGCCTGGCCGAACGCGGTGAACTGGGCGAAGCCCAGACCGTACTCGACGCGGTCACCGGCGATGAACACAAGGCGGCGCTGGCCGGGGCCAAGGCGCAGATCACCTTCCTCAAGCAGGCCGCCGACCTGCCGGACAGCGCCGAGCTGAAAAGCCGCCTGGCGCAGAACCCGCAGGATGACGAGGCGGTGTATCAGCTGGCCATCCAGCAACTGGCGCGCCAGCAGTACGACGCGGCGCTGGATGCCCTGCTCAAGTTGTTCATCCGCAACCGCAGCTACAACGAAGGCCTGCCGCACAAGACCTTGCTGCAAGTGTTCGAGCTGCTGGGCAACGACCACCCGCTGGTGACCACCTACCGTCGCAAGCTGTTCGCCGCGCTGTACTGATTCACGACTGGATCGCAAGCAGACTCGCCCCGACCAAGGGCGAGCCCGCGCCTTCCTCGCCTACTCGATCCAGCTGTAGAGCGGCGTATCGCCGCCGCTCACCACCTTGACCTGTGCGCTATGGCGCAAACGCACCAACAGCCGCTTGCCCGCCGCGGCGCTGCCGGTCAGGCCTTCCAGTTGCTCCAAAAGATCCGGGCCGCTCAATTGCCCGGCCTTACGCAGCAGGTCCTGGGTGATCTGCCACAGCGCATCGTCCTGGCTCGCCGGCTTGGCCACAGGCGCGCCGCTTTCGGCTTTGGCCGCCTGCAACGGCGCCCCCAGCCGGGCACTCAACTGATCCCAGTCGGCCTCGTCCAGTTCCAGGGTCAAATCCACCGGCCATTCGCCGATGCTTCCACGAATCCGCACCATCGCTCTGCTCCCGAAAATTTCTGACGAGCATGCTCCCATGCGTCTTGCGCAACGCCAAGCAGGCGGTCAAACTCTCGCCACTTCCGTTATAAGATTACATAACATTATTTTCATGTTCGCTCCCGGAGACTTGCCATGCGTCGTCTGCTGCTCGCCCTGCCGTTCGCTCTGTTGCCCCTGGCCATCGCTCACGCGGCCGAAAAACACGACCACGATCATGAGCACGGCAGCCTCGGTGCTCACGAGCATGGCGTGGCCCGCCTGAATGCGGCACTGGACGGCCAGACCCTGGAGCTGGAACTGGAAAGCCCGGCGATGAACCTGGTGGGCTTCGAGCACGCCGCCAGCACCGACGCGGACAAGGCCAAGGTCGCCGCCGTGCGCGCCCAGCTGGAAAAACCGCTGGCGCTGTTCAGCCTGCCGCCCGCCGCCGGTTGCGTGGTGGTGCAACAGGAACTGGAAAGCCCGCTGTTCGGCGACAAGCCCGAGGATCACGACGAAGACCATGACGACGCGAAGAGTGCCGGCGGCCACGAGCATCACCACGAGCACAGCGAGATCCATGCGCACTACCAGTTCACCTGTGCCACGCCGGGCGCGCTGAAGAACCTGGACCTGGCCGGCGTGTTCAAGACCTTCCCCGCCACTCAGAAAATTCAGGTACAACTCATCTCGCCAAGTGGCCAGCAAGGCGTGGAAGCGACCTCCAAGGCCGCCAGCCTGAAATTCTGACCGCAACTCCTGTAGCCGCTGCCGCAGGCTGCGATCGAGCCCGAAGGGGTCGTTGCTCTTGAGGTTTTCGCAAGGTCCTGCGGACCTTATCGCAGCCTTCGGCAGCGGCTACAAAACTCACTCCATGATCGGCCCAACATGACCCAAGCACTTATCGAACTGTCCGACCTGGGCTTCAGCTGGCCCGGCCATCCACAGTTGCTGGATATCCCGGCCTTTCGCCTGGAAGCGGGTGAAACGCTGTTCCTCAAGGGCCCCAGCGGCAGCGGCAAGACCACCCTGCTCGGCCTGCTCGGCGGCGTGCAGAAACCCGGCCGCGGCAGCATCCGCCTGCTGGGCCAGGAGCTGACCGAACTCTCCGCCGGCGCCCGCGACCGCTTCCGGGTCGATCACACCGGCTACATCTTCCAGCAGTTCAACCTGCTGCCGTTTCTCTCGGTACGCGAAAACGTCGAGTTGCCCTGCCACTTCTCCAAATTGCGCGCCAGCCGCGCCGTACAGCGCCACGGCAGTGTCGACCAGGCGGCGGCTACCCTGCTCGCCCACCTGGGGCTTAAAGACCCCGGCCTGCTCGGCCGTCGCGCCGACTCGCTGTCCATCGGCCAGCAACAACGGGTCGCCGCCGCCCGCGCGCTGATCGGCCAGCCGGAACTGGTGATCGCCGACGAACCCACCTCGGCACTGGACTACGACGCCCGCGAAGCCTTTATCCGCCTGTTGTTCGCCGAATGCCGCGAGGCCGGGGCCAGCCTGCTGTTCGTCAGCCACGACCAGAGCCTGGCGCCGCTGTTCGATCGCAACCTGTCGCTGGCCGAACTCAATCGCGCCGCCACACCCGCGGAGGTCTGAGATGTATCTGTTCCGTCTAGCCATGGCCAGCCTGGCTAACCGCCGCTTCACCGCGATCCTCACCGCCTTCGCCATCGCCCTGTCGGTCTGCCTGCTGCTGGCGGTGGAACGGGTGCGCACCGAAGCCCGCGCCAGCTTCGCCAGCACCATCAGCGGTACCGACCTGATCGTCGGCGCCCGCTCCGGTTCGGTGAACCTGCTGCTGTACTCGGTGTTCCGCATCGGCAACGCCACCAACAACATTCGCTGGGACAGCTTCGAGCACTTCGCCAGCAGCCCGAAAGTGAAATGGGCGATCCCGATTTCCCTCGGTGACTCCCATCGCGGCTACCGGGTGATGGGCACCACCGCGGCCTACTTCGAGCATTACCAGTACGGCCACCAGCAAAACCTGCAACTGGCCAGCGGCCGCGAGTTCGCCAGTGATCCGTTCGAAGTGGTGCTGGGCGCCGAAGTCGCCGAGGCCCTGCATTACAAGCTCGGCGACAAGCTGGTGCTGGCCCACGGCGTAGCGGCCATCAGCCTGGTCAAGCATGACGACAAACCCTTCACCGTGGTCGGCATCCTCAAGCGCACCGGCACCCCGGTGGACCGCACGCTGCACATCAGCCTCGGTGGCATGGAGGCGATCCATATCGACTGGCACAACGGCGTGCCGGCCCAGGGCAACGGCCGCATCAGCGCCGACCAGGCGCGCAACATGGACCTGACGCCGCAAGCGATCACCGCCTTCATGCTCGGCCTGAACAGCAAGATCGCCACCTTCGCGGTGCAGCGCGAGATCAACGAATACCGCGGCGAACCGATGCTGGCGATCCTGCCCGGGGTCGCCCTGCAGGAGCTGTGGAGCCTGATGGGCACCGCGGAAAAGGCCTTGTTCGTGGTGTCGCTGTTCGTGGTGCTGACCGGCCTGATCGGCATGCTCACGGCGATCCTCACCAGCCTCAACGAGCGCCGCCGGGAGATGGCGATCCTGCGTTCGGTCGGCGCCCGGCCTTGGCATATCGCGACCTTGCTGGTGCTGGAAGCCTTCGCCCTGGCGCTGTCCGGCGTGCTCGCCGGGCTGGGCCTGCTGTACCTGGGCATCGCCCTGGCCCAGGGTTATGTGCAGTCGAGCTACGGCCTGTACCTGCCGCTGTCCTGGCCAAGCGAGTATGAGTGGACGCTGCTCGGCGGTATCCTGATCGCCGCCCTGCTGATGGGCAGCGTGCCCGCCTGGCGCGCCTACCGACAATCGCTGGCCGATGGCCTGTCCATCCGTTTATGAGGAACTTCTGGTTATGAGGAGCTCCGGCATGCCCCGTGCCCTGCTTGCGCTGTTGATGCTGGTCGCCCTGCCGCTATGGGCCGCCGAACCCCGTGACCTGGCCTGGTCGGAAATGATCCCGCCGGACGCGCCGGCGGAGGTGCCGAACATGCAGCCGCTGCACGACCTGTCGCAGATGAGCGACGCCCTGGCCGCCGAGTCCGCCCCGGCGGCCAAGCAGGACATGCCCAACGCTCCGGTGGTGCAGAGCCTGGACGGCCTGTCGGTGCGCCTGCCCGGCTACATCGTGCCGCTGGAAGTCAGCGAGGAAGGCCGCACCACGGAGTTTCTGCTGGTGCCGTATTTCGGCGCCTGCATCCACGTGCCGCCACCACCGTCGAACCAGATCGTGCATGTGAAAAGCGCCGTCGGCGTGAAGCTCGACGAGCTGTATCAGCCGTACTGGATCGAGGGGCCGATGCAGGTCAAGGCGTCCACCAGCGAAATCGCCGACGCGGGTTACCAGATGGAGGCAGAGAAAATTTACGTGTACGAATTGCAGGAGTGAAACCGCGTTTTTCGCAGTGCCATTCATGACCTCATCGCAAGCAAGCCTGCGCCCACAAAACAGCACAGTTCCCTGTAGCCGCACGTTTGCCCGCGATCAGTTGCACAGCGTACACAACACCCGCAGTTCCCCTGCCTCCACGCTGATCCGGTTTTCATTGAGCTGAGTCAAAGCCTGTTCCTTGACGATCCTTACCATTGGACCTAGCCAACTCGAATCGTCCTTTGGAGCTCCCATGCACAAGTCCCTGCTCAGCGCCTCCCTGTTCGCGCTCGCGCTCGCCGCCCCGATCGCCCACGCCCACGAAGCCGGCGACATCATCGTTCGCGCCGGTGCCATCACCGTCAATCCGAAAGCCGACAGCGGAGACGTCAAGGTCGACCGCGGTCCATTGGCCGGTGCCAACCTCGGCGGCAAGGCGACCATGAGCAGCGACACCCAGCTGGGCCTGAACTTCGCCTACATGCTGACCAACAACGTCGGTATCGAACTGCTCGCGGCCACCCCGTTCGAGCATGACGTCAAGCTCAAGGGCACCGCGCTGGACGCCGCCAACGGCAAGCTCGGTACCCTCAAGCACCTGCCGCCGACCCTGAGCGTCGTGTACTACCCGCTGGACCACAAGGCCGCCTTCCAGCCTTACGTCGGTGCCGGCATCAACTACACCTGGATCTATGACGAGCACGTCGGCAGCCGCGCCAGCGCCGCCGGTTTCGACAACTTCCGGGCGAAGAACTCCTGGGGCCTGGCCTGGCAGGTCGGTGCCGACTACATGCTGACCGACAACGTGATGATCAACGCCCAGGTGCGCTACGTCGACATCGACACCACCGCCTACGTGAACAACAACGCGGTCGCCGGCGGCACCCGGGCCAAGGTCGACGTGGACGTCGATCCATGGGTCTACATGGTCGGCCTGGGCTACAAGTTCTAAATCGGCCAGACAAAAAAAGGCGCCTGCAAAGGCGCCTTTTTTCATCGCTGGGGAAAGCTCAGCGGCCCAGCAAACGTGCCAGCCCGACGCTCATCGGCGTCGGTTCGGGGAGCTTGAAGCGCTGCAACAGGCGCTGGTTGTTCGCCCGCGAATGGCGAATGTCCCCGGAGCGCGCCGGGCCGTAGCTGATCGATGGCAACTGCCCCAACACCTCGCCCAGGACCTCGAGCAACTGCTTGAGGGTAGTGGCCTGGTTCAGGCCGACATTGACCGCGCCGACTTCCAGTTGCGGTGTTTCCAGGGACTGCACCAGCACGTCCACCAGGTCTTCGACATACATGAAATCGCGAGTTTGCTCGCCATCGCCGAATACGGTGATCGGCAGGCCTTTCTGCGCGCGCTCGCAAAAGATGCTGATGACCCCGGAGTACGGCGAGGACGGATCCTGGCGCGGCCCGAAGATGTTGAAGAAGCGGAAGATCGCCGGCTCCAGCCCATGCTGGCGGCGATAGAAATCGAAGTAGTACTCGCTGGCCAGCTTGTCCGACGCATAGGGCGTCAGTGGTGCCTTGGGCGTGTCTTCATCGATCGATTCGCCCTCGCCGTTGTTGCCATAAACCGCCGCGCTGGAAGCAAACAGCACGCGATTGACGCCAGCCTGGCGCATGGCTTCGCAGACGTTGAGGGTGCCGATGAAGTTGCTCTGGTGGGTACGCACCGGGTCGTCCACCGAAGCCTGTACCGAAGCGACCGCCGCCAGGTGCGCCACCGCGCGGCAGCCGCTCATGGCCCGCGCCACCAGGGCCGCGTCGGCGACGTCGCCTTGGATCAGTTCGACCCGCGGGTTGTCCAGCGGCAGGTTGCCGGGTTTACCCGTGGACAGATCGTCGAGGATCCGCACCGAGTAGCCCTTGGCGAGCAAAGCGTCGGTCAGGTGCGAACCGATGAAGCCGGCACCGCCGGTGATCAAGATTGGGCCATCAGCCATGACGATAAAACCTATCCAGTAGAGCCGGGAGTGCCGCGCGCCAGGCGCGAGGCTTGATCCCGAAGGTGTGCAGAATTTTTTTGCAGGCCAGCACCGCGTGCTGCGGTTCTTCGGCAGCGTCCGGCCGGGCGGCGTGGGCCTGGGCGGTCGGTGCTTCGATGGCCAGCGGATGCAGGCTGCGGGCCTCGGTGAGGATCGCCTGGCCCAGCGCCAGCGGCGTGGTCGCCTCATGGCCGGCGTAGTGGTAAGTGCCCCACAGCGGCGCGGCGCAATCGAGTTGCTTGAGTACGGAGATGATCACCCGGGCGGCATCGTCCACTGGCGTCGGGTTGCCCCGGCGGTCGTCGGCCAGCAGCAGCTCTTCGGGTTGCTCGGCACGGGCCAGGAAACGCCCCAGGGTGCCTTCGGCGCTATCGTCCAGCAGCCAGCCGAAACGCAGCAGCACATGCTGCGGGCAGGTGGCGCGCACATTCTGCTCGATCCGCCACAAGGCCTGGCCACGCAGGCCCAGCGGTACCGGTTCGTCCTTTTCGCTGTAGGCGGTGGCCCGCGAACCGTCGAACACCCGGTAGCTGGAAGGCTGCAGAAGAATGATGTTGTGATGCTGGCACAGCTCGGAAAGCCGCTCGACCGCCCGCTCCTGGCCAGCCAGGCGTGCCTCGGGGACACTCTCCGCCTGGAACCAGTCGAAGTAGTACGCAAGGTTGATCAAGGCATCCGGGCGGGTGTCGTCGAGCAGTTGCGTCAGGCTCGCGGCATCCCAGCCGTCTTGCGGCGGACGGGGGGCGAGGAAACCGATGTCTTCCTCCGCACCGAGGCGAATCAGCGCCTGCCCAAGGGCATTTCCGCCGCCCAGTAACATAAGGCGCATTCGCATAGAGTCAGCAGGCCCAATCTGTTCGGAACGATGGTTTGAATCGGCCAGACCCGCGGGTTTGGCCATGAATATTGCTCAGAATCGTTGCATTTTGCGGGTTTCCGGCGCAACCGTCACTGAGAAAGTGTAGAGCAACAAACCATACAGCCCTTCAGGGCCGCTGCCGCCAGCGGCGACAAGGCAGGCTTGCAACTTCACTCCGGCGGTCGCATAACGTTGTGCATGAACCTTCCCCAGATCCCCGCCAACGCCCTGCCGGGTTTTCATCCCGCGGTCAGCGCCTGGTTCAACAGCTGCTTCCCGGCGGCGACCGCCGCCCAGGCCCGGGCCTGGCCGCTGATCCGCCAGCGCCGCTCGACGCTGATCGCCGCGCCCACCGGCTCGGGCAAGACCCTGACCGCCTTCCTCGCGGTGATCGACGAGCTGGTTCATCGCGGCCTGGAAAACGGCGGCACGCTGCCGGAACAGACCCTGGTGGTCTACGTCTCGCCACTCAAGGCTTTGAGCAACGATATCCAGATCAACCTGCAGGACCCGCTGGCCGGGATCACCGCGCAACTCGAACGCATGGGCCTGCCGCAATTGCGCATCAGCACCGCGGTGCGCACCGGCGACACCCCGCAGAAAGACCGCAGCGCCATGCGCAAAAGCGCGCCGCATATCCTGGTGACCACCCCCGAATCGCTGTATGTGCTGCTGGGCTCGGCCTCCGGCCGGCAAATGCTGGCCAGCACGCGCACGGTGATCGTCGACGAGATCCACGCCATCGCCGCCAGCAAACGCGGCAGCCATCTGGCGTTGAGCCTGGAGCGCCTGCAAGCGCTATGCGCCGAGCCGCTGACGCGCATCGGCCTGTCGGCCACGCAGAAGCCCATCGAAGCGGTGTCGCGTTTCCTGGTGGGCCATGAACGCCCTTGCGAGATCGTCGACATTGGCCACGCCCGCCCCCGGGACCTGGCTATCGAAGTGCCGCCCGTGCCGCTGTCGGCGGTGATGGCCAACGACGTCTGGGAACGGGTCTACGAACGTATCGCCGAACTGGCGCGGGAACACCGCACCACCCTGGTGTTCGTCAACACCCGGCGCCTGGCCGAACGCCTGAGCCGCCACCTCAGCGAACGCCTGGGCAAGGACGCGGTGGCCGCCCACCATGGCAGTCTGGCCAAGGAGTTTCGCCTGGACGCCGAACAGCGTCTCAAGCGCGGCGACCTGCAAGTACTGATCGCCACCGCCTCGCTGGAGCTGGGCATCGATATCGGCGATGTCGACCTGGTGTGCCAGATCGGCTCGCCGCGTTCGATCTCGGCCTTTCTGCAAAGGGTTGGACGCTCCGGGCACCAGGTCGGCGGCACGCCCAAGGGCCGCCTGTTCGCCCTGACCCGCGACGACCTGATCGAATGCGCCGCCCTGCTCGACTGCGTGCATCGCGGCGAACTCGACACCCTGCAGATCCCCAGGGCGCCGCTGGATGTGCTGGCGCAGCAGATCGTCGCCGAAGTCAGCAACCAGGAATGGCAGGAGCAGCCGCTGCTGGAGATGATCCGCCGCGCCTCGCCCTACAGCGACCTCGACGAAGGGCATTTCCAGGCGCTGCTGCGCATGCTCGCCGAAGGTTACAACGGGCGTCAGGGCATGCGCAGCGCCTATCTGCATCGCGACGCCGTCAACCGCAGCCTGCGCGGTCGGCGGGGCAGCCAGCTGACGGCGGTGACCAGCGGCGGCACCATCCCCGACAACGCCGACTACGCCGTGCTGCTGGAGCCCCAGGCGCTGAATATCGGCAGCGTCAACGAAGACTTCGCGGTGGAAAGCATCGCCGGCGATGTGTTCCAGCTGGGCAATACCTCGTACCGCATTCTGCGGGTGGAAACCGGCCGGGTGCGGGTCGAGGACGCCCACGGCCAGCCGCCGACCATTCCGTTCTGGCTCGGCGAAGCCCCCGGGCGCAGCGCCGAACTGTCGTTTGCCGTGGCGCGCCTGCTGGCCCGGCTCGACGAGTTGCTCGGCGCCACCCCCGGCCAACTACAGCCCGCCCTCGACTGGCTGGGCGACAGCCTGGGCCTGGACGCCGCCAGCGCCGAACAACTGGTCGACTACCTGGCCCGCGCACGCCAGAGCCTGGGCGCGCTGCCGTCCCAGGACACGCTGATCATGGAGCGTTTTTTCGATGAGTCCGGCGGCACCCAACTGATCATCCACACGCCGTTCGGCAGCCGGATCAACCGCGCCTGGGGCCTGGCGCTGCGCAAGCGCTTCTGCCGCACCTTCAACTTCGAATTGCAGGCCGCCGCCAGCGAAGACGCCATCGTGCTGTCGCTGTCCACCGGCCACAGTTTCGAGCTCGACGACGTCTGGCGTTACCTGCACAGCAACAGCGCCGAACACATCCTGGTCCAGGCCGTGCTGGAGGCGCCGCTGTTCGGCGTGCGCTGGCGCTGGAATGCCGGGGTGGCCCTGGCGCTGCCGCGCTTTGTCGGCGGGCGCAAGGTAGCGCCGCAGATCCAGCGGATGAAAAGCGAAGACCTGATCGCCAGCGTGTTTCCCGACCAGATCGCCTGCCTGGAGAACCTCGCCGGCGAACGGCAGATTCCCGATCACCCGCTGGTGGAACAGACCCTCGACGACTGCCTGCACGAAGCCATGGACAGCGAGGGCTGGCTGACGCTGTTGCGGCGCATGGAGCGCGGCGAGCTGCGCCTGATCAGCCGCGACCTGCCGGCGCCCTCGCCCCTGGCCGCGGAAATCCTCAGCGCCCGGCCCTACACCTTCCTCGAGGACGCACCGCTGGAAGAGCGCCGCACCCAGGCCGTGCTCAGCCGCCGCTGGAGCGACCCCGAGTCCAGCGACGATCTGGGCGCCCTGGATGCCAAGGCCATCCAGTCGGTGCGCGAGGAAGCCTGGCCCGCCCCCGGCAACCCGGATGAAATGCATGAAGCGCTGATGAGCCTGGCCTGTATCAGCGAGGACGAAGCCCAGGCCAACCCGCGGTGGACCGACTGGCTGCAAACCCTGGCGGACAGCGGGCGCGCCAGCCGCTTGCAGATCGGCGACGGACAGGCCCTGTGGCTGGCCATCGAGCGCCTGGGCTGCCTGCGGGCGATTTATCCACAGGCGCTGCTGCAACCGCTCCTCGAGGCGCCGCCCGGCTTCGATGAGCGATGGCAGCGCGATGAAGCGGTGGTCGAAGTGATTCGAGCCCGGCTCAGTGGCTTCGGCCCGTTGCCGCTGGAGCGCATCGCCATGCCCCTGGGCCTGAGCGCCAGCGAGGTCGCCCAGGTCCTGGCGCAGCTGGAAGGCGAAGGTTATGTGCTGCGCGGCCGCTTTAGCCCCGGCGAGGCCCGGGAGGAGTGGTGCGAACGGCATCTGCTGGCGCGGATTCATCGCTACACCGTCAAACGCTTGCGCCGGGAAATCGAACCGGTGTCGCTGCAGGACCTGATGCGTTTTCTGTTCGACTGGCAGCACCTGTCCAGCGCCACCCAGGGCCAGGGCAGTGCCATGCTGGCGCAGACGGTCGCCCAGTTCGAAGGCTATGCCGCCGCGGCCGGCGCCTGGGACAGCGACCTGCTGCCGGCGCGGATCAAGGATTACTCCGCCACCTGGCTGGATGAGCTGTGCCGCAACGGCAAGGTGGTCTGGAGCCGGCTCAGCGCCCCGCACAAAGCCGCCGGCGCGACCCTGCGCAATACGCCGATCGTGCTGCTGCCGCGCAGCCAGGTCGCGCTGTGGAGCGGGCTGGGCGCACAGCCCGACAGCGGCGAACTGTCGCCCAAGGCGCAGAAGGTCCATGAGGCCCTGAGCCAGCACGGCGCCTTGTTCTTCGATGAATTGCAGCATGAAGCCCATGTCCTGCGCACCGAGCTGGAGATCGCCCTGCAGGAACTGGTGGCCGCCGGACTGGTGAATGCCGACAGTTTTGCCGGCCTGCGCGCCTTGATCACCCCGGCCAGCAAGCGTCTGGCCCGCAGCGGCCGGCGCGGGCGCGGGGCCGTGGTCGGCGGCATGGACGATGCGGGGCGCTGGGCCCTGCTACGGCGTCCGTCGCCAGTACCGGAGGGCATCGGCGGTCATGGGCAAACCCCACCGGCCACCCTGGAACACATCGCCATGACCCTGTTGCGGCGTTATGGCGTGGTGTTCTGGCGCCTGCTGGAACGCGAGGCCGACTGGCTGCCGAGCTGGCGCGAACTGTTGCGCACCTTCCATCGGCTGGAGGCCCGCGGCGAAATTCGCGGCGGGCGTTTTGTCAGCGGCCTGGCCGGCGAGCAGTTCGCCCTGCCCGAGGCCATCGCCCTGTTGCGCGAAGTGCGCCGCCGCCCGCTGGATGGTAGCCTGATCGCGGTGTGTGGCGTCGACCCGCTGAACCTCGCCGGCACCTTGCTGCCCGGGCCGAAGGTTCCGGCCCTGGCCGGCAACCGGCTGGTGTACCGCGACGGCCTGCCCGCGGCCGCCGAGATCGCCGGCAAACCGCATGTCTGGCTGGACCTTGAGCCGCAGGCCAGCCTTGAGCTGCGGACCCGGTTGATTCGCCACTGATATCGGGCCGTGGGCGGCCTGGTGCATCGCGTCGGCCTTATCGCGAGCAAGCTTCGCTCCTACAGAAGCGCAGTGATCGCGCTCAGCTCGATATTTGCCTTCAGGTCAAATATCAAATACCGGAACCGCTATTTTTCCGCACGATTCAAATCCGGACACTGCGCTCCATTGTCAAATCCACCGGAGTTGCAGCCATGCCCATTGCCTTGCTCGCGCTGACCCTCAGCGCCTTCGCCATCGGGACGACTGAGTTCGTCATCGTTGGCCTGTTACCCACCATCGGCGCCGACCTCGGCGTCAGCCTGCCGTCCGCCGGGCTGCTGGTCAGCCTGTACGCCCTGGGTGTCGCCGTCGGCGCGCCGGTGCTCACCGCGCTGACCGGCAAGGTCCCGCGCAAGCTGTTGCTGCTGTCGCTGATGGTGCTGTTCACCCTCGGCAACCTGCTGGCCTGGCAAGCGCCCAGCTATGAATCCCTGGTCCTGGCGCGAATCGTCACCGGCCTGGCCCATGGCGTGTTCTTCTCTATCGGCTCGACCATTGCCACCAGCCTGGTGCCCAAGGAAAAAGCCGCCAGCGCGATTGCCATCATGTTCACCGGCCTGACCGTGGCCCTGGTCACCGGCGTGCCGCTGGGGACCTTTATCGGCCAGCATTTCGGCTGGCGCGAAACCTTCCTCGCGGTATCCGCCCTGGGTGTGATCGCCTTTATCGGCAGCCTGGTCTACGTGCCGAAAAACATCGCCCACAGCAAACCGGCGTCCTTGCTGCAACAACTGCAAGTGCTGAAACAACCGCGCCTGCTGCTGGTGTACGCCATGACCGCGGTGGGCTACGGCGGCTCGTTCATCGCCTTCACCTTCCTCGCGCCGATTCTCCAGGACATTTCCGGCTTCAGCGCCAGCACCGTCAGCCTGGTGCTGCTGGTCTACGGGATCTCGGTCGCCGTAGGCAACATCTGGGGCGGCAAGCTGGCGGACAAGCGCGGCCCGATCAGCGCCTTGAAGATCATCTTCGCCCTGCTGGCCGGCGTGCTGTTCCTGCTCACCTTCACCGCCGGCAACCCGTGGCTGGCACTGGCCACCGTACTGGTGTGGGGCGCCGTGGCCTTCGGCAACGTACCGGGCCTGCAGGTCTACGTGGTGCGCCAGGCCGAACACCACACCCCGCAAGCGGTAGACGTGGCCTCGGGCCTGAACATCGCCGCCTTCAACCTCGGCATCGCCGGCGGCGCCTGGGGCGGCGGCCTGATCGTCGCCCACCTGGGGCTGATCCACACCGCCTGGATCGGTGGCCTGGTGGTACTGGCCGCCCTGGCCCTGACCGCCTGGAGCGGCCGCCTGGATCGCCTCGGCCCGGTGTACGCCGAACCGGCCGAGGGGTCGAGCCGGGTGGTGGTCGGGCACTGAGCCCACAGCCCTGACCGGCTAATGCCGATCAGTTAAACCATTGACTGCCCTGTAGGAGCGAGGCTTGCCCGCGAACGCCACGCCGCGCAATGCCTGCTCCACCGCGTTGTCGCTCTTCGCGCGCAAGCTGCGCTCCTACAGGGTCGGCTCCTAGAGGATCGAAAACACCGTCCGTAGGAAGGTCGAAACTTTCCCGTCAGCCGGGCAGTCATCAAAAGACAGAGGTGGTTCGAAGGCCCCTGAGACGGGAGCGGACATGGCGGCGATTCATATCGGTATTTCCGGCTGGCGCTACAAGCCCTGGCGTGGAGATTTCTACCCCGAGGGGCTGACGCACAAGCGCGAGCTGCAATTCGCTTCGCGCGCAGTCAACAGCATCGAAATCAACGGTTCGTTCTACGCGCTGCAGACCCCCGAGCGTTATGCCGACTGGTATGCCGATACGCCCAAGGACTTCGTGTTCAGCGTCAAGGCGCCACGCTACATCACCCATATCCTGCGGCTGCGGGATGTGCACAAGCCGATCGCCAACTTCTTCGCCTCGGGCGTGCTGGAGCTCAAGAACAAGCTCGGACCGATCCTGTGGCAGTTTGCGCCAAGCTTTCGGTTCGACGCCGAGCTGTTCGGCGCCTTTCTTCAGCAATTGCCCGCCGATACCGAACAGGCCGCCGCCCTCGCCCGCCAGCACGAACCACGCCTCAACGGCCACGCCAGCACCAAGGCCTACGGCAAAAAAGCCATGCGCCATGCCGTGGAAATTCGCCACGCAAGCTTTGCCGTGCCCGAATTCACCCATCTGCTGCGCCAGCACGGCGTGGCACTGGCGACAGCGCCCGGCGAGCCTGCCGCGCCCGGGGTGCTGCCATGAGCCATGACGAGTCGGCCAACAACCCGATACCGCCCGGGATCGGGCTCGCCGCCACGCGCCGCTTCACGGTGCTGACGGTGAATACCCACAAGGGTTTCACCGCCCTGAACCGGCGCTTCATCCTGCCCGAGCTGCGCGAGGCGGTGCGCAGCGTGGCCGCCGACGTGGTGTTCCTGCAGGAGGTGCACGGCGCCCACGACCAGCACCCGCAGCGCTACAACAATTGGCCGAGCATGCCGCAATACGAATTCCTCGCCGACAGCATCTGGCCGCAGTTCGCCTATGGACGCAATGCGGTGTACCCGGCCGGCGACCACGGCAATGCGCTGCTCTCGAAATTCCAGATCATTCGCTACGACAACCTCGACATCTCCCTGTCCGGGCACGAGAGCCGCGGCCTGTTGCATTGCGTGCTGCGCCTGCCCGGCGATGCCCTGGAAGTGCACGCCATTTGCGTGCACCTGGGATTGCGCGAAAGCCATCGCCAGCAACAGCTGGATCTGCTGCTGCAACTGATCGCCGAGCTTCCCGCCGACGCGCCCTTGATCGTCGCCGGCGACTTCAACGACTGGCGGCTGCGCGCCGGTGCACAGCTCGCCCCCAGTGGCTTGCAGGAGGCCTTTGTCAGCCAGCACGGCAAACCGGCGCGCAGCTTCCCCGCGCGCCTGCCGCTGCTGCGGCTGGACCGGATCTACGTGCGTCACCTGAAAATCCACCGCCCCCAGGTACTGGACACCCATCCCTGGTCCCATCTCTCCGATCACGCACCGCTGTCGGTCGAGGTCGAGTTATGAACGACATGCCCCTGGAAAAAACCACGGTGGACCACCCGCCTGACGCGGGGCTGGCCCACGAACCGCTACGGATGGACCTCGAATACGGTTGGCACAGCAACAACCGGGTGGTGCTGCTGGAGAATGGCGAGGCGTATTTTCCCCGGGTGTTCGAAGTGCTGCGCCAGGCGCAGAACGAGATCCTGCTGGAGACCTTCATCCTCTTCGAGGACAAGGTCGGCCACGAGCTGCACCGTATCCTGATCGAGGCTGCACAGCGTGGCGTGCGGGTCATCGTCAGCCTGGACGGCTTCGGTTGCGGCGAATTGAGCACCGAGTTCCTTGCCGCCATGAGCAACGCCGGGGTGCGCTTGCAGATATTCGACCCGGCGCAGCCGATTTTCGGGGTGCGCACCAACTGGTTCCGCCGCCTGCATCGCAAGATCGTGGTGGTCGACGGCGCCATCGCCTTTGTCGGCGGGATCAACTTCTCCGCCGACCACCTGGCCGATTTCGGCCCCCAGGCCAAACAGGATTACTCGGTAGAGATCCAGGGGCCGGCGGTAGTGGATATCCACCATTTCGCCCTGCTGCAAGGCGACCGCCCAGCCCGCGCCCGCTACTGGTGGCAACGCCGCCGGCAGCGCCGCGCGGAGCTGGCCCTGACCGACCATGACGGCCAGGTGCGCCTGGTCTACCGCGACAACCGCCAGCACCGCAGCGATATCGAAGAGGTCTACCGCCTGGTGCTGCGCGGGGCCCGCCAGCGGGTGGTGATCGCCAATGCCTACTTCTTCCCCGGCTATCGGCTGCTGCGCGAGATCCGCAACGCCGCGCGCCGTGGCGTCGAGGTGCGGCTGATCCTGCAGGGCGAGCCGGACATGCTGGTGGCCAGGCTGGCGGCACGCATGCTCTACGACTACCTGCTCAAGGACGGCGTGACCATCTACGAATATTGCGAACGGCCACTGCACGGCAAGGTGGCGCTGGTGGACGACGACTGGAGCACCGTGGGCTCGAGCAATCTCGACCCGCTGAGCCTGTCGCTGAACCTGGAAGCCAATGTGCTGATCCGCGACCGGGCGTTCAATCGCGACCTGTTCGAGCGCCTCGACCGGCTCAGTCGCGACCACTGCCAGGCCATGCCGGCCAAGGGCTCCGGGCGTGGCCGCTTGTGGCGCCTGACCGTGGGTTTCCTGGTGTTTCACATCCTGCGTCACTTCCCGGCCTGGGCCGGCTGGCTACCCGCCCATAAGCCGCAATTGAAGCCCTTCGGCCAGGCCGCCACCCAGCGGGAGTCGCCCCATGAGCCGCACTGACGCCCATGGCTCGACGCCCGCCGCGTCGCACTCCCGGTCGCGCTGGCAACGCCTGAAGAAACCGCTGACCATCGCCTTCTTCCTGCTGTTGATCGTGCTGTTCACCCTGCTGGCCCGACGCATCGACTGGAGCGAAGTGCTCGGCACCCTGGCCGACTTCAAGGTGCGCACCCTGGTCATCGCCGCGGGCCTGACCCTGGCCAGCTTCCTGGTCTATGCCTGCTTCGACCTGATCGGTCGCACCTACATCCGGCAGAACCTCGGCTGGCGGCAGATCCTGCCGGTGGGGTTCATCAGCTACGCCTTCAACCTCAACCTCAGCGCCTGGGTCGGCGCAA
The DNA here is from genome assembly GCF_059421865.1 of Pseudomonas sp. GW821-FHT02B10. Taxonomy (NCBI): domain Bacteria; kingdom Pseudomonadati; phylum Pseudomonadota; class Gammaproteobacteria; order Pseudomonadales; family Pseudomonadaceae; genus Pseudomonas; species Pseudomonas sp. GW821-FHT02B10. Next base: position 58,845 of record NZ_JBWKVU010000019.1, on the reverse strand, counting down.
TCGCCATGCGCTACCGGCTGTATTCCAGGCTCGGGGTGAGCACCGGCAATATCGCCAAGATCCTCGGCCTGAGCCTGGCCACCAACTGGTTCGGCTACATGGCCCTGGCCGGCGCGGTATTCGCCAGTGGCCTGATGAAGTTGCCGCCCGGCTGGCAACTCAGCAACGGCGCGTTGCAGGGGGTGGGCGTCCTGCTGCTGGTGCTGGGCGTGGGTTACCTGGCGGCCTGTCGGTTTTCCCGACGGCGCGAGTGGTCGATACACGGGGTCGAGATCAACTTGCCCTCGTTGCACATGGCCCTGCTGCAACTGGCCCTGGGCGCACTCAACTGGTCGCTGATGGCAGCGGTGATCTTTACCCTGCTGCCCAGCAAGCTCGATTACCCGGTGGTGCTCGGGGTGCTGCTGATCAGCAGCATCGCCGGGGTCATCACCCATATTCCGGCGGGGCTCGGGGTGTTGGAGGCGGTGTTTATCGCCCTGCTGCAACATGAGGTGTCCCGCGGCAGCCTGCTGGCCGGGTTGATCGCCTACCGAGCGATCTACTTCATCCTGCCGCTGCTGATCGCGCTGCTGATGTACCTGGTGGTGGAGGCCAGGGCCAAGGCGTTGCGCGTGGAGAAAAATCCGCGCAAAGGCAGCTGAGGCTATCGCGCACGCGCGCGCTCCTCTCCAGGAGCGAGCTTGCGCGCCTCATTCAACCAGCGCTTGCGACTATCGCGACTGAATGATGCTCAAGCGTTCTCCCACCACCATTTCCGTGATCCAGTCCACCAGGATCGAGGTGTAGGCCTGCTGCGACACGGGATCGCTCAGGGCATGGTCGGCGCCGTCGATGATCCGGTGGGTCATGGAATGGGTCTGCTGGCAGGCCGCGCGGTAGCTCATGAACGTGGCGTGGGGCACATACTCGTCGTTTTCCGACTCCACCAGCAGCACATCCCCGGTGAACGTCGAACAGGCATGCAGCGCCCGGTTGCTGTCGGCACGCACCAGGCTGCTGCGGTAATCCAGCAGGTCGGCTTTGTCCAGGTCGCGCTTGGGGCTGTTCCAGGCTTCGTCGCGATACAGCGCCGGCACCCGCAATGCCAGCCAGCGCACCGGTCGCAGCGAGGTCAGGATGCTCGCCAGGTAGCCACCGTAACTGGTGCCCACCACGGCGATCGCCGAGGTGTCGAGGGCCGGATGGGCCAGCAGGCGGTCATAGGCCGCCAACAGGTCGCGCAGGTTGTCTTCGCGGGTCACCCGGTTCAGCGGGATGCCGCTGCCGGCATGGCCCCGCAGGTCGAAGGTCAGGCACACGCAACCCAGCCCGGCGATGCCGCGGGCACGCTCCAGGTCGCGCTCCTGGCTCCCACCCCAGCCGTGGACAAACAGTACGCCGGGGACTTTCGACTTGGGGCTGAGGAAAGTCCCGCGCATCTGCTCGTCATCGATGTCGATTTGAATGCTTTCGCTTCTAGCCGTCATAGGATTGGACCGTTACATATTTGAGAAGAAAGTCACTGTGTTCCGCGGGCCCGCGATAGACCTCGATGGCATCGGCCGGCAAGGGCCGGTCGACATAGGTTTCCACCGCGGACACACGAATCGCGCGCATGTCCGGATGCTCGATAAAGGCCTGCAAAGCCGCCACTTCGGCGCTGCTGGCACCGCCCATGCGCCACGATTGCTCGAGTACGCCGCTGCGCTGCCGGCCCTCGGCGTCCAGGCCCTGGGCGATGTCGTAGTTGCGCCGGGAGGCGAAAAATCGGGGGTAGGCCTCATCGGCGGCGGCGTCGAAAACCCGCGCCTGCTGTACCGCCAGGCGCACTTCCTGCGGCAGTTGCAGCGCCAGCAACTCAGGGTAGCCACCCTGCACCACCAACAGCTCGGAACCGCCGTAGACCTGCTCGCTGTCGGAGTCTTCGGTCAGGTACTGCTGGCCGCAGTAACTGAGGACGTGGCCGGCGATAAAGGACTGGCCGACGCTGTAGGTGGCCACTTGTTGCAGATCCTGCTCCAGGACCACGCCTTGATTGAACTGCCGGGCGACGTCCGGTTGCGCCAGCATCTCGTCGAAGCGCTCCAGGCTCTCGATCACCTGCTGGCCGCGACCGGCGCAGGCATGGATCGGTTTCATGCGGATCGGCCCGCTGTAAAGCAAATGACTGGCCGCTGGCCGGGCGTCATTCAGGGAAAACACGCTCAGGCCGTCCAGCACCACATTGCGCACCCGCTGGGAGAACAGCGGCGCCCAGCCCGGCGGGGCCACGGCGTTCCTGTTCAACAGACCATGGGTAATGGCCTTGGTGCAGATAAAGTCATGCTCGACATACCCGCCCCACAGGTCGTCCGGCCCCTTGAGCCGCAATTGCCGGGCCGCGGCGGGGCCGACGATGGTCTGCGTCGGCAACAGGTACAGCTCGCTCTGCCCATGCACGAGCGGGTCGTAGTCACCGGCGAACTGCAACCCGAGGATCTGCGCCAGCCAGCGGGCCAGCGCGCGATTGGTCTCCACGACATGCTGCGAGGCCCCCGGATGGACCGAGTGGGCGACCACTAGCTTCTTGCGTTGCGTCGGGGTCATGCGTCCCCCTTCGTCATCGGCGTGATGAATGTACAAGACAGGGTGCAGGGATCACGCCAAGGCCAGGGGGGAAGTCGAATGCCCCCATGGAATAAGCGCTCCAGGCCATCGCTGCTGGCATTGCGCCTGTTTTATTTTGCACGATCGGCCGGCGACGCCCGGTATTTTGCACGACCCGCGGGGTCAGCCCCGCGCCAGCGGTGCCGGCGGTGTCACGCCGAAACGCGCGCGATACTCACTGGGCGCCAGCCCGGTGATCTTCTTGAAGGTGGCGCGGAACGCCCCCGGGTCCTGGTAACCGACCGTCCAGGCGATATGGTCGATGGTGCCGTTGGTGAACTCGAGCATTTCCCGTGCCTTGCCTACCCGCAAGTGCTGGCAATATTCGGTGGGCTTGAGCCCGGTGGCGGCCCGGAAGCGCCGCAGGAAGGTGCGCTCCTCCAGCCCGGCCTGCTGTGCCATGACGGCGAGGGAAACGTCCACCGCGCCATTGGCCTGCAGCCAGTGCTGCACCTTGAGGATCGCCGCGTCGCCATGGCCGAGGATCGGCGCGAAGTTACTACCGCACTGGCTGGCGCTGTCGCTGTGTTCGATCACCAGGAAACGCGCGGTGCCGCTGGCGATGCTCGGGCCCAGCAGGCGGTCGACCAGGCGCAGCCCCAGCTCGGACCAGGCCATCAGGCCGGCGGTGGTAATCAGGTCGCCGTCGTCGACGATCGGCTTGTCGGCGTTCAGGCGGATGTTCGGGTAGCGCTCGGCGAACCGCTTCGCCGAGGTCCAGTGAGTGGTGGCGCTGCGGCCGTCGAGCAGGCCGCTTTCGGCCAGCAGGATCGAACCGACACAGACCCCGCCCAGGGTCGCGCCATTGGCATGCTGCTGGCGCAGCCATTGGATCAGTGCCTGCGGTGCCTGCGCCTGGGAAAAACCGGCCATCGAGGGTGGGATCAGCACCGCCAGCAATGGACCTTCAGCACCCGGGCGACTGTCGTACACCCGTACGGGCGCCTGGTCGGCCTGGGCCTGCCAGTGGCTGATGCGCAGCAGCGGCAACTGTGTGCTGCGCTGTTCGGCGGCAATGCGGTTGGCGACCTCGAACAGGTCGGTCAAGCCATGCACCGCGGCCATCTGTGCGCCGGGATAGATCAGCACGCCCAGTTCGGCGACTGCGCTTTCCATACCCATTGTCAGTTTTCCCCCTTCTATTGTCGGTGCGGCCAATCCTCGACCGGCCCGCCGGAGCCAATACTGGACTCCACAGCCAACCACTACTTCAGAGGAAACACCCATGGCCAAGCAAGCGCTCATCGTAGTCGATATCCAGAACGACTACTTCCCCAACGGCAAGTGGCCCTTGGTCGGTGTCGAAGCCGCCGCTGACAACGCCGCGCGGCTGATCCAGGCCTTCCGCGACAGCGGCCAGCAGGTGGTGCACATCCGCCACGAATTCACCTCCGACAGCGCACCGTTCTTCACCCCCGGCTCCAGCGGCGCGCAACTGCATCCGAAGGTCAGCAACCGCGCCGACGAGCCGGTGGTGCTCAAGCACTTCGTCAACTCGTTCCGCGAAACCGAGCTCAAGGCCATTCTTGACCAGCACGGCATCGAACAACTGGTGGTGGTCGGCAGCATGAGCCACATGTGTGTGGAAGGTACCGCCAGGGCCGCCGCCGACCTGGGCTACCCGGTGAAAGTGATCCATGACGCCTGCGCCACCCTCGACCTGGAGTTCAATGGCCAGCGAGTCGCCGCGGCACAGGTTCAGAGCGCGGTGATGTCAGCCCTGGCGTTCGCCTATGCCAGCGTCTTGTCCACCGAAGAGTTCCTTGCCGCCGAACGCGTCACTCCGGCCTGAGCCCACGGCTGCGGTGAGTTTTCCCTCACCGCAGCCGCCGTGCAGCCCGATCTTCACGGACAACCGGTGCAGAAACAGCCAGGTCCATGGCGCACGACATACATGTTGTTTCAAGCAAGGCAACTTAACCGAACAACTTCACGAATGATTCTTACTACCAAACAAACAACCTCCCCCTTGAATAAGTCCATACAGTAAATTCGCCCATACAACTCAATAAAGCCCAAACCAACAAGTCACCTATTCAATAGCCAACTAATAGTCAGCCTAAGAATAGTTATTTCAAATCCTGCCTTGTCCCCCCTTCCCAAAGTATTCCCTTTATAAATTGCCGCGTTTATTTCCTTTGGTTACTTCTCTTGCATATAAAAAAAAGCAATACACTCTATAGCCGAACACCACACCAAAAAATCTTGTACTACCCCGAACCCATTGACTAAAACCCACAAAAACAGGTCATCACCGTCAATCCACAAGACTGTTCGCAACAGTACAAACACATTATTCCCAGGCTTTCCCAACGAACCAGAAAAGCGTATTGCAGCCAGCTCGCTCGGTTTACTTGCAAAACTCTCGGCCTTGGCTAAGTTGATGACTAATCGCGATCCAAGTGTTCTCCAACGGGGCAAAAACCAATAAGAACCTTTCGAGGAATTCAATAACCAAACATCTCCCCTGCCTTACAAGCTGAACTGACACGGAATAAGTCATATCAATCAAGAGGGATGCTTGATGAAGCGCAGCTCGTTGCCTCGTGCCTTCTCGCTGAAGGGTACGACTGAGAATTACTGGCTCTCGTTATTCCTGTTCTCGACCCTCGTGGTCGCCAGCTTCCTGCTGTTCGAACAGCAGATCCAACAACTGCTGAACCATCTGGGCAGCTTGCTACCCACCGACCCCACACAACGTTTAGGCCTGGCCCTGCTGCTGGTAGCCCTGCTGACGCTGGATGTGCTGCTGCCAGTACCTTCAAGCCTGGTGGCGCTGCTGGCCGTGGCAGCCCTGGGTGCCATCGGCGGCTACCTGGTGATCTTTATCGGCCTGTGCCTGGGAGCCTGCCTGGGCTACTGGCTGGGGGCGGGCTACTTTCGCCTGCTCTCCAACTGGCTCGGTCTCAGAAGCTGGCAACCCGGGCAACTGGCCTATCGCCTCAGTACCTTGTCGCTGGTCTGCCTGCGTGGTGTGCCAGTGCTGGCCGAGACCTCGGTGCTGGCCGCCGGCATGCAGCGCTACCCACAGCGCCAGTTCCTGCTGGTCACCACCCTGGCCAACGCCGGACTGGCCCTGGCCTACAGCGCCATCGGCAGTCTGCTGGTAGAGCAGAATGCCCTGCTGGCGACCATTCTCGCCAGCATGGTCCTGCCGGGTCTGTTCCTGGGCGGCCGCAGCCTGCTCAAGTCACGCGTCGCGCAGCCGCAGGGTGATCGAGCGCGCTCCCTGGAGGGTCGCTTCGAGGTGAGCTACCACTATCCGGTACTGTTCACCGACCACATCTTCCAGGCGGACAATGCCTGCCTGCACCAGCAACTCACCCGGCAGCATCCGGGGCGGACCACCGTGCTGGTGTTTGTCGACGAGCAACTGCTGCAGTGCTCCGCGCAATTGCCACAGCAGATCAGCGATTACTTCAGCGCCCACACCGCCGACCTGCATCTGCAGGCCGCGCCGATCGCGGTGCCGGCGGGGGAACTGAGCAAAACCCCGGAAGTGCTCCAGCAGTTGTATGCGCACATGCTGCAGCACGGCCTGGACCGGCACTGTTATGTGCTGGCCCTGGGCGGCGGAGCGGTACTGGACGCCGTGGGCTACGCCTGCGCCACCTTCCATCGGGGCATGCGCCTGATCCGCATCCCGACCACGGTGCTGGCCCAGAACGACGCCGGCATCGGGGTGAAAAACGGCATCAACGCCTTCGCCCAGAAGAACCTGCTGGGGGCGTTCTACCCCGCCACGGCAGTGATCAACGACTTCCAGCTGCTGCTCAGCCTGTCGCACCGAGACCAGATCGCCGGCCTCGCCGAGGCGGTGAAAGTCGCGGTGATCAAGGATCATGCGTTCTTCCAGTGGATGGAGCAGCAGGTCGAGGCCCTGGCCAGCTTCGAGCACAGCGCCAGCCGTTATGCCATCCGCCGCTGCGCCGAGCTGCACCTGGGCCATATCAATGGTGCCGGCGACCCCTTTGAACGGGGCAACGGCCGGCCTCTGGATTACGGCCACTGGGCCGCCCACAAGCTGGAAAACCTCAGTCGGCACCGCTTGCGCCATGGTGAGGCGGTGGCCGTGGGCATGGCTCTGGATGCACTCTACGCCAACGCCATCGGCCTGCTGTCCGATGGGGAAACCCAGCGCCTGCTGCACGTGCTCGACAAGCTCGGCTTCAACCTGTGCCCCGCAGAACTGCGCCTGAAAGACGCCCAGGGTGGCTCTCTGGTGCTGCAAGGTCTGGAAGAGTTCCGCCAGCACCTGGGGGGGCAGTTGTCGATCCCGATGCTCAACCGCCTGGGCCAGTCCATCGATGTGCACCACATCGAACTGCCAGTGATGGAACAAGCCCTGTTGCGCCTGGCCAGCCTCGGCAGAGCGGACTTCGCCTGGAGCGAGGGCTGCGCGCAATGACGCCTTCAGCGCTGAGCACCTGGCTGACCCTGGGGCGGGTCTCCAACCTGCCGACGGTGTGGACCAACGCCCTGGCCGCCGCCCTGCTGGCCAGCAGCGCCACCGCCCTGGCGCCGCCCTCGTCGCTGGTCTGGACGCTGCTGCTGGTGGTGCTCTCGGCGCTCTACCTGGCGGGCATGCTGCTCAACGACCTGCTGGATGCCGACTGGGATCAGCGGCACCAGAACCCGCGCCCCATTGTCCTCGGCCTGGTCAGTCGCACTCAGGTGAGCCTGGCCACCACCGCCCTGCTGCTGTTGGCGTTACTGTCGCTGCTGGGGCTCAGCCAGTTGATCGCCCAGCCTCGCTGGCTGCTGGCCAGCGCCGGGTTGTTGCTGCTGTTCATCCTGGCCTACAACCTGCTGCACAAAAAACACCCCCACAGCGTCTGGCTCATGGGCGGCTGCCGCTCGGCCCTGTACCTGACCGCCGCCGCCAGCCTGGCCATGCCACCGCAACCGTTGTGGTTGTGCGCCGCGTTGCTGGGCGCCTACATCGCCGGCCTGACTTACCTGGCCCGGCTGGAACATAAGAACCAGCTGCTCAGCCGCCTGCCGCTGCTGCTGATGCTCAGCCCGCTGGCCCTGGTCGCTTATGCCGACAACGGCGTGTTCTGGCTGGTACTGCTGCTGTGGCTGGGCTGGTTGGGCTGGCACTACCGGCGCCATCTGGCCAACCCGCGGCAGCGGCAGATCCGTGCCTTTATCGGTGCCGGCCTGGCCGCCCTGCCACTGTTCGATGCCCTGGTACTGGCCCTGGCCAACCAACCCCTGGGCAGCCTGCTGTGCGTACTGGTGTTTTTCCTGCTTCCCCACCTTCAACGCTGGATCAAGCCGACATGAGCATGGACGTCATTGCCCCATCCTCGAATGCGCTCGCCCCCCGCCATGCCGCCTTCGCCGAACGGCGCCGGCAGCTCGACGGACAGCTCGACCCCGACACCCGCCGCTGGTGGCAAGAGGCCCTGGAACAACTGGCCCGGAAGCCTTCGGCCAATACCCTGGTGCTGCTCAGCAGCCAGTGCAAACGCCGCCTCGGTGACAGCCTGGTGCCCGACAGCCAAGGCTGGACCCGGAGCCAGCTGGCCCGCGCGCTGTTGTTGGCGCAGCTTCTGCAACAGCAGGCCAGCGCCGATCGGTTGCCCTTGTTGCGCCAGCTGTTCCTTTGGGCCGACGACTCGGAAAAGAGCGCCCTGCTCAAGGCCCTGGACGACCTCGATAGCCAAGGCCACAGCCTCGACCTGGCGCTGCAGGCGGGGCGCACCAACAACCGCGAGGTGTTCGCCGCCATCGCCCTGGACAACCCCTTCCCGGCCCGCCACTACAACGACCGGGCCTTCAATCAACTGGTGCTCAAGAGCCTGGGCATGGGCCTGGACAGCCGCCGGATCAACGGCCTGGCCCAGCGCCGCAGCGTCGATCTCAACCAGCTGGCGCTGGACCTGATGGAGGAGCAATTGGCGGCGCAGCGCAACGTTTCCGACGGGCTGCCCCAGGTCATCGCCTTCGAGTTGTTGAGCCCGGCCCAGCGTCTGCGTCTGCGCGACCTGTGCCAGCAGCGACGACTGCCGCCGCACTGGCTCGAACACCTCCCGGCCGACGCCTGAATCACCACGGTTTTCTACAACCACATAAGGGACTCACCATGCTGAAGTACTTCGACCCGCATATTCATATGGTCAGCCGCACCACCGACGACTATCAGAACATGGCCGCCGCGGGCATCACCGGGGTGATCGAGCCGGCTTTCTGGCAAGGCCAGGCGCGCACCAGCGTCGGCAGCTTCATCGACTACTTCGATACCCTGCTGGGCTGGGAACGCTTTCGCGCCAGCATGTTCGGCATCCACCACTTTTGCACCATCGGCCTCAACCCCAAGGAGGCCAATGACCTGTCGCTGGCCAACGAGGTGCTGGAGATCCTGCCGCGCTATCTGGTCAAGGACGGCGTCGTGGCGGTAGGGGAAATCGGCTACGACGACATCACCCCGGAGGAAGACCGCTTTCTCGCCGCGCAACTGGAACTGGCCAAGCAGTTCAACCTGCCGGTGCTGGTGCACACCCCGCACCGCGACAAGATCGGCGGCACCAAGCGCACCCTGGCAGTGATCCGCGAAGTGGGCATCGCCGAACATCTGGTGATCATCGATCACCTCAACGAACTGACCCTGCCCCTGGTGCTCGACAGCGACTGCTGGCGCGGGCACTCCATCTACCCCAACACCAAGATGTCGGAGCAGCGCATGGTGGCCCTGCTCAAGGAGTACGGCCCCGAGAAAATGGTGGTCAACAGCGCCGCCGACTGGGGCATCAGCGATCCGCTCAAGGTGCCCAAGACCGGACAGGCCATGCTCGCCGCCGGCTTCAGCGAAGCCCAGGTGGAGCAGGTGCTGTTCCACAACCCGGTGGATTTCTTCGCCCAGAGCGGGCAGTTGGACAAGCAGTGGGTGAGTGCCCCGCTGCCCATCGACCAGCGTCGTCAGTGGCAGGACAACTCCGCCCTGCGCGGCCAGGAACCGGTGGTCAAATGAGCGCTCGTCGGGGCTGGAGCGCCGCCCGGATCGGCTATTGCAGCAACGTGCACCCAGCCCCCGACCTGGCCACGCTGAGCGCCTCGATCGAGACGCACTTCCAGGGCGTGCGCCAGCAACGCGGCCTGCCCGAACAGGACAGCGGGTTGTGGATCAGCGCCCAGGCGGCGGCCGAGCTGCAACAGCCGCAGGCCCTCATGGGATTTCTCAGGCTGTTGCGGCACAGCGGGCTGCGCCTGACTTCGCTCAATGGCTTTCCCTACGGCCAGTTCCACCAGGGTGCGGTGAAAGCCGAAGTCTATCTGCCCAACTGGGCCGATCCGCAGCGCCTGGAGTACAGCTTGCAACTGGCGCGGATCCTGGCCGCGGCCCTGCCGCAGGATTGCCCCAAAGGGGTGATTTCCAGCGTGCCGCTGGGGTATGCCGCCACCTGGAGCCTGGCCCACCGGCAACGGGCCGAGCAGCAGCTGCGCCAGCTGACCCAGGCCCTGGCCAGGCTGCGCCGGGAGACCGGCAAACAGATCCTGTTCTGCCTGGAAATGGAGCCCGATTGCGTGCTGGAGCACACCGACCAGGCCATCCAATTCTTCCGCCGCTGGCAAGCCACGGATCCCCATCATGAGCATCTGGCCCTGTGCTTCGATGTCTGCCATCAAGCCGTGGTCTTCGAGCATTGCCATGACGCCCTGGAGCGGCTGCGCCAGGCCGGTGTGCCGGTGGGCAAGATCCAGCTCTCCAATGCCCTGATCTGCCGCCTGCCGGAAGCGGACCCTCTGCGGCGCCAGCAGGTGCTGACGGCCCTGGGGGACTTTGTCGAGGCCACCTACCTGCATCAGGTCAAAGCCCGGGACCACCAGGGCCGCCTGCTGGCCTGGCCGGACCTGCCCGCCGCACTGCAGGCCAACGAGCTGGCGTCCTGCCCCGAGCTGCGCATCCATTTCCATGTGCCGCTATTCAGCGAGCAGTTGTTGCTGCCCGAACTCAGCGGCAGCCAGAGCGCGCTGTTGCAGACCTTCGATTACCTGGCGGAGCACCCGGAAGTGCACCCGGTACTGGAGGTGGAAACCTACAGCTGGAACGTGCTGCCCGCTCCGCTGCGGCCACAGACCGAACAGGCGCTGCTCCAGGGCATCGTTGCCGAGTTGCGCTGGGTCGAAGGGCAATTACGCGAGCGGCAACTGCTAAGCGCCCCATCCCCCGCGCAGGAGGCCTGCCCCCATGGTGTCTGAAACAAGCTGCCCACCACTGTTGCTGATCAATGTGGTCGGGTTGACGCCGAGCCTGCTGGGCGAGGCCACGCCACGGATCAATGCCTTGCTGCGCAACGCCGCGATGACCAGCCTGCAACCGGTGTTCCCGGCCGTGACCTCGACCGTGCAGGCCTCGCTGCTGACCGGCCTGACGCCCGCGGAACACGGTATCGTCGGCAACGGCTGGTACTTTCGCGACCAGGCCGAAGTGCGCTTCTGGCTGCAATCCAACGCCCTGGTCCAGGGGGAAAAGGTCTGGCAGACCCTGAAGCGCCAGCGCCCCGACTTTCGCTGCAGCCAGTTGTTCTGGTGGTTCAACATGCACGCAGAGGTGGATGCGGCCATCACTCCACGCCCCCATTACCCGGCCGATGGGCGCAAGGTGTTCGGGCTCTATTCGACGCCCGCCAGCCTGCACCAGACCCTCGAGCGGCAGATCGGCGAGTTTCCCTTCCCCGGTTTCTGGGGGCCCGCGGCGGGCATCGCCTCCAGCCGCTGGATCGTCGATTGCGCCATGGCCGAGTTCCAGCTCAACCGACCCGACCTGCAACTGATCTACCTGCCGCACCTGGATTACAGCCTGCAACGCCTGGGCCCCCAAGACCCGTCGATCGCCGACGAGGTCCGCGCTATCGACCAGCAGGTGGGGCGCCTGCTGAGCTTCGCCCAAGCCCAGGGCGCCAGGGTGATGCTGCTCTCCGAATACGGCATCGAGGCGGTCCGGCAATCGGTGTCGATCAACCGCCTGCTGCGCCGTGAAGGATGGCTGCAGGTCCGCCAGTCGCTGAGCTGGGAATTGCTCGACCCTGGCGCCAGCGCCGCCTTCGCCGTGGTGGACCATCAGATCGCCCATGTCTACGTGAAACGCGCCGAGGACGTGGCCCGGGTCAAGGCGCTATTGCAGCGCCAGCCGGGCATCGAGCAGGTGCTGGACAAGCCCGCGCAACGGGACTGGCAACTGGACCACGAGCGCAGCGGCGAACTGGTGGCGGTGGCCGCCGCCGGCTACTGGTTCGATTACCGCTACTGGCTCGACGACTGCCTGGCCCCCGACTTCGCCCGCACCGTGGACATCCACCGCAAGCCGGGCTACGACCCGCTGGAACTGTTCATCGATCCGGCCATCCGCTTTCCGAAACTGCGAGCGGCGCGGCGCCTGCTGCAGAAAAAACTCGGCTTTCGCTACTACATGGACCTGATCCCCCTGGATACCCGGCTGGTCCGCGGCAGCCATGGACGCTTGCCGGCCAGCCGCGCGACCGCTCCGCTGCTGATCACCAATTGCGGTCTGTCGTTGCCGGACCAGCTTCCGGCCACGGCAGTCAAGCAACTGCTCCTGCAGTACTTCCTGGAGCGCCCTCACCACGACCCGGCCAATGCCAAGGAGCTTCCATGCGGCGAGCCATCTCTATAACAGTTCTGAGTGCCGTGGCCGGTTTGGCCCAGGCCCAGAGCGCCAGCCCTTACGACTGCAGCAATTTCTTCACCTACGGGACCAGCGTCGAGAAGACCCGCAGCGACTTCCTCGCCAGCCCCGAGACCCAGGCCTGGAACTGGTTCGTCTGCCTCAACCAGCCGTCCGCCCAGGGCAGCCCCAACCGGGTCTGGGAAGGGCTCAAGCCCTCGAGTCAGGTGTTCCTGCCCAATGGTGCCCCGCCCCAGCCCTACCTGCCGGAGCAACCCGCGCCCGACGCAGTCCTGGAACAGGCCCGGCAACTGGGGATGAACCTCGACCGGACCTTCCATGACCTGGACAGCACGCTACAGGTGGACGGGCTGCCCCTGCTGATGGGCGGCCAGGTACCGGCAGCGCAACGGGGCCAGCCGGTGCGTTTTCTCTTGCAGATGGGCCAGGGCACCTTCGACTACATCATGCAGAAACAGGTCTACAACATGAACGGTCAGTACGCGCTGACCAGCAACCTGAAATTTCCCGAGGCCTCCTGGGAGGTAAAAACCTCGTGGATCTGGATCGGCACCGATGCCGCGTTCAAGCAACAGCTGGAAAACGACGGCTACTACGTCATCCAGGCCTACTACCCCCACCAGAACCAGTATCAGGTCGGCTATGCCGCGCTCAGCGGCATGCACGTGATCAACAAGCTGAGTCCCGAGTGGATCTGGACCACCTTCGAGAACGTCAACAACCACAAATACACCGTGACCAACGCCGTGCCGGCCACCCCGATGACCAACACCACCGGGCCGACGCCCCCCTCCATACCAGTCAACAGCAGCTTCCAGGGCAACTACCCCTACCTCTCGAAGTACGAGTTGATCGGGGTCGAATTCCAACCCGTGCCCCAGGTGCTGGCCAATTCGCAACTGGAGTCGGCCTTCCAGGACACCTCATCGTGCCTGGCCTGCCACGGTACCGCGGCCTACTCGAAACAGAAGGGTTACTTCAATTTCGCGATGAAAGAGGACGGCGGGATCGTCTACCCCACCACCCCGCTGCCGGCTTCGGACTTCGCCGACTACAACAAACTGGACTTTGTCTGGTCGCTTAAACGCGCCCAGTGGCAACGCTAAGGAGCCTGACATGAGCGTATTGAACTTCCCCCGCATCTACCTCAACGGCCATATGTTCTGGAACCCGCCAACGGCCAACAACAACGATGCACTGCCGCTCTATGACGCGGTCAGGATGGACCTCAACTGGCAGTTCCTGAACTCCTACGACATCAATCCCCAGAACGCCCCCGAAGCGCTGATGCCCTGGACCATCCAGCCGTTGTCCAGTACCCAGGTACCTCGCTATGTATTGCAGGTGCCGACCAATGCCGGGGCCTTCCGCAATCCGTTCATGCCCGCCGAATGGGATCTGTTCGGCGACAATGCCTGCGGCACCGTGAGCTACAAGGACACCCAGTCAACGATCATTGGTGGCGAGCTCCAGGCCAATACCTACATCGACCGGGACCCGCTGGTCAGCAAGAGCTTTCAGTTGCTCGGCAACCCCTTTGGCAGCCAGGCGCCCACGCCCGCACGCTTCGTCGATATCAGCCCCTGGCAGAACACCTTCACCGCGCTGTATTTCGACAAGCTGGTGCTGGGCGACGCCCAGTGCGGCCTGACCCTCAACCGCCAGTACCGGATGCTCGACCGCTTCCTGAACTTCAACTGGGCATCCACCTTCGGCGGCCTGAGCTATGTGACGACCACCTGGCAGACCTGCTTTGCGAGGGAAAACCTGGACTGGGCCGTCGGCGATTCGCTCCTGCTGCAACAGCTCCAGCAGCAGATGATCGAGCAAGGCGCCAAGGGGCTGATGTTCCGCTTCTCCACCTACCTGACCTACTACGACAAGAACGGCGTGTTCAACGACTTCCCGCCGGTCAATACCCATTCCAGCAACCCCGAGGACGTGGCCCAGGTGCAGCGGATGTATGAGCAGGGGCTGAACAACGTCGCCGATATTTTCTACAACCCGGCCTACAGCAGCACGGCGGGCACCCTGGGCCTGTGGTTCGACGACGAATTCCCCACCGCCCCGGCTGGCCGGCGCCTGGTCCCGGCGGAGCCGGTGCCGGTCTACAAGACCACGCCTGGCGATATGCAAGACACCAAGGCCACGCTGGGCGTGATCCCTGTCCAGATCACCGGCGACACCCTGTCGCTGGACCTGTCCAACGGCATTCCGTTCTATCCGGTCGATCCCAAGGCCCCCATCGCGGTGGCCGAGAAATTCAATGCCGGCATCCTCCACCTGGGGGTGCGCCAGGAAGACCGGTTCATCTCCGCCGTCATGATCACCTACCCCCTGTACCGTCAGTCGGCCTTCAACCAGCGCTCAGGCATTCTCGACGTGCCCCTGACTGTCGAGCAAAAGAACCTGCTCGAGAGCGGTCCCCTGGAACTGCAACAACTGCTGGCAAGCGCCGAACCGGTGATCGCCGCCACCCAGCGGCAGTGGACCGCCGAAGTGGTCGAGAGTGGCGGATTCATTGATGTGGGCGACCACAAGACGCTGACGATCATGGTGCAGAAGGACGGCAAGCCCGCGCCGGAGGGCACCGAGCTGCTGGTCGCCGAATACGGCAACGCCTATATGGTGACCACCAGCGACTATTACCTGGCATTCAGCAACGAAGCCGACTTCACCCTGTTCTACGATTACCCGGAAGAACCTACGCTGAACCGCTCCAACCGGCCGCAGTTCATCGACACACCGGTGGCTGTCAGCTATCTGGCCACTGGCAGCGGCCGCCGGCTCACGGACAGGCGCACGGTCGTCACCTCCAATACCGTGCCGGAGGGAGAACCGGTCGGTTATCAGCAGTTCCTCGACCAACCCATTACCGTCAACCTGCACCCCTGCCTGGTTTTCGACAATGCCATCGCCCAGACCGGAACCCTGCGCGACGAAACGGCTACCAGCAGCGTCAACTACAGCATCGCCAGGATCCGCACCGACGCCAGCGGTGTCGCTCGACTGGGAATCAGGGCAGAGGCACCGGGTTTCCCTACCCTGCGTTTCTTCCTGCCCGAAGGCGGCAAGATGCCCGCCGTGCCCTTTAGCTTCAACTACTCCGAGGCCTACACCGACTGCCTCGCGCCTTTGCGGGTGCTGCCGCTGGAGCCGAAGCTGCAGCAGGACTTCATCGACTACTGGAACACCATCTACCGGGACCTGAACGCCAGCCAGCTGATGTGGAACAACTTCATCTACCCGCAGATCCTGCAGCCCTTCTATTACCTGTACCCGATCATGAACAAGTTCATGCCGCTCAACTCCCAGCAGCGCGTGGAAGGCGCCATCGACCAATTGATCGTGCTGATCAGCAAGGAGTACCAGGAAGAAAGCACGCTCTCGATGCCCATCACCCGTGACATGTCGCAGAGCCGGCGGGCCGTGCTGGAGCTTTGGGCCAACGCCCTGGTGAAACACAATTACCCGCCGATGCCCCTGAGCATGAAGGACTTCCCCCCCTGCTGACAGGAACCCCGTACCGGGAACACCGGGTGACACAGCGTCACCCGGCACTTCACAGGAGTGCCGCCATGAACGTCCGTCTCTTGCGCCGCCTGTTGCCATTGCTCCTGCTGTTCTGTCCCTGGGCTTTCGCCGGGCAGGACAGCAGCGAACCCTGGCAACCGCCGCTATGAACCGACCCAATGCCAACTGGAGAGAACCGATGACAGCTCCCCTACGGATTCCCCCCCGGCCCCGTGAAAACTTGCGTGCGCACACGGTCATTCGCGAGAACCTGCTCAACCCCCGGGGCCTCTGTCTGCAAGCCGATGGCAGCCTGCTGCTGGCCGAAGCCGGCTCCGGGCGGCCGGACCAACCGTTCAGTGGGCGCATCAGCCGACTACGCCCCGACCCGCGCCGGACGGGTGCCTACCTGATGCCCGAAACGCTGGCCCATGGCTTTCGCTCCATGAACATGCAGGCACGCATGCTGCGCGACGAAATCCTGGGGCTGTCGGATATCGCCTGCGGCGCGGGGCGTTGCCTGGCCAGCCTGACCGACTACGTCGAAGGCTCGAAAGTCCTGGACCTGGCCTGTAGCCCTCCCGAGCCTCTGTTTCACAGCCGCGGCAACCTCAACGCCCTGTGCTATCACCCCACGCGTCATCGCTGGCTGGCAGTCAAACCCGATAGCAACCAACTGGTGGAGTTCAGCGGCACCGGCGAGGAGCGGGTCCTGGTCGAGCTGCCCGACCTGGGCCAGGATCAGGATGCGGTGCCCGTTACCCTGGTCTACGAACCGAGCACCGGCGCCATGCTGATCAGCCTGTTTTCCGGCGAGTTGCACCAGGACCCGAGCCGCCGGGGCATCGACTTCGCCGACCAGGCCGGCCAGGTGATCCGGGTCTGGCCGGAAAGCGGCCACAGCGAAGTCCTGATCGAAGGCCTACAACTGCCCACCGGCCTGGCACTGACCCCGACGGGACAGCTGCTGGTGCTGGAACTCTGCGACCGTCTGCTGCAACCGCTGCTCACGGACTGGGACGGCGAATGCCTGCACGGCGGCTTCGCCCGCTTCAGCGGCCGCCTGCTGTGCTGCAACCTGCAGACAAGAGAAGTGAGTATCCTCGCCCAGGGCCTGGATACCCCGTCCAACCTGTGCCTGGTACCGGGGGCCGTATTGATCAGCGAAGGCATGGGCTTGAGTGGCCGCCCCTTGCCCACCCCCGACGGCCCGCCCGTCCCCTTGACCGGGAGGCTGCGGCGAGTCGAACTCTAAAGCGGCGACACCAGGCCGGTGTTTCAAGCGGCCAAAAAAAAAACGGAGCCCATTAAGGGCTCCGTTTTTCACTCATGACCTGCGTTCCGAGGGATCAGAACGGAATATCGTCATCGAAGCTGTCGTCGAAGTTCTGCGCCGGCTGTGGCGAGGACTGCTGAGGCGCTGGACGCGATTCGCGTTGTGGCGCCTGCGAAGGCTGCGGACGCGACTGCTGCGGACGTGGCGCGGAGTTGCCCATGCCCTGGCCCTGGTCGCCCTGAGGACGGCCGCCCAGCAGCTGCATGGTGCCCTGCATGTCGACGATGATTTCAGTGGTGTAACGCTTGATGCCGTCTTTTTCCCACTCGCGGGTCTGCAGCTTGCCTTCGATGTAGACCTGCGAACCTTTGCGCAGGTACTCGCCGGCGATTTCCGCGACCTTGCCGAACATCGACACACGGTGCCACTCGGTCTTCTCGACCTTCTGACCGGTCTGCTTGTCGGTCCATTGTTCGCTGGTGGCCAGACTCAGGTTGGTCACGGCGTTACCGTTAGGCAGGTAGCGAACTTCAGGATCCTGGCCGCAAGTGCCGACCAATATGACTTTGTTAACCCCACGGGCCATAACGTTCTCCTAGGCTTCGCACGCCGATCGGGCTGGGTTGACCAACTGCTCGAGGGTCGCGCGATCCAATAATTCGGTGTCCAATTTGATGTAAATGGCGGCTTCTTCGGCCACCATCACTGCATCTGTTACCCCAACAACGGCCTTCAGGCGCTCGACCAGACCGGCTTCGCGGATCGCTTCGGGCGATAACGGCAAGCGCAGGCTCGTCACGTAAGGTGGTTCGCGCATGGTAACAGCAAAGGCCAGCCAGAGTGCAGCCAACCCTGCGCAACCCAGGAATACAACCGACAAACCGCCATGCTGGAACAACCAGCCGCCGAGAATGCCTCCCAGCGCCGAACCGAGGAACTGGCTGGTGGAATAGACCCCCATGGCCGTACCCTTGCCACCGGCCGGTGAAACCTTGCTGATCAGCGACGGCAGCGAAGCTTCCAGCAGGTTGAACGCGGTGAAGAACACCACCGTGCCGATCACCAGCGCCTGCAGGCTGTCGCCGAACTCCCAGAAGAATAGCTCGCTGAGCAGCAGCGTACTGACCGCGCCCAGCAGAACTCGTTTCATTTTGCGTTTCTTCTCGCCGTAGATGATGAACGGGATCATGGCGAAGAAGGAGATCAACAGCGCGGTGAGGTAGACCCACCAGTGCTGTTCCTTGGGCAGGCCGGCTTTTTCCACCAGGGCCAGCGGCAAGGCGACGAAGCTCGACATCAGCATCGCGTGCAACACGAAGATACCAAGATCCAGGCGCAGCAGGTCCGGGTGCTTGAGCGTCGGCAACAGGGCCTGGCGCGCGACCCCGGATTCGCGGTGCTGCAACGGGCCGGTCGAGTGCGGCACCATGAAGGCGACGATGAAAATGCCCAGCAGCGCCATGCCGCCGGTGGCGAAGAACAGCCCGGGCAAGCCGAAAGCGCGGGTCAGCAGCGGGCCGGCCACCATGGCCACGGCAAAGGACAGGCCGATGGTCATGCCGATCATGGCCATCGCCTTGGTGCGGTGCTGCTCGCGGGTCAGGTCCGACAACAGCGCCATGACCGCCGCGGAAATCGCCCCGGCGCCCTGCAGGATGCGCCCGGCGATCACGCCCCAGATCGAATCGGCGTTGGCCGCCAGCACACTGCCCAGGGCAAAGACGATCAGCCCCAGGTAAATCACCGGACGACGGCCGATGCGGTCGGAAATGATCCCGAACGGGATCTGGAAAATCGCCTGGGTCAGGCCGTAAGCGCCGATCGCCAACCCGATCAGGGCCGGGGTCGCTCCCGCCAGGTCCATCCCATAGGTCGCCAGGACCGGCAACACCATGAACATGCCAAGCATACGGAAGGCGAACACCAGGGCCAGACCGCTTGCCGCGCGGGTCTCGGCGCCACTCATGCGTTCGCTGTGGGGATCATGCATGGAAAAACCTCGTGTGAACCGGCGGCGATTCTACCAGTCCGATCGATTGACGGGGTATATGGCGACGCTTTGCCGCGCAGGTTTCATCTACGGCTGCACAGACCTCATTTGATAGTGTGCATCCATCCAGTATTTGCCCTTATACTCCTACGTTTTCGACGCCCGCCGAGCGAGGCCACTTTGGACAAGATCCTGATTCGTGGGGCCCGAACCCACAACCTGAAGAACATCGACCTGACCCTGCCACGGGACAAACTGATCGTCATCACCGGCCTGTCCGGATCCGGCAAATCGTCCCTGGCGTTCGACACGCTGTACGCCGAAGGCCAGCGCCGTTATGTCGAGTCGCTGTCGGCCTATGCCCGGCAATTCCTGTCGATGATGGAAAAACCCGACGTCGACACCATCGAAGGTTTGTCGCCGGCAATTTCCATCGAGCAGAAATCCACCTCGCACAACCCGCGCTCCACCGTGGGCACCATCACCGAGATCTACGACTACCTGCGCCTGCTGTATGCGCGCGTGGGTACGCCACGCTGCCCGGATCACGACATCCCGCTGGAAGCCCAGACCGTCAGCCAGATGGTCGACCTGGTGCTGGCCCAGCCGGAAGGCAGCAAGCTGATGCTGCTGGCGCCGGTGATTCGCGAGCGCAAGGGCGAGCACCTGTCGGTCTTCGAGGAACTGCGCGCCCAGGGCTTCGTCCGTGCCCGGGTCAACGGCAAGCTCTACGAGCTGGATGAGCTGCCGAAGCTGGATAAACAGAAGAAGCACTCGATCGATGTGGTGGTCGACCGCTTCAAGGTCCGCGCCGACCTGCAGCAGCGTCTGGCCGAGTCGTTCGAGACCGCACTGAAGCTGGCCGACGGTATCGCCCTGGTAGCGCCGATGGACGACGAGCCCGGCGAAGAAATCATCTTCTCCGCGCGCTTCGCCTGCCCGATCTGTGGTCACGCCATCAGCGAACTGGAACCCAAGCTGTTCTCCTTCAACAACCCGGCCGGTGCCTGCCCGACCTGCGATGGCCTGGGGGTCAAGCAGTTCTTCGACACCAAGCGCCTGGTCAATGGCGAGCTGACCCTGGCCGAAGGGGCGATTCGTGGCTGGGACAGGCGCAACGTCTATTACTTCCAGATGCTTGGCTCGCTGGCATCGCATTACGGCTTCAGCCTGGAAGTGCCGTTCAACCAGCTGCCGGCCGACCAGCAGAAGGTCATTCTCAACGGCAGCGGCACGCAGAACGTCGACTTCAAGTACCTCAACGATCGTGGCGATATCGTCAAACGCTCCCACCCGTTCGAAGGCATAGTGCCGAACCTGGAACGTCGCTACCGCGAGACCGAATCGGCCACCGTGCGCGAGGAGCTGGCCAAGTTCCTCAGCACCCAGCCGTGCCCGGATTGCCGCGGCACCCGCCTGCGTCGCGAAGCCCGCCACGTGTGGGTCGGCGAGAAGACGTTGCCGGCCGTTACCAGCCTGCCGATCGGCGATGCCACCGATTACTTCGGCACCCTGTCGCTAACCGGACGCCGTGGCGAGATTGCCGACAAAATCCTCAAGGAAATCCGCGAGCGCCTGCAGTTCCTGGTCAATGTCGGCCTGGATTACCTGACCCTGGATCGCAGCGCCGATACCCTGTCCGGCGGCGAGGCGCAGCGTATTCGTCTGGCCAGCCAGATCGGCGCTGGTCTGGTGGGGGTGATGTACATTCTCGACGAACCCTCCATCGGCCTGCACCAGCGCGACAACGATCGCTTGCTGGGCACCCTGAAGCACCTGCGGGATATCGGCAATACGGTGATCGTGGTCGAACACGACGAGGACGCCATTCGCCTGGCCGACTATGTGGTGGACATCGGCCCGGGCGCTGGCGTGCATGGCGGACAGATCGTCGCCGAGGGCACTCCCGACGAGGTGATGTCCCATCCCGATTCGCTGACCGGCAAATACCTGTCAGGGCGCGTGAAAATCGCCGTGCCGGCCAAGCGTACGCCGCGCAACAAGAAGCTTTCTCTGTCTCTAAAAGGGGCTCGCGGCAACAACTTGCGCAACGTCGACCTGGAGATTCCGATCGGCCTGCTGACCTGCGTGACCGGTGTCTCCGGTTCGGGCAAGTCGACCCTGATCAACAACACCCTGTTCCCCCTCAGCGCCACGGCGCTGAACGGCGCGACCACGCTGGAAGCCGCTGCGCACGACAGCATCAACGGCCTGCAGCACCTGGACAAGGTGGTCGATATCGATCAAAGCCCGATCGGTCGTACCCCGCGCTCCAACCCGGCGACCTATACCGGGCTGTTCACGCCGATCCGCGAACTGTTTGCCGGGGTACCCGAATCGCGCTCGCGCGGCTACGGTCCGGGCCGCTTCTCCTTCAACGTCAAGGGCGGACGCTGCGAAGCCTGCCAGGGCGACGGCCTGATCAAGGTAGAGATGCACTTCCTGCCGGACATCTACGTGCCGTGCGATGTGTGCAAGAGCAAGCGCTACAACCGCGAAACCCTTGAGATCAAGTACAAGGGCAAGAGCATCCACGAGGTCTTGGAAATGACCATCGAGGAAGCGCGGGAGTTCTTCGACCCGGTGCCGGCGCTGGCGCGCAAGCTGCAGACGCTGATGGATGTGGGGCTTTCCTACATCAAGCTGGGGCAGTCGGCAACGACCTTGTCCGGCGGTGAGGCGCAGCGGGTCAAGCTGTCTCGCGAGCTGTCCAAGCGTGACACCGGCAAGACCCTCTACATCCTCGACGAGCCAACCACCGGCCTGCACTTTGCCGATATCCAGCAGTTGCTGGACGTTCTGCATCGCCTGCGTGACCACGGCAACACCGTGGTGGTGATTGAACACAACCTGGACGTGATCAAGACCGCCGACTGGCTGGTGGACCTGGGGCCGGAAGGCGGTTCCAAGGGCGGACAGATCATTGCCGAGGGTACGCCGGAGCAGTTGGCAGAAATGCCGCAATCCCATACCGGCTACTACCTCAAGCCACTGCTGACCCGCGACCGGGCCTGAGCCCAATGAAAAAGCCCCTGCCATTGTGAAATGGCAGGGGCTTTTTTGTGCTCGTCAGTCCTGCATTTGCCTGCAGGCGCTGGCTAAAGCATCAGAACTGCGACTGCAAATAGTTTTCCAGACCGATCGACTTGATCAGGCCCAACTGCTTTTCCAGCCAGTAGGTATGGTCTTCTTCGGTATCGGCCAACTGCACACGCAGGATGTCGCGGCTGACATAGTCCTTGTGCTTCTCGCACAGTTCGATGCCTTTGCACAGTGCAGCGCGGACCTTGTACTCCAGGCGCAGGTCGGCGGCGAACATGTCCGGCACGGTGGTACCGATATCCAGATCGTCAGGGCGCATGCGTGGCGTGCCCTCGAGCATCAGGATGCGACGCATCAATGCATCGGCGTGTTGAGTCTCTTCTTCCATCTCGTGATTGATGCGCTCGTAGAGCTTGCTGAAGCCCCAGTCCTCATACATGCGCGAGTGGATGAAATATTGGTCACGCGCCGCCAGTTCGCCCGTCAGCAACGTGTTGAGGTAATCGATTACGTCCGGGTGACCTTGCATCGCCCTACATCTCCCTGCTTGAAAGTCTGTATTTTGAACCAAGCTGACTTGCAGGTCACTGTAAAAACGCTAACAAAGTGAAGATTTTCAGAGAAAAGTAGCCGAAAAAACGCAAAAACCGCCCAAATGAGGGCGGTTCTGCTTCTCGTTTAGACTTAGTTAAGCTGTACACCCAACGCCTTTGCGATTCCTTCTCCATAAGCCGGGTCAGCCTTGAAGAAATGCTGCAGTTGACGCTGGACCACGTCCGAGCTGACACCCGCCATTGCGCCGGCGATGTTGTTAATCAACAGGGCTTGCTGCTGATCATTCATCAGGCGGAACAGAGCGCCTGCATGGCTGTAGTAGTCGGTATCTTCGCGGTGATCGTAACGATCCGCCGCACCGCTGAGGGCCAGGGCCGGCTCAGCGTAGCGAGGGGCCTGCTTCGGCGCATCGGCGTAGCTGTTCGGCTCATAGTTCGGTGCCGCGCCACCATTGCTGCCAAAGGCCATGGAGCCGTCGCGCTGGTAGCTGTTCACCGGGCTGCGTGGGGCGTTGACCGGCAGTTGCTGGTGGTTGGTGCCGACACGATAGCGATGAGCGTCGGCATAAGCGAATACGCGGCCTTGCAGCATGCGGTCCGGCGACAGGCCGACGCCTGGCACCATGTTGCTAGGACCAAAGGCAGCCTGCTCGACTTCCGCGAAGTAGTTCAGCGGGTTGCGGTTCAATTCCAGCTCACCGACCTCGATCAGCGGGAACTCCTTCTGCGACCAGGTCTTGGTCACGTCGAACGGGTTCTCGTAGTGAGCAGCAGCTTCAGCCTCGGTCATGATCTGAATGCATACGCTCCATTTCGGGAAGTCGCCGCGCTCGATCGCGTTGAACAGGTCACGTTGGGCGTAATCCGGATCGGTACCCGCCAGGCGGGCAGCCTCGGCCGGTGCCAGGTTCTTGATGCCCTGCTGGGTCTTGTAGTGCCATTTCACCCAGTGACGCTCGCCCTTGGCGTTGATCAAGCTGTAGGTGTGGCTACCGAAGCCGTGCATATGACGATAGCCGTCCGGAATCCCGCGATCCGAGAACAGGATGGTGACCTGGTGCAGCGCCTCGGGAGAGTGTGACCAGAAGTCCCACATGGCCTGGCCGCTCTTCAGGTTGCTCTGCGGCAGACGTTTCTGGGTGTGGATAAAGTCGGGAAACTTCAGTGGATCGCGAATGAAGAACACAGGCGTGTTGTTGCCGACGATGTCCCAGTTACCTTCTTCGGTATAGAACTTCAGGGCAAAACCGCGCGGGTCGCGTTCGGTATCAGCCGAACCACGCTCGCCACCTACGGTGGAGAACCGCAGGAAGGTAGGAGTCTGCTTACCCACGGACTCGAAAAGCTTGGCGCTGGTGTATTCGGTGATGTCGCGGGTCACAGTGAAAGTGCCATAGGCACCCGAGCCTTTGGCATGTACGCGACGCTCAGGAATGTTTTCACGGTTGAAGTGGGCAAGCTTCTCGATCAGGTGAAAATCATCGAGCAGCAGCGGGCCACGAGGGCCAGCAGAACGGGAATTCTGGTTATCGGCGACTGGAGCGCCACTTGCGGTGGTAAGCGTTTTGTTTTGGCTCATGCTCAATCTTCCTCTGTCAGTCTTGGAACTGCCGGCTAATCGGCTGACGAGGAGTATCGACTATCAAGATGACAGCATCAAATGCATTAAATTATTGCTATCGATAGAAATTTTCTAATATAGCAGACACAAAAAACCGGGCACTAGGCCCGGTTCTTTGTATTTGACGTCTTACTCAGCGGATACAGCTTCACCGCCGACAGCACGATCAACCAACTCGACGTACGCCATAGGCGCGTTGTCGCCAGCGCGGAAACCGCACTTGAGGATGCGCAGGTAACCACCCTCACGGGTAGCGTAACGCTTGCCCAGGTCGTTGAAGAGCTTACCAACGATAGCTTTCGAACGAGTACGGTCGAAAGCCAGACGGCGGTTAGCCAGGCTGTCTGTCTTGGCCAAAGTGATCAGCGGCTCAGCAACGCGGCGCAGTTCTTTAGCTTTCGGCAGTGTAGTTTTGATCAGCTCGTGCTCGAACAGCGACACCGCCATGTTTTGGAACATGGCCTTGCGGTGCGAGCTGGTGCGGCTCAGGTGACGACCACTTTTACGATGACGCATGGTTCATTCCTTACCAAACACAACGTTCGGTGATTACGACGATCAGGCAGTCGCCTTGTCGTCCTTCTTAAGACTTGCAGGCGGCCAGTTGTCGAGGCGCATGCCGAGGGACAGACCGCGGGAGGCCAGAACGTCCTTGATTTCGGTCAAGGATTTCTTGCCAAGGTTCGGAGTCTTCAACAGTTCTACTTCGGTACGCTGAATCAGGTCGCCGATGTAGTAAATGTTTTCCGCCTTAAGGCAGTTAGCCGAACGTACAGTCAGTTCCAGATCGTCAACCGGGCGAAGCAGGATCGGATCGATCTCGTCTTCCTGCTCGATTACCACTGGCTCACTGTCACCTTTGAGGTCGACGAACGCAGCCAACTGCTGTTGCAGGATGGTTGCAGCACGACGGATAGCCTCTTCAGGATCCAGGGTACCGTTGGTTTCCAGATCAATAACCAGCTTGTCCAGGTTGGTACGCTGCTCGACACGGGCGTTTTCCACCACGTATGCGATACGGCGAACCGGGCTGAACGAAGAGTCAAGCTGCAAGCGACCGATGCTGCGGCTTTCGTCTTCATCGCTCTGACGCGAGTCTGCCGGTTCATAACCACGACCACGAGCTACTACGAGCTTCATGTTCAGGGCGCCGTTAGACGCCAGGTTAGCGATTACGTGATCGGGGTTAACGATCTCGACATCATGATCCAGCTGAATATCGGCAGCGGTAACCACCCCCGAACCCTTCTTCGACAAGGTCAGCGTAACTTCGTCACGGCCGTGCAGCTTGATAGCCAGACCTTTAAGGTTCAACAGGATTTCAATTACGTCTTCCTGTACACCTTCGATGGCGCTGTACTCGTGGAGCACACCGTCAATCTCGGCCTCGACTACTGCACAGCCGGGCATTGAGGACAACAGGATGCGGCGCAGCGCGTTGCCCAGGGTGTGGCCAAAACCACGCTCGAGAGGCTCGAGGGTGATCTTGGCGCGGGTTGGACTGACAACCTGCACATCAATATGGCGGGGTGTCAGGAACTCATTTACCGAAATCTGCATGGATGCACCTATTTTCTAGCCCTTACTTGGAGTAGAGCTCGACAATCAGGCTTTCGTTGATGTCGGCGGACAGATCACTGCGAGCTGGAACGTTCTTGAAAACGCCCGACTTCTTCTCAGTGTCTACTTCTACCCATTCTACGCGGCCACGTTGGGCACACAGATCGAGAGCTTGGACAATGCGAAGTTGGTTTTTTGCTTTCTCGCGAACAGCAACCACGTCACCAGCACGAACCTGGTAGGACGGAACGTTAACGGTCTGACCGTTTACGCTGATCGACTTGTGCGATACCAGCTGACGAGATTCGGCACGAGTCGAACCGAAGCCCATACGGTATACAACGTTGTCCAGACGGCATTCGAGCAGTTGCAGCAGGTTTTCACCGGTTGCACCCTTCTTGCCGGCAGCTTCTTTGTAGTAGCCGCTGAATTGACGCTCGAGAACGCCGTAGATACGACGGACCTTCTGTTTTTCACGCAGCTGGGTGCCGTAGTCGGACTGGCGACCGCGGCGCTGGCCGTGGATACCAGGTGCTGCTTCGATGTTGCACTTGGATTCGATAGCGCGCACGCCGCTCTTCAGGAAGAGATCGGTGCCTTCGCGACGAGCCAGTTTGCATTTTGGACCAATGTAACGAGCCATTCTTTACAATCTCCTGGATTACACGCGGCGCTTCTTCGGCGGACGGCACCCGTTATGCGGGATTGGCGTCACGTCGGTGATGCTGGCGATCTTGTAGCCACAGCCGTTCAAAGCGCGGACTGCGGATTCACGACCTGGACCTGGGCCCTTGACGTTAACGTCGAGGTTTTTCAGGCCATATTCCAGCGCAGCTTGACCAGCACGCTCAGCAGCTACTTGAGCAGCGAACGGGGTGGACTTGCGGGAACCGCGGAAACCCGAACCACCGGAGGTTGCCCAGGAAAGAGCGTTACCTTGACGGTCGGTGATGGTCACGATGGTGTTGTTGAAAGACGCGTGGATGTGGGCGATGCCATCAACCACTGTCTTTTTAATCTTTTTACGAGGACGAGCAGCAGGTTTTGCCATGACTAAATTCCTGTCGATTCGCTGGTGCGATTACTTGCGGATCGGCTTACGCGGACCTTTGCGAGTACGCGCGTTGGTCTTGGTACGCTGACCGCGCACTGGAAGACCACGACGATGGCGCAGACCGCGGTAGCAGCCCAGATCCATCAAGCGTTTGATTTTCATGTTGATTTCGCGACGCAGGTCACCTTCAGTGGTGAACTTCGCCACTTCGCCACGCAGCTGTTCAATTTGCTCGTCGCTCAGATCCTTGATCTTTGCGGCTGGGTTGACCCCAGTCTCTGCACAGATTTTCTGCGCAGTCGTGCGACCAACACCATAGATGTAGGTCAGCGAGATAACAGTATGCTTGTTATCTGGAATGTTAACGCCTGCAATACGGGCCATTCAGTGGGACTCCAATTGACAGCTACCTACGCCCCGGAAGCCAAGAAATAGGGCGCGAGATAATATCGCTGTAATAACAAATAATCAACCCAGCAGCGCACTAGCTGCTGGGCTTGAAGCACAATCACACTCAGCCTTGGCGCTGTTTGTGACGCGGTTCCGCGCTGCAAATTACTCGAACAACACCTTCGCGGCGAATAATCTTGCAGTTACGGCACAGCTTTTTCACCGATGCACGAACTTTCATCACCAACTCCTCGAACCTTATGGGTCAGCGCAGCATGCCGCTGCCGTAACCCTTCAGGTTGGCTTTCTTCATCAGGGATTCGTACTGGTGCGAAACGAGGTGCGATTGTACTTGCGACATAAAGTCCATAACAACCACGACCACGATCAGCAACGAGGTCCCGCCAAGGTAGAACGGAACGTTTGCTGCAACCACCAGGAACTGGGGCAACAGGCAGACGGCCGTCATATATAGAGCACCGAACATGGTCAAGCGGGTCAGAACGCCATCAATGTAGCGCGCAGACTGCTCACCTGGACGGATGCCCGGAATAAAGGCACCGGACTTCTTCAGGTTTTCCGCTACGTCTTTCGGATTGAACATCAACGCCGTATAGAAGAAGCAGAAGAAAATAATCCCTGCACTAAACAGCAGAATATTCAACGGCTGACCAGGAGCGATCGACTGCGAGATGTCCTGCAACCAGCCCATACCTTCAGACTGACCGAACCAGGCACCCAACGAAGCCGGGAACAGCAAAATGCTGCTCGCGAAAATAGCAGGAATAACGCCTGCCATATTCACTTTCAGCGGCAAGTGGCTAGTCTGCGCAGCAAACACCTTACGGCCTTGCTGACGCTTGGCATAGTGAACAGCAATACGACGCTGGCCACGCTCAATGAACACCACAAAACCGATAATCGCTACTGCCAGCAAACCGATGGCAACCAGGGCAAAAATGTTGATATCACCCTGACGCGCAGACTCGAAAGACTGCCCGATCGCTCTCGGAAGACCGGCGACGATACCTGCGAAAATCAACATCGAGATACCGTTGCCAACACCACGCTCAGTAATCTGCTCACCCAGCCACATCATGAACATCGCACCAGCCACAAAAGTGGATACCGCGACGAAATGGAAGCCAAAGTCACCAGTGAACGCAACGCCCTGCCCCGCCAGGCCAACGGACATGCCGATGGCCTGAACAAGAGCTAGGACGACAGTGCCGTAGCGGGTGTACTGGCTGATCTTGCGACGGCCAGCTTCACCTTCCTTCTTCAACTGCTCCAGCTGCGGGCTGACGGCGGTCATCAGCTGCATGATGATCGATGCCGAGATGTACGGCATGATCCCCAGTGCAAAGATGCTCATCCGTTCCAGCGCGCCGCCGGAAAACATGTTGAACAAGCTAAGAATGGTCCCCTCATTCTGTCGAAACAGGTCTGCGAGTCGGTCAGGGTTGATACCTGGAACCGGGATGTGTGCGCCTATTCGGTAGACGATAATCGCCAAGAACAGAAAACGCAGACGAGCCCAGAGTTCAGACATACCGCCTTTGCCGAGCGCAGAGAGAGCACCTTGCTTAGCCATTTATTCCTCGAACTTGCCGCCAGCTGCTTCGATAGCCGCACGCGCACCTTTGGTGGCTGCGATGCCCTTGATAGTCACAGCGCGAGTAACTTCGCCGGACAGCATGATTTTCACACGCTGTACGTTTTGGTTAATCACGTTGGCATCTTTCAGGGACTGCACGGTGACGATGTCGCCTTCCACTTTAGCCAGCTCGGACAGACGCACTTCTGCGCGGTCCATGGCCTTCAGGGATACGAAACCGAACTTTGGCAGACGACGATGCAGCGGCTGTTGACCGCCTTCAAAGCCTGGAGCAATGGTGCCACCGGAGCGGGAAGTCTGACCTTTGTGACCACGGCCACCAGTCTTACCCAAACCACTACCGATACCACGGCCCGGACGATGCTTTTCGCGACGGGAACCCGGCGCTGGACTCAGATCATTGAGTTTCATCGATTAACCCTCGACACGCAGCATGTAGTAAGCCTTGTTGATCATCCCGCGGTTCTCGGGAGTATCCTGGACTTCTACAGTGTGACCGATGCGACGCAGACCCAGACCCTTAACGCACAGTTTGTGGTTAGGGATACGGCCGGTCATGCTTTTGATCAGCGTTACTTTAACGGTAGCCATGATCAGATGATCTCCTGGACGCTTTTGCCACGCTTGGCGGCAATGGATTCAGGGGACTGCATTGCTTTCAAACCCTTGAAAGTGGCGTGAACCACGTTTACTGGGTTAGTCGAGCCGTAGCACTTGGCCAGAACGTTCTGAACGCCAGCAACTTCGAGGACAGCACGCATAGCGCCGCCAGCGATGATACCGGTACCTTCAGAAGCAGGCTGCATGTACACCTTCGAAGCTCCGTGAGCGGACTTCATTGCGTACTGCAGGGTAGTGCCGTTCAGATCAACTTGGATCATGTTGCGGCGAGCAGCTTCCATTGCCTTCTGGATCGCAGCAGGCACTTCACGCGACTTGCCACGGCCGAAGCCAACGCGACCTTTACCATCACCAACCACGGTCAACGCGGTGAAAGTGAAGATACGGCCGCCTTTTACGGTTTTGGCTACGCGGTTAACTTGAACCAGCTTCTCAATGTAGCCTTCGTCGCGCTTTTGGTCGTTATTTGACATAACTTAGAACTCCAGCCCAGCTTCACGAGCAGCATCAGCCAGCGCCTTGACGCGGCCGTGGTACTTGAAGCCAGAGCGGTCGAAAGCCACCTGCGAGACGCCAGCGGCTTTTGCACGCGTAGCGACCAGCTGGCCAACCTTAGTGGCCGCGTCGATGTTGCCAGTGGCGCCATCACGCAGTTCTTTATCCAAAGTCGAGGCACTTGCCAGGACCTTGTTGCCGTCGGCCGAAATGACCTGGGCGTAGATGTGCTGCGAAGAGCGGAACACGCAGAGACGCACGACTTCGAGTTCGTGCATTTTCAGGCGTGCTTTGCGAGCGCGACGCAGTCGAGTAACTTTTTTGTCGGTCATTTGCTATGCCCTACTTCTTCTTGGCTTCTTTACGACGGACGACTTCGTCCGCGTAGCGCACACCTTTACCTTTGTAAGGCTCTGGCGGACGGAAGTCGCGGATCTCAGCGGCCACTTGACCTACCAGCTGCTTGTCGATGCCCTTGATCAGGATATCGGTCTGGCTAGGAGTCTCAGCGGTGATGCCTTCCGGCAGCTCGTAGTCCACTGGATGCGAGAAGCCAAGGGCCAAGTTCAGCACTGTGCCTTTTGCTTGTGCCTTGTAACCAACACCGACCAGCTGGAGCTTGCGCTCGAAGCCTTGGCTTACGCCTTGGACCATATTGTTTACCAACGCACGAGTGGTACCGGCCATTGCGCGGGTTTGTTGGTCGCCATTGCGAGCAGCGAAACGCAGCTCACCAGCTTCCTGAACAATTTCAACGGACGAGTGTACGTTCAGTTCGAGAGTGCCCTTGGCACCCTTCACCGAAAGCTGTTGGCCGGCGAATTTAACTTCAACACCAGCTGGCAGCTTAACGGGGTTCTTAGCGACGCGAGACATGCTTATCCCCCCTTAGAACACAGTGCAAAGAACTTCGCCGCCGACACCGGCAGCGCGCGCAGCACGATCAGTCATCACACCTTTGTTGGTGGAGACGATAGACACGCCGAGACCGCCACGAACTTTCGGCAGATCTTCAACGGACTTGTACTGACGCAGGCCTGGACGGCTAACGCGCTTCACTTCCTCGATGACCGGACGGCCTTCGAAGTATTTCAGCTCGATGGACAGCAGTGGCTTGGTTTCGCTGCTGATCTGATAACCCGCGATGTAACCTTCGTCCTTCAGGACTTTTGCTACAGCCACCTTCAGCGTGGAAGACGGCATGCTTACGACGGACTTTTCAGCCATCTGGGCATTACGGATTCGAGTTAGCATGTCCGCTAACGGGTCCTGCATACTCATGGGCTAGACGCTCCTGATACAAAAAAAATGAGCCTTGCGGCTACAGCTTGTCGCCGAGAAATTCCGGGCAAAAAACACGGGCTCAGGCGAGCCGGTCATTCTAGACACACCCCAGAAATGAATCAAGCCCCAAAAGGGGCTTGATTCATGTTCAAGGCCACCGGCGGTCAGGATCTTGCGACCCCGAACACCGAGACTTTGATAGCTATTACCAGCTGGCTTTAACCAGACCTGGTACGTCACCACGCATTGCAGCTTCACGCAGCTTGTTACGGCCGAGGCCGAACTTGCGGTAAACGCCGTGCGGACGACCAGTCAGGCGGCAGCGGTTACGCATGCGCGAAGCGCTTGCGTCACGTGGCTGCTTCTGCAGAGCTACAGTAGCTTCCCAACGCGCTTCTGGACTTGCGTTCAGATCGACGATGATAGCTTTCAGCGCTGCACGCTTGGTGGCGTACTTGGCAACGGTGAGCTGACGCTTCAGCTCACGGTTTTTCATGCTCTTCTTGGCCATTTTCCTACTCCAATCAGTTGCGGAACGGGAATTTGAAAGCACGCAGCAGAGCGCGGCCTTCATCATCGTTCTTGGCAGTGGTGGTCAGGGTAATGTCCAGACCGCGGAGAGCATCGATCTTGTCGTAGTCGATTTCCGGGAAGATGATCTGCTCTTTCACGCCCATGCTGTAGTTGCCACGACCGTCGAAGGACTTGGCATTCAGGCCGCGGAAGTCGCGAACCCGAGGCAGGGAGATCGACAGCAGACGATCCAGGAACTCGTACATACGCTCACGACGCAGGGTCACTTTGACGCCGATCGGCCAACCTTCACGGACTTTAAAGCCAGCGATGGATTTCCGAGCGTAGGTCACAACGACTTTCTGGCCGGTGATCTTTTCCAGGTCAGCAACAGCGTGCTCGATGACTTTTTTGTCGCCGATCGCTTCGCCCAGACCCATGTTCAGGGTGATTTTGGTAACGCGCGGAACTTCCATCACGTTCGAAAGCTTAAGTTCATCCTTAAGTTTCGGAGCGATTTCCTTCCGGTAAATCTCTTGTAGTCGTGCCATGGTCTTCTACCTAGCAGTGTTCAAGCATCAACCGCTTTTTGGGTCGACTTGAAGACACGAATTTTTTTGCCGTCTTCTACTTTGAAACCAACGCGGTCAGCCTTGTTGGTTTCGCCGTTGAAAATGGCGACGTTGGAAGCGTGCAGTGGCGCTTCTTTCTCGACGATACCGCCCTGTACGCCCGACATCGGGTTAGGCTTGGTATGACGCTTAACCAGGTTCAGACCACCAACAACCAGACGGTTGTCAGCGAGAACCTTAAGCACCTTACCGCGCTTACCCTTGTCTTTGCCGGCGATCACGATGATCTCGTCGTCACGACGAATCTTTTGCATGTCGGATCTCCTTACAGCACTTCTGGGGCGAGCGAGACGATCTTCATGAACTTCTCAGTACGAAGTTCACGGGTCACTGGCCCAAAGATACGGGTGCCGATCGGCTCTTGCTTGTTGTTCAACAGAACAGCAGCGTTGCCATCAAAGCGGATGATGGAGCCGTCAGCACGACGGACGCCATGGCGAGTGCGGACTACAACAGCAGTCATCACTTGACCTTTCTTCACCTTACCGCGAGGAATTGCTTCCTTGACGGTAACCTTGATGATGTCACCGATACCAGCGTAACGACGATGGGAGCCACCCAGCACCTTGATGCACATAACGCGGCGAGCGCCGCTGTTATCGGCCACATCGAGCATGGATTGAGTCTGAATCATATAATTTCTCCGACCCTTAGCCCTTAGACTTCCACAGCGCGTTCGAGAACATCAACCAGCGCCCAAGACTTGGTCTTGGCCATCGGACGAGTTTCACGAATAGTGACTTTGTCGCCGATGTGGCACTGGTTGGTTTCGTCGTGCGCGTGCAGCTTAGTCGAACGCTTAACGTATTTACCGTAGATAGGGTGCTTAACGCGACGCTCGATCAGAACGGTGATGGTCTTGTCCATCTTGTCGCTGACAACACGGCCAGTCAGCGTACGGACAGTTTTTTCGGCTTCAGCCATGATTACTTACCTGCCTGCTGGTTGAGCACAGTCTTCACGCGAGCGATGTCACGCTTAACTTGCGAGAGCAGATGAGACTGCCCCAACTGGCCAGTTGCCTTCTGCATACGCAGATTGAACTGGTCGCGCAGCAGGCCGAGCAGTTGCTCGTTCAGCTGCTGTGCGGATTTTTCACGAAGTTCATTCGCTTTCATCACATCACCGTCCGTTTAACAAAGGAGGTGGCGAGCGGCAGCTTTGCAGCAGCCAGGGCGAAAGCCTCACGCGCCAGCTCTTCAGAAACACCCTCGATTTCATACAGGACTTTGCCTGGCTGAATCTGGGCAACCCAGTATTCGACGTTACCCTTACCTTTACCCATCCGAACTTCGAGTGGCTTCTTGGAAATAGGCTTGTCCGGGAATACACGGATCCAGATCTTGCCGCCACGTTTTACGTGACGGGTCAGAGCACGACGCGCTGACTCGATCTGACGAGCGGTGAGACGACCACGAGCAACAGACTTCAGCGCGAACTCGCCGAAGCTGACTTTGCTACCGCGCAATGCCAGACCACGGTTGTGGCCGGTCATTTGCTTGCGGAACTTCGTACGCTTTGGTTGCAACATTTGGCGTACCCCTTACTTAGCAGCTTTTTTACGAGGCGCAGGTGCTTGTGGCTTCAGCTCTTCTTGGCGACCACCAATTACTTCGCCTTTGAAGATCCAAACCTTCACACCGATCACACCGTAAGTGGTGTGAGCTTCGTAGGTGGCATAGTCGATATCGGCACGCAGGGTGTGCAGTGGCACACGACCTTCGCGATACCATTCAGTACGTGCGATTTCAGCACCGCCGAGACGACCGCTCACTTGGATTTTGATGCCTTTGGCACCAATGCGCATGGCGTTCTGTACTGCGCGCTTCATAGCGCGACGGAACATTACGCGACGCTCCAGCTGCTGAGCTACGCTCTGGGCAACCAGCATACCGTCGAGCTCCGGCTTGCGGATCTCTTCGATATTGATGTGCACAGGCACACCCATTTGCTTGGTCAGGTCCTGACGCAGCTTCTCAACATCTTCACCTTTCTTGCCGATCACGATGCCGGGACGAGCGGTGTGGATGGTGATGCGTGCAGTTTGAGCCGGACGATGGATATCGATACGGCTTACGGACGCGCTTTTTAGTTTGTCTTGGAGGTACTCACGCACATTCAGATCTGCGAGCAAATAGTCCGCATAAGTCCGACCGTCTGCGTACCAGACGGAGGTGTGCTCCTTGACGATTCCCAGGCGAATGCCAATGGGATGTACTTTCTGACCCATCTCTTCGACTCCGTTACTTGTCAGCAACCTTGACAGTGATATGGCAAGACCGCTTGACGATGCGATCAGCACGGCCTTTGGCACGTGGCATGATGCGCTTCAGCGAACGCCCTTCGTTGACGAAAACGGTGGAGACCTTCAGGTCATCAACGTCTGCGCCTTCGTTATGCTCGGCGTTGGCTACGGCCGACTCCAGCACTTTCTTCATGATCTCGGCGGCTTTCTTACTGCTGAAAGCCAACAGGTTGAGCGCTTCGCCCACCTTCTTCCCGCGGATCTGGTCGGCGACCAAGCGGGCTTTCTGGGCGGAGATTCGAGCGCCCGACAACTTAGCGGCTACTTCCATCGTTCCTTACCCCTTAACGCTTGGCTTTCTTGTCAGCCACGTGCCCGCGATATGTACGGGTACCGGCGAACTCGCCCAGTTTGTGGCCGACCATGTCTTCGTTCACGAGAACTGGAACATGTTGACGACCGTTATGCACAGCAATGGTCAGACCGACCATTTGTGGCAGGATCATGGAACGGCGCGACCAGGTCTTAACTGGTTTGCGATCGTTCTTTTCCGCCGCCACTTCGATCTTCTTCAGTAGGTGAAGATCAATAAAAGGACCTTTTTTCAGAGAACGTGGCACTGTCGTATCCCTCTATTTACTTGCGACGACGGACGATCATTTTGTCGGTACGCTTATTACCACGAGTCTTCGCGCCCTTAGTCGGGAAGCCCCATGGCGATACCGGATGACGACCACCAGAGGTACGACCTTCACCACCACCATGTGGGTGGTCAACCGGGTTCATGGCAACACCACGAACGGTTGGGCGAACGCCACGCCAGCGTTTGGCACCAGCTTTACCCAGCGAACGCAGGCTGTGCTCGGAGTTCGAGACTTCGCCCAGGGTCGCACGGCATTCAGCCAGGACTTTACGCATCTCACCAGAACGCAGACGCAGGGTCACGTAGACACCTTCACGAGCGATCAGCTGAGCCGAAGCACCAGCGGAACGAGCGATTTGTGCGCCTTTACCTGGCTTCAGTTCGATGCCGTGTACGGTGCTACCAACTGGAATGTTACGCAGTTGCAGAGCGTTGCCCGGCTTGATCGGTGCCAGAGCACCTGCGATCAGCTGGTCACCAGCGCTCACGCCTTTAGGGGCGATGATGTAGCGACGCTCGCCGTCTGCGTACAGCAGCAAAGCGATGTGAGCAGTACGGTTTGGATCGTATTCGATACGCTCGACAGTGGCAGCGATGCCATCTTTGTCGTTGCGACGGAAGTCGACCAGACGGTAGTGCTGCTTATGACCACCACCAACGTGACGAGTGGTAATACGGCCATTGTTGTTACGACCACCAGACTTCGATTTCTTCTCGAGCAGCGGTGCGTGAGGAGCGCCTTTATGCAGCTCCTGGTTGACCACCTTGACCACAAAACGGCGGCCAGGGGAAGTCGGTTTGCATTTAACGATTGCCATGATGCACCCCTTCCTTACTCAGCACTGCTGCTGAAATCGAGATCTTGGCCTGGCTGAAGGGAGATAACTGCCTTCTTCCAGTCATTACGCTTGCCCAGACCGCGAGCGGTACGCTTGCTCTTACCCAGAACGTTCAGGGTAGTAACGCGCTCCACTTTCACGCTGAACAGGCTTTCGACGGCCTTCTTGATTTCCAGCTTGGTTGCATCAGTAGCAACCTTGAAAACGAACTGGCCTTTCTTGTCTGCCAGAACCGTAGCCTTCTCGGAAACGTGCGGGCCAAGCAGAACTTTAAATACGCGTTCCTGGTTCATCCCAGCAGCTCCTCGAATTTCTTCACGGCCGACACAGTGATCAACACTTTGTCGTATGCGATCAGACTAACTGGATCGGAACCTTGCACGTCACGTACATCAACGTGTGGCAGGTTACGAGCAGCCAGGTACAGGTTCTGATCAACAGCGTCAGACACGATCAGAACGTCGGTCAGACTCATGTTGTTCAGCTTGCCCAGCAGATCTTTGGTTTTCGGAGTTTCAACAGCGAAATCCTGAACCACGACCAGACGATCAGTACGCACCAGCTCAGCAAGGATGGAACGCATTGCTGCGCGATACATCTTCTTGTTCAGCTTCTGGGAGTGATCCTGTGGACGAGCTGCGAAAGTGGTACCGCCGCCACGCCAGATTGGGCTACGGATAGTACCGGCACGAGCACGGCCAGTACCTTTCTGACGCCATGGGCGCTTGCCGCCACCGGAAACGTCGGAACGGGTCTTTTGCTGCTTGCTACCTTGACGGCCGCCGGCCATGTAGGCCACGACTGCTTGGTGAACCAGCGTCTCGTTGAATTCGCCGCCAAATGTCAGTTCGGAAACTTCGATCGCTTGAGCGTCATTTACATTTAATTGCATGTCAGCTTCCCCTTAACCGCGAGCCTTGGCCGCCGGACGTACAACCAGGTTGCCGCCAGTAGCGCCAGGAACAGCACCCTTGACCAACAACAGATTGCGTTCAGCGTCGACGCGCACTACTTCCAGGGACTGCACGGTCACGCGCTCAGCGCCCATATGACCGGACATTTTTTTGCCCTTGAATACACGACCAGGAGTCTGGCACTGGCCAATAGAGCCCGGGACGCGGTGGGAAACGGAGTTACCGTGGGTGTTATCTTGACCGCGGAAATTCCAACGCTTGATGGTACCGGCGAAGCCTTTACCTTTCGACTGACCGGTAACATCTACCAGTTGGCCAGCTGCGAAGATTTCTGCATTGATCAGATCGCCAGCTTGGTACTCGCCTTCTTCAAGGCGGAATTCCCAAACGCCACGACCGGCAGCAACGTTCGCTTTAGCGAAGTGACCTGCTTGAGCAGCAGTCACGCGCGAAGCACGACGCTCACCTACAGTGACTTGCACTGCACGATAGCCATCGGTTTCTTCAGTTTTGAACTGGGTGACGCGATTCGGCTCGATCTCAATGACCGTGACCGGAATGGAGACACCTTCTTCGGTGAAAATACGGGTCATACCGCATTTACGACCGACTACACCAATAGTCATGTTGTAAACCTCATGAGTGTACGGGGCTTTCACCCGCTATGGCCGCCCATTTCAGAGCGTTACACGACTAAGACCGAGTCTTAGCCGAGGCTGATCTGCACTTCCACACCTGCCGCAAGATCAAGCTTCATAAGAGCATCAACGGTTTTATCCGTTGGCTGGACGATGTCCAGTACGCGCTTATGAGTACGGATCTCGTACTGGTCACGCGCGTCTTTGTTGACGTGCGGGGAGACCAGAACGGTGAACCGCTCTTTACGGGTAGGCAGTGGAATAGGACCACGCACTTGAGCACCAGTACGTTTCGCGGTTTCCACGATTTCCTGGGTGGATTGGTCGATCAGGCGATGGTCGAAAGCCTTCAACCTGATACGGATTTGCTGATTTTGCATTGGATTTCAGACTCCAGGCTGCTATTCCCACCGGGCGCAATACGCCCGTTAAAAGGAGGCGCAATTCTATAGACGGCCCCACAGAGTGTCAACCCAATAAAAAAGCCCCCGCAAGCGGGGGCTTTTTCATGAGTCGTCGATTACTCGATGACTTTGGCTACGACGCCAGCGCCGACGGTACGACCGCCTTCACGGATAGCGAAACGCAGACCATCTTCCATCGCAATGGTTTTGATCAGAGTGACAGTCATCTGGATGTTGTCACCTGGCATTACCATTTCAACGCCTTCTGGCAGCTCGCAGTTACCAGTCACGTCAGTAGTACGGAAGTAGAACTGTGGACGGTAGCCTTTGAAGAACGGAGTATGACGGCCGCCTTCTTCTTTGCTCAGAACGTATACTTCAGCAGTGAACTTGGTGTGCGGCTTAACGGTACCTGGCTTAACCAGAACCTGGCCACGCTCAACGTCGTCACGCTTGGTGCCACGCAGCAGAACGCCGCAGTTCTCACCAGCACGACCTTCGTCCAGCAGCTTGCGGAACATCTCAACACCGGTGCAGGTGGTTTTCTGAGTGTCGCGCAGACCAACGATCTCAACTTCTTCCTGGATGCGAACGATACCACGCTCAACACGACCAGTTACCACGGTACCGCGGCCGGAGATCGAGAACACGTCTTCGATTGGCATCAGGAACGGCTTGTCGATAGCACGCTCTGGCTCTGGAATGTAGGTATCCAGAGTTTCTACCAGCTTCTTAACAGCGGTAGTGCCCATTTCGTTGTCATCTTGGCCGTTCAGAGCCATCAGAGCCGAACCGATGATGATTGGGGTGTCATCACCTGGGAAGTCGTAAGTGCTCAGCAGGTCGCGCACTTCCATCTCAACCAGTTCCAGCAGCTCAGCATCGTCCACCATGTCAGCCTTGTTCAGGAAGACAACGATGTACGGAACGCCTACCTGACGGGACAGCAGGATGTGCTCGCGAGTTTGTGGCATCGGACCATCAGCAGCCGAGCAAACCAGGATCGCGCCGTCCATCTGGGCAGCACCAGTGATCATGTTTTTGACGTAGTCGGCGTGACCTGGGCAGTCAACGTGCGCGTAGTGACGAATGTTCGAGTCGTACTCTACGTGCGCAGTGTTGATGGTGATACCACGAGCCTTTTCTTCCGGGGCGCTGTCGATCTTGTCGAAGTCAACGCGAGCCGAACCGAAAACCTCGGAGCAAACACGAGTCAGTGCAGCGGTCAGAGTGGTTTTACCGTGGTCAACGTGACCGATGGTGCCAACGTTGACGTGCGGTTTGTTACGTTCAAATTTTTCTTTAGCCACGACAGTGAACCTCTTGCCTAAAGGGCTGGATTAGCCTTGTTTTTTAACGAGTGCTTCGACGATATTCGACGGAGCTTCGGCGTACTTGGAGAACTCCATGGAGTAGCTCGCGCGACCCTGGGACATGGAACGAACGTCGGTCGCATAACCGAACATTTCACCCAGCGGCACTTCAGCACGGATAACCTTGCCAGAGACCGAGTCTTCCATACCCTGGATCAGACCACGACGACGGTTCAGGTCACCCATCACGTCACCCATGTAGTCCTCAGGGGTTACTACTTCAACCTTCATGATCGGCTCAAGAACTACGCCCTTGCCCTTCTCACGCAGCTGCTTGGTCGCCATGGAGGCCGCTACCTTAAACGCCATCTCGTTAGAGTCGACGTCGTGGTAAGAACCATCAAACACGGTAGCCTTCAGGCCGATCAGCGGATAGCCGGCGACAACGCCGTTCTTCATCTGCTCTTCGATACCCTTCTGGATTGCCGGGATGTATTCCTTCGGAACCACACCACCAACGACCTCGTTGGCAAACACCAGACCTTCAGTGATATTGCCTTTTTCGTCGACGTCTGCCGGAGCAAAACGGATCCAGCAATGACCGAACTGGCCACGACCGCCGGATTGACGAACGAACTTACCTTCAACTTCACAGCCGACGGTGATCTTCTCGCGGTAGGAAACCTGCGGCTTACCGATGTTGGCTTCGACGTTGAACTCGCGCTTCATGCGGTCAACGAGGATGTCCAGGTGAAGCTCACCCATACCCGAGATGATGGTCTGACCAGTCTCTTCGTCAGTCTTGACGCGGAACGACGGATCTTCCTGAGCCAGCTTGCCCAGTGCAATACCCATCTTCTCCTGGTCTTGCTTGGTTTTCGGCTCAACGGCCACCGAAATCACCGGCTCAGGGAAGTCCATACGCTCGAGGATAACCGGGCTAGCGGCATCACACAGGGTGTCACCGGTAGTGACGTCCTTCATGCCGATCAGCGCAGCGATGTCGCCCGCGAGCACTTCCTTGATTTCTTCACGCTGGTTAGCGTGCATCTGCACCATACGACCAACGCGCTCTTTCTTGCCCTTGACCGAGTTGATCACGGAGTCGCCAGACTGCAGCATGCCCGAGTAAACGCGCACGAAAGTCAGGGTGCCCACGAACGGGTCAGTAGCAATCTTGAACGCCAGAGCCGAGAACGGTTCGCTGTCGTCGGCGTGACGCTCGATTTTCGGAGCGTTTTCGTCGTCGATGTTGTCCGGATGGATACCCTGGATTGCAGGGATCTCGGTCGGAGCAGGCAGGTAGTCGATGACAGCATCGAGAACCAGCGGAACGCCCTTGTTCTTGAACGAGGAACCGCAGACAGCCGGAACGATCTCGCTGGCCAGGGTGCGCGCGCGCAGGCCTGCCTTGATCTCTTCGACAGTCAGCTCACCTTCTTCAAGGTACTTGTTCATCAGCTCTTCGTTGGCTTCGGCAGCAGCTTCAACCATGTTGGAGCGCCACTCGTTAGCCAGGTCCAGCATATCGGCAGGAATTTCTTCCTCGCGATAGGTAGTACCCTTGTCGTCGTCGTTCCAGTAGATAGCCTTCATCTTGATCAGATCGATCTGACCTTCGAAGTTATCTTCTGCACCGATAGCCAGCTGAACTGGAACCGGAGTGTGACCCAGACGGTTTTTGATCTGAGCAACAACACGCAGGAAGTTGGCACCGGCACGGTCCATCTTGTTCACGTAAACAACACGTGGAACGCCGTATTTGTTGGCTTGACGCCATACGGTTTCGGACTGAGGCTCAACACCGGAAGTACCGCAGAACACAACGACCGCGCCGTCGAGTACGCGCAGCGAACGCTCTACTTCAATGGTGAAGTCTACGTGGCCCGGGGTATCGATAACGTTTACACGATAGTTATCGTATTGGCCGCGCGAACCTTTCCAGAAGGTAGTTACAGCAGCAGAGGTAATGGTGATACCACGCTCCTGCTCCTGCACCATCCAGTCGGTGGTAGCAGCGCCGTCATGCACCTCACCCATCTTGTGGCTGAGACCTGTGTAGAACAGGATCCGCTCGGTAGTGGTAGTCTTGCCCGCGTCAACGTGGGCACAGATACCGATGTTACGGTAGCGGTTGATTGCTGTAGTACGAGCCATAAAGCCCTCGCAAAATGAATGATGCCGATATTAGAAGCGGTAGTGCGAGAAAGCCTTGTTGGCTTCAGCCATACGGTGTACGTCTTCACGCTTCTTAACTGCAGCACCCTTGCCTTCGGCAGCATCCAGCAGTTCGCCAGCCAAGCGCAGAGCCATAGACTTCTCGCCGCGCTTACGGGCGAAGTCTACCAACCAGCGCATTGCCAGAGCGTTACGACGGGACGGACGAACTTCGACCGGAACCTGGTAAGTAGCACCGCCAACACGGCGCGACTTCACTTCGACCAGCGGAGCGATGGCGTCGAGAGCTTTCTCGAAGATTTCCAGGGGATCGCTGTTCTTGCGTTCTTTAACTTTTTCCAGCGCGCCATAAACGATACGCTCGGCAACGGCTTTCTTGCCGCTTTCCATTACGTGGTTCATGAACTTGGCGAGGATCTGGCTTCCGTATTTCGGATCGTCCAGAATCTCACGTTTGGCTGCTACGCGACGTCTTGGCATGATAAGCCCTCAAACGGTCTTCAGGTTAGCTCGGGACAGTTGATCCAAAGGACTCGTGCCCGACCTTACTCTTATCGACTCAATAAAATAATTAACTGCAAAACGACCGATTACTTCGGACGCTTGGTACCGTACTTCGAACGACCTTGGTTACGACCTTTAACGCCGGAGGTATCCAGGGAGCCGCGAACGGTGTGGTAACGAACACCTGGCAAGTCTTTTACACGACCGCCGCGGATCAGTACCACGCTGTGCTCTTGCAGGTTGTGGCCTTCACCACCGATGTACGAGGAAACCTCGAAACCGTTGGTCAGGCGCACACGGCATACTTTACGCAGTGCCGAGTTAGGTTTTTTCGGCGTAGTGGTATACACGCGAGTGCACACGCCACGACGTTGCGGGCAGTTCTGCAGCGCAGGCACGTCGGATTTCTCGACGATACGCTTACGCGGCTGACGTACCAGCTGGTTGATAGTTGCCATCTACTAGCTCCACTGTTGTCTTTCGACATAAACAAAATGGCAGGGCGCAAGCCCCACCAAATTTAGGGGTACAAGAGTCTAAAGAGGATCTTGTCCCCAGTCAAGGCAAGGCCCCGGCCTCCCCTATCACGAACCCTGACAAAATCGTCTTGATTCGTGAGCGGAAAGCCAGGGCCCTATCTCAATCTACTGCAGACCTCAGTTACCGCTGGAGTTCAGCGCTTCGGTCAGTGCAGCTTCAACTTCACTTGCGCTTACGCGCAGAGGCTTGTCTGCATCACGGCGACGCTTACGCTCACTGTGATAGGCCAGGCCAGTACCAGCCGGGATCAGGCGACCCACGACCACGTTTTCTTTCAGGCCGCGCAGGTAATCGCGCTTGCCGGTTACCGCCGCTTCGGTCAGTACGCGAGTGGTCTCTTGGAAAGAGGCCGCCGAGATGAACGATTCGGTCGACAGCGACGCCTTGGTGATACCCAGCAGAACGCGGGTGAACTTGGCGACAAACTTGTCTTCGGTGTTCAGACGCTCGTTCTCTACCAGTACGTGAGTCAGTTCCATCTGGTCGCCCTTGATGAAGCTGGAATCGCCGGATTCAGCGATCTCAACCTTACGCAGCATCTGACGCAGAATGGTCTCAATGTGCTTGTCGTTGATCTTCACGCCCTGCAGACGATAAACGTCCTGGATCTCGTTCACGATGTACTTGGCCAGCGCACTCACACCCAGCAGACGCAGGATGTCGTGTGGATCGCTTGGACCGTCGGAGATAACTTCGCCGCGGTTTACCTGTTCGCCTTCGAAGACGTTCAGGTGACGCCACTTCGGAATCAGCTCTTCGTACGGATCGCTACCGTCGTTCGGGGTAATGACCAGACGGCGCTTGCCCTTGGTCTCTTTACCGAACGCGATGGTGCCGCTGACTTCAGCCAGGATCGAGGCCTCTTTCGGACGACGAGCTTCGAACAGGTCGGCAACACGCGGCAGACCACCGGTGATGTCACGGGTCTTCGAAGTTTCTTGCGGGATACGAGCGATAACATCACCGATCGCGATCTTCGCGCCGTCCGCTACACCGACCAGGGCGTTGGCTGGCAGGAAGTACTGAGCAATTACGTCAGTGCCTGGCAGCAACAGATCCTTGCCGTTGTCGTCGACCATCTTCACGGCAGGACGAATGTCTTTACCGGCAGCTGGACGATCTTTCGCGTCAAGTACTTCAATGTTGGTCATACCGGTCAATTCGTCAGTCTGACGCTTGATCGTGATGCCTTCTTCCATGCCCACGTAGGTCACGGTACCTTTCATTTCGGTAACGATCGGGTGAGTGTGCGGATCCCACTTGGCCACGATAGAGCCAGCGTCGACCTTGTCACCTTCTTTAACCGAAATCACAGCACCGTACGGCAGCTTGTAACGCTCACGCTCACGACCGAAGTCGTCAGCGATCGCCAGCTCGCCGGAACGGGACACTGCAACCAGGTGACCATCCACTCGCTCAACATGCTTCAGGTTGTGCAGACGGACGGTACCGCCGTTCTTCACCTGAACGCTGTCGGCCGCGGAGGTCCGGCTTGCCGCACCACCGATGTGGAACGTACGCATCGTCAGCTGGGTACCCGGCTCACCGATGGACTGAGCAGCGATAACGCCGAC
The DNA here is from genome assembly GCF_059421865.1 of Pseudomonas sp. GW821-FHT02B10. Lineage (NCBI taxonomy): Bacteria > Pseudomonadati > Pseudomonadota > Gammaproteobacteria > Pseudomonadales > Pseudomonadaceae > Pseudomonas > Pseudomonas sp. GW821-FHT02B10. The sequence continues at coordinate 14,610 of NZ_JBWKVU010000019.1, read as the reverse complement.
AGCTTCACCGATGTTCACCTGGTGACCACGAGCCAAGTCGCGGCCGTAGCACTTGGCGCAAATGCCGTAGCGGGTTTCACAACTGATCGGCGAACGCACGATCACTTCGTCGATGCTGTTCAGCTCGATGAACTCGACCCACTTCTCGTCGACCAGAGTGCCGGCAGGAACGATGACGTCCTCGGTACCTGGCTTGAATACGTCACGGGCAATAACACGACCCAACACGCGCTCACCCAACGGCTCTACAACGTCGCCGCCTTCAATGTGCGGAGTCATTACCAGGCCATGTTCGGTGCCACAGTCGATCTCGGTTACAACCAGATCCTGCGCCACGTCTACCAGACGACGAGTCAGGTAACCGGAGTTCGCAGTTTTCAACGCGGTATCCGCCAGACCTTTACGAGCACCGTGAGTCGAGATGAAGTACTGGAGTACGCTCAGACCTTCACGGAAGTTCGCAGTAATCGGCGTTTCGATGATGGAACCGTCCGGCTTGGCCATCAGACCACGCATACCGGCCAGCTGACGAATCTGTGCTGCGGAACCCCGCGCACCCGAGTCGGCCATCATGTACATCGAGTTGAAGGATTCTTGCTCGACTTCGTCGCCGTGACGGTCGATGACTTTCTCTTTCGAGAGGTTGGCCATCATCGCCTTGGAGACTTCGTCGTTCGCTTTCGACCAAAGGTCGATCACTTTGTTGTACTTCTCGCCCTGGGTTACCAGGCCGGAGGCGTACTGGCTCTCGATCTCTTTCACTTCGTCGGTGGCAGCACCGATGATGCGGGCTTTTTCATCCGGGATAACGAAGTCGTTAACACCGATGGAAACGCCGGAAATGGTCGAGTAGGCAAAACCGGTGTACATCAACTGGTCAGCGAAGATCACAGTCTCTTTCAGACCAACCACGCGGTAGCACTGGTTGATCAGCTTGGAGATCGCCTTTTTCTTCATCGGCAGGTTGACGACGTCGTACGACAGCCCTTTTGGCACAACCTGGAACAACAGCGCACGGCCGACAGTGGTATCGACGATACGAGTGTTGGTCACGCTGCCGCCATCACGGTCATTGACGGTTTCGGTGATCCGCACCTTGACCTTGGCATGCAGTGCGGCTTCGCCGGCACGGAATACACGGTCAACTTCCTGCAGGTCCGCGAACACACGACCTTCACCCTTGGCGTTGATCGCTTCACGAGTCATGTAGTACAGACCCAATACAACGTCCTGCGACGGAACGATGATTGGCTCACCGTTGGCTGGCGACAGGATGTTGTTGGTCGACATCATCAACGCACGCGCTTCCAGCTGGGCTTCCAGTGTCAGCGGTACGTGCACGGCCATTTGGTCGCCGTCGAAGTCGGCGTTGTACGCAGCACAGACCAGAGGGTGCAGCTGGATAGCCTTACCTTCGATCAGTACTGGCTCAAACGCCTGGATACCCAGACGGTGAAGGGTCGGTGCACGGTTGAGGAGCACTGGGTGTTCGCGAATCACTTCGGCGAGAACGTCCCAGACCTCTGGCAGCTCGCGCTCGACCATTTTCTTCGCGGCTTTGATGGTGGTGGCCAGGCCACGCATTTCCAACTTGCCGAAAATGAACGGTTTGAACAGCTCGAGAGCCATTTTCTTAGGCAGACCGCACTGGTGCAGACGCAGGGTCGGACCTACGGTAATTACCGAACGACCGGAGTAGTCAACACGCTTACCGAGCAAGTTCTGACGGAAACGACCTTGCTTACCCTTGATCATGTCGGCCAGGGATTTCAGAGGACGCTTGTTGGAACCGGTGATAGCGCGGCCACGACGACCGTTGTCGAGCAGTGCGTCGACGGCTTCCTGCAGCATACGCTTTTCGTTGCGCACGATGATGTCCGGAGCGGACAGATCCAGCAGACGCTTCAAACGGTTGTTACGGTTGATCACTCGACGATACAGATCGTTGAGGTCGGAAGTCGCGAAACGACCGCCATCCAGCGGGACCAGTGGACGCAGATCTGGCGGCAGAACCGGCAGAACGGTCAGCACCATCCACTCTGGCAGGTTGCCGGAACCCTGGAAGGCTTCCATCAACTTCAGACGCTTGGACAGCTTCTTGATCTTGGTTTCCGAGTTGGTTTGCGGAATCTCTTCGCGCAGACGGCCAATCTCGTGCTCCAGGTCGATAGCGTGCAGCAGCTCGCGGACAGCCTCGGCACCCATGCGGGCGTCGAAGTCGTCACCGAACTCTTCCAGCGCTTCGAAATACTGCTCGTCGTTCAGCAGCTGACCTTTTTCCAGGGTGGTCATGCCCGGATCGATAACGACGTAGCTCTCGAAGTAGAGAACACGCTCGATATCACGCAGGGTCATGTCCATCAGCAGGCCGATACGGGACGGCAGCGATTTCAGGAACCAGATGTGGGCAACCGGCGAAGCCAGTTCGATGTGCGCCATGCGCTCACGACGAACCTTGGCCAGTGCAACTTCAACGCCGCACTTCTCGCAGATCACGCCACGATGCTTCAAGCGCTTGTACTTACCGCACAGGCACTCGTAATCCTTTACCGGGCCAAAGATCTTGGCGCAGAACAGGCCGTCACGCTCAGGCTTGAACGTACGGTAGTTGATGGTTTCCGGCTTTTTAACTTCACCGAACGACCACGAACGGATCATCTCAGGCGAGGCCAATCCGATACGGATGGCGTCGAACTCTTCGACTTGACCCTGGTTTTTCAGCAAATTCAGTAGGTCTTTCAAGGCCTTTCCTCCTGGCGGAGCAGAGAGCGGGCAATCCTGCCCCGCTCTCGATTCGCGTCACGTGTTATTCGGTTTCCAGATCGATATCGATGCCGAGGGAACGAATTTCTTTGATCAACACGTTGAAGGACTCGGGCATGCCCGGCTCCATACGGTGATCGCCGTCCACGATGTTTTTGTACATCTTGGTCCGACCGTTCACATCGTCCGACTTCACTGTGAGCATTTCTTGCAGAGTGTATGCAGCACCGTATGCTTCCAGTGCCCAGACCTCCATCTCCCCGAAACGCTGACCACCGAACTGCGCCTTACCACCCAGCGGCTGCTGGGTAACCAGGCTGTACGAACCGGTAGAACGAGCGTGCATCTTGTCGTCTACCAAGTGGTTCAGCTTCAGCATGTACATGTAGCCAACAGTAACCGGGCGCTCGAACTTGTTGCCGGTACGGCCGTCGGTCAGCTGCATCTGGCCGCTTTCTGGCAGGTCCGCCAGTTTCAGCATGGCCTTGATTTCGCTTTCCTTGGCACCGTCGAACACCGGAGTGGCCATCGGCACGCCGCCGCGCAGGTTCTTCGCCAGATCCAGGATTTCCTGATCGGAGAAGCTATCCAGATCTTCGTTACGACCGCCGATCTGGTTGTAGATCTCGTCCAGGAACTTACGCAGTTCCGCAACCTTGCGCTGCTCTTCGACCATGCGGTTGATCTTCTCGCCCAGACCTTTGGCCGCGAGGCCCAGGTGGGTTTCGAGAATCTGACCAACGTTCATACGCGAAGGTACGCCCAACGGGTTGAGGACAACGTCGACCGGGGTGCCATTGGCATCGTGCGGCATGTCTTCAACCGGCATGATCACGGAGACCACACCCTTGTTACCGTGACGACCGGCCATCTTGTCGCCCGGCTGGATGCGGCGGCGGATTGCCAGGTAAACCTTGACGATTTTCAGCACGCCTGGAGCCAGGTCATCGCCCTGCTGCAGTTTGCGCTTCTTGTCTTCGAACTTGTCGTCCAGCAGACGGCGGCGATCAACGATGTAGGCCTGAGCCTTCTCGAGCTGCTCGTTCAGAGCATCTTCAGCCATACGCAGCTTGAACCACTGACCATGCTCAAGACCGTCGAGTACTTCGTCGGTGATTTCCTGACCTTTCTTCAGACCGGCGCCGCCTTCGGCTTTGTGGCCGACCAGAGCGGAACGCAGACGTTCGAAAGTGGCGCCTTCAACGATACGGAACTCTTCGTTCAGATCCTTACGGATCTCGTCGAGCTGGCTCTTCTCGATCGACAAGGCACGAGCGTCACGCTCCACGCCGTCGCGAGTGAAGACCTGTACGTCGATGACAGTACCCTTGGTACCGGTAGGTACACGCAGGGAAGTGTCTTTAACGTCGCTGGCTTTTTCACCGAAGATTGCACGCAGCAGTTTCTCTTCCGGAGTCAACTGGGTCTCGCCTTTCGGAGTGACCTTACCGACCAGGATGTCGCCTGCGCCAACTTCAGCACCCACATAAACGATACCGGCTTCGTCCAGCTTGTTCAGTGCAGCCTCGCCCACGTTCGGGATGTCTGCAGTGATTTCCTCTGGGCCAAGCTTGGTGTCACGGGCCACACAGGTCAGTTCCTGGATGTGGATCGTGGTGAAGCGGTCTTCCTGAACCACACGCTCGGACAGGCAGATGGAGTCTTCGAAGTTGAAGCCGTTCCATGCCATGAACGCGATGCGCATGTTCTGACCCAGAGCCAGCTCACCCATGTCGGTGGACGGACCGTCGGCCATGATGTCGCTACGCTGAACCCGATCGCCCTTGCTCACCAGCGGACGCTGGTTGATGCAGGTGTTCTGGTTGGAGCGGGTGTATTTGGTCAGGTTGTAGATGTCGACACCGGCTTCGCCTGGTTCAACTTCGTCATCCGCAACACGAACCACGATACGGCTGGCGTCAACCGAGTCGATCACGCCGCCACGACGAGCCACGACGCAAACGCCGGAGTCACGGGCAACGTTACGCTCCATGCCGGTACCTACCAGCGGCTTGTCGGCACGCAGGGTTGGTACAGCCTGACGCTGCATGTTCGAACCCATCAACGCACGGTTGGCGTCGTCGTGCTCGAGGAACGGAATCAGCGACGCTGCAACCGAAACTACCTGCTTCGGCGAAACGTCCATCAAGGTGACGTCTTCTGGCGCCTTGACGGTGAATTCGTTCAAGTGACGAACAGCTACCAGCTCATCGATCAGCTGACCTTTGTCGTTCATGGTCGCCGAAGCCTGGGCGATCACGTGATCGGCCTCTTCGATAGCGGACAGGAACACGATCTCGTCGGTCACCAGACCTTCTTTCACCACGCGGTACGGGCTCTCGAGGAAGCCGTACTGGTTGGTGCGAGCATAGGCAGCCAAGGAGTTGATCAGACCGATGTTCGGACCTTCCGGCGTTTCAATCGGGCATACACGACCATAGTGAGTCGGGTGTACGTCACGAACTTCGAAGCCTGCGCGCTCACGGGTCAGACCGCCCGGGCCGAGTGCGGAGACACGACGCTTGTGGGTGATCTCAGACAGCGGGTTGTTCTGGTCCATGAACTGGGACAGCTGGCTGGAACCGAAGAACTCTTTCACCGCCGCAGCCACAGGCTTGGCATTGATCAGGTCTTGCGGCATCAGGCCTTCGCTTTCAGCCATCGACAGACGCTCTTTGACCGCACGCTCAACACGTACCAGGCCAACGCGGAACTGGTTCTCGGCCATTTCGCCTACGCAGCGAACACGACGGTTACCCAGGTGGTCGATGTCATCGACGATGCCTTTGCCGTTACGGATGTCGACCAGAGTCTTCAGAACAGCAACGATGTCTTCCTTGCACAACACGCCCGAACCTTCGATCTCGGTACGACCGATACGACGGTTGAACTTCATCCGGCCGACCGCAGACAGGTCATAGCGCTCAGGGCTGAAGAACAGGTTGTTGAACAGGGTCTCAGCCGCATCCTTGGTTGGAGGCTCGCCAGGACGCATCATGCGATAGATCTCGACCAACGCTTCCAGCTGGTTGGTGGTGGAGTCGATCTTCAGAGTGTCGGAAACGAACGGTCCGCAATCGATATCGTTGGTGTACAACGTTTCGATACGCACGACCTGAGCCTTGGCGATCTTCGCCAGGATCTCGGTGTTCAGCTCGGTGTTGCACTCTGCCAGGATTTCGCCGGTGGCCGGATGCACGATGACCTTGGCGGTAGTACGACCCAGGACGTAGTCCAGAGGCACTTCCAGCTCTTTGATCCCGGCTTTTTCCAGCTGGTTGATGTGACGAGCGGTAATACGACGACCCTGCTCGACAATAACCTTGCCTTTGTCATCCTGAATATCGAGGACTGCAATTTCACCGCGCAGGCGCTGAGGCACCAGCTCCAGGCTCAGGCTTTCGCCGCGCACATGGAATACGTTGGTGGTGTAGAAAGCGTCCAGCACTTCTTCAGTGGTGTAGCCCAGCGCACGCAGCAGTACCGATGCAGGCAGCTTGCGACGACGGTCGATACGCACGAACACGCAGTCTTTCGGGTCGAACTCGAAGTCCAACCAGGAACCGCGGTAAGGAATGATACGTGCGGAGTACAGCAGCTTACCGGAGCTGTGCGTCTTGCCACGGTCGTGGTCGAAGAATACGCCAGGGGAACGGTGCAGCTGGGAAACGATTACACGCTCGGTACCGTTGATTACGAAGGTACCGTTCTCAGTCATCAGGGGGATTTCACCCATGTAGACTTCTTGCTCTTTGATGTCCTTGATCGCTTTGTTCGACGATTCTTTGTCGAAAATGATCAGACGAACTTTTACCCGCAAAGGTACGGCGTAAGTTACACCGCGCAGCACGCATTCTTTGACATCAAATGCCGGTTCGCCCAGGCGATAACCGACATACTCCAACGCAGCATTGCCGGAGTAGCTGATGATCGGGAAAACGGATTTGAAGGCCGCATGCAGGCCCACGTCGCGGAACTGATCTTTAGTCGCTCCCGCTTGCAAGAATTCACGATACGAATCCAGCTGGATGGCCAGGAGGTACGGCACATCCATGACGTCCGGCAACTTGCTAAAGTCCTTGCGGATACGTTTTTTCTCAGTATATGAGTAAGCCATCAGCGTTCCCCAGCTTGGTCACCTGCTTATTTGGCCCCTCCCGACGGGAGCAGCCAGAAAATCGTGCAAACCCTTTGGTTTGCGCCACCGCACAGGGTGGTTACAGCACGTTAAAGGCACCGACCCAGTCGGCTGCCAATAACGGAAAAAGGCCGGTGGCAAGAGCCACCAGCCATCAGCCTCAGCTTAACGCTTGGGCTGGAGACACAAAGTCGATGCTTACTTCAGCTCGACTTTAGCGCCTGCTTCTTCCAGAGCTGCTTTGGCTTTGTCAGCGGCTTCTTTAGCAACGCCTTCCAGAACCATGGCAGGAGCACCGTCAACTACAGCCTTGGCTTCTTTCAGGCCCAGACCGGTCAGTTCACGTACAGCCTTGATCACGTTAACTTTCTTCTCGCCAGCTTCAGTCAGCATGACGTTGAATTCAGTTTGCTCTTCAACAACAGCGGCAGCAGCAGCTGGACCAGCAGCGGCAACAGCAGCGGTAACGCCGAAGGTTTCTTCCATTGCTTTGATCAGCTCAACAACTTCCAGAACGGTTTTCTGGCCGATTGCTTCGATGATTTGCTCGTTAGTCAGAGACATGACTATAAATTCCTGTATTGGGGTGACAGCCTACGCAGCCATCAAATTAAACATATGATTTTGAAAGGGCTTGCAGTGCCTTAGGCAGCAGCAGCTTCTTTCTGGTCGCGAATGGCCGCCAGAGTACGAGCCAGCTTGCTGGTAGCGCCTTGGATCACGCTCATCAGCTTCGCAATAGCTTCGTCGCGAGTTGGCAGCGAAGCCAACACGTCGATCTCGTTTGCTGCGAGGTACTTGCCCTCGAACGCAGCTGCCTTGATCTCGAACTTTTCCTGACCCTTTGCGAACTCTTTGAAAATACGAGCAGCAGCGCCCGGATGTTCCTTGGAGAATGCAATCAGGGTAGGGCCGACGAACGCGTCGTTGAGCACGTCATATTGAGTGCCTTCAACAGCGCGCTTGAGCAGGGTGTTACGTACGACACGTACATACACGCCAGCTTCGCGGGCCTCTTTACGGAGTCCGGTCATAGCGCCTACTGTCACACCACGGGCATCAGCCACGACAGCGGACAGAGCGCCTTTGGCAGCCTCGTTGACTTCAGCGACGATGGCCTTCTTGTCTTCGAGTTTAATTGCCACGGGTTTAACTCCTGCTTGTTACCGTTTCATCCAACCGAGGTCGGATGTCGTTTTGGTGTCTGATTCGGTAAGGAACCGGGAGCACCATCTGCGTAGGCTTGTGGTTTAAGACTTGCGTCGCCTACGGTCTTGGATAGCCCCCGCCAGGCAGGGACCCCAATCTTTCAATTGGCGCAATCTCTTGCGCCAACCTGTGTCTTATACGTCCAGCGAGCCTTGGTCGATGACCAGACCTGGGCCCATGGTGGTGCTCAGGGTAACGCGCTTGACGTAGATACCTTTCGAGGAAGCTGGCTTGATACGCTTCAGGTCAGCGATCAGGGCTTCAACGTTTTCCTTCAGCTTGACGGCGTCGAAGCCGACCTTGCCAACGGAGGTATGGATAATGCCGTTTTTGTCGGTGCGATAACGAACCTGACCAGCCTTGGCGTTTTTAACAGCGCCAGCTACGTCTGGAGTTACGGTACCAACCTTGGGGTTAGGCATCAGACCACGTGGACCGAGGATCTGGCCCAGCTGACCTACAACGCGCATTGCATCCGGGGAAGCAATAACTACGTCATAGTTCAGGTCGCCGCCTTTCATTTCGGCAGCCAGGTCGTCCATGCCTACGCGATCAGCGCCGGCAGCCAGGGCAGCTTCAGCGGCTGGACCTTGGGTGAACACAGCTACACGCACCGTCTTGCCAGTGCCGTGAGGCAGCACGGTAGCGCTGCGAACAACCTGGTCGGACTTACGTGGGTCAACGCCCAAGTTTACAGCGACATCAACAGACTCGCTGAACTTGACGGTCGACAGCTCGGTCAGGAGAGCAGCCGCGTCTACGAAGCTGTAGGCCTTGCCCGCTTCAATCTTGCCGGCGATAGCCTTTTGGCGCTTGGTCAGCTTAGCCATTACACACCCTCCACGTTAAGGCCCATGCTACGAGCAGAACCGGCGATAGTACGCACGGCTGCATCCATATCAGCTGCAGTCAGATCCGCGTTTTTGGTTTTCGCGATTTCTTCCAGCTGAGCACGGGTAACGGTGCCAACCTTAACGGTGTTCGGACGAGCGGAACCGCTGGTCAGGCCAGCAGCTTTCTTCAGCAGAACCGAAGCAGGGGTGCTCTTAGTTTCGAAAGTGAAGCTGCGGTCACTGTAAACAGTGATGATCACAGGAGTCGGCAGACCTGGCTCAAGACCCTGGGTACGGGCGTTGAAGGCCTTGCAGAATTCCATGATGTTCACGCCGTGCTGACCCAGTGCTGGACCGACGGGTGGACTTGGGTTGGCCTGTGCGGCCTTCACTTGCAGCTTGATGTAAGCAGTAATCTTCTTAGCCATGAGGCACTCCAATTACGGGTTCAAACGCCTGGAAAGGCTCCCCGGTTACTTGCGCGTTTATCCCAGTGACGACAAAACCCCACAGCCTTGGGCTGCGGGGTATGGGATTCTCGTTCAGCTATGCCTTTTCGACCTGGCTGAACTCTAGTTCTACCGGAGTAGAGCGACCGAAAATGAGCACAGCCACTTGGATCCGGCTCTTTTCGTAGTTAACTTCTTCGACGGTGCCGTTAAAGTCAGCGAACGGACCATCGGTAACACGAACAACCTCACCCGGCTCGAACAGAGTCTTAGGCTTAGGCTTGTCACTACCATCAGCAACACGACGCAGAATGGCTTCCGCTTCTTTGTCCGTGATTGGCGCAGGCTTGTCGGCAGTACCGCCGATAAAACCCATCACCCGAGGAGTATCCTTGACCAAGTGCCAAGTACCCTCATTCATATCCATCTGAACCAGCACATAACCAGGGAAGAACTTGCGCTCGCTTTTGCGTTTCTGGCCATTACGCATCTCAACCACTTCTTCAGTGGGAACCAGAATTTCACCAAAGCCATCTTCCATGCCAGCCAGCTTTACGCGCTCGATCAACGAACGCATTACATGCTTCTCGTAACCCGAGTAAGCATGCACAACGTACCAACGCTTAGCCACGGGACACCCTTAGCCAACAATCAAGGAAACGAGCCAGCCGAGCAGGGAATCAAGCCCCCACAACAGCAACGCCATAACCAGAACAACAGCCACTACGATCAACGTGGTCTGCGTGGTTTCTTGGCGAGTTGGCCATACGACTTTACGAATCTCGGTGCGAGCTTCCTTAACCAGTACAAAGAAAGACTTGCCCTTGGCAGTCTGCAGACCCACAAAGGCAGCCACAGCAGCGATAGCAAGCAAAGCGAGTACGCGGTACAGGATCGGCGAAGCGGAGTAATACTGATTACCGACAACGCCAACGACCACCAAAGCAACTACTACAAGCCACTTGAGCAGATCGAAGCGAGAGCCTTGAGCTTCAGCTTTAGGAGTCATCTATGAAGATCCTGTGAAAAGAAAGCCAGACACACCGAGTGAATCTGGCAGGTCAGGAGGGAATCGAACCCCCAACCTACGGTTTTGGAGACCGTCGCTCTGCCAATTGAGCTACTGACCTAAAAACAAAATCAGGCCGACCATTATGCCGGCCCGATGGAGATATATCAAGAACTTACTCGATGACTTTGGCTACGACGCCAGCGCCGACGGTACGACCGCCTTCACGGATAGCGAAACGCAGACCATCTTCCATCGCGATGGTTTTGATCAAAGTGACAGTCATCTGGATGTTGTCACCTGGCATTACCATTTCAACGCCTTCTGGCAGCTCGCAGTTACCAGTCACGTCAGTAGTACGGAAGTAGAACTGTGGACGGTAGCCTTTGAAGAACGGAGTATGACGGCCGCCTTCTTCTTTGCTCAGAACGTACACTTCAGCAGTGAACTTGGTGTGCGGCTTAACGGTACCTGGCTTAACCAGAACCTGGCCACGCTCAACGTCGTCACGCTTGGTGCCACGCAGCAGAACGCCGCAGTTCTCACCAGCACGACCTTCGTCCAGCAGCTTGCGGAACATCTCAACACCGGTGCAGGTGGTTTTTTGAGTATCGCGCAGACCAACGATCTCAACTTCTTCCTGGATGCGAACGATACCACGCTCAACACGACCAGTTACCACGGTACCGCGGCCGGAGATCGAGAACACGTCTTCGATTGGCATCAGGAACGGCTTGTCGATAGCACGCTCTGGCTCTGGGATGTAGGTATCCAGAGTTTCTACCAGCTTCTTAACAGCGGTAGTGCCCATTTCGTTGTCGTCCTGGCCGTTCAGAGCCATCAGAGCCGAACCGATGATGATTGGAGTGTCATCACCCGGGAAGTCGTAAGTGCTCAGCAGGTCGCGCACTTCCATCTCAACCAGTTCCAGCAGCTCAGCGTCGTCCACCATGTCAGCCTTGTTCAGGAAGACAACGATGTACGGAACGCCTACCTGACGGGACAGCAGGATGTGCTCGCGAGTTTGTGGCATCGGACCATCGGCAGCCGAGCAAACCAGGATCGCGCCGTCCATCTGGGCAGCACCAGTGATCATGTTTTTGACGTAGTCGGCGTGACCCGGGCAGTCAACGTGCGCGTAGTGACGAATGTTCGAGTCGTACTCTACGTGCGCAGTGTTGATGGTGATACCACGAGCCTTTTCTTCTGGGGCGCTGTCGATCTTGTCGAAGTCAACGCGAGCCGAACCGAAAACCTCGGAGCAGACACGAGTCAGAGCAGCAGTCAGAGTGGTTTTACCGTGGTCAACGTGACCAATGGTACCAACGTTGACGTGCGGCTTATTACGTTCGAACTTTTCCTTAGCCATCGAAATCACCCCTAGGAGAAGAATTGAGCAAGTCACACAAGCCATTAAAACAAAGGCAGATATTTTCATATCTGCCTTGTTATATGGAGCTCTTGAGCGGATTTGAACCGCTGACCTCACCCTTACCAAGGGTGTGCTCTACCAACTGAGCTACAAGAGCGAAACACTTTGCACAACCTGCAAACTTGGAGCGGGTAGCGGGAATCGAACCCGCATCATCAGCTTGGAAGGCTGAGGTTCTACCACTAAACTATACCCGCGGAGCCTGCAGCTCACGCTAAATCTGGTGGAGGGGGAAGGATTCGAACCTTCGAAGTCGTAGACGTCAGATTTACAGTCTGATCCCTTTGGCCGCTCGGGAACCCCTCCTAAGCGAGGCAGCATTCTACATCATGCCACCCTTCTGTCAAGCATTTTCTCATTAAAAACCTGAGGTTAGCTGCGTTGACCTCGCTTCGCTGCGTCTACCTCTAGAGGTCTTCACTGCGGAGCGGGCGCCATTCTATGCAAACTATTCGGCAGTTGCAATGCCTTCGCATGACATTATTTTATGTTTTAACTCATTGAATTCTTTAGCAAGATTCTGCAGCAGCGAATCATCCAGCAAATGCTTGCTTTCAGGAGCCACCCGCAACCAGTAACCAGAAGCATCAGGCAACCCCAAGGACTTCAACCGGACCTCCACCCCCAATGCCGACAGACGCTGCTCGAGCATTTGAGCCTGATCACGACGAGCAAAACCACCTATATAGAGGCAATCGGCTTGAGCCCCACCCTTATCACGCCTAGAGAGAGCGTCAGACGACTCACTCAACAAGCGGATATCCTGCTGGGCCCCTTTATAAAGCGTCAGAGGTGTTACCTCCTTAGCACGTAAAGGCACTTCCTGCTGATGCCAGACGTAATAGAACACATTGAGAACCAGAAGCAGCAGGAACAACCAGCGCATAAAAACCTCAGGACAATGGGCATGCCATAGCCAATCCGACAAAAACCAGATCCGGAACCACTCGCCCTTGCGGGACAACCCCAGAAACCAGATCAGCATCACCACCAGTGAGAAATACTACGAAATCATCCCCCCAGTAACCACGCGCCAACTCCAACTGAGTTAGAACGAACCCCCTCAACATCAATGAGCAGCCGCGCTCTACCGCCTCAACCGTCGTACGACCCGGTAAAAGGTTCACCAGCGCGCGCTCGGCAGACAAATCATCGTACCGAATTCGACGAGTGTGAGTTCTCAGCTGATTACGCATCAATGGCATCCCTGGGCAGATAAACCCCCCCAGGTGCTCGCCATCCGCAGAAATGAAATCCGCAGTAACCGCCGTCCCGAAATCGAGTACCAGGCAGGCACCAGCCGCAAGGCGAAAGCCTCCCAGCATGGCAAGCCAGCGATCCAGGCCAAGTCGCTCAAACTCCTCATAACCATTTCGTACGCCGGCCATTTCTTTCGCAGGCGCAGCACAGATCACCGCCACGCCAAAAGCCTGAACCAACATGGAAGTAAGCTTGCTCGTCTCCTCGGCCGTGCGCACGCTGACCAAGCGGCAGCGGGTCAAAACCAAGCCGTTTAGCGTACGCAGATGCCCGACCAAAGCATCATCGGAATCAACCACACCCTCAGCAAATACCCCAAGCGCAGCATTATCCAGAACGCGCCATTTAATGAAGCTGTTTCCGCAATCAAGCTCAAGAATCATTGCGTAACCTCAAGCTGAGCTCACCACCGCTGTAGACCTTCTCAACCCCATCCACCCTCAATCGCAATGCGCCCTGCTGATCGATGCCCATAACAACACCGTCTATTTTATTGATCCCAGCAATCAGAGACACCGCACTACCTTGCCACAAATGATTCTGCTCCCACTCCTCTTGAATAGAGGAAAAGCCCTGGGCCTGGTGGCGCTCCAGGTAAGCCTTCAGCATCATGCTCAACCGAGCAACCAACTGGTTGCGATCAACCTGCTTGCCGGACTCAAGCCGTACAGACGTCCACTGCTGATCAATCTCGTCGGTTTTCTGCATGCTGACGTTGATACCTACACCCAGAACTACATGACAAACATCAGCAGGATCCCCAACCAACTCCAACAGGATTCCGGCGATTTTTTTGCGTCCAACTAAAACATCGTTTGGCCACTTCAGGCCCGCACCAGCAATTCCAAACTCGCGCAAGGTTTGCATGACCGCCAGCCCGACTACCAAGCTGAGCCCTTCAAGCTGACGCATTCCACCATCGATACGCAGTACGAGGCTGTAATAAACATTTTCTGCAAAAGGGCTAGCCCATTTTCGCCCTCTCCGACCACGCCCCGCCGTCTGACGCTCAGCGAGCACCAGGAACGGCGCAGGCACGCCACGCTCGACAACCCTCAGAGCTTCGGCGTTTGTAGAGTCAATAGAATCGAAAACCAGCACAGCCCAAGGGCAATCCTTTGATTGCTCGTAAATATCAGCCGGATTCAGAAGCGTCAGCGGAGCCGCCAACTGATAACCGCGACCGCGAACTTTATGGATAGAGAGCCCCAGCTCAGCCTCCAACTGCTGCAACTGCTTCCATACGGCACTGCGACTAACGCCCAAGGCAGCACCAAGGGCCTGGCCCGAGTGAAACCGCCCATCCTTCAGAAGCTCCAACAATGTCAGCATGCAGATCTCGCCTCACAATGAGGCAGGCATGATAGCCATGCCTAAGGCTGTTGCATAGAAAGCGTGACCAGGCACAATCAAGCAGCTAGCAGCTGCAATTTGAAAGGGTTTTCCGCGCGCAAAAACAAAACCCCAACTGCTTTCGCAATTGGGGTTTCGGAATTTAATCTTGACGATGACCTACT
>NZ_JBWKVU010000018.1:0-131324 GCF_059421865.1 Pseudomonas sp. GW821-FHT02B10 | reverse complement strand
GGCGCGCCTGCTCGGCGGCGGACAGGCTGTCGGCGCCCTTGAGCTCGATGTCCTTGATCGGGAAACAGCGGGTGTCGACAGGCGCGCTCGGCGCCGTGGGGGCGGCCTCTTTACCGGGCAGGTCCTTGAGTTCTTCCAGGCGCCGGCGCTGCTCTTCGAGCAGGCGGTCCTGGCGTTCGCGGATCAGGTCGGTGTCACCGGGGGTGGGAGCGGCATGAACGAGGTGCAGTGGAGTCAGGCACAGCAAAGCCAGGCACAACCTCCCCGCGAGGGCGGGAGAGTACATGTTCGGTCCCTCGAGACAGCTGATATCAAAATAGTGGCGCGATGTTAATTTGCCATTATTTTGCCGTCAATCATCCGCCGGGCCGGCCGATAGGCTCCGGTCTTCTCCATGGATGCGGGCAGAAAATGGCAAACCCGCGGACTAGAGCCTTCGCCTAGGTTTCAAGGGGTGATGGGCACCTGTGTGGCAGCTCTGCAAAAAAAAGGGGCGATCAATGATCGCCCCCAAGCGTGTTGCCACGAGAGAACCTATAAGGTCAGTTGCCGCTGCTCCTCCTCGGTCAACTGCTGACGCGCCTGATCGCTCAGCGGCCCGGCGCCCAGCACTTGCACCGGGCTGTCCGGGTTGTAGCTGGGGTTGGCCCGGCTGGCGCCATCCTGGGTCGGCGCCAGGCGTTCCTGGCCGAAACTCAGCACCTGCACGCTAAACACCGACGGCATATTCTGCCGCGCCGCCGCCTGTTGCTGGCGCGCCACATCCTCGGCGGCCTGGGTCGCCGAAGACGCCGCCGAACTGGCCGACGTCAGGGCCCCGGTATTGACCGACGCCACCACCGGTATCCCCGAGGACTTGCCCTGGGTCTGGATGTTTGCCGCGTTGACCACCTGCAAGGCCGCGATGTTGACGTTGCCCGAGACCCGAATCCCAGCCTCGCCGGCGTCGATGGTGCCCAAGGGCGCGATCAGGTCGATATCCCCCGGCGGCACTTCGGCAATCGGGTTCAGCGTGGCGATACCGGCCCCGGTGCTCGGCACCGACGGCGACAGGGTCACGTTGCCCCAGTTGTCGTACACACGCCTTGGCGGGGTGTAGACCACGGTGGTTTTCGAGCCACGCCCAGCGTTGATATCGCCTTCGGCCGACCAGCCGAGGATCGAACCGCCGAAGGTGGTCATGATCCGGCTCTGGCCCAGCAGGATGCTGCCCAGGGAGTACAGCTGGATATTGCCCTGGCCCTGGGTGATGACCCCCGCCGTGGACGGCGGCGCCTCGCCCTCGATGCCAAACACCTGCTGCCCGCCCGGAGTCAGCATCTGGATATCGCCACCGACATTGGTGTGCACCCCGGCGCCGCCATACAGGGTGATATTGCCCTGGTAGACAATCGGGTTGCCGGCCACATCGGTGTCCGGGAACAACGCGGCAATGGCGTTGCGCCCGCGCAGGTAGCTGCCCTGGCGCGGACCGTCGACCTGGTTGTACTCCAGACCGCCGGCGCGCAGCTCGGCAAAATACACCTGGCGCGCGAACACTCCCTGCTCCACCGCCGGCAAGCCGGCGAAGTAGGCCCGGGCCTGCTCGTCGCTGCCGCTGAAGCCATAGCGCAGCTTCAGCCAGCTGGCCAGTTCCGTTTCGTAGGTCTTGGCCACCTTGCCCGGTTGCGCGGCCAGGGAAGCGCTGTCGCTGGCCAGGTTGGCCGGGTCCAGGTAGCGCGCGGCAAAGGCCGTGTAGTTCGGCCCACTGGCCCCGGCCCCCGCCTGCAGGACGATGCTCGCCCCCGGTCGGTTGTCGCCTGGTACCAGGGCGCCGAGGCTGGTGATCGACGCCTTGTCTTCCATGCGGATATCGCGCCCGGCGTTGATTTGCAGCAGGCCGGGCCCCGCGACATTGAAGCTGCTATAGAGGATGTCGCGCCCGGCCGAGACCAGGGAAATATCCAGCGGATCGTTGTGCACGAACAGGTTGCCGCTGCTCGCCCCCACGCCCAGCAAAGGCACAATGGTTGTCGCCTGCCCCAACTGGGTGCCGCTGTTGACGATATCCCGACCGGCCAGCATCCAGACCGGCGCGGCCGCGTCGTACCAGGTCCGGCCCGGGCGCGAGCCGGAAGCGTTGAAGTTCAGTTGCTCGCCCGAGCGTATGCCCACCAGGTCGCCGGCCATGGCATAGAAGCGCGCCGGCTCACGTCGGCCGCCGAAGGTGGTCAGGGTGTCGCCGCCAAAGGCGAAGAGCGGGAAGCCACCCATGCCTTGCGTGGAAGACAGGCCATCGGGGCTGAGATTGCTCACCAGCAGGCGCTCGCCACCGCCCTGCTCGCGCCCTTCGAAGGCCGGCATGAACGGCGTCGGCAGCAGGCGGCTGTCGGCCCCGGACTGGTTGAGCGCATAACCACCAGCGAAGATCGAGCCGCCGGCCAGCATCTGCAACTGACCGTTGGGCGAAGGTGCCAGTACCAGGGAATAAGGCGAGTTTTTCTGGTCACCGGTATAGAGCGCCGAAGAGCCGTAGTACAGGTTGCCGCCCGGGGCGACAGCCCGCAGGATCGAGGGATAGATAAAGCGCCCATCGGTCGGCGAGGTATCGAGTTGGACCCGTGGCGCGTTTTGACCCCGAGTCAATTCACCAGCCTGGGTCGAAGGTGTCAGGTTGCCCCCCGCCGCGAACAAGTCAATGGCGGTATGCTCGGTCCAGAGCGAAAACCAGCTGCTACCGCCGCCCAGGTAGGCTGTGCCGTCCAGGCTGAACGCCGACGTATTGTGCTGCCGCGTACGGCCCGGGTCGACCGCACCGCCCAGCACCAGGTCGCCACGGGTGGCGAGGCTGACCGTGGCATCGCCGGGAATGATCACCAGGCCGCCGGTGGCACTGGCCACCGAGGCCGAATACGGATCAAAGGCTCGCACTTCGCGGGCGTCCTGGTTGAAGCTGGAGCGGCCAAAATTCTGCTGGATGCCGCCCATGGCCCCGGCATTGGCCTGCACATGGCCCCGCAGGTTGATCAGGGCGCCGTTCAAGTCATGGTTCTGCCCCTGCGCGGCCCCACTCTGAACACTGGACGCCCGGGCATCCAGGGAAGGATTGAGGCCGCCACCGATATTCAGCTTGAGGTCGCCGCCCCCGGTCAGGGTCAGGCTGCCATCGGCAGCCACCCGCCCGGTGCTGCCCACCGCCAGGATCAGCGCCTCGCTGCGCGGCGAGCCCAGAGCCGTACGGTTGCCACGGCGTAACAGAGTGCCGGCATCGGCGCCGACCCGCACCTCGAGATTGCCGCCGCCCAAGGTGCCGACCCCGGTAAAGCCGGTGACCTGAGGCATGGGCGTGCCTACGGACGGGGTGACATAGGTACCGAAGTTGATCCACCAGGCGGTCGGAACGGCCTGGTCCACCGCCGCCGAGCCAGTGCCCTGGCGCCATAGCCAGTCGCCTACGCCGACACTCGACAGCGCAGGGCTGGCTCCGAACTCGCCGAAGGTACTGCCCAAGGCATCGCCACGCAGGCTGCCCGCCGTCGACAGCAACAGGTTGCCGCCCTGCTCCGGGTACCAGGCCTGGTAGAGGCTATCGCCCGCCACCAGTTTTTCGTAGGCCGCCACCTGCTCGTCGAAACCGGCTTTGTAGTTGGCGTCTCTGTACAGAGCGAGGTTGTCTTTGTCGTAACCACCCAGCACCGTGCCTGTGCGGCCCACGCCGCGGGTTGCCGCATAACCTGCGCCCAAGGTCTGGGACTGGGTGCCGGCGGTGTAGACGCCGAAGACCGATTGCATGCTCAGATCGCCACCGGCGATCAGGTCCAAATCGCCTGTGCCAGTGCGCAACACACTGAAGATCGGCGCCATGGCGCGCATCGCGATCACTTCTCCAGGCTTATCGGGTTCGCCCGGCTCACCGGGCTTGAAGACGCACAGTCCCGGTGCCCAATCGCAGGTTCCATTATTGAGATCATCCTGTGACAACGGCTGGCCCACCACGCCGCCCAACCAGTTCCAGTCCGGACTTTCCACTTCAGGCCCCCAGACCCAGCTATCGACGTTGGGTTTGAAGGTGCAGAGTCCCGGTGCCCAGTCGCAGGTTCCGTTATCCAGGTCACCCTGCGACAGCGGCTCACCCACCACGACGCCCAGCCAGTTCCAGTCCGGACTGTCCACTTCAGGCCCCCAGACCCAATTGCCCGACGGCTTGCCAGGAACGATCTCGCGGTCCCTGAACAGCGAGTAATGGGTATCGGCCAGGATCAACTGCCCATCGACCACCCGGGGCTTGACGCTGCGGGTGTCGGCCGCCGTGGTATCGGCGCCGCTGACCAGGCGCAGCGACCAGGATTGCGAGCCCTCGGGCAGCAACCCGGCGATCGCCCAGTTGCGCCCCTGGCTTTCGCCATCGGCCGGGCGCAGGGCCACCGACAAGGCACCATTGGGCAGTTTGACATCGGTCTGGGACGGGATCAGCGCGCCCGCTTTCAGCGCCAGGTCGCCATTAAGGGCATAAGTGTCCTGCTGGCCAGTACTCGGATCGAGGGTCGCCGGCAGCGCCACGCCCTTGGGCCAGAGCATGGCCTGCAAGGCGGTACGCGTGGTCAACAGGGTCCCGGCGCCGAGCCGGGTGCCCTCGGGCAGGGTCACCGCCTGTTCCAGCAAGGTACCGGCGGCGTACAGCAGGTTGCCGTCGGCGGCGCGCACGTCAGCGCGCACGACGCTGCCAGCATCCAGGGTCAGCGCTTGCGCCAGGCGGCCCTCGGTGGGCAGCACCACGCCACTGGCGAAGGTGGTGGCCTTGATCGGCAAGTCGTAGTTGAGGGTCTTGCCACCCAGGAACAGCGTGCCATCGGCCAGGGTCACGCCCAGCCCCGGTACCACCAGCTCGCCGCCGAACGGCTGCATGCCGGGCAGCAATACCCAGCCGGCGTCGTCCGGGGTGGCGGGCGGCGGGGTAAAGCCATCGGTGACGCTGCCACGCACTTCGAGGTTGCCGGCGGCGCGGATCGCCAGGCTGCCGGTCTCGCCGGAACCGTAGACCGCGGTCCTGGCGAAGTGCGGATTGAGGCTGGCATAGCGGTAGCCGGACAGGTCCAGGTCGCCCTGGATCACCACGTCCCGCTCGCTGCTGATCTGCACCCCGGGGCGCAAGTGCAGGGCATCGCCATAACCGCCGGCGGTCAGGCCGGCCAGCTTGCCGTCGAGCAACGCGGTGTTGGCCAGCGCCGCGTCGATGAAGGCCGTGCTCTGGTCGTGCTTGCGGTTCATGTAGGCCTGGTCGATCACCCGGTACGGCCTGCCGCTGGCGGCGTCGCTGCCGTCCTTGAGCAAGGCATCGCTGTCGCTGTCGTCATAACGCCAGATGCCATTGACCGCGATCGACTTGGCCCCGCTGATCTGCTGGCGGCCGCTGGCATCGATATCGATATCGCCGCCACTGACCCCGCCCAGCCGAGGCGCATTGAGCTCCAGGGTGCCTCGGGCCTGGCCGTCATGCTGCCCGGGCTGGCTGCCCGGGGCCGCGGAGGTGCCGTGGCGCAGGTCGATGCGGCTGCCCTCGGCCAGCACCAGCCGGCCCTCGCCCGACGTCAGTTCGACCACCGCGCGGTTCGGTGCATCGATGATCTTGCCGTAGCTGTCGACCCGCAGTTGCGTGCCATGGGCATCGAGCAACGCCGCATCGCCCAGGGTCAGGCCGTTGCGTGCCGCCAGGCGGATGCTGCCGACCTGCTCGCCGCTGGCATCCACGGTGCCGAGCACCGCCAGGTGACCATTGTCCAGGGACAGGTTGATCTCCCCCGCCTTGAGTTCGTTGCCCAGTTGCAGGTCGCCCTGTTTGAGCTGGAAGCTGCGCGAACCATAGACCTGGCCTTCGTTGAGGCGTTGGTTGAGGGCCGCGAAATCGCCCACGCCCTGGGCACGGATATCCACCCCGCCAGCCTTGTACGGCACCTGTGTGCCGCCGGCATCGTAATGACCGGAGCTGCCGCCGAGGATCGCCCCCAAAAGCGCTACCTGGCCGGCCCCCGGGTCCAGGGCGATGGCGCTCAGGGTCCCGGCCTTGTTGTTCTGCGCCGACAGGTCGATCCGCGAGCCGGCGGCCTGGCGGATATCGCCGCCGCGGCTTTCCAGGATCACGTCGCCGCCCCAGCTGTACTTGTTCAGGTCATTGAAGGGCACGGTGCGCCCGGCCAGGTCCAGCTGGGCATTGCCCGCCAGCAGCAGGTCGCGCTCGGCCAGCAGGCTCAGCTTGCCGCTGGGCAGCACCACCGCGGTGTCCAGGCTGATGCTGCGCCCCTGCAGCGCCAGCTCTCCGCCCAAGGTGTTGATCGGCCCCGGCACGGCGCCGCCACCGGAAATACGGATATCGCCGCCGGCCTTGATCCGGTTCACCGAGCCTGCTTCGCCCGTCAGCAACGGGGTGACGATATTCAGGTCGCCGCCGCTGTAGCTGTAGCCCTTGCCGCTCTCGTAGGCCCCCTGGCTCTGGTAGACCGCCAGGCTGCCCTTGTGGTTGGCGGTCAGGCGCTGGCTGGCGCTCAGGTCGACCGTGGCAAAACCCAGGGCCAGGCGATCGAAGGAGGCCAGGCTGTCGGGCTGCGATTGCGGGCCGTAGCCGAACTCGATGCGCTCAGCGGCCAGCTCCAGGCGG
This sequence comes from Pseudomonas sp. GW821-FHT02B10, assembly GCF_059421865.1. Classification (NCBI taxonomy): domain Bacteria; kingdom Pseudomonadati; phylum Pseudomonadota; class Gammaproteobacteria; order Pseudomonadales; family Pseudomonadaceae; genus Pseudomonas; species Pseudomonas sp. GW821-FHT02B10. The sequence goes on along the minus strand of NZ_JBWKVU010000018.1, from coordinate 124,693 downwards.
CCGCTGCCGGTACCGGCGCCCTGGTTGATCACCGTGCCTGGCAGCCCGGCCGTGCCGTTCCAGATCAGGTTGGCGGTGCGAATGCTGGCCACGTCCTCGGCGCCGCCATGACCGTAGATCGCCGGGGTGCCCAGGATCAGATGGCTCAAGCTGGATTCGCCGGTGACCGGGTCCAGGGTGCTCAACTGCGTCGAGCCATAGAAGTTCAGCGAATCCCGGGCATTCAGGGTCAGGGTTTCCAACGCCGGCGCGCCGCGCTCGCGGTCACCGCGCAACAGCCGATCGAGCACCTGCTGGTTGAGGGTCAGACCGGATGCCAAAGTATTACCCGCGGCGGCTTCGGCCAGGCTCTGGCTGCTGCCGACATTGACCCCACCCACCGCCAGGGTCAGGTTGCGGGTGCCGTAACGCACCTCGTCCCCCAGTTCGAACAGATTATCGGTGGCCGCGGCCAGGGTGCCTTCGGAATACAACTGGGTCACGCCGCTGCAGCTGCCAGCACAGCTGCCGATGCGAATGCTGCCCGGGCCCGCCACCTGGCCGTTCTGCGCCGGGGTTGGCGGCAGCAGGTCGAGCCAGCCATTGGACACCGCCAACAGGCTGGTCCTGCCGGGGTCGTAGATAAAGCCATCGCGGGAATCGTAGGCACTGGCGCCCTGCCCCAGGGTATCGATCCCGGCGCCCTGCTCCACCACGATGCCGCCATTGGTCCGGCCACTGAGGAGCATCACTTCGGGTGCCGACAGCAGGGCCCCCGAGCGCAAGGTCAGGTCGGCCAGGTTGGAGCTGAAGGCGATGTAATTGCCGCCCTGGCCATACTGGCGGGTACCGGTCCCGCCGATCCGCAGGCTGGCCGCGCCTAGGGCATTGAGCTGCGCCACATCGATCGAGGTACCGCTAAAGCCCGCGCTCGGGCCGCCCGAGACGATCTCCATTTGTGAGTTTTGGCCCAGTACGTTGGCAACGGTGCCGTAGCCCCCCTCGTCCGGACTGAAGCGACCGGTGCCGGCATAGGTGAAGGACGGTTGCCTGGTCTGGTTCTGCAGCAAACTCAGGGTCAGGCCCTTGGCGTCCGCGGTCAGGGCGGCGCGGGGAATGCCCAGGCGCGCCGCGTCGTTGACGAGGAATTGAGCCAGGGAAGTTTCGTTGTATTGGGAATAGCGGCGCAGCACATCGGCCGAGGTCAGGATCACCTGGCGCGACAGGTTGTCCTGGATGGCGGTGCCGAGCACCGACAAGCGCCCCGAGGTACTCCAGGAACCATTGGCCATGGCCAGGCCCGGTTGCTGGCCAGCCAGGCCGGCGCCGCCGTTGAGCTCGACCCGGAACGCCCCCGGCAACAGCGCATAGGTCGCCGGCAACAGGGTATAGACCCCCGGTGCCAGTCCCGGCACTCCGGCCTCCAGGGTGATCTGCTGGCCGATCACCGGGTCCAGGGCGCCGCTCTGCCCAGCGCCAGGGGCATAACCTGCCTGGTTGCCGGGCACGATGGCGTAGACCGGATTGCTGGCCAGCCCCGGCAGGCTGAAGCGACCGTCGGCGCCGATCTGCACCAAGGGGTTGAAACGGGCATCGGTGGAACCGCCACGCCCGGAGACAAAGCCCGCGCCGGTCAGTTCGCCACCGCCCGACAGGTCCACCACGGCACCGCTCTGGACATCGACCGACTGCCCCAACATCGTCAGGGTCAGCCAGTCGGAACCCAGGAAGGGATCGAGTATGCTTTCGCCCAGCGGCTTGCCGTCCTGGGTCCAGGTCTGGCCGTCCACCGTACCGCCAAAGGGCATGACCAGCCCCGCCGCGCTCAGGGAGGTCAGGCTGCCGGGCAGCAGGCGCACGGTCGAGGTGTTGTCTTGCGCGCCGCCGTTGAAGCCCAGCACCAGGCTGCCCTGGGGCGCGCGAACCACCCCGCCCTGGTCGATGCTCTGGGCGGACAGCAGCAGGCTGCCATAGGCCGAATAGGGCACGCCGGGGTCCTGGGCGCTGCTGCGGCCGATGCTCAGGTGGCGGGCGCGGACCTCGGCACGGGCCAGGGTCTCCGGGTAGAGCTGCGCCACCGTCAGGTTCAGGTCGCCCGGGGTATTCAGGCGGGTGACGGAGATACTGCCAGTGGGGCGCAGCATGCGCATGTCCCCGGCGCTGTGCACATCCATCGTGGCGAAGCCGCGCTGGTCCAACTGCAACTGGCCACTAAGCAGGGTGATGTCGCCATGGGCACCGAGGTTGACCTCATCGCGGATATCCAGCAATTGGCTGACCACGGCCAACTGCGCCTGGGTCGCCTGAGTCGAACTGCCACCGCGTACCACAGGTACCGTCACACTGTTGCTAAGGACACCGAGCTGGGCGACACCCGCCAGCCGCACATAAGGCGCACTGAGCCTGACCCGGGTATCGGCCGCCGCGCCTTGAGCCAGGCCCAAGGAAGCCGAATACAGCTGCAGGCTCTGGCCCAGGGCCAGATCGACATCGCCGTCGAAACTGATCTGGCCGTTGCTCAGCAGGACCAAGCTGCCAAAGCTACCGGCGTTGACCTGCTCCACGCTGAGATGGCCCTGTCCATAGGCCAACGGCCCCGAGGTTGTGCCATCGAGGGCTTGGCGACGCTGGCTGAGCAACAGCTCCCGCGGTACCAGGGGCATATCGCTGTCCAACCAGTTGCGATCATAGGACCCAGTCTCCAGAGCCACCGCCAGGCTGCCGCCCGCCGCCCCCTGGCCACCGGCGGCGGCGCGTAGGTCGCCGTCCAGATACAGGCCATTGATCGAGCTGAGACTGATACTGCCGCCATTGCTGGCCAGGGTCATCGGACCGGTACCCTTGATGTCCAGGGCAGCCTGGGCACCGGAGGCCTCGAGGCGCGAACCGGCCTTGAGCTGCACGAACAGATCCGGCGCCGCCGCGCGGCCAGTGGCCATATCCAGGGCGCCACCAATGACGATGCTGCCACCGTCACCGACCTTGCCGTAGCGCCGGCCCTGGGCATCCAGGGCACTGACCACATAGCCGGAAACATCCACCAGGGCATTGTGCCCCAGCAGGATCGAGCGCTGATGAGTACTGATCAGCGGCTCGCTTTCCAACCGCAGCGGTTGTACCGCACCGATCGAGACCTTGCCGCCATGGGCGATCAAGTGGCCATCGACGCTGATCTGGCCGATCCCGCGCAAGGCAATGGACTGGCCATTGTCCACCCGCACGGAGGCGCCCTGTCCGATGTCCAGAGCGACGCTGGCGATATCGGCAGCACTGGAATCGAGTCCCCCGGCCTGCAGGGTCAGGCTGGCACCAGCGCGCTGGCTCAAGCGGCCCTTGGCCGGGTCCTCCTGATAGGGCTCCGGCAGCCATAGCTGCAGGGCGCTGGCGGTCGGCTCGCCGGTGGCGACACTGGCCGTCCCGGCGGCCTGGACATAGACCGGTACCCGCACATCCACCTGGGCGCCCTCGGCGACTTTCAGCCCCTGGTTGCCGGTGATGTCGTAGGCGCCGAAGCCCTTGCCGAAAAAGTCGCTACCCAGGACCAGGGTCGCGGCGTCGGGCGCCGTTTCACCCCCGATCTGCACCTTGCCCGCTTGCAGGCTCAGGGTGCCGCCGCCGGTTACCCCATAGCCCTTGAGTTGACCAGCCAGGGTCAGGACGCCATTGCCGACGGTGGTGCCAGCATTGGCCGCCAAGGTCAGGTCGCCGCCCTTGCCGCCACGCAGGCTACCGCTCACCAGCAGCGCCGCGCCGCTGCTGACATCCACCTGGCTGCCGGCGGCCAGGGTCAAGTCGCCACGGCTGCGCAGGGACACACTGCCGCCGTTGATGAAGGCCAAGCCACTGTTGTCCTGCGGCGCCAGCAACAGGTTGCTCCACAGCCCGCTGGTGTCCAGGCGCGCACCCTCGCTCAGTACCAGGCTGGCCAGGGGGCCGCTGGTCGAACCGATCAGTGTGTCCTCCAAGGCTAATCCTGGCGTGGCCTTCTGCAGCAGTACATTGCCCAGGGCAATGCGCCCTCCATGGCTGGTCAGCCCGGCATTGACCCGTACCTGCGGACCATGCAGGGCGATCTCCCCCGCCGACCCGACCTGCAGGTCGCCGTCTACCGTCACGCTCTCATAGGCGGCGATCCGCACCGCGCCCAGGGCAAAGCCGTTGAGTTGCTCGGTATCCAGGCGCAGTTGCCCCTGGCGCTCGCCCAGGGCCGAGTCCAGCTCGATGGCCAGGGCCTCGGCGACCTGCCCCGGGGCGAGGATCACTTGCTTGAGGGTCCTGTCGCTGGCCTGCAGGCCACTTTGCAGGGTACCGCTGTCGCTCTGCCAGAACGGTCGGTAGTCGCCGACAATCAACTGGGCGCCACGGGCCACGGCATTCTGCGTCTGGTCGTAACCGTCGAGCCCGGCCTGGGCGGCCTGGGTCTGGCGTTCGCCCTGGTAGGTGGCGCCGAGCAACTGCCCTTCGAGCACCGCGCTGCCGGTGCCGACCACCAGCTTGCCGGCATCGCGGCCAACGCTATAGCCATCTTCGTAGCGCTGCTGCGGCGCGATCAGCGGGCTGTAGTAGTAATCGGTCTGGCCCCAGCGCGGGCTGTTGTCCTCATAACCCTTGTAGATACCGCTGTAGAGGATGTCGCCCGGCGCCCGGGACAACTCGTAGAGGCGCCCGTCCGCCCCCTTGAGCCAGGTCTGGCGCACCAGGCCGCCCTGGACATCGAGGGTACCGCCGGACAGGTTGATGCTCGAACCGGCCTGGGTCACCACGTCGCGTCCGGTAAATGTCACGCTGCCGCCCTGGGCCATCCACTCGCCCACCCCGTGGGCCTGGGTCCCCAGGTAGCCGCCCACTTCCAGCAGGCCGCCGCCGGTGTACCAGCGGTCCGTGGCGTAGCCGTTGGTCCCGGCCGGCACATAGACCAGTTCGCGCACATCGACCCACACATCATTGTTGTTCAGGCTGCCTTGGTCGCGGTTGCCGGCGGCATCGCGCTGCTCGTTGCCCTGGATATTGACCTTGACGCTGTTGGCCTCCATGGCCACCTTGACCTCGACCGCACCCGCCACATCGATCACCGCGCCGTCGCGCACCAGGCTGCGCTGGCCAGCGCTGACCGCCACCTGGCCACCGGTGGCCAGGGTGCTGGAGCCGGACTGGAAGTCCACGGTGCCGCCGCTGACGATCTCCACCCGCGACTGGTCGGTACGGTCGACCACGCGGCTGAGGTTGTCGAAGGCACCACTGATGTTATTACCAAGGCCGCCCATCCCGGCCAAGCCAGCTGCGCGCTGGCTGTCCAGGGCGGTGCCACTGGCGGCGTCCAGCAGGATCGCCGTGTGGCTGCCCTGGCCCAGGGTCACGCTGGAACTGCTGTCGCTGGCCGAATTGAGCAGGTGCACGGTGCCGCGGCTGTCCACCGAGGTAGTGGCCAGGACCAGGCCATTCTGCTGCACCTGGTGGCCGGTCAGGGTGATATCGCCGGTGGCAGCCTGGATCAGGCCGTTGTTGCTGACCTTGCCGGCCTGGCTGCCGGCCTTGCGGGTGCTGGCCACCTCGTTGCCGCGGGTGGTCGAGGTGCTATTGCCGGCGGTGCCGGCGCCCTTGCGGATATAGAAGCTGTCACCGGCGGCCAGGGTCGCCTGGCCCTTGGGCGTGACCAGGCTGCCGGCGTTGTCCACCTCGCTGCCCAGCAGCAGGACATAACCGCCGGACTCGGTGGACACGCCCGGCGCCCGGGTCTGGATCAGCGCGCCTTGTTGCACCTGGACCTTGCCGGCGGCGTCGGTGAAGGTCGGCTGCGAGCCGCTGCTGTCGACATACAGCCCGCGCTCGCGGAACTGGCTGTCGCTGATGGTCGCGGCGGCGGCCACCAGGTTGCGGGTATCGACCTGGCTGCTGCCGCTGAAAATCACCCCGTTGCGGTTGACCAGCATCACCGTGCCGGCCGCCTTGATCTGGCCCTGGATCTCGCTCGGCCGCGCCTGCGGGTCGTTGACCCGGTTGAGCACCGCCCAGTCGGCCTGCTGCTGGAAGTCCACCGTGGTGTTGCGCCCGACGTTGAAGGTTTCCCAATTGAGAATGGCCTTGTCCGCGGTCTGGCCGATGCTCACCGTGGTCTTGCCGTCGGCCTGGGTCTGCACCGGGTTGCTGGCATTGGTCCAGCCTTTGGTCAGGGCATTCTCGTCGACCTTGAGCCCGCCCTCGCCCAGTCCGTCGGGAATGCTCGAGGCCGCCACCAGGGCCGAACGCCGCCCAGCTGCCTGGGCCGCCTGCTGCGCGGCGATGGCCGCCACCGTGTTATTGACGTTGCTCAAGGACTGCTGCAACTGCTGGTTGGCCTTCAACTGCTGGGCCAGGGGCGGCGGCGAACCAGGCTTGGGCAGGCTCCCCGCGACACCGCCGACACCCGCCGCCTGCTGCGCCGCGCCCTTGCTGGCGAACCAAGCAGCGCTGAACGCCGTCTCGGCCTGGGCACTGCCCGCCACCAGCAACAGGGCAATGGCATGGGCCAGGGGATTGAGACGCAGGACAGGCAACGCCTCGCAGCGGCTTGCGGACTTCAGAACAGGGGTGGGCTTACCGAGGCGCATCGCTCATATCCTTTTACACAGTCGCGAAATAGGTCGGCGGCCCGCCCGCTGTCACGGACGGAGCGCTCAGGTAATAGGCGGTTGGCGCCGGCCGGCACCGAACCTTTGTCATGAAAACTTCATCCGCGTGTGGGTTCAGAGCGGACGGCCGATGCCGTTGCAGACGCTGGGGTTGTTCAGGCCTTGTGCGCTGGTTACTGGAATGAAGGTGTTGCGAATGGCGGTCTTCCAGGTTGCGGTCAGCGGAATCAGTTTCCTGTTGAGGATTGCCTGATCGTTGCTACTGGCGAAGGTGGCGTTGTAGTGCCTGCTCAAGAAGATGCGAATCGAGTTGAGATCCGCTGTGTCCTTGTAGCACTGGCCGAAGATGAAGTTGATGTAGCCAACGATCGAGTAGCCTTGGGCAGGGTTAGGCGCTACTGGAACCCATTTTCTCAGGTCGGCACGGTCGGCGGCAGTGGCCGGCGGCGCGATATTCATCAGGGCAGTCTGCACATTCTCCACGGTTGGCAGCAGGCCGTTGATGCGAGCCACTACAGCGTTGTTGGTGGCATCAACACTGTCAGGGCCAGCATAACCGATGGCACCCGCGGTGGAAGCCACGGTGCTGGCCACTTCGGCGCTGCTTCTGACGGAGATCCAGGAAGCCAGTTCGGCGCCTGGGTGGGCATTGGCGAAAATGCTGCTGACGGAGGTAAACACCGACGGGCAAATATTGTTCAGGTGACGGGTAAGGATTTCTGACGTACCGCTGCTGGTGTAGAGGTACACCACGCGAACCGGAGTCATATCAGAGTTGCCGAATACTTCGCCCCAGGTACGGGCGGTGCCGTTGTTGCTCGACAAGGCCAGGCACAGTTGCTCGCTGGTCAGGTTCAGGTTAGTGATGCCAGCCTTGTTGTAAGGAATGGCCACCGAGGTAGCGACCGATGGAAACTGCAGCAGCGGTCCCCAGTTGTCATAGGAGGTAGTCGGTACGCCTGGAGACTGGTGGGCAGCCTGGTAGTTGCTAATTTCGCTGTCGCTGAGTACCGAATCGCTACCGGCATAGTCCACAGTGGCACCAGGCAGGGTGTTGGTCAGCGAACCAATGTTATTGGTCAGCACGGCGGTCTTGCCAGCAGCGCTGCCTACGCCGAAGAAGTAGTAACCGAAACCGGGAGTCAGCACCCCCGGAGTGTTGTATAGCGAACCAGTCAGCCCCGTACCGCCACCGACAACATTAGCCATCGATTGAGCCGAAGCCAGGGCGGCGACAACCAGGGTGCTCGCGATCAACGTGTGTTTGAACATCAGGAATCTCCTCGCAGTTTGAATTGATCTTGCATGGATGGCCGCTGTCACAGCCGTGGTTTCGCCCCCTCACGGACCTGTCCGCGTTTTTCGAACCAGGCCCAAGGCAGTCGACCTCTGCCAGGCTGGCCCTGGATTCACAGCGGACGGCCGATGCCGTTGCAGACGCTGGGGTTGTTCAGGCCCAGGGGGCTGGTAGAAAGCAGGAAGCTGTCGCGCACGGCCTTTTTCCAGACCGCGTCCAGCGGTATCAGGTGCTGCGCGATCAACCGGGCGTCGTTTCCGGCCTCGGGGTTGGGCCCGAAGTGGCGCAACAGAAAAATCCGCAAGGCCGTGGCGTCCTGCGGGTCGCGATAGCACTGGCCGAACAACAGGTAGCTGTAGCCGACGATGGCATAGCCGTAGGCCGGGTTGGCGATATCCGGCGCCCACTTGTGCGGGTCGGCACGATCCATGGCGGTGGCCGGCGGCGGGATCTGCGTCAGGCTGATCGGGGTGATCGCAGTGGGAGGCAACAGGCCGTTGACCCGCGCTACCTGGGCGTTGCTGGAAATATCCAGGCCCGAGGGCCCCGAATAGCCGATGGCGCCTTCGCTGGCGGCAACCCTGGCCAGCAGGTCCTGGTCGCTTCTCTCCGCGCGCCAGTGCCCGGGCAGCGGACCGTAGTGGGCCGTGGCGAACCGATTGCTGGTGCTGAACGCCTGGGGGCAGAGGCTGTTCAGGTGACGAGTGAGCAGCTCACTGGTACCGCTGCCATCGGCGCGGTAGATCACCGTCACCGGCGTGCGCGAATAGGCCGGGTTGATCTGGTCCCAGGTACTGATGGCTCCGGAGAACAGGCCACAGAGCATGCCGCCATTCAGGTCCAGGTCGGTCACCGGCTGGCCGCTGGCCAAGCGCACCCGGTAAGGAACCGCCACCGAGGTGATCGCCACCGGGAGCTGGATCAGCGGGCCCCAGTCCGCCGCCGAGCCGGCAACGGCCCCCGGCGCCTGATGGGCGCTGCGGTATTTAGCGAGTTCACTGGCGGTCAGCCGTGACTCGCTGATGGCGTAATCCACAGAGAACGATTCGGGGTAATCCGGAGTCAGCGCCACGCTGTCATTGGTCAGCAGTGCCCTCTTGCCGACCCCACTACCCGCGGCACGATAGCCCCCCGCTGTCGGCGGCAATACTCCGGGGGTGGTGTAGAAACCCTGCATCAGGTACGAACCGCCGCCGTCCAGAGCCGCCGAGGCCGGAGCAGTACAGAAGCCAGTCAAGGCCCCAACCAGGGCAGCCAACAGATATCTGGACATGGCAACTCCCTCTGCTGCCCGGGATGCCCCATGGCAACATGAAATTCGCGCGAAGAAAAAATCGGCAACGGCTGGCGCCGTTGCCGATCGGTGTTGCGGGTATTGAGCCTCGGCCTAAATCAGGCTGGACGGCCGATACCGTTGCACACGCTGGCGTTGTTCACGCCCTGTGCACTGGTTGTTGGAATGAAGGCGCTGCGAATGGCGGTCTTCCAGGTTGCGGTCAGCGGGATCAGCTTCTTGTCGATGATTGCCTGATCGTTGCTGTTGGCGAAGGTGGCGTTGTAGTGCTTGCTCAGGAAGCTACGGATCGAGCTGACATCCGCGGTGTCCTTGTAGCACTGGCCGAAGATGAAGTTGGTGTAGCCAACGATCGAGTAGCCGGAATCCGGGTTAGGCAATACTGGCGCCCACTTGGTCAGGTCGGCACGATCGGCGGCGGTGGACGGAGGCGCGATGGTGCTCAGGGCGGTCTGCACGTTGCCCACGGTTGGCAGCAGGCCGTTGATGCGAGCCACTACAGCGTTGTTGGTGGCGTCGACATCTTCAGGGCCGACATAGCCGATGGCGCCGGAGGTGGAAGCCACGGTGCTGGCCACGGCGGCGCTGCCGCTGACACCGATCCAGGAAGCTGGCTCGGCACCTGGGTGGGCATTGGCGAAAGTGCTGCTGACAGAGGTGAACACCGACGGGCAACGGTTGTTCAGGTGGCGGGTGAGGATTTCCGAGGTCCCGCTACTGGTGGCGCGGTATACCACGCGAACTGGAGTGGTATCGGAGGTGCCGAGCACTTCACCCCAGGTACGGGCGACGCCGTTGTTGGCCGACAAGGCCAGGCACAGTTGCTCGCTGGTCAGGTTCAGATTGGTGGTGCCAGCCTTGTTGTAAGGAATGGTCACCGAGGTGGCGGCCGACGGGAATTGCAGCAGCGGGCCCCAGTTGGCAGGATCGGTAGCCGGTACGTCTTGGTGGGCGGTTTTGTAGTTGCTGATTTCAGTGGCGTTGAGAATCGAGTCGCTGCCTGCATAGTCCACAGTGGTACCCGCTGGCAGGGTGGTGGTCAGCGAACCGATGTTGTTGGTCAGCACGGCAGTCTTGCCGCCGCCGCTGCCCACGCCGAAGTAGGGACTGAAACCGGAGTTCAGAACACCCGGAGTGTTGTACAGCTGCTCAGGCAGAGTGGCACCGCCACCCACAACAGCCGCCATCGATTGGGCCGAAGCCAGAGCCGCTACGGCCATGGAAGCTGCGATCATAGTGCGCTTAAACATGAAGAATCTCCTTTCGTCGTGTGTATACGGAGGTCAATGGTTCTTGCATGACGCCATGGCGCTCAGATCCTCTGCCCTGCTCTGAGAGCGTTGTGCGGGGTGAGGCCATGGGTAAGAAGTTCGCAGTTTCCGGTGACAGATAAAGGAAAAAACCTCGGGAGAAAGGCCTTGATTTTCAAAAACTTTCTCGGGTGTTCGAGGGCCCTGGCGTGGGCTTTTCAGCGCAGGTGACAGCGAGGTGTCGCGGGGCCTTTTGCCAGCTCTTGGCCAGGCGCGGCGCGGGTCTTGGGTTGGGGCGCTGGGGGTGGTTGTGCATGACAGAACGAGGAACCCGAGTTCGGCGGATTCGGCGCTCGGGTGGCGTGGCGTGACCGAGAAAAACGTTGAGGCACCTATGCCGTTAATCCTGGCAAACCATGTGCTCAGGTTTGGCGAGGACTGCGTCCCCGAGCGCAGCCTCGCTACGCTCGGCAGCGGCTACAGGTATTTGCGGGCGCCGGTCGATGATAGAAAAATCCACGATCCGCAGGAGCGAGGCTTGTCCGCGATCCAGGCGACGCGACTCGTATGACCCGACGCCATCGCGAGCAAGCCTCGCTCCTACAGAAGCCCGCGAATCCATGCACCTTTATTGCACCAGCTGGTTGATCTCGATGATCGGCAGTAGCACTGCCATGACGATCACCAGCACCACCCCGCCCATGACCACGATCATCAGCGGCTCTAACAAGGCGGTCATGCCCATGGCGCGACGTTCGATGTCGCGGGACAGGGTTTGCGCGGCGCGTTCGAGCATGGGTGGCAGGGCGCCGGTTTTTTCGCCGCTGGCGATCAGGTGGATCAGCACCGGCGGGAAGACTTTTTCCACCCGCAGCGCGGCGGCGAGGTTGACGCCTTCGCGGACCTTGGCGGTGGCGTCGCTGACGCTCTGGCTCAGGCGGTCGTTGGACAGGGTCTGGCGCGCCGCTTCCAGGGCGCGCAGCAGCGGCACCCCGGCTCCGCCGAGGATCGCCAGGGTCGAGGCGAAGCGCGCGGTGTTCAGGCCCAGCACGAAGCGCCCGATCAGTGGCAGGCGCAGCACCCGGCTGTGCCAGTTCAAGCGGGCCTGGGGGTTGCGCAGGTACAGGCGCCAGCTCCAGAAGCCGCCCGCCAGCACGCCGAAACACAACCAACCCCAGGCGCGGATGAAGTCGCTGGCGTTGAGCATCGCCAGGGTCAGCCCTGGCAGGTCCTGGCGTGCCTGGGAGAAGGCGCTGACCACCTGGGGCACCACGTAGCTGAGCAGGAAGATCACGATGCCCACCGAGACCAGCCCGACCACGCCGGGATAGATGAAAGCGGTGAGGATCTTGCCGCGCAGGGTGTTGCGCTCCTCGATGTAGTCGGCCAGGCGCTCCATGACCTGGGCCAGGTCGCCCGACTCTTCGCCGGCGGCGATCAGCGCCCGGTAGATATCCGGGAAGTCCCGTGGCCGCGCCGCCAGGGCTTCGGCCAGGCGCATGCCGCTGCGCACATCGGCGCGCACCGCGCTGAGGGTGTGGGCGATGTGCTTTTTTTCCGCTTGTTCGACCGTGGCGCTCAGCGCCGCCTCCAGCGGCAGGCTGGCGCCCAGCAGGCTGGCCAGCTGGCGGGTGGCCCAGGCCAGGTCGTTGTCCGACAGCTTGGCGCTGAACAGGCTCCCGCCACCGGCCTTGGGCGTGTTGCTCTCGACCTGCACCATCAGCGCCGTCAACCCACGGCTGCGCAGCACACCGAAGGCGGCGCTCTGGCTGTCGGCTTCCAGGTGCCCGGACTCGATCTTGCCAAGGGCGTCGGCGGCTTCGTAGCGATAACGGTTCATCAGGCGTCCCGGGTTACGCGCAGGATTTCTTCAGGGGCGGTGGCGCCGCTGCGCACCCAGCGCTCGCCATCCTCGCGCATGCTCAACATCCCGGCGCGACGCGCGGCGGCGCGCAGCGCCTGTTCGTCGGAGCCCTGGTGGATCAGGCTGCGAATGTCGTCGTCGATGCAGAACAGCTCGTGAATACCAGTGCGTCCGCTGTAGCCGACCTGGTTGCAGGCCGGGCAGCCCACCGGGCGCCAGGTGCCAGGGGCGGTCGGGTCTTCTTCCTTGCAGTGCGGGCACAGCCGTCGCACCAGGCGCTGGGCCAGCACCCCGAGCATCGACGAGGCCAGCAGGAACGGCTCGACGCCCATGTCGATCAGGCGGTTGACCGCCGACACCGCGTCGTTGGTGTGCAGGGTCGCCAGCACCAGATGCCCGGTGAGCGAAGCCTGCACGGCGATCTGTGCGGTTTCCAGGTCGCGGATCTCGCCGATCATGATGATGTCCGGGTCCTGGCGCAGGATCGCGCGCAGGGCCAGGGCGAAGGTCATGTCGATCTTGGCGTTGACCTGGATCTGGCTGATCCCCGGCAGGTCGTACTCCACCGGGTCCTCGACGGTGAGGATATTGCTGGTGCTGGCGTCCAGCCGTGCCAGGGCGGCGTAGAGGCTGGTGGTCTTGCCGCTGCCGGTGGGGCCGGTGACCAGCACGATGCCGTGGGGCTGGCGGATCAGGTGGTCGAGCTTGCCCAGCACCTGGGGGTCCATCCCTAAGGTTTCCAGTTGCAGGCGCCCGGCTTGTTTATCCAGCAGGCGCATCACCACCCGTTCGCCGTGCCCGGTGGGCACCGTGGACACGCGGATATCGATGGGCCGCCCGGCCACGCGCAAGGCGATGCGGCCGTCCTGGGGCAGGCGTTTTTCGGCGATGTCGAGCTGGGCCATGATCTTGATCCGCGACACCAGCGCGCCGTGCAGGGCCTTGCGCGGCGAGACCACGTCGCGCAGCGTGCCGTCGACCCGGTAGCGCACCACCGAATGGCTTTCATAGGGCTCGATATGGATATCGCTGGCCTCGTCCCGCGCGGCCTGGGTCAGCAAGGCGTTGATCATGCGGATCACCGGCGCGCCGTCCTGGGTGTCCAGCAGGTCGGTGATTTCCGGGATGTCCTGCATCAGGCGGTCGAGGTCGACCTCGTTCTCGGCGGCGCCGACCACCGCGGCGGCGCTGCCGGTGTCGGAATAGGCGCTGGCCAGCAGGCCGTCGAGTTCTTCGTCGCGCACCCGTTCCAACCGCGCCGGGCCAAACTGGCGGCGCGCTTCGCTGATCGACCAGCCGGGGGTCGAGGGGCAGACCAGGAGTACGGCGCCCTCCTCGCCATGGCGCAGGAGGATGCGTTGGGATTTGGCCCAGGCGTAAGGGAGTTGGGGGTTCATGGGAGTAACTCCGGGGCTTGGCTGTGTACAGATCCGGTGCTGCGGTAACGGCCGTTAGCGGTTTCGCTCTTACGGCGAAGTGGGTGTACATATCCGTTGCTGCGGTAACGGCGGCTTAGGGTTCCGCCCTTACGGCGGGTCACTTTGAAGAGCCCAAAGTAACCAAAGGCTCTTGCCCCAAGCGTCCGGTCCTCGCTAAGGCTCGGATTCCCTCGCTCCGGTCCTGCTCCGTGGGCCGCCGCCACAGGCCATCCATGGCCTGGGGCGGCTAACCCGGCATCCCTGCCGGGTTGCCCACTGCGCAGAACCTCCACTCGGCCTCCCGACGGGGCAAGAAAATCAAAAACAACGCGAGGCGACCTGCCGGTCGGCCTGTCTGAGAACACGTTCCCTGTAGCCGCTGCCGCAGGCTGCGATCGGGCGCGCAGCGCACGCCAAGCCAGGCGGCGCGGTGCATCAGGCAGATCGAGGTGGATGGTTTTGCGTCTGCTGCGCAGCCGATCGCAGCCTGCGGCAGCGGCTACAAGAAGCGCGTAAAACGCGCTTGGCTTTGGCTTTGGCTTTGGCTTTTGATCTTGCCTTTGATCCACCCGCCCCTTTCCCAGAGGCCGAACGCAGGCGTTGCGCAGGGGGTAGCGCGGCAGGGATGCCGCGCTAGCCGCCCCAGGCCATGGATGGCCTGGGGCGGCGGGCCCCCGGAGCAATGCCGGAGTGAGGGCATGCCGAGCCCTAGCGAGGCACCGAATGGAGGGGCGAGACCTTTTGGTTACTTTGGGCTGGGCCGGCATTCCGGCGTTTGCCAAAAGTGACCCGCCGTAAGGGCGGAACCGCCAGCAGCCGTGACCGCAGTAACGGATATGTACCCCCACCCCGCTATAAAAGCGGAACCATAGGCGGCCGTTACCGCAGCAACGGATATATCCCCCAGCACCCAGCGCACCAGACGCCGAGCGCATAAACGCAACAGGCGAACTCATTGCACCGGCACCGCTTTGATCCTCGCCCTCGGCGCTGGCACCGACACCGGCACAGCCCCCGGCACCCCCTGCTCCGCCGTCGGCAATTGCGGCGCCTGCATGTCCGGCATGGCCCAGCTGCGGTCCGGCTGCAGGCCGCCCTGGGCGCGGCGCATGAAGTCGTAGCGGTTGAGGGTGATGCTGCGCCCCGCGGCGCTGTCGCGAATGATGTAGGGCCGCAGGAACACCATCAGGTTGGTCTTGTTGGTCGAGCGGCTTTCGTTGCGAAACAGCGCGCCGATCCCGGGGATAGTCGATAGCCACGGCACCGCGTTGTTGCTCTGGCTGTAGCCGTCCTGCAGCAGGCCGCCGAGGACCATGATCTGGCCGTCGTCGAGCAGGATGCTGGTGTCGATCGCGCGCTTGTTGGTCACGGTGCCAGCCTGCACCGAGGCGCGCTGGTCGACGCTGCTGACCTCCTGATAGATGTCGAGCTTGACCGTGCCACCCTCGGAAATCTGTGGCCGCACATTCAGCTTCAGGCCGACTTCTTCACGCTGCACGGTCTGGAACGGGTTGTTGCTGTTGCCGCCACCGCCGGTGACGTAGCTGCCAGTAACGAAGGGAATGGTCTGGCCGACGAAGATGCTCGCCGCTTCGTTGTCCAGGGTCAGCAGGTTCGGGGTCGACAGCACGTTGTTCCCGCCCTTGCTCTTCAGGGCCCGGGCCAGCACCTTGAGGTCGAGGATCTTGCCGATCCCGGGGATGTCCACGGTGCCGTTGACCAGGCCGACGTTGAGCCCCTGGGGCAGCACGTCGATGCTGGTCTTGCCGTTGAGGTTGAGGCCGCTGCCGCCGAGGTTGGCGCCGCCGATGACGCCGCTGCCACCGAGATTGCCGGTCTGCCACTGCACGCCGAATTCGGCGGCGTCGTCTTCGTTGACTTCGACGATCAGGCTTTCGATCACCACCTGGGCGCGACGCTGGTCGAGCATGTCGATGACTTCGCGCAAGTTGCGGTACAGCGGTTCCGGCGCGGAAATCAGCAAGGTGTTGGTGGTGGCATCGGCCTGGATGGTCACGCCGCCGGCGCTGAAGGCGGTGTTCTGCTCGGAGGCCTGGGTGCCGCCCTGGCTGCTGCTGGAACTGCCGCCCTGGGCATAACCGCTGCTGGAGCTGCCGCCGCCGAGGCTGGAGCTGCCACTGGTGGAGCTGGTGCTGCCGCTCTGGCCGCTGCTGGAACTGCCGCCCTGGCTCATGCCGCCCATGCTGCCGAGCATGGCCCGCGCGTTGTCGCCGGTGCCGCTGTCGCTCTCGCCGGTGAGCAGGCCGCGCAGGGCCTGGGCCAGCTTGCCGGCCTGGGCGTTGCGCAGGTACACCACGTGCAGGTTGCTCGGGTTGCTCTGGGCGTTGTCCAGCTTGTAGATCAGGTTGCGCGCCAGCTCGGTGCGCTCGGGGCTGCCGGTGCGGATGATGATCGAGTTGGAACGCGGGTCGCCGACCACGCTGACCTTCTGGGTCGGGTCGGCGCCCTGGGTTTCCAGCAGCTCGGAGACCATGCCGGCGATGTCCACGGCGATGCCGTTCTGCACCGGCACCACATCGGTGTCCAGGGCGCTGGGAATGTCGATGCCTTCGATGATCTGCGCCACCCGGGTGAGGTTCTCGGCATAGTCGGTGATGACGATGCTGTTGTTCCCCGGATAGGCGTTGATCGGGTTGTTCGGCGACACGATCGGGCGCAGCACCGGGATCAGGTTCACCGCGTTTTCGTATTGCAGGCGGAAGGTGCGGGTCAGCATACCGTTGGCCGACGGCTTGCCGGCGTTGTAGATCGGCCCGCCGAGCAGCTTGGCGTCGGCTTCCGGCACCACCTGGGCCACGCCGCCGACATCCACCACGCTGAAACCCTGCATGCGCAGGGCCGCCAGCAGCATGTCGTAGGCCTGGTGGGCCGGCACTTCGCCTTCGCTGACCAGGGTCAGGTTGCCCTTGACCCGCGGGTCCACCAGGAACTGCTGGCCAGTGGAACGCGCCAGCGCCCGGACCACGGCCTGGATATCGACATCGACGAAATTCAGGCGCACCGGCTGGTCGCCCAGAGGATTGCGCACCACCGTGCTGCTGGCGGCGGGAGCACCGGGGGGGCGTCCCGCACGGCTGATCGGATGCTGGAATTTGGGACGCTGGGTCTGTTGCGCCTGGGCCCGCTCCCGCTCGGCCACCACATCGCCGCCACTGCGATTGGTCTCGCCCAGGGGCCGCCCCAGTTCGCTGTCCACCAGCAACGGTGGCTGTGGCTCCTTGCTGTTACTGCACGCCGCCAGTGCCAGGGCCAGCGGCCCCAGCAGGAGCAAGGGCAACGCCTTGCGCGATTGGCGGGCGTAAAAAGAACCTGACCACTTCATGAAGCTTCCTTAGCGCCAAGCGCCTGATCCATGCGAACGGTTCCGGACAGTTTGCCTGCCGTGCCATCGATGTCGGCCGGCCCCGCGCGTTGCAGGCGGGCCTCCACCACTTCCAGGGAAAACTGCCGGGGATTGCCCAGCAGCCAACCGACCACGGCATCCGCCGGGGCCTCTTGAAAACTCAAGTGCCAGGCCTGGGACTCGCCCTCGCCCGCCAGCTGCAACTGGTACAGCCCCTGCAGGCCGGCGGCATCCAGGGTCTGGCGCAAGGACTGCTCCAGGCTCTGCCCCGGCTCGCCGCCACGGGGCCCGCCGGCCTGGTGCAGCACCAGCTCCAGGGCTTCGGACTGGGAGCGCAGCTTGGGGATCTCGGCCTGCCAGTAATCGATCTTGTCCAGCGCCGGCTCGATCAGCACCAGCCACACCAGCAAACCACCCAGCAGCGCCGCCGCTCCGGCCAGCAGGCGTTTCTCGCGCAGGGCCAGGCCGTTCCAGTACAGCTGCGCCTGGGCGGCCTGACGCTGCCAGCGTTGCCGGTAACGGCTGAGGTTCAGCTTATTCATCCTCGTCTTCCTCGCTGTCGTCGGCTTCCATCGGCACCGCGCCGGTCGCCGTGCCTGTGGCGGCGCGCAGGGTCCAGCCCTGGTCGCCGGGGCTGGCTTCGAGCCCGGCCTGGGTCAGCAGGCCCTGCCAGCCGCTGTCGGGCGCAGGGACACGGGTGTCGCTGAGCAGGCTCAGCTGCAATTCGCCGTTCTGATAGTTCAAACGCTCGACCCCGCCGATCACGAAAGGCATGGCATTGCTGGCCTGCAGCACCAGGCTGTTGAAGCTGTGCGGAGCGTCGCCGCTGGCTCCGCTCTGGCGCGCCGCCAGTTGCTGACGCGCCTGTTGCAGGGGGTTGAGGATCACCGGCAATTCCGGGAACACCTGCTGCACCCGTTGGCTCATCTGCGCCTTGAGCTGCTGGCCCTGGGCCGCCTGGCGCGCGGCGTACAGGTTCAGGCCCAGGGTCCAGACCACCAGCGCCACCGCGCACAGCGCCGCGGCACGGCCCCAGCCCTGCTGGCGAGCGCTGTTGTCCTGCACCCCGCCGTGCAGGCCCCAGTCGGGTGCCTGGCCAGTCCAGCGGCAGCTGTCCGGCAGTTGTTCCAGGGCCGCTGGCGGGGCCGCCTCGCCTATCCATTGCAGCCCAGTGCCGTTGGCCAACAACGCCTGCAAAGCGTCTTCGGGTAGCGGTTGCACACTGCCCTGCCGCGGGCTATGGCGCAGCAACAGGTGCTGGTCTTGCAGGCAGGCGGTCAACTGGCCCGCCGCCGATACCGGCAAGGCATAGGGCGCCGGGTACAGGCCGCGCAGTTTCAGGCCGGCCTGTTCCAGCACCTGGCCGAGCCGCGCCAGCGCCTCGCGCGGCAGCCAGCTGATGTGCACCTGGCCGTCGCTGTCGCGCGGGCTGTGGGCCACGTACAGGCTGTCGCTGTGGCCGAGAATCAGCGCCTGGGCGGCGCAGGCCACCGCCGCGCTGACCTTGGCCGGAGCCAGGGCCGGTAGCTCGATACTCGCCAGCAGGCTGTCCTCGGGGTGCAGGAAACACTCCACCGCCGGCGCCTTGGGCATCTGCCCCAATTGCATCAGGCTGGCTTCGCCGGCTTCCTTGACCTGGCCTTCCTTGAGCTGGAGCCGGGCAAAGCTCACCCGGCTCTCGGCCGTCAGCGAATGCAAGGGCGGCAGGCTGACGCGCAAGCGGCTCATACGCCCACCCGCGACCAGATCACTCGGGGCATGTTGTCTTCGCTGCGGTGCAGCAAGGCCAGCAGCTTGACCCGGCGCCGCTCGCCACGGGCCTGGCCTTGCAGGCGGAACCATTCGCTGGTGATGCCGACCCGCACCGCGTCCGCCGGTACCTGCGGCATGCGCAGGCGATTGATGAAGTCACCCTGGTTGATGAACCACTGGCCACTGTCGCGCTCGGCGATCAGCGCCTTGGCCCGTGGCAGCGCCAGCCCCGGCACGGTCGCGGCGAGCACTTCGGCGCTGGCGGTGTTGCCGTTGACCCAGGTATTGGCCGGCAGGATGGTGACAAAGGGTTGCAGGCGCGCCAGCAGCTTTTCGTCGACGCCGTTCACCCCCAGCAGGTCGTCGAGACTGCGCAGCATCGGTTGCTTGGCCAGCAGCGGTTTGCGCGCGGCCTCGGGCGAAGTGTCGCGACCGCTGTGGAAACCGTTATTGACCGGCGCCGCCGTGCCTTCCGGGCTCAACTGCCGTGGGTAGGAAGCGATCACCCGCTGGCTGATGCGCTGGCCCAGGGTCGCGCTGACCCCGAGCAGCTCGCACAGGCGCTGGAAATTCTCTATCTGCAACGGGTCGAGCCGGTCATTGGCCAGCAGGTTGCGCAGGTTGAACTTGCTCTGCTCGTCCTCCAGCCGCCCCTCGAACGGCCCGGCGCCCGGCCCCAGGGCCGCGAGCTGGATCGGCCGCGCCCAGTTCTGGTCGAGGCGGGTCAGCACGTCGCGCTGGCGGTCTTCCCACAGGCGCTGGCGGCTGACCTCCATGCCGCCCTGCAACTGCCAGCTGCCCTGGACCCGCAGTTGCTCGCTTTCCAGTGCGCGGGTGAACAGGGTCTGGCGGGTCAGCATGCCGCCGGCGATCACCGCCACCACGGCGGCGATCAACAAGGCGCTGATAATGGCCATGCCACGCTGTTTCGCCGCTGTCGGCGAACGGGCTGTCATGGCGGCGCTTACAACTGCCAGGAGCCGATATCGGCATTCACGCCGTCACCGTCTGGCTGGCCGTCGGCCCCCAGGGAGAACACATCCACTTCGCCATTGGCCCCCGGGTTCAGGTAATGGTAAGGACGGCCCCAGGGGTCGTTGGGCAGGCGTTCCAGGTAGGAGCGCCAGTTGCTGTTCTTGGCATCCGCCGGGCGCTCCACCAGCACTTTCAGGCCCTGGTTCATGCTCGGGTAGGTGCCGTGGTCGAGGCGATAGAGCTTGAGGGCCTGCATCAGCCCGCCGATGTCCTGCTTGGCCGCGGTGGCCCGGGCCTGGTCCGGACGGTCGAGTACCTTGGGCACCACCATCGCGGCGAGGATCCCGAGAATGACCACCACCACCATGATCTCGATCAGGGTGAAACCGCCCTGTCCGCGTGGGCGGCGGGGCTGAAGATGAGGCTGGGGGTGTGACGTGAAGCGCACGACATCCATCTCGACGTTCCTTGGCTTGATTTCGATTCGTCGGGCAGTGTTACAAGAAAATATGTCAGTGATATTGACGTTGCCCGGGAGCGTCCGTAGCCAATCGGTCAAATTTGCCATGTAGCCTGCAAGCCTTCATTTGTGCCACGAGACGTCCATGCCGGGGCCACGCCAGCCACTACTCAAACGACCCGCCGGACCGCCAGCCGCTGAACAGCGGGGTTTCACCCTGATCGAGGTGCTGGTGGCGCTGGCGATCATCGCCGTGGCCATGTCCGCGGCGATCCGCGTGGCCGGCTTGATGACCCAGAGCAATGGTTTGTTGCGGGATAAATCCATCGCCTTGCTGGCGGCCCAGTCGCGCCTGGCGGAGCTGCGCCTGGAAGGCCGCCTGCCGCCCGGGACCAAGAACATCGAATGCGATCAGGGCCGGCTCAAGCTGCGCTGCGAACAGAACATCGCCCCCAGCCCCGACCCACGGCTGTCCCGGGTCAGCGTGCTGGTCCTCGACCGCAGCCGCGAGGCCCCGCCCCTGGCGCGCCTGGATACCCTGGTCGCGCGGACACCGAAAAACTCCAATCGCTAAGGAATAACCCTGTAGGAGCGAGCTTGCTCGCTCCTACAGGGGACTCCGCTAGGCATGGCCTGCGTAGCGCCGACGGCTCCAGCATGCAGCCGCTTGTCGTACAGAACCATCACTGCCGGGTCAGCACCGGCAACGCCGGACTATCCGGCAACTTGCTGACATCCAGCCGCGAGCGCTCGCCACCGCGCTCGATCACCACCCCGTCGCCCTCGATGGCCACCAGTTGCACGCCCTGGGCCAGGCGCTCGCCCACCAGGAAGCTGCGCGGCGGCGCGTCGTTGAGGCTGAGGATCGCCACCGCGCCGCGGGGGCTGGCCATCAGCCCGGTGACCTTGATGTCCAGCGCCAGCGGCTGGTTGGAAAACCACTGCTGCGCCGGGCTCTGGGCCTGGGCGGCCAGGGCTTGCGGCGGCGCCTGCGGGGTGCGCGACTCGGCGGGGGTCAGCAGCAGCGACGACCAGGTCGCCACCCCGGCCACGATCGCCAGCAGGGCCACGGACTGCACCAGCTGCGGCGGGGAAAATCGATGGACGAATGCCATGGCAAGGACCTCCTGTTTGTCCGTCTTCGCAGCCTAGCGCGCAATGGTCACGTTTTTATTTCACATTCGCCGGGCAGGATGAAAACCGACGCACAGGAGCGCGCCCCATGACCCCATCCCGACAACAGGGCTTCACCCTGATCGAGCTGATGGTGGTGCTGGTGATCATCGGGATCGCCAGCGCCGCCATCAGCCTGAGCATCCGCCCCGACCCGCTGCAGGGCCTGCGCAAAGATGCCGAGCGCCTGGCGCAGTTGCTCCAGGTGGCCCAGGCCGAGGCCCGCGTGGATGGCCGGCCCATCAGTTGGCGGGCGGATGCCAAGGGTTTCGCCTTCAGCCGGCCCAGCGACGACGGTCGCGGCCTCGATCAGTTCAAGGACGACCCGCAACTGCGCCCGCGGCCCTGGGAAAGCCCGACGATCAAAGTGCGCATCGAGCCCGGCCCGCGGCTGGTGCTCAACGCCGAATGGATAGACGCGCCGCTGCAGGTGCAACTGTCTGACGGCCGGCACAGCCTGACGGTGCAACGTACCGCCACCGGAGTAGTCCGGGTGGTGGCACAGCCATGAGGGCGCGGACCAACCAGCGCCAAGGCGGCTTTACCCTGATCGAGGTGATGGTGGCGATCCTGCTGATGGCGGTGGTCAGCGTGATCGCCTGGCGCGGGCTGGACAGCGTCAGCCGGGCCGACAGCCATTTGCAGGCCAGCAGCGAGCAGACCGAGGAGCTGCTGCGCACCCTGCACCAGCTGGAACGGGACGTGGCGCTGCGAGCCAGTGTCGAACTGATGGAGCCGGTGCTGGCCGGGGCCGATGCCGAAGCCGTCGATGTGCCAGCGGCCCTCACCGTGCGCAGCGCCGACAGCGGCACCTTCCGCCTGGATGTGATCCGCAGTTCGGCGACGCCTGGCGAGGGCCTGCAACGGGTGCGCTGGTGGCTCAAGGGCGACACCCTGTACCGCGCGGCGGCGCCGGCCCGCGATCGTTATCCGCTGCCCGCGCCGAAAAACGGCGTGGCAGTACTGGAGCATGTCAGCGACTTGCAACTGCGGGTCTGGGATCGGGACAAGGGCTGGCGCCAGCTCAGCGGCAACCGCAAGGAAAACCCGCCAGGCCTGGAGATCCGCCTGGTGCGCCAGACGCCCCAGGGCGAAGAGCGTTACCGTCAGGTGCTGGGGCCGTTGGAGTAAGGACAACGCCGGGTTGGACACCGCACCTGTAGCCGCCGCCGAGCCTGCGAGGCTGCGATCGAGGACGAAGTCCTCGCCAAACCTGAGCACGCGGTTTGCCAGGAAAACTGGATTGTCCGGTTTACGGCCGCTGCGCAGCCGATCGCAGCCTCGCTGCGCTCGGCAGCGGCTACAACAGCAACGCACGTTAACGCAGCGGCCACGGGGATTTGGGTCGACGGCGATTCTGTAGGAGCGAGGCTTGCCCGCGATCCAGGCCACGCGGGCTGTCTGCACGGACGCTATCGCGAGCAAGCTTCGCGGCTACAGATGCCAGGTGCCACGTCTCAGCTCAACTCAACAACACCACGCCGCCCGGCAATTCGGTGCATTTGGCGCCGTAGGCGTCGCGGATCAGCAGGGCCACGCCGGCCAGCTGGTTGAGGTTGAAACGCGCCTGCACCTTGCGCTTGCCCAGCTCGGCGTTGAGCAGCACCAGCATGCCCGGACGGTAGCGGTTGATCTCGTCGATCACCGTGTTGAGGGTGGCGTTGTCGAACACCAGCACCTGCTCGCGCCAGGCGATCACCGCCGTCGGGTCCACCGCCTGCGGCTCGCCGACCTGGCGGCTGTCGTAGGTCAGCTGGCGACCGCTGTCCAGGCGGATCAGCCGGCCCGCGACCTCGACCTGCAGCGCGCCATCGATGCAGGTCACGCAGACACTGTGGTTGGTATTGCGCACGTTGAAGCGCGCCTGGGAGGCGCTCAGCCAGCCGTTGCCGGCCTGGACCCGTACCGGCAGCGCGCTCTGGCTCAACACCTCGACCTCGCCTTCGAGCAGTTCGATGCCCTGCCCGCCGTCGGCCAGTTCGCGCCGGCTGATGCGGGTCTGGGTGTTGAGTTCCAGGCTCAGCCCGTCCTCCAGTTCGACCCGGCGCTGCTCGCCGACCTCGGTGCGGTAGTCGGCGCCCAGCCCGGCAAAACCGCCGGGCACCGAGACCCGCACCGCCACCAGGGCCACCGAGGCCGCCAGCGCCCCACCGAGAAAGGCCCGGCGGCCGAAGCGCCGCGGCTGGGCCTGTTGCTGGCAGTGTTCGGCGGCCGGCTTCAGGCTGTGCCACAGCAACTTGGCCTGCTCGAAGGCCTCGGCATGCTGCGGGCTCTGCGCGCACCACTGCTGCAAGGCCCGGGCGTCGGCCGCGGTGGCCCGCCCCGAGGTCAGCAGGAGCAGCCAGTCCTGGGCCTCGTTGCGCAGCCGGTGGTCCGGTGTCGCCCGAGAAGTGGAGATACTAAAGATGTTCAAGCGTGCGGGTACTCACGGATTAATCGGGGCCTTTAGTGACTAGGACGGTTTTCCGGCGCCGGGACCGAACCGCTGAATCACTTTTCTTTCAAGGCGCGAGGCGCAGTGGCCCAGGGCAGCCTTGATTTCCTTCTCGACCATCCGTGTCGAAATGCCGAAGCGCTGGGAGATTTCCAGGTGCGGCGCCTCCTCCAGGCGCGCGGCGATAAAGATCTTGCGGCGGCGCGCCGGCAGTTCGTAGAGCGCCTTGAGCAGCGACTGGATTTCCTTCTGCCCGCCCACCACCCGCGACGGGTCCAGGGCCTCGTCGCTGACCTGCAGCAGTTCCTCGACCTCGCTGCCGGTGAGCAGCCGGGCATCGGCCTCGCGGCGGTCGGCGGCGATGTTCAGGGCCATGCGATAGAGGTAGGCATTGGGCTGGGCGAGGTTCGGCGGCTCCTCCATGCGGTCGACCCGCAGGTAGGTTTCGTGCAGCACATCGTTGGCCAGATCCTCCGAGCCCAGGCGCCGACGCAGACGCACCTTGAAGTCGTCGTAGGAGGTCAGGAACAACCTGACCATCGCACTGTGCCCGGTATTCTTCATGCCCCGGAGGCTCCCTGGCGTTGTCTGCAATCCATGCGTTTTCCTGCGCTGTCGGGTATCAGAAGCAAGGTCACTGGCTGGCGCAGCGAACTTGGCGCGGGTCGTTCGACCCAGGTTTCGCTGAGGCTCTGCACCAGTGCCTCGTCGCGCCGCAGATCGCCGGTGGTGGTGACCAGGCGGCTGTGCTCGATATGCCCGCCGCGGTCGATCCACAGTTGCAGCACCGCGCGATAACGCCCCGGCCGGGTCAGTTCCGAACGGCACAGGCCGGCCTCCACCGCGCGTTGCAGCGCACTGGCGAAACTGTCGCTGGCCCAGGCCCCGGCACTGCCGCCCGTCCCCTTGGAGGCAGGTGCATCGCTGAGCTGGGCGACTTGCAAGGTAAAGGCATCGGAGCGGGCGTAACGGGCCATCAAACCACTTCCTGTCAGCAGGCGACTCAGGGCGTCCCGGGCGCTGTAGCGCCCCTGGACCCGTACCGAGCGACGCCCTCGGGTCAGCTCGCGGTCCACCAGCACCGCCATCCCGGTCGAGCGGCTGAACAGTTCAAGCGCTTCGGCCAGGTCTTGCGCGGCGATGTCCAGGTCCAGCAGCCGGTGCGAATCCACCATCGGCGGCGCGGGTTGCGCCGCCCGCAACCCGCCCGAGGCGGCCAGCGCCAACAGCAGCGCAAGCCCCCAGCGCGCGAACACCGCGTGAAAGAAAGACCGATACCCGACCTTTGCTCGGCGTCGCTGCACGGCTACCTGTCCCTGAAAACCGTCATCCTGAGGCCAGTTTATGAACCTGATGTGACGGTGCCCGCAAAAAAACCATCACCTTTGCGCCACCCGCCTTGCTTTACACTCAAGGACCGCAACGGCCCCTCCCGGGCCCGCCAGGAGGCCCCCGATGAAACAGCTTCGCACCCTTGCCGCCAGCCTGATGCTCGGCGCCCTGCCGCTGGCCGGCCACGCCGCCACGCCCGTCGAAGCGCCCGCCGCCGCTTCCGGCAAAACGCCCACAGAGGGTTGTATCGACGTCAGCGTGGGTGGGTACAAGGCCCCGGACTACGGTTGCCTGAGCCAGCAAATGGGCAACAACCCCGACGGCGCCAAGGCCGGGCAGAAGAACCAGGAAGCCCTGCAGGTGCCGATCCACAAACGCCCGCCGAACCAGATGGGCCTGGCCACCCCGGCGGCCACCAGCACGCGGATGGGCAATACCTTCGGCACCTCGGTGAAGCCGCAACGGCCTTGAGGTTGTGTGTTCGGGCCCTGTCGCGAGCAGCCGTTTGCCGAACATTGGCTGGCGTGGATGGAAAAGGAATCCGGGCTAGACGCTGGGCTGTTGGCGGAACGCCACGGCCAGGCGGTTCCAGCAGTTGATCGCCGCCACCGCGACCGTCAGGTCGACCAGCTCACGCTCGCTGAATTCGCCGCGCACGGCCTGGAACAACGCATCCGGCACCGCGGACTCGGACAACAGGGTCACCGACTCGCTCCAGGCCAGCGCCGAGCGTTCCCGCGGGCTGAACAACGCCGAATCGCGCCACACGCCGAGGGCGTATAGGCGCCGCTCGCTCTCGCCGTTCTGGCGCGCCTGCACCGCGTGCATGTCGGCGCAGAACGCGCAGTGGTTGAGTTGCGAGACGCGGATCTTGACCAGCTCCAGCAGGGGTTTCTCGATGGACAGGTCGAAGCTTTGTGCCTCGAGCATCAACAGGCCCTTGAGGGCTTCCGGCGAGGCGCTGTAGTAATCCAGGCGGGGTTCCATCGAGAGTCACCCTGAGCGTGTGTTGGTGTTCCCTAGCCTAAGGTCCGCGTCGGCCTGCCCCTATAGCCAATCCGGGGGTTTATCGGCAGTCCACCGGGGGCCGTGTCGGATTCAATACCGCCGAAGCCCTTCGGGCTTATCGTCCGAACGCGGCCCGAGCCTGCGGCAGCGGCTACAGGGGGTGGTTGTGGCGCGGGACTCGTGGTTTCCCCAATCGGTGTAGCCGCTGCCGAAGGCTGCGATCGCGGGCGCAGCCCGCGCCAAGGCCGCAGGCCGATCCCGGGGCGCTACACGAACCCCGGGCTTGCGGGTAATCTGGCGGGCACTGATCGTTTTGGAATGTCATCGATGGAACTGCATGTCGTCATCAACGGGCGCAAGGACCTGGCCGACCAGCTGTATCGGCAACTGCGCGACGCCATCGAGTGCGGGCGGCTGGCGGCGGGCGCGCAATTGCCGCCGAGCCGCCTGCTGGCCGAGCAACTGGGGATCTCGCGCAAGACGGTGTCGGACACCTACAGCCTGCTGACCTACGAGAACTTCCTGATCGGCCGGATCGGCCGCGGCACCTTCGTCAATGCCCGGCCGGTGAAGGCCGAACCCAAGCAGAGCGCCGGCGACCTGGCCTGCGCACAGAGCCTGGAAAAATGGCGGGAGCTGCCCTCGCCCCTGCGCCATCCGACCCTGGAAGGCACCTCGCGCTACGAGTTCATCGGCGGCGCCACCAGCCGCAATCAGTTCCCCCAGGAAGAGTGGCGGCGCTGCACCCAGGACGCCCTGCGGCGGATCGCCCAGAGCGGCGGTTTCTACAGCCAGCCGGAAGGCCTGCCGGCGCTGCGCAATGCGATTGCCGGGCATGTCTCGTTCTCGCGCGGCGTGGTCTGCAGCGACGCCGACATCGTGGTCTGCAACGGCGCGCAACAAGCCCTGGACCTGATCGCCCGGGTGGTGCTCGAACCCGGCAGCCTGGTGGCCATGGAAGACCCCGGCTACACCCCGGCGCGCCTGCTGTTCAGTGCCCAGGGCGCGACGGTGATCGGCGTGCCGGTGGACGACCAGGGCCTCCAGGTCGAGCGGATTCCCGATGGCGTACGGCTGATCTACGTCACCCCGTCCCATCAGTTCCCCCTGGGCATGCCCATGAGCCCGGCCCGCCGCGAGGCCTTGCTGGAGCGGGCGCGGGAGCTGGGGGCGATCGTCATCGAGGACGATTACGACAGCGACTTCCGCTACGAGGGGCGCCCCACCGATTCCCTGCAAAGCCTGGATAAGCGCGGCGTGGTGGCCTATGTCGGGACCTTCTCGAAGACCATGCTGCCGCAGCTGCGCCTGGGCTACGCGGTGCTGCCACCGGCGATCCTCGGCGCGGTGATCAAGGCCAAGCGCCTCACCGACTGCCACACCTCGACCCTGCCGCAATGGGCGCTGGCCAAGTTCATCGCCGAGGGCTACCTGCTCAAGCACATCCGCCGCTGCCACACGGTGTACGCCGGGCGCCGCGAGCGCATTCTGCAGCGCCTGAACGGCGACCTCTCGCCCTGGCTGCAGGCGGTGCCGTCCACCGCCGGCTTCCACATGGCGGCGCTGTGCAAGGTGCCGGTGAATATCCCGCTGTTGCTGGAGCTGGCAAAGAAGGTCGAGGTCGGGCTCTACCCGCTGCACGGCTTCTATTATCAGGAGCCGGCCAGGGACGGGCTGTTCATCGGCTTTGGTGCCATCGAGACTCTGGACATCGACCCGGCCCTGGACAAGGTGCGCGACATCCTGCAACAGATCGCCTGATTGGTCCCGGGCTTTTCCCGGGGATTGGTTATTTTTGTTGCAATCTTGTGGCCCTATTCTGAGCCTCCAGCAAACGCCGTGACTGCAACTGCGATCTTGAGATCCCGCACCTGCTACGTCGGAGTGCCGCCCAAGCCGATCGCAGCCTGCGGCAGCGGCTACAGGTCGCGGAGGGTTCTAGATGTCCAGTCCAGCCATCAATATCGTGCAGATCAGGGCCGTCCAGGGCCGTTCGGAGGAGCTTGGCCAGCAGTTGACCACGCTTCTCGCCGCCCTGCGCGAGGCTCCCGGTTGCCTGACGTACAGCGCCCAGTGCAACACAGCGGACCCGCAGCACTGGACCGTGCGCGGCCAGTGGCGCTCGGCGGCCGAGATGCAGGCGCATTTCCATCTGCCGGCGGCCCAGGGTTTCATCGACCTGCTGGACCGCCGCCTGGCCTGCGCCCTCGACTTCGAACATTGAGGCATTGGTCTGCCGTTCTTTGCCGGGATTGGTTATAGGCCGGTCGCGCCAGCGGGCTTACCTTGAGCCGGCCCCTTTCGCACCGGAGAATCCGACCATGAAACCCCTCGCTGCCCTGACCTGCGCCCTCGCCGGCCTGGCCCTGCTCACCTCCCTGGGCGTTGCCGCCCATGACCCGGAGTACGGCCAGGAAAAAACCAGGATCCTGCAGGAACATGCCTTGAACAACCTGCCGGGCAAGACCGCGCTGATGCTCACCGTCGACTACGCACCGGGCCAGGCCACGGTGCCGCACATGCACAAGGGCGCGGCCCTGGCCTATGTGCTCGAAGGCGAGATCACCTCGCGGGTCAACGACGAACCGGCCATCACCTACAAGGCGGGCGAATCCTGGTACGAACCGGCCGGCTCGCAGCACCCGGTGTCGGCCAACGCCAGCGCCAGCAAACCCGCCAGGCTGCTGGTGTTCATGCTCAAGGACGCCAAGGACGACGTGCTGACGCCGCTGAAGCAGTAAGCGCCTGGCAGCAGATACTCCGTAGGAGCGAGGCTTGCCCGCGATCCGCGCAGCGGCCAGGCGCCTTTTTCATCGATTTGGGAAATGGTGTTGCCTGTTCTGGCGTCATCGCGAGCAAGCTTCGCTCCTACAGAAGCGGCGGGTTTCGTAACGACAGATATCCCGTAGGAGCGGTGTGCTTTTTGTAGCCGCTGCCGCAGGCTGCGATCGAGCGGAACGCTCGCAGGGATCTTGCAGGCGCCTGAGACCCTGCGACCAGCATGGTCGGACCATCGCAACCTGCGGCAGCTACGACATTTCGTGAGGCCATGAAAAAAGCCCCGTATCTCGCGATACGGGGCTTTTTCATTTACCACTCGATCAGGCCGCTACAAGGCCCGATTGACCGCTCATGGCCAGGTCCAGCAACTCGCGGTTGGCCACCGCGTACATGGCGTAGTCGGTGCCGCTGGCGGCACGGATTTCCACCAGCATCGTGCGCCAGCGCTCGACCATGCTCTGGTTCTGCTCAAGCCACAGGGCCACGCGGGCTTCCATGTCTTGCGGCGCGTCGGCCATTTGCAGGACCGAGATGGTGATCGCCCGCTGCTGCCAGTCCACGTCGTCGCGGAAGGCTTCGCGTGCCTGGGCCTGCCAGTTGTTGGCCACCGGCAGATCGCTGATCTGCTGCAGGTACCACGGCAGGTCCAGGGCGCTGCCCACGGCGAAGTAGGCCTTGGCCACATCGGCGGCGTCGTGCCCGGTGACATCCGCGGCCTCGATGATCGGCAACAGGGTGTACAGGTGGGTGGTACCTGCCACCATGCGCGCCAACAGCTCAGGCACGCCGGCTTCGACGTAAGCGGTGTAGCGGGTCTGCCAGCCTTCGCGAGTCGGGCCTTCCAGCAGTTCGTCGAGCTTGAGGCCCAGCGCCGCCAGGTGCGGACCGAAGTGCGCGACGTCACGGGCGGCATCCTGCTCGTTGCGACGGCTGCGCAGGAACCAGCGGGTGGCGCGACGGCCAAGGCGCATCAGCTCGTCCATCAGCTCCAGTTGCACCTGAGCCGAGACCTGGTGGTCCAGGGCTTCGATCTGGCGGAACCAGTGCGGGAGATGGAAGATGTCACGCACGATCACATAGGCGCCCGCCACGTTGGCCGGACTCATGCCAGTGGACTCCTTCAAGCGCTGCACGAAGGTGATGCCCATGTGGTTGACCAGGTCGTTGGCGATCTGGGTGCTGACGATCTCGCGCTTCAGGCGGTGACGGCGCATGGCCTCGGCGAACTTGCTGACCAGGGTCGGCGGGAACGCGGTTTCCATGTCGCGGGTCAGGTAGTCGTCGTCCGGTACCAGGGAGTTGAGCAACTGCTCCTTGAGGTCGATCTTGCTGTAGGAGATCAGCACCGACAGTTCCGGACGGGTCAGCCCGTGGCCGGCGGCGACGCGCTCGTTGAGTTGATCTTCCGACGGCAGGAACTCGATGGCGCGGTCCAGCTTGCCACGGCCTTCCAGGTCGCTCATCAGGCGCTTGTACTCGGCGATCCGGGCGAAGGCACGACGGGCCGCCAGGGACAGGGCCTGGGTCTGCTTGTAGTTGTTGCCCAACACCAGGCCACCGACTTCGTCGGTCATGCTCGCCAGCAGCTGGTTACGCTGCTTGTCAGTCATGTCGCCGGCATGCACCACTTCGTTGAGCAGGATCTTGATGTTCACTTCGTGGTCGGAGCAGTCCACGCCACCGGCGTTGTCGATGAAGTCGGTGTTGGAACCACCGCCATTGAGGCCGAACTCCACACGACCCAGCTGGGTCATGCCGAGGTTGCCGCCCTCGCCCACCACCTTGCAGCGCAACTCGTTACCGTTCACGCGCAGTGCATCGTTGGCCTTGTCGCCGACATCGGCGTGGCTTTCCGTGCTGGCCTTGACGTAGGTACCGATACCGCCGTTCCACAACAGGTCCACCGGCGCCTTGAGCAAGGCGTTGAGCAGCTCGGTCGGGGTCAGCTTGTCGGCCTGGATGTCGAAGCGTTCTTTCATCTGCGGCGAAATGGCGATGCTCTTCGCGCTGCGCGAGAAGATGCCGCCGCCTTCGGACATGATGCTGGTGTCGTAGTCGCTCCAGGCCGAACGCGGCAGGTCGAACATGCGCTGGCGCTCGGCGAAGCTGGTGGCCGGGTCCGGATTCGGGTCGATGAAGATGTGCATATGGTTGAAGGCCGCGACCAGCTGCAGTTTGTCGGACATCAGCAAGCCGTTGCCGAACACGTCGCCGGCCATGTCACCGACGCCTACTACTGTGATGCTGTCTTGCTGGACATTGATGCCGCGCTCGCGGAAGTGGCGCTGCACGCCGACCCACGCGCCCTTGGCGGTGATGCCCATTTTCTTGTGGTCGTAACCGGCGGAACCGCCGGAAGCGAACGCATCGCCCAGCCAGAAGCCGTAGTCGATGGCGATGCCGTTGGCGATGTCGGAGAAAGTCGCGGTGCCCTTGTCCGCCGCCACCACCAGGTACGGGTCATCGTCGTCGTGACGTACCACGTTGGCCGGCGGCACCAGGGCGCCGTCCTTCAGGTTGTCGGTGATGTCCAGCAGGCCGGAGATGAAGATGCGGTAGCAGGCGATGCCTTCGGCCGCGATCTCGTCCCGGCTGCCGCCCACTGGCAGGCGACGCGGCAGGAAGCCGCCCTTGGCGCCCACCGGCACGATCACCGAGTTCTTCACTTGCTGGGCCTTTACCAGGCCGAGGACTTCGGTACGGAAGTCTTCTTCGCGGTCGGACCAGCGCAGGCCGCCACGGGCAACGTTGCCGAAGCGCAGGTGCACGCCTTCGACGCGCGGCGAGTAGACGAAGATTTCGAACTTCGGCACCGGCTTGGGCAGCTCGGGAATCAAGTGCGGGTTGAACTTGAAGCTGAAGTACGACTTGTTATGGCCGTTGGCGTCGGTCTGGTAGAAGTTGGTCCGCAGGGTGGCCTTGATCAGGTCCAGGTAGCGACGCAGGATGCGGTCTTCGTTGAGCACCTGGACATCGTCCAGGGCGCTGAGGATCGCGTGCTCCAGGCGCTGCTGCTTGTCTTCCAGGTCATCGCTGCCGAGCTTGCGCGCCAGGTAGAAGCGGGTCTTGAACAACCGGGTCAGCTCGCGGGCGATATCGGTGTGGTTGTTCAGGGTGCTGGCGATGTAGCCCAGGTCGAAGCCCAGGCGGATCTGCTTCAGGTAACGGGCATAGGCACGCAGCAGCGCGACGTCGCGCCATGGCAGGCCGGCGGTCAGCACCAGGCGGTTGAACGCATCGTTCTCGGCATCGCCACGCACGATGTGGACGAAGGCGTCCTGCAGGGTGTCGTTGAGCTGCTGGATATCCAGGTTCAGGCCTTCGGCCGCGGTGAAGGCGAAGTCGTGGATCCAGAACTCACGGCCGCTGGCGTGACGCAGGCGATATGGGAACTCGCCGAGCACGCGCAGGCCGAGGTTTTCCAGGATCGGCAGCACGTCGGACAGCGCCAGCGGGGTATCGGCGTGATACAGCTTGCAGTGCAACAGCGGCTGGCTGGTGGACTGGGTCAGCGGCTGGTAGAAGCTCATCACCAGCGGGTTGGCCTCGGACAGGCTCAGCAGGTGCTGCATGTCGACCACCGCCGAATGCGCGGCGAAGCGCTCGCGGTAGCCGGCCGGGAAGCCTTTCGGGAAGTCGGCCAGGACATTGGTGCCGTGGGCTTCGCCGAAGCTTTCGACGGTCAGCGCGGCGTAGTCGTCCTGCCAGCTGCGGCAGGCCTGCACCACTTCTTTTTCCAGCAGCAGCGGGTCGATGTCGATGCGGTTCTTCGGGTCGACCCGCAGGATCAGTTGCACACGCGCCAGCACGGACTCGGAGAAGAAGGTCCAGAACTCGCAGTCGGTGGCCTTCAGGCGATCCATCAGCACCTGCTGGATCTTCTGCCGCACTTCGGTGGAATAGATGTCGCGCGGCACATAGGCCAGGCAGTAGCAGAAACGACCGTACGGGTCCTTGCGCAGGAACACGCGGATCTTGTTGCGTTCCTGGATCTGCACGATCGACATCACGGTGTTGAACAGCTCGTCGACCGGGGTCTGGAACAGGTCGTCGCGCGGCAGCACCTCGAGGACCTGGGCCAGTTCCTTGCCCAGGTGCGCCTTGGCCTGGAAGCCGGAGCGCTGTTCGATGATTTCCACCTTGCGGCGGATATAAGGAATCACCCGCACGCTTTCGCCGTACACCGACGAGGTGTACAGGCCCATGAAGCGGCATTCCTTGAGCACGTTGCCATTGGCATCGATCTGGCGGATCGACACGTAGTCCGGGTAGGCCGGACGGTGTACACGGCTTGGGTGGGCGGCCTTGGCGAACGACAGCGGCGTCGGTTCGCGCAGGTAGTTCACGGCGTAGTCTTCGATGCGCAGGTCGTCGACGGTGAGGCCGGCGCGCAGCAGCTTGGTCAGGCCGAGGAAGGAGTCCTGGTCGTACTCGATATGGCCACCGTGGTGGTCCTCGCGCACCACGAACTCTTCGTAGCCGAGGAAGGTGAAGTGGTTGCCCACCAGCCATTCCAGGAAGCTCTTGATCTCGCCCTTTTCATCGGCGTCGATCTCGAACTGGCTGTTGCCGATGCCATCGATCAGTTCCTGGACCTTGGCTTTCATCGGCTCGAAATCGGCCACGGCGACGCGCACCTCGCCAAGCACCTGCTCCAGTTCCTTGCTCAGGACATTGAGCTCGGCGGTGTTGGCGCAGCGGTCGATCTCCAGGTACATCAGCGATTCTTGCAGGATGCCTTCGCCCTGGGTGCCCTTGGGCAGGATTTCCAACAGCTCGTTCTTGCTCCCGCGACGCACGCTCAGCACGGTGGTCTGCAGGGTATGGATGCTGTAGCCGCGGCGGTTCAGCTCGGTGCGGACCGAGTCCACCAGGAACGGCAGGTCATGGTGCAGCACTTCGACCGCGGTGTGGGTCGACTGCCAGCCATGACGTTCGTAATCGGGGTTGTAGACGCGCACTTGCGGTTGCGCGTGGTCGAAGCGCTCAAGCAGGCGCCAGGCAGAAAGGGTGCAGCCCGCCAGGTCGGACAAGCGACGCTGGGTGAGTTCGTCCAGAGAAATGATGCCGAAGAATTGTTCAGCGAACAGCGCCACTTGTGGCAGTGCCTGTTCACTGATGTGCTGCGCCAGTGCCGCTTGCAGTTGGTGCTGGAAGTCGGCCTTGCTGGCTGCGGTGAAGAACGCCATCTGTGGTACTCCGCTTGGGCTTGTTATTGAGTAAAGCGTCGCATGCAATCCCCTTGCGGGGGTGTCGGTCATCCTGCTCCTGGATCTCGGGCAGAGGTCGCAGGATGACAGGGTGGTGAAGCTGTACGAGACGCTCAGGTCACATTCACCGTTCCCGGATGGGCATCTGCAAAAACGACTGCCACGGTGCGCCGGGCAATGCCTTTACAGGTGCTCATCCGTTGCGCAGCTTAACGAGTGCGGCAAGCGCGCTGCTTGCGGTGCTGCGACATATTCGGTCATTGGCAGGCAACTGGCGGGCCAGGCCTTGAACAACACTAGCAGCCGCCGGACAAAACGGCGGTCGCGCCGAGGCTTTACGGGACTGTCGTACCAGAAACAGTCTGCATCGGGAACCCACTCTCTGACACACAAAGCAGCAGAAATTCCCCCGGGCTGGCAGAATTGCACTTTGTTCGCCCCGCTCCCCCACCGGAGCCAGCCCCAGGACTCGCCCCATGCAAATGACCACCGCCCACCTGATCGCCAACCCGTGCGACGACGAAGAAGACAACATGGCCATGCTCTGCTGCCACAGCAACCAGGGCGAGATGTTCCTGATGACCCGCTACCCGGACGAGGACGAACTGGAGATCACCCTGGACGGCGAACCCTCGACCCTGGACGGGGTGAAAGTCACCCTGGGCCCGACCCGCCTGCTGATCGAAATCGCCGCGGCCGACGCCGACGCGCTCAATGGCAGCGATCACCTGGAGATCCTGCACAACACCGCGGCGACAGACCTGGCGGAAGTCGAGCAAACCCTGCAGAACATCCTCAAGGGCACCGGCACCTATATCAGCGAGCTTTGATTTTTACGAGCTCTGCGATTTTACGAGCTCTGATTTTACGAGCTCTGATCGACGAGCTTTGATTCAACCCGCTTTGAGCCACCGACTGGTTTCTTGACAAGAAACCGGCGCCCCGGCATTGTCTGACAACCTGACTTACGAGCCCCCTCTTCCATGCTTCAGCTCCAGCGCCCCGACACCCTGGTCGAACGAGTGGTCAACGCGATCCGCAAGGAGATCGACGCCGGCCGCCTGACCGCCGAATCGCGCCTGCCGACCGAACAGCAACTAACCGAGCAACTGAACGTCAGCCGCTCGGTGGTGCGCGAGGCCGTGGCGCAACTCAAGGCCGACGGCATCCTGGTCAGCCGCCGCGGGCTGGGCTCGTTCATTTCGCAGAATCCCAACGGCAGCGTGTTCCGTTTTCCCAGCCAGAAGGGCCGCAAGCCCGACCTGGTGCAGATGTTCGAAATGCGCCTGTGGATCGAGACCCAGGCCGCCTCCATTGCCGCCCAGCGCCGCGACGACGCCGACCTGCAACGCATGCGCAGCGCCCTGCAAGAGATGCACGACCAGCGCAGCGATCTGGCCGCGGCCGCCCTGGCCGACGTGGAGTTCCACCGGGCCATCGCCGATGCCAGCAAGAACCACTACTTCGTCGCCTTCCATGATTTTCTCCGTGGCCAGCTGGCCGAAGCGCGGCGCACCGCCTGGGAAAACTCGGCGGCCCATTCGGTCGGCGGTTCCGCCGATGCCGGCCGCGAACACCAGGCGCTGTACGAAGCCATCGCCGCCGGTGACCGGCAGCAGGCCGCCGCCTGCGCCGAAGCGCACCTGCGAGCCGCGGCCAAACGCTTGAAAATCGACCTGCCGAGTATCGATTAACCCCCTGAAACCCACTGTCTGGCGGACGCTGCCGCGCGGCGTCTTTTGTTTGCTTAGCTTTGTCTGACAACCTGATGATCAGACCCAAACAAGAATAACCAAGGTGACATCTGCATGATCTACGACTACTGCATCATCGGCGGCGGCATCGTTGGCCTCGCCACCGCCATGGCGCTGCTCGAACGCCAGCCCGGCGCCTCGCTGCTGATCCTGGAAAAGGAAAACCTCCTGGCCCGGCACCAGACCGGCCACAACAGCGGCGTGATCCACGCCGGCATCTACTACGCCCCGGGCAGCCTCAAGGCCGACCTGTGCAAGCGCGGCGCCCAGGCGACCAAGGATTTCTGCATCCAGCACGGGATCAGGTTCGAGGTCTGCGGCAAGCTGTTGGTGGCCTCCACGCCGCTGGAAGTCGAGCGCATGCATGCCTTGTACGAGCGCTCGCAGCAGAACGGCCTGAAGGTCGAACGGCTGGATGCGCAAGAGCTGCAGCGGCGCGAACCGAACATCGTCGGCCTCGGCGGCCTGTTCCTCGATGCCACCGGTATTGTCGACTACAAGCAGGTGTGCGAAGCCATGGCCCGGGTCATTCAGCAGGCCGGCGGCGAAGTGCAGCTGCAAACCACGGTGCGCGCCATCGCAGAAACCACCGACAAGGTCACCATCAGCAGCGACGACAAGGTCTGGAGCGCCCGCCAGCTGGTGGCCTGCGCCGGCCTGCAATCGGATCGCCTGGCGGCCCTGGCCGGGGTCAGGATCGACCACCAGATCATCCCGTTCCGCGGCGAGTACTTCCGCCTGCCGGCGGCGAAGAACGCCATCGTCAATCACCTGATCTACCCGATCCCCGATCCGGAGCTGCCGTTTCTCGGCGTGCACCTGACCCGGATGATAGACGGCAGCGTCACGGTCGGGCCCAACGCCGTACTCGGCCTGGGCCGGGAAAACTATCGCAAGTTCTCCATCAACTGGCGCGACGTGGCCGAGTACGCAACCTTCCCCGGTTTCTGGAAAACCATCTGGAACAACCTCGGTTCCGGCACCACGGAAATGAAGAACTCGCTGTTCAAGCGCGGCTACCTGGAGCAGTGCCGCAAATACTGCCCGTCCCTGGAAGTCGCCGACCTGCTGCCGTATGAGGCCGGGATTCGCGCCCAGGCGGTGATGCGCGACGGCACCCTGGTGCACGACTTCCTGTTCGCCGAAACCCCGCGCATGGTCCACGTCTGCAATGCCCCCTCGCCGGCCGCGACCTCGGCCATCCCCATCGGCCAGATGATTGCCGAGAGAATCCTCAAAGCCCGTTGATCCCCGCTGCACGGGTGCCTGGCGCCCGCTTGAAAATAACTACAAACAACAAGGAACCCTCAGATGTCAGTCCATGAGGCGGCCCCGGCCGCATGCGAAACGCCACAACAAAAACAAAAACGCCTGCGCAAGGTCGCGGCGGCGACCATCTTCGGCTCGATGCTGGAGTGGTACGACTTCTATCTGTACGCCACCATGGCGGCCATCGTCTTCTCGAAAATCTTCTTCGACCCCAGCAACCCGAAAGTCGCCTCGCTGCTGGCGTTCTCCACCTTTGCCATCGGCTTTATCGCCCGGCCCTTCGGCGGCGTGCTGTTCGGCTATCTGGGCGACCGGTTCGGGCGCAAGCAGGTGCTGGTCATCACCTTCTGCATGATGGGTGTGTGCACCACGCTGATCGGCCTGATTCCCAGCTATGCCTCGATCGGCATCTGGGCGCCGATCATCCTGGTGCTGGTGCGGATCATCCAGGGCCTCGGTGCTGGCGCCGAACTGTCCGGCGCGGCGGTGACCTCCTATGAGCACGCCAGCGAAGGCAAGCGCGGCAGCCAGGGGGCCTGGCCGGCGCTGGGCCTGAACCTGGGCCTGCTGCTGTCGTCGCTGACCGTCTACCTGCTGACCATGAACGGCAACGACTTCCTGCTCTCCGGCGGCTGGCGCATTCCGTTCGTTTGCAGCATCGCCCTGGTCGGCGTCGGCCTGTGGGTACGGCGCAGCATTCCGGAAACCCCGCAGTTCGAGAAGCTGGACAAGGCGCAGGAAAAGCACAGTGCCAAGGCCCAGGCCTCGCCCCTCAAGCTGCTGTTCAAGAACGACCTCAAGGGCCTGGCCGTGGTGCTGTTCGTGGCCATCGGCTACAACGCCCTGAGCTACATCTTCAAGACCTTCTCCCTGGCCTACCTGACCCAGTACAAAGGCGTCGAGGCCCATGTCACTTCGCTGTCGGTGACCATCGCCAGCCTGGTGGCGATAGTCGCCGTGCCCTGCTTCGGCTGGCTCTGCGACAAGTGGAGCAGCAAGAAGGTGCTGATGCTCGGCGGCCTGTGCTCGGTGTTGTTCGCCTATCCGTTCCTGAGCCTGCTCAATACCGGCGAGCCGCTGATGATCTACCTGGCCATCGCCATCGGCACCGGGGTATTGGCGCCGATGATGTTCGCGCCCCAGGGCTCGTTCCTCAGCCGCCAGTTCCCGACCCAGACCCGCTCCTCCGGCTTCGGTACCGGCCGTGAAATCGGCACCGCCATCGCCGGTGGCCTGGCGCCCCTGGGCGGGCTGGCCCTGGTGGCCAACTCGGCGACTCACTCGACCGACGGGGTGGCGCTGATCCTGGCGGTCTCGGCGGTGATGGTGGTGGTCTTCGCCCTGTGCGACCAGGGCCGCAAGCACTCCAGCTTCAAGAACTGAGCGCCCGCCACTGACGCGCCGTCAATCGGACGCCGCGGAGTTTCAGGTAGGCCCGGTGCGCAGGCCTTGCGAGGACTGCGTCCTCGATCGCAGCCTCGCGGGCTCGGCAGCGGCTACAGGACCACGCACGACTCCGGTTTCCACGGGGCGGCGCTGGCCCTGGCCTTTACCTGTAGCCGCTGCCGAGCGCAGCGAGGCTGCGATCGGGCGCGCAGCGGCCGTCAACCGGGCGTCGCGGAGTTTCAGGTAGACCCAGTGCGCAGGCATTCCGACACAGCGGCCGTCAGGGCGACGCGCCAGGCACCTGCCGCCTTCCTCCCCCCCAGGTCTCGTGATACGACCCGGGGGTTGCCGGTTATTTACAGAAATTTGCCAGGTGCCGTTAGTCGCCGGGGGCCCGGATGGATTAAAGTAACGCCCCCAGCCTTGGCGTTATTCGAACGCCCTCGGTCACCCTCTGCAGGAACAGTCATCGATGGAACATCGTGAAGCGCTACTCGCGCTGCGAACCTTTCTTTCAACGCAGATTCTCGGCCAGGAAAAACTCATCGAGCGCTTGCTCATCGCCCTGCTCGCCGACGGCCACATGCTGGTCGAGGGCGCCCCGGGCCTGGCCAAGACCAAGGCCATCAAAGAGTTGGCCGAAGGCATCGAAGCGCAGTTCCATCGCATCCAGTTCACCCCCGACCTGCTGCCGGCCGACATCACCGGCACCGAAATCTATCGTCCGGAAACCGGCAGCTTCGTATTCCAGCAAGGGCCGATCTTCCACAACCTGGTGCTGGCCGACGAAATCAACCGCGCCCCGGCCAAGGTCCAGTCGGCCTTGCTCGAAGCCATGGGCGAGCGCCAGGTCAGCGTCGGCCGCAGCACTTATGAGCTGTCGCCGCTGTTCCTGGTGATGGCCACGCAGAACCCCATCGAGCAGGAAGGCACCTACCCGCTGCCCGAAGCCCAGCTCGACCGTTTCCTGATGCACGTCAAGATCGGCTTCCCCGACGCCGCCGTCGAACGGCGCATCCTGCAACAGGCCCGTGGCGAGGCGCTGAACGGCGAAACCAAGCCCGAGCGTCGCATCAGCCAGCAGGCGATCTTCGCCGCGCGCAAGGAAATCCTCGGCCTGTACATGGCCGACGCCGTGGAGGAATACCTGGTGCAGTTGGTGATGGCCACCCGCACCCCGGCCAAGTTCGACCCGGAGATGGCCGAATGGATCGCCTATGGCGCCAGCCCGCGCGGTTCCATCGCCCTCGACCGCTGCGCCCGGGCCCACGCCTGGCTGGCCGGGCGCGACTTCGTCAGCCCCGAGGACATCCAGGCGGTGCTGTTCGATGTGTTGCGCCACCGCATCATTCTGTCTTTCGAAGCAGAAGCCGCCGGCATCGACCAGGACCGGGTGGTCCAGCGGATTCTCGACGTCGTAGCCGTCGCTTGACCCCGATGAACGCCAGCCCTGTCGATGCCCCGGGCATCCGCGTCAGCCTCGCCGAGCTGATCGAGATGCGCCATCGCGTGCGCGAAGTGCAGCTGTTTTCCACGCCGAGCCAGCGCAGCCCGCTGGTCGGCCTGCACCACTCCAAGCTGCGCGGCCGTGGCGTCGACTTCGACCAGGTGCGGGTCTACCAGGCCGGCGACGACGTGCGCAGCATCGACTGGCGCGTCACCGCGCGCACCCAGGAACCCCACACCAAGCTGTTCCACGAAGAGCGCGAACGGCCGATCTTCATCATGGTCGAGCAGAGCCGGCGGCTGTTCTTCGGTTCCGGGCTGATGTTCAAGTCGGTGCTCGCCGCCCAGGCCGCGAGCCTGATCGGCTGGGCCGCCCTGGGCCACAACGACCGGGTCGGCGGCCTGGTGTTCGGCGACGACGAGCACTACGAGATCAAGCCGCGGCGCAGCAAACAGAGCCTGCTGCAACTGCTCAACCGTCTGGTGCGGGTCAACCAGTCGCTGCACAGCGAAACCGAACCCGAGCGCGACGCCCTCGGCACCGCCCTGCGCCGTGGCCGCGAAGTGCTGCGCCCGGGCAGCCTGGTGATCGTGATCTGCGACGAGCGTGCCCTGAGCGACGCCGCCGAACAGCAACTGAGCCTGCTGTCGCGCCACTGCGACCTGCTGCTGATGCCGCTGTCCGACCCGCTGGACCACGCCCTGCCCGCCGCCGGCCTGCTGCGCTTCGCCGAACGCGGCGCGCAGCTGGAGCTGGACACCCTCAACTACGAACTGCGCCAGGCCTACCGGGCGCAGAGCGAAGCGCGCATCGCCCGCTGGGAACTGCTGGCGCAGAAGCTGCGGGTGCTGCTGATGCCCCTGAGCACCCAGAGCGAAATGGTCGAGCAACTGCGCGAGTACCTGAACCCGCAACGCCCGGGGAAAACCCGATGAGCAGCCTCGAGCAACTGCAACCCTTGATCGCCCCGCCCGCCATCGGCCTGTGGCCGCCGGCACCGGGCTGGTGGCTGTTGCTGGTGTTGCTGCCGCTGCTCGGCTTCGGCCTGTGGCGGCTCAAGCGCTTCTGGCCGCGCCAACGCGCCCTGCCCCGCGCCGAACAACCGCTGGACCCGCTGCGCCTGGCCGCCCTCGCCGAACTGGCGCTGCTGCCCAAGCCCTACGACGGCGCGCCCGCCGGTGCCTGGTTGCAACAGCTCAATGGCTTGCTCAAGCGCCTGTGCCGCAACCATTACCCCTACAGCCAGAGCCATACCCTCAACGGCCGCAAGTGGCTGGCGTTCCTCGACAACCGCTGCCCGGCGGCCGGCCTCACGCGCTGGATGGTCCTGGTGGAAGGCGCC
Organism: Pseudomonas sp. GW821-FHT02B10; assembly: GCF_059421865.1. Lineage (NCBI taxonomy): Bacteria > Pseudomonadati > Pseudomonadota > Gammaproteobacteria > Pseudomonadales > Pseudomonadaceae > Pseudomonas > Pseudomonas sp. GW821-FHT02B10. The sequence goes on along the minus strand of NZ_JBWKVU010000018.1, from coordinate 83,296 downwards.
TACAAGCCCGAGTGCAAGCTCGACGACAAGGCCATCGCCGGCCTGACCCAGGCGGTGGAAATCTGGATTCGCAAACATGTTTGAGTTCGCCTGGCCGTGGATCTTCGCCCTGCTGCCGCTGCCCTGGCTGCTGCGGGTGCTGCTGCCGGTGGCCGACAGCGGCGAACCGGCGCTAAAAGTCAGCTTCCTCAGCGACCTGGAAGGCCTGGCCAAACGCCGCGCCCGAGCCAACCTGCCGACCTGGCGCCAGCAGGCCCCCTTTATCCTGCTGTGGCTGTTGCTGCTGGTGGCCGCCGCCCGCCCGCAATGGCTGGGCGAACCGCTGCCGGTGGCCGCCAGCGGTCGCGACCTGCTGGTGGCGGTGGATGTGTCCGGCTCCATGGACTTCCCCGACATGCAGTGGCAGGACGAAGACGTCAGCCGCCTGAACCTGGTCCAGCACCTGCTCGGCGACTTCCTGGAAAGCCGCGAAGGCGACCGCGTCGGCCTGATCCTGTTCGGCAGCAAGGCCTACCTGCAAGCGCCGCTGACCTTCGACCGGCACACCGTGCGCGTCTGGCTGGACGAAGCGAAGATCGGCATCGCCGGCAAGAACACCGCCATCGGCGACGCCATCGGCCTGGCGCTCAAGCGCCTGCGCCAGCGTCCGGCGCAGAGCCGGGTGCTGATCCTGGTCACCGACGGCGCCAACAACGGCGGCGAAATCGACCCGCTGACCGCCGCCCGCCTGGCCGCCGAAGAAGGCGTGAAGATCTACCCGATCGGCATCGGCGCCGACCCGGAGCAAAGCGGCACCCTGGGTTTCCTCGGCCTCAACCCGAGCCTGGACCTCGACGAGCCGGCCCTCAAGGCCATCGCCGAAGCCACTGGCGGGCGCTACTTCCGCGCCCGCGACAGCCAGGAGCTGCAAGCGATCAAGGACACCCTCGACCAACTGGAACCGGTGACCCAGCAGCCGACCCAGGCTCGTTCGGCGCAGGCGCTGTACAGCTGGCCGCTGGCCGCGGCGCTGCTGTTGAGCATGCTGCTGGTGGTGCGCGAGCGCTGGCCGGACCATCCGCTGCAACGCTTCTTCACCCGCGAGCGCTTTCTGCAACCTTTGCCAGACTGGCGCGAACGGCTCAAACGCCTGCGCCTGCGGAGGCGTCGATGAGCGCGCCGTTCTGGGCCGAACTCTGGCCCCACTGGTTCCGTCCCTGGTGGCTGCTGCTGTTGCCGCTGCTCGGCTGGCTGTTGTGGCAGTTGTGGCACCGGCAGAAACGCGCTGGCCGTTGGCAGATGATCCTGCCGCTGGCCTTTCACGCCGCCCTGCTCAGCGGCGGCAACGGCCGCGAAAGCAAACTGCCGTGGATCGCCCTCGGCCTGGCCTGGATTCTCGCCGTGCTGGCCCTGCTCGGCCCTGGCTGGCAGCGGGTCGAACAGACCAGCCAGAAACCGGCCGACCCGCTGGTGGTGCTGCTGGAACTGACCCCGGAAATGCTCGCCGGCGACGTCCCGCCCAATCGCCTGGAACAGGCCCGGCGCAAGCTGCTGGACCTGTTGCAGGTACGCAGCGATGCGCAGACGGCAATCGTGGTCTATGCCGGCAGCGCCCACACCCTGGTGCCGCTGTCGGACGACCTGGCCACCAGCCGCAACCTGCTGGAAGCCCTCAAGCCGTCGATCATGCCCCAGCCCGGCCATCGCGCCGACCTGGCCCTGCAAAAAGCCTTGAAGCTGCTGGACCAGGGTGCACTGGGCCAGGGCCGGATCCTGCTGATCGGCTCGTCCCTGAGCGAGCAGGAACGCCAAGGCATCCGCCAGGCCCTCGGTGGCCAGGCACCGCAGCTGTTGATGCTCGGGATCGGCAGCCGCCAGGGCTCGCCGGTGGCCCAGGAAGACGGCAGCTTTCTCAAGGACGAACAGGGCGCGATCCTCATGTCGCGCCTCGACGGTCCGAGCCTGAAGCGCTTCATCGGCGAAATAGGCGGCCGCTATCGCCCGGCGCGCCTGGACGATAACGACCTGCGCGGCCTGGGCCTGCTCAGCGGTCCGCAGAACCTGCGCAGCGACGGCCAGACCCTGCGCCTGGACACCTGGGCCGACCAGGGTTACTGGCTGCTCCTGCCGCTGTTGCTGCTGGCCGCCTGCGCCGGGCGCCGCGGCTGGCTGTTCTGCCTGCCGCTGCTGCTGTTCGCCGTGCCGCAGCCCAGCTACGCCTTCGAGTTCAACGACCTGTGGCTGCGCCCCGACCAGCAGGGCCAGCGCCTGCTGGAACAGAAGCGGCCCGGCGAGGCGGCGCAGCATTTTGAAGACCCACAGTGGCAAGGGGTGGCGCTGTACGAGGCCGACAACTACGCCGCTGCCGCTCAGCGCTTTGCCGAAGGCAACGACGCCCGCGCCCACTACAATCGTGGCAACGCCCTGGCCAAGAGCGGCGAGCTGGAAGCCGCGCTGGATGCCTACGAGCAGGCCCTGGAACTGCAACCTGAGCTTGCCGCCGCGCAAAAGAACAAGGCCCTGGTCGAACGCCTGCTGCAGGAAACCGAGCCCGCGCCGCCGGAAGAACCAGCCAAGGGCGAAAGCCAGGACAACGACGAAACCCGCCAGCCGCCGCAAGCCGGCGCGGCGACCCAGGCACCGGTCACCCCAGGCCAGCAGCCGCCGGAGAACAGCCACCCCACCAGCGCCGACGAGGCGACGGACGACGAGGTCGCCACCCCGGGCAACGATGCGGTTCCCGGCAGCGAACTGGGCGACGAACAGACCACCACGCCGCCGCTGCGCGATGCCCAGGACAATTTCGACGGCGAACACCGTCAAGCATTGGAACAATGGCTGCGGCAGATTCCGGACGATCCGGGCGAACTGCTGCGCCGCAAGTTCTGGTACGAACAGCAACAACATCAGGATCAGGGAAAAATTCGATGACCCGCTTCACCGCCCTCTTACTCACGCTTGTGCTGACACTCGGCGCCTTTGCTGCCCGGGCCGAGGGGCTGGTCGCCAGTGTCGACCGCAGCCGCGTGAACTCCGGGGAAACCGTCGAGCTGACCCTGGAATCCAACAATGTCACGCTGTTCGGCAAACCCGACCTGACCCCGCTGCAAGCGCAGTTCGAGGTCCAGGGCACGCGCCAGGTCAACCAGTTGACCAGCCTCAACGGCGACAACCGCGCCATCACCCGCTGGATCATCACCCTGCTGCCCAGGACCACCGGCACCGTGGTGATCCCGGCCCTGCAACTGGGCGACGTACAGAGCCAGCCGATCACCCTGCAGGTGCTGCAAAGCGCAAGCCGCAGCGACAGCGCGCCGCTGGAGCCGGTGTTCATCGACGCCAGCCTCGACCAGGACAGCGTCTACGTGCAGGCCCAGGCAGTGCTGACCCTGCACATCTATCACTCGGTGTCGCTGTACGACGACAGCAGCCTGACGCCGTTGCAGATCGACGACGCCCGGGTCGAACAGCTCGGCGAGTCGCGCACCTATGAAAAAGTCATCAACGGCGTGCGCCACGGCGTGATCGAGATCCGCTACGCGATCTTCCCCCAGCACAGCGGCGTGCTGGACATTCCGGAGCTGACCTTCAGTGCCACCCTGGCCGACACTGCCAGCACCCAGGACCCGGTGCCCCAGGGCCTGAAGCCGGGCAAGCTGATGCACGTGAGCTCGGCGCAGATGCCGCTGACGGTCAAGGCCAAGCCGGCCGAATACCCGGCCGACGCGCCCTGGCTGCCGGCCCGCAGCCTGAGCCTGGGGGAAAGCTGGAACCCCGAGCCGGACCACAGCCAGGTCGGCGACTCGCTGACTCGCAGTCTGACCCTCAAGGCCGAGGGCCTGTCCAGCTCGCAGCTGCCACCCTTGCCGGTGACCGAAGCCAACGGCCTGCGCAGCTACCCGGACCAGCCGCAGCTGAGCAACCAGGTCAGCGACCGCGGGCTGATCGGCAGCCGCGAAGACAGCCAGGCCCTGGTGCCGAACCGCAGCGGCAGCATCGACCTACCGGCACTGGAAGTGGTCTGGTGGAACACCCATGAGGACCACCTGGAACGCAGCAGCCTGCCGGCGCGCACTCTGCAAGTGGCGAACAACCCGAGCCTGGTGGTGGACACCCCGGCCGGCACGACGCCATCTGGCGCCGGTGGCGACAGCGGCACGCTGTGGGCCTGGAAACTCAGCACCCTGCTGCTCGCCTGCACCACCCTGCTCGGCTTCGGCCTCTGGTGGCGCGCACGCTGGCAACCGGCAATCCTGCGCGCTGTGCAGGCCGGCCCCAACCCGCGCACCCTGCTCGACGACCTCAAGCGCGCCTGCCTGGCCAACGACCCGCAAGCCACCCGCCAGGCCCTGGATGCCTGGGCCCGCCAGCAACCGGAAACCCTGGCCGACATGGCCGCCCGCTTCGTGCCCCTGTCCGACGCCCTGGACGGCCTCAACGGCGCGCTCTACAGCGAAACCGGCCACTACTGGCAAGGCGAAGAACTGTGGCGCGCGATCCGCGCCATCCCGATCGCCGAACATGTACAGACCCCGCTGGCCGACACCAGCAGCCTGCCGCCGCTGTATCCGAAATAATCGAGAAAACCCGGCAACCGTCCGAGCCAATTCCCACCTCCATTTCAGAATTTTCCCCTTCCTCAGCACGGGCCGAGAGTGAGCTAATCCCCGCTCTCTCCCGTCGAGGCAGGCCACGAATCTTGATCATCACCTCCAGCGCCCGATTTCTGCTTGTCACCCATTTGAAGGGCAGCGCACTCCAGCCAGCCGACCTCCTGCGAGAGCGGCTGAGCTCGATTCTTGACCGAGAGCTGAACGCGAATTGCCAGTTGTTGTTTTGCAATGCCGAGCAAACTGAGTTGGGGTGGCTTATTCAATCGAGCCAGACCTATCGAGAGCTTGATGTCGGGCTATCCCGGCTGGTGCGTTCCGACAGCATGATGCGATGCGTTACCGGATTGCATTTGGAACGTTTTGAACTGTTCGAGCAGTACGAAAAGCGTGGGCTGGGTGCTGCCTGGCGGGAATGCAGGAATCTGATTGAAAAGATGTACCTGCAACTGCTGGCGCGGGTGTGAGCTAGTTTGTGCGTTATCGGGTAAGCCTGACGATAGGCAATCTGAATTTCTCCGGCAGTCTGCGTTCCGCCAGTAGCCGTAGCCAAAGCAACGCTTCAACTATCCGGTGAATGGCATTTCCAAAGTCTTGGCGATTCGAGCCAAGGCCGCTCGACAGTGTTCAGAAATAATGAGGGGTGGTTCCTTAATCATGTAACACAGATGTTCAAACGCTATGCCAGCCTCCCCGTGATCGACATAATCAAGGACTATTTCCCTGCCATTTTCCAGACCTACCTGGGCCAACGCATGATTGTCTGGCACAACGCCAAGTTGTTCGTATTCGCTGAACATCAGCATTGAGACCTCATCAAGCACATCAATGAAGTCTGCTCTCAAGTCATTACTCTGATGACCCATTCAAAGATTCCTATAATCACTGTCCAGTTTCCGATGATGCTGACTCAGGCTCGATTACAGCCCTTCGCAATTGGCTACCCAAAGGCGGACGTTCAACTGAGGGGGCATTGCACAACCATCATGAGCTTTATAGGATCTCGCCAGCGCTCATCATCAATCGAGGTTCACATGGATAGCAGATCGCTGGAAATCGAGAGCGCCGTCTATGAAGAGTTTCTAGACCTGTGGAATCGAGGGTTCTTCAAAGAACAACGTCTAGGCCAAGCTTTCTACAACCATTTCCGCCTGCATCATCTTACCGATCAAACAACCTTATATAGCCTCTATGAGGCCGACGGTGAGAAAGCTTTAGTTGCGATATCCCGTCTTTTCCGAATCAGTTGACTGTAAGGTTCGTGCCGCGTCAGCGCTATGAAGTGACAGCGTCGAAGCCATTCGTTGTGTACTGATTTCAACCCTTAGCGGTAATGGCTTAACACTCAAGGAGAATTGCCCATCATGGATACAGCCATCACGTACCGAACGGCGACCGTAGAGGATGCGCTGACCATTTGTGAGTTGGGACAATTACTCAACGCGATTCATCACGCTGCCCGTCCCGATATTTACACTGCTGCCACCCAGGACTTTTCGCGCGACCTCCCGCACTGGATGAGTTTTTTCGAGAAACCGACCCAGGTTGTTTTCATTGCGAATATCGGCCACCAGGCCGCTGGCTTTATTTCTGCCAGCCTGTCGACAAGCTCCGGTCCACTGATGCAACCGCTGGATTTCGTTCGTATTGGATCGGTGTGTGTAGACGAGCAATTTTGGGGAAAAGGTATTGGTCGAACCCTTGTACGACTCGTTCAAGACTGGGCAATCGAACACAATGCCAAAGATTTAAGGCTGTCGGTGTGGACGTTCAATGCACATGCAACCCGTATGTACACAGAGTTGGGGTTCGAGCCCCAGGCACTCGAGATGGGAATGTCCGTGTAGAGGGCGCTCTCTCTCTTGGTAAAAAAGAATGTTGAGCGAGTGCTAGCAGCCTTTTATGCAGGTTCCAGCCAGACACCGGCAACCTGCGGCTAAACGCAACCGCCATCCAACCAAACCCCACACCCGATTTACCATTAAACTCTCCCCCCTCACGCCGCTCTCCTCTTCCCTGCGGCTCACCTGATTGTTTGCGGAGTTTGCCTTGCGTCTGTTTCACACCTCCGACTGGCACCTGGGGCAGAACCTCCATGGCCAGGAACGCGATTTCGAGCATGCCTGCTTTCTTGAATGGCTGTTGCGCCAGCTGGTGCTGCACAGCCCTGATGTGCTGCTGATTGCCGGCGATATCTTCGACACGGTCAACCCACCGGTCAAAGCCCAGGAGCGGCTGTACGACTTTATTGTCAGCGCCCATGAACAGCAGCCCGGCCTGACCATTGTGATGATCGCCGGCAATCATGACTCGGGTTCGCGCATCGAGTTGCCGGCGCCTTTGATGCGGCGTCTGCGCACCCATGCCCTGGGCCGGGTGTTGTGGCTGGACGATGGGCAGTTGGACAGTGAGCGTCTGTTGCTGCCGTTGCCCGATGCCAGCGGCGCGATTGCCGGTTGGTGCCTGGCGCTGCCGTTCCTGCGGCCGGCGGAAGTCACGGGGCCGCACCTGGGCGACGATTACCTGCGGGGCATCGGCCAGGTGCATGAATGGCTGATCGCCGCGGCCAACGCCAAGCGCCAGCCGGGCCAGGCGCTGGTCGCCATCAGCCACGCGCATATGGCCGGTGGCTCGGTGTCGGAGGACTCCGAGCGCAGCCTGATCATCGGCAACGCCGAGGCCCTGCCCGCCAGTCTGTTCGGCCCGAGCATCAGCTACGTGGCCCTGGGGCATCTGCACAAGCCGCAGAAGGTCAACGGCGAGGAGCGCATCCGCTACAGCGGCTCGCCGATTCCGCTGTCGTTCTCCGAGATCGGCTACCAGCACCAGATCCTCGATATCCAGCTCGACGGCGAGACCCTGGTCAGCGTCGAACCGCGGTTGATCCCGCGCGCGGTCAACCTGCAACGCCTGGGCCCGGCACCGCTGGCGGAGATCCTGCTGCAACTGGCCGAGTTGCCGGACATCGACCTGCTGGCCGAAGAACAGCGCCAGCCCTGGCTGGAAGTGCGGGTGCGCCTGGACGAGCCGCAGCCGGACCTGCGCCAGCAAGTGGAAAGCGCCCTGCAGGGCAAGGCCGTGCGCCTGGTGCGGATTGCCGCCGAATACGCCGGCAATGGCGGCCGCGAGGGCGACGACGGCGCCGCGCAACTGGTGGAGCTGGACCAGCTCAGCCCGCAGGACCTGTTCAGCCGCGCCTGGCTGGACAGCTACGGCAGCGAGGTGGACGAACAGACCCTCAAGGACTTCGCGCAACTGCTCCAGGAAGTGCAGCACGAGGAGGAGCAGCCATGAAGATTCTTGCCATCCGCCTGAAGAACCTGGCCTCCCTGGCCGGCCCCTTTGAAATCGACTTCACCGCCGAGCCCCTGGCCAGCGCCGGGCTGTTCGCCATTACCGGGCCCACCGGCGCCGGCAAGAGCACCCTGCTCGACGCCCTGTGCCTGGCGCTGTTCGGCGCGGTGCCGCGGCTGAACAATATCGGCCGCGAAACCAAGGTGCCGGAGGTCGACAGCGAAATGCTCACCAGCGACCCGCGCACCCTGCTGCGCCGTGGCACCGGCAGCGGCTACGCCGAGGTCGACTTTGTCGGCATCGACGGCCATCGCTACCGCGCCCGCTGGGAAACCAACCGTGCCCGGGACAAGGCCAACGGCAAGCTGCAGGCCAGCAAGCAGAGCCTGCACGACCTGGACAGCAACCAACTGTTGGCCAGCCAGAAGCGCGACTACGAGCAATTGATCGAAGCCAAGCTGGGGCTCAACTTCGAACAGTTTACCCGCGCGGTGATGCTGGCCCAGAGCGAGTTCAGCGCCTTTCTCAAGGCCGACGACAAGGAACGCAGCGAGCTGCTGGAAAAGCTCACCAACACCTCGATCTACAGCCAGCTCGGGCGGCGCGCCTACAGCAAAAGCAAGGACGCCGAGGAACAGCACAAGACCCTCAAGGCCCAGGCCAGCGGCATCACCCCGCTGGAGCCCGAGGCCCGCGCCGAACTGGACCAGCGCTTCGACGCCGCCCAGCAGCAGCTCAAGGCCCAGCAGGCGCAGCTCAAGCAGCTGGAGCTGCAACACGGCTGGCTCAAGGAATTGCAGCAGTTGCAAGACCAGCAGCAGAGCGCCGCCGAGCAACTGCAACAGGCGCAAATGGCCTGGGAAGGCCTGGCCAGCGAGCGGACCCGGCTGACCCGCCTGGAGCAGTTGGCGCCGCAACGCCATCAGTTCGCCCGGCAGGTGGAACTGAACCAGCAACTGACGCCGCTGCGCGAACAGATCCAGCAACAGCGTCAGCAACAAGGCGCAGAGCAACAACGCCAAAGCGAACTGGAGCAACAACTGAGCACGGCCCAGGCCGCGCTGCTCGGCGCCCAGGAACAGCAAAACACCAGCGCGCCGCTGCTGCGCGAGGCCTTTGCCGAGCAAAGCACCCTCGCCCACCTGGGCAAGACCTGCGGTGAAGCCGGCGCACTCAAGGACAAGCTGCAACAGGCCAGCGAGCAAGGCCAGCAGGCGATCCAGGCCATGCTCGAACAGCAGCGCCTGGTGGGCGAACGCTTGCAGCGGATTGCCGAACAGCTGGAACACAGTACTCATCTGGCGCCGCTGAGCGATGCCTGGAACGCCTACCGCGATCGCCTGCAACAGCTGATGCTGGCCGGCAACCGGCTGAACAAGGGCCAGGAAGAACTGCCCGGCCTGCAACAACGGGCCGCCAGCGCCGCGCAGCAACTGGCCGCGCAACGCGATGAACTGCAAGTGCTGTACAGCGAAGCCGGCGCCGAGCCCCACGCGGTGGCCGAACAGTTGCAGATCCTCAGTGACCTGCTGCAGGACAACCGCAAGCAACAGCGCGCCTTCGAAGAACTGGCGCGGCTGTGGGCCAGCCAACAGGAATTGGACAAACGCGGCGCGGAGCTGGCGGACAAACTGCAGGCCGCGGCGCGCCAGCGCGAAGAGCTGAACCGGATCGGCCTGCAGAGCAAGGCGGAACTCACGGTCGCCGAACAGACCCTGACGGTGACCCAGCAACTGCTGGAACGCCAGCGCCTGGCGCGCAGTGCCAGTGTCGAAGAGCTGCGCGAGCAGTTGCAGGACGATCAGCCCTGCCCGGTCTGCGGCAGCCACGAGCATCCCTACCATCAGCCCGAGGCACTGCTGCAGAGCCTGGGGCGCCACGACGAAAGCGAAGAAGCCAACGCGCGCAAGGCGGTGGATGAACTCAAGGAGAAACTCGCCGAGCTGCGCAGCCAGGTCGGCGGCCTGATCGCCCAGCAGAAGGAATTCCTCCAGCAACAGGAACACCTGGCAAGCCAGCAGCAGGCCCTGGCGCCAAGTATCGAAGCCCATCCGTTGTCGGCGGCGCTGCTCGACCAGGATGCCGGCAAGCGCGATGCCTGGCTGAACCAGCAACTGAGCCAGTTGAACCAGAGCATCCAGCAGGACGAACAGCGCCAAGGCGCCCTGCTGAAACTGCAAAAGGACGCCGGGCGCCTGCAACAGCAACTGCAAGCGGCGATCGAAGCCAGCCACGAGGCCACGCATCACCTGACCCAGCAGCAACAGCAGCTGGGCGCGGATCGCCAGCGCCTGGAAGAAGAGCTGTCGGCCTTCGCCACCCTGCTGCCGGCCGATACCCTCGAAGCCCTGCGCAACGACCCGGCCGCAACGTTCATGCAGATCGACCAGCAGGTCATGCAGCGCCTGGAGCAGCTCGACCAGCAGAAGGAAGAAGCGCAAGAGCAGCAACAGCGCCAGCTGGCCCTGGACAAGGAACAGGACCGCCAGCAGACCCGCGCGCAGCAACTGCAAGCCGCCCAGGAGCAGTTCAATACCCTGGCCGAGCAACAGCAAGCAGCCCGCAGCAAGCTCGCACAACTGCTGGGCGAACACAGCAGTGCCGAGCAGTGGCAGCAGCATCTGGAACAGGCCGTGGAACAGGCGCGCGCCGCCGAGGTGCTGGCCAACCAGCAGTTGCAGGAAGTCCGTCGCCTGCTGGTGCAGCTGGGCGCGGAACTGCAAGGCAAGGAGGAACGCCTACTGGCCCTGGAGGCCGAGCAGCAGGCACTGGGCAGCAAGATCGCCGACTGGCGCCAGCAGCACCCGGAGCTGGACGACGGCGCGCTGGAGCAACTGCTCAGCCTCGACGACCAGCAGGTCGCCGCGCTGCGCCAGCAGTTGCAAGAGCGCGAAAAAGCGGTGGAGCAAGCCAAGGTCCTGGTCACCGAACGCGAGCAGCGCCTGCACAGCCATCAGGCCCAGCACGACGGCCAGCTCGACGCCGAACAACTGGCCGGCGCCCTGGGCGAGCTGCACAACCAGCTGGCCGCCAGCGAACAGCTGAGCGCCGAACTGCGCGCCCAGCAGACCGAGGACCAGCGTCGGCAAGACGCCAACCAGGCGCTGGGCGAGCAGATCGCCCAGGCCTACACCGAATGGCAGCGCTGGGCACGACTCAATGCCTTGATCGGTTCGGCCAGCGGCGACACCTTCCGCAAGATCGCCCAGGCCTACAACCTCGATCTGCTGGTGCATCACGCCAACGCGCAACTGCGCCAGCTGGTGCGGCGCTATCGCCTCAAGCGCGGCGGCAGCATGCTCGGCCTGCTGGTGATGGACACGGAAATGGGCGATGAACTGCGCTCGGTGCATTCGCTGTCCGGCGGCGAGACCTTCCTGGTGTCCCTGGCACTGGCCCTGGGCCTGGCGTCCATGGCTTCCAGCACGCTGAAGATCGAGTCGCTGTTTATCGACGAAGGCTTCGGCAGCCTCGATCCGGAATCCCTGCAACTGGCGATGGACGCCCTCGACGGCTTGCAGGCCCAGGGGCGCAAGGTGGCGGTGATTTCCCACGTGCAGGAAATGCACGAGCGGATTCCGGTGCAGATCCAGGTACGGCGCCAGGGCAACGGCCTGAGTACCCTGGAGGTGAAATGAATACGTTGTATTCGTTCCGCCGCTGCCCCTACGCCATGCGTGCGCGCCTCGCGCTGCGCTACAGCGGGGTGCCGCTGGAGATCGTCGAAGTCAGCCTCAAGGCCAAGCCGGCGGCGATGCTGGCGCTGTCGCCCAAGGGCACGGTGCCGGTGCTCAATGTTGACGGCCGGGTGATCGACGAAAGCCTGGATATCATGCGCTGGGCCATGGCCCAGCACGATCCGCAGGATTGGTTACTGAAGGACGATGGGCCGGCGCAGCACCGGATCGACGCGCTGATCGCGGAAAACGACCAGGTGTTCAAGCTGCACCTCAATCGCTACAAATACGCCGAGCGTTATCCCGAGCAGCCGATGGAGCATTACCGCGGCCAGGGAGAAGTATTTCTACGGCAGTTGGATGAACTGTTGAGCCAGCGCGACTACCTGCTGGCGGACCACCCAAGCCTGGCGGACATGGCCCTGGCGCCGTTCGTGCGGCAGTTCGCCCATGTCGATCGCGAATGGTTCACGCAGACGCCTTACCGGCATTTGCAGCGCTGGTTGCAGCGGTTCCTGGAGTCAGAGCTGTTCACCCAGGTGATGGCCAAACCACCCTTGTAGCCGCTGCCGCAGGCTGCGATCGACCGGAACGGGCGCTGCGATCTCTCGGACGCTGGAGGTCCTTCGGACCTATCGCAGCCTGCGGCAGCGGCTACATGGGTTTGCGAATCTCGCTTGAGGCTGGCCGTAACGGGGCTTAAATGCCGCGAAATGCATCTGGCTGGCCCCGACCTGTAGCCGCTGCCGAAGGCTGCGATCGACCGGAACGGGCGTAGCGATCTCCCGACCGCAGGAGGTCCTTCGGACCTATCGCAGCCTGCGGCAGCGGCTACAGGGTTGTTCCTCGGATCAGGCCAGCACACTGCACATCTGCAACGCCGAGCAATCGACGCTGAACGGGCCGAAGAACGCGGCCCTGGGTTTGGCTGGCGGGTTGCCGGCCAGCAGGCCCAGGGCCTTGGCGGTTTCGATGTTGTGGGCGATGTTGTGATTGCATTCGATGGCCCGGGCCAACGAGCCCGCCGAACCCTGCCCGATCCCCAGCAAGGACGCGCCATTGGTCATGAACGCCAGGACGGCAATGACCCAGAACCTGCGTCCTTTCATAGCAGCGCCACTCCCGCATCCGCTGAGTGTTCGGCGGCTTGCGCGCGGTGTTCGAACTGGATGGCCGGGTAAGCGACCTGGATCGGCGGCTGCACTGCCGACGGGGTCTGGGCCGAGAGGCTGACCAGGAGGACCATGGCCAGGTACAGGCCAATGGCGACATAGGCGCCGCGCTTGGCAGAGGTGAGGATCGAGTGGGCCATGGTGGTCTCCGTGGGCATATTTGCGTGCCCACAGAATCCGTTAAAAGCGCCCGCCGCAGAAACAACCTCGGTGCATAGTCACCATCAGTTGGATTGATCGTGAATCCGCGGCCAATCAATCCTCAAGCAGGGTCAGCATGCGCTCGCGGGAGGTTTCCGGCTCGCCCTCGACGGGCTGGGCAGCCGAAAGAATCGGGGTGGAATAAAGGAACAGAAGAACCACTGCCAGACGCATCGCCATGCTGTCGATCCTTGGAAAGGAGGAGTCAATTAATTAGCGTCAAATTTAAACATATGGCGATATGACATTACCAAGCTAATTTGCCTGGCATGAGGGAAAACGTCGCATACAGGTGATGCAGGAGCGACATCACTGCCGGTCCGCTGGATGAACGAGTCCATCCAGGGAAGCCAGTGACTTCGCTCCTGCATACCTGGGCGTTGCGGGGAATTTCAGTGTTGGATCTTGTGATCCAGGGCGGCGTAGAAGTTGGCGCTCTGTTGCAGGTATTTCTGGGTGTAGGTGTTGGTCGCGGATTTTTTCTCGCTGATTTCCACGTTGGCGCTGGCTGGCAGGGCCACGGTAGCGGAGATGGCGGAAGCGGCGATCACGGAGAAGAGATTGAAGTTCATTGGGTAACCCTCGTATGCAGTCGGCTTGTTTGCCCGGAAGCCTTGATGCGCCGGGCCGTGAAGCAAAACTACGCCCGAGGGTTGGCGGGTTGAAATCTTTTCCAGCAGTAGCAGATATCAGCGTCATTAATAGAAAGGCTCAGGCCCCGTCAACCGGGGCCTGTGGCTTATTGACGCACCAGGAACTTGATATCGCTGGGTGAATCGAACGGCAGTTTCTGCACGGTCTTGCCGAGGAAACCGGTCTTGGCGTCGCGCTCGATCACCACGATTTCGTTGCTCTTCTGGTTGCCGATCAGCACGTATTTGTTGCTCGGATCGAGGCTGAACTCACGAGGGTGATCGCCCTCCACCGAACGGCGCTGGATCTCCTTGAGCTGGCCGGTGGCTTCGTCGATGGCGAACACCAGCAACTGATTGGCCGTGCCACGGTTGCTCACGTACAGGTACTTGCCGTCTTTCGAGGCATGCAGCGCGCCCGCCGCCTTCTTGTCCTTGCCGCCACTGGTCAAGTCGAGGATCTGCTTCTGGCTCAGCTTGCCGTCCTGGTAATCGAACATCACCACCTGGGCGCTCATTTCCAGGGTCAGGTAGGCGTGCTTGCCATCGGCGCTGAACAGCAGGTGGCGTGGGCCGCTGCCCGGCGGCAGCTCGACGAACGCCGGCTCGGCCGCGGTCAGGGGGCGCTCGGCGTTGGCCTTGGGGTCGTAGCGGTAGACGAAGATCTTGTCCGCGCCCAGGTCGCTGGCGAACACGAACTGGCCGTCCGGCGACGACACCACCGAATGCACGTGGGCCGCCACCTGGCGCTCGGGGTTGACCCGGCTGCCTGGGTGGCTGCTGAGCTGGACCACTGGCGACAGCTTGCCATCGGTACCAACCGGCAACACCGCGAGGCTGCCGCCTGGATCCGCGACCACCGAATAGTTGCTGACGAACAGGTAGCGGCCATCGCCGCTCAGGCTCGAATGCGTCGGCTCGTTGCCCAGGCTCTGCACCTGGTTGATCGGGTTCAGCTTGCGGCTCTTGGCTTCGATGCCGAAGCTGCTGACCCGGCCGATCGGGTCGGCTTGTCCTGGCCCGTTCTCGTTGACCACGAACAGCTGTTTCTGGTCCTTGGACAGGGTCAGCCAGGACGGGTTGGCGCTCTTGACCACCTGCAGCGGCTTGGCGTCGATCTTGCCGGTGCGGCCGTCGAACTTGAGGCGGTAGATGCCTTCGCTCTGGCCCTGGGTGTAGGAACCGACCAGCAGTTCCTGGGTCTCGACCGGCGCGGCCTGCACGGCCATGGCGCCGACACTGCCAGCCATCAGCAGTGGCCAGAAGTTACGCATCCTCATGTTCATCCTCCTCATCGTTACGGGCACTGAAAGCACTCATGCACACCAGGCGGTGCTCACCGGAATCGCCGACGATGGTCCAGCTCTGCAGGGTATCGTCGAAGGTCGCGGCGTTGACCTGGGCCAGGCTGAAACTCCAGCGCTTGGCCGCGCGGCCGTCCATGCATTCGATCAGCAGCTGTTGGTCGTCAAGGGTGAAGTCGAAGGCATGCAGCCCGTCGATTTCCAGCATGTCGCAGGCTTGGAGGGCAGTCAGCAAAGTGTCTGTAGCGGCAGTCATGGTCGTCAGTCAGCAATGGAAAGCGGCCATGATAGCGGGTCCGGCGCGGCGCGGCTGTAGTGGCATTGCAAAGTTCGCCATCTACTGCCCCCTGTAGCCGCTGCTGCAGGCTGCGCCAGGGCCGAAGGCCCTCCTGGGCCAGGAAGACCGCCGCGACCGTGCCGGTCGATCTCAGCCTCGCGGGCTCGGCAGCGGCTACAGGGACCGGTGAGCCTTGGCGGGCAATAAAAAACCGCGACCTGGGTCGCGGTTTTGCTTGATGCCTCGAAGCTTAGTGGGCGAACAGCGAGTTGCCCTTCTGCCCCGCCAGTTTCTCCGGCTTGATCAGGAACCGCGCCAGCGCCGGCAGCAGCCACAGCGCGCCGAACATGTTCCACAAGAGCATGAAGGTCAGCATCAGGCCCATGTCGGCCTGGAACTTGATGGCCGAGAAGATCCAGGTAGCCACGCCGATGGCCAGGCACAGGCCGGTGAACAGCACCGCCTTGCCGGTGGATTTCAGGGTCTGGTAGTAGGCCTCCTGCAACGGCAGGCCGGCACGCAGGAAGCTTTCCAGGCGGCTGTAGATGTAGATCCCGTAGTCCACGCCGATCCCCACCCCGAGCGCCACCACCGGCAAGGTCGCGACCTTCACGCCGATGCCCATGAACGCCATCAGCGCGTTACCCAGCACCGAAGTCAGCACCAGCGGCAGGACGATGCACAGGGTTGCCGCCCACGAGCGGAAGGTGATCATGCACATCACCGCCACGCAGATGTACACCAGCACCAGGATGGTCAGTTCCGAGCGCTTGATCACTTCGTTGGTGGCCGCCTCGATCCCCGCGTTACCCGCCGCCAGCAGGAACTCCAGGCCCTCCTTGTTGTGCTCCTTGGCGAACTCCTGCACCGCATGCACCGCGCGGTCGAGGGTCTCGGCCTTGTGGTCGTTGAGGAAGATCAGCACCGGCGCCAGCGAGCAATTGTTGTTGTACAGGCCGTCGGCCCGCGCGATGGAGTTGTTCAGCACATCCGGGTTGCGCGACAGGGTTTCCCATTTCAGGTTGCCTTCGTTCATGCCCTTGATCATCTGCTTGGACACGGTCACCAGGGAAATCGCCGACTGCACGCCCTCGGTGTTCTGCATCTTCCACATCAGCTCGTCGATCGGCGCCATGGCTTCGTAGCGCGAGCAGCCTTCGGAGGCCGTCTTGACCATCACCACCAGCACGTCGGAACTGGTGGAGTAGTTGTTGATGATGAAGTTGTTGTCCTTGTTGTAGCGCGAGTCCGGACGCAGTTCCGGCGCGCCCTGGTCGAGGTCGCCGATCTTCAGGTTCTGGCTGTACCAGAGGCCGCCACCGAAGGCCAGCAGGGCCAGGAAGATCGACACCGGGGCGACTTTCGGGCTGGCGAAGTTCGACAGCAGGCGCCAGAACGGATGTTCGCGGGTGGCGTCCTTCTTGCTGCGCTCGATCGCGCGCTTGCTGATGCCGACATAGGAAATCGCCACCGGCAGCAGGATCAGGTTGGTGAACACGATCACCGCCACGCCGATGGACGCGCCGATGGCCAGTTCGCGAATCACCCCGATGTCGATGATCAACAGGGTGATGAAGCCCACGGCGTCGGCAAGGATCGCGATCATCCCCGGCAGGAACAGCTGGCGGAAGGTGCGCCGGGCCGCGGTCAGGGCGTTGTCGGCACCGCTGGATTGCAGGGCGATACCGTTGATTTTCTGCACGCCGTGGGAAATGCCGATGGCGAAGATCAGGAACGGCACCAGCATCGAATAAGGGTCGAGGCCAAAGCCCACGGCGTGCATCAGGCCCAGCTGCCAGACCACCGCCACCAGGGTGGTGATGAGCACGGCAATGGTGCTGCGGATGCACCAGGTGAACCAGTACAGCAGCACCAGGGTGATCAGGAAGGCAACGCCGAAGAACATCACCACCATGATCAGGCCGTCGATCAGGTCGCCGACCTTCTTGGCGAAACCGACGATGTGAATCTTCACATTGGGGTTCTGCGCCTCGAACTTGTCGCGGATCTTTTCCTCAAGCTCGTGGGAGAACTTCTGGTAGTCCAGGGCCAGCAGCTTGCCTTGGTCCTCCGGGTCCGGGTAGGACTCCAGCAGCGGGATGTCGACAATGCTCGACTTGAAGTCGTTGGCCACCAGGCGCCCGACCTGGCCCGACTTGAGCACGTTGTTGCGCAGCAGGTCGAGGCTGTCGGCCGAGCCGTTGTAGCTCTGCGGGATCACTTCGCCGCCGGCGAAGCCTTCCTCCGTCACTTCGGTCCAGCGCACGCTGGGGCTCCACAGCGATTTCAGGCCCGAGCGGTCGACGCCGGAGATGTAGAACACCTCGTCATGGATCTGCCGCAGCGTCTCCATGTACTCCTTGGTGAAGATGTCACCGTCCTTGGCCTCCACCGAAATGCGCACGGTGTTGCCCAGGTTCGCCAGGTCGTTGCGATGCTCCATCATCTTCTCGATGAAGGGATGCTCGAGCGGGATCATTTTTTCGAAGCTGGTGGACGGCTTGATCAGCGTGGCCTGCCAGAACAGGAAAACGCTGACCAGCAGGCAGATGACGATCACTGCCGGGCGGTTGTTGAAAATCAGACGCTCGAGAAACGTCGCCTTGTCGGTTTGATGACTGCTCATGGAAGTGTTCCCGCCTTCTTATTATTGGCCCGGCTTGCTTGCCCTGATTATTTTCCGAGATCGGCGCCATTCGCCGAGGTCGAGCGCACACCGCCCTGCCCCGCCAGAATCAGGTTGCCATTGCCGGCCGCCGTCACCGCTGCCAGGGAGATCCGGTCCGGACGGTTGTAGACGCTGAAGGTCAAGCCGTTGTCGGTGCTGCGCACCACGCTGCCGCCGTTGCCGACGATCACCAGCGAGCCGTCGTCCAGCAGCGTGGCGCCAGACAGGCCGAACTCCAGGCTGCCGCGAGCCGCCTTGAGCTCGACCTGCTCCCAGGTGCTGCCGAAATCGGTGGAGCGATAGAGGTTGCCGCGCAGGCCGTAAGCCAGCAGCGTGGCGGGCTGGGCGGTGCCGATCACGCCGAAGAACGAACCTTCATAAGGGCCTTCGAGGCGTTCCCAGGTCTGCCCCCAGTCGGCGGAGCGGAACATGCTGCCCTGCTCGCCGACGATGAACAGGCCGGAATCCTTCACCGCGGCGATGGCGTTGAGGTGGTACTGGTCTTCGTTGTCCAGGCGGTCGCTGGCGTCTTCCCAGTGCTTGCCGCCGTCGGTGGTGGCCAGCAGCGCGCCGTAGGCACCCACGGCAAAACCGTTGCTGGTGTCCTGGAACCACAGGTCCAGCAGCGGCGCTTCGCGCTTGAGGTCTTCGAATTGCTTGGTCCAGGTCAGGCCGCCGTCTTCGCTGGCGAGCACCTGGGCATCGTGGCCGACGGCCCAGCCGTGCTGAGCGTCGACGAAGTACACCGCGGTCAGCAACTGCCGGGTCGGTACCTTGGCCTGGGTCCAGGTCTGGCCCTGGTCGTCGGAATAGAGAATGTGCCCGCGATCGCCAACGGCGACCAGGCGCGAACCGGCATGCACGACATCGAGCATCAGGCCCTTGCTGGCCTTGGCCGATTCGGTGGAGTAGACAGTGTCCGCCGCGGACGCAGCGGCCTGGACGGGGGCCGGCAACAGGGCGACCCCCAACAGCGAGAGCGCTGTAGCCAGCAACGCAAATCTGCGCAAGGCCGGCGGGCGGCAGGAACTCACACCCATGACAGGCTCACTCATAGACCTTTCCCCCATTTATTATTGTTAGGTCGTTCAACCTTTACAGGGCGCCGTTCGGGGCATGGGATCCAGGACACCGTCCTGAAACCTGCAATCTAGAGCCCCTTCGGAAGCTGACCTATCCTATCGGGCTTTAGAAACGTCTGACAATCGACGCCACGTTATCTTTTGTTAACCACCGCACCCTGCCTGGAACCTGACTGCTCAGTCGATACTGAGGCAACGTACGAAGCGTAGCTGAGGCTGGAACACCAACGCCGCGGACTGCGCCCCTCGATCCCCAAGCATCTGCAGCCGATAGCCGCGCAAAGACTGACTCAGGCCATGGGCTGCGCCTCCCGGCTTTGGCTATGATTGAGCTGCGTGTTCTGCAAGCCGGACTTCAGGAGTGAGCCATGATTGCCATACGCGAGGCGTGGAAAGCCGGATTGCTGGGACGCGCGCACTGGGCCCGCAACCTGGTGTCCGGGGTGATTGTCGGCGTGGTGGCGCTGCCGTTGGCCATGGCCTTCGCCATCGCCTCCGGGGTCAAGCCTGAACAGGGGATTTACACCGCCATCGTCGGCGGCCTGCTGGTGTCGCTGTTCGGCGGCAGCCGCTTGCAGATCGCCGGGCCCACCGGGGCCTTTATCGTGATTCTGGCCGGGGTCACCGCCAAGTACGGGGTCAACGGCCTGCAACTGGCGACCATGATGGCCGGGATCATCCTGTTCCTGCTGGGCATCAGCCGCCTGGGGGCCCTGATCAAGTTCATCCCGGACCCGGTAATACTCGGCTTTACCGCCGGAATCGGGGTGATCATCTGGGTCAGCCAGTGGAAGGACTTCTTCGGCCTGCCCGCCGTCGGCGGCGAGCACTTTCACCAGAAGCTCTGGCACCTGCTGCAGGCTCTGCCCGACCTGCACCTGGCCACCACCCTGCTGGCCCTGCTCAGCCTGGCGCTGTTGTGGGGCGTGCCCAGGGTCGCGCAACTCAAACGCCTGCCCGCGCCCCTGGTCGCCATGACCCTGGCCACGGCCCTGCAGTCACTGTTCCAGTTCGACGGCGTGGCCACCATCGGCAGTGCCTTCGGCGGCATTCCCCAGGGTTTGCCGGCGCTGCAGCTGCCCGAGATCAGCCTGCCCCGGGTGCTGGACCTGATCGGCCCGGCCTTCGCCATCGCCATGCTCGGCGCCATCGAGTCGCTGTTGTCGGCGGTGGTGGCCGACGGTATGGCCGGCACCCGCCACGACTCCAACCAGGAACTGATCGGCCAGGGCATCGCCAACCTGGCCACGCCGCTGTTCGGCGGATTCGCCGCCACCGGCGCGATTGCCCGCACCGCGACCAATATCCGCAACGGCGGCAGCAGCCCGCTGGCGGGCATCGTCCATGCCTTGGTCCTGGTGCTGATCATCCTGTTTCTCGCGCCACTGGCGGCCAATATCCCGCTGTGCGCCCTGGCCGCGATCCTGTTCGTGGTGGCCTACAACATGAGCGAGCTGCACCACTTCAAGCGCATGGTGCAACGGGCGCCCCGGGCGGACGTGGCGATTCTGCTGGCCACCTTTACCCTCACGGTGTTCAGCGACCTGGTGATCGCGGTGAATATCGGGGTGATTCTGGCGATGCTGCATTTCCTGCGGCGCATGGCCTCCTCGGTGGAGGTGCAACAGGTGGTGGAACAGGACCTGCAGCACGAGCTGCACGGCAACGGCCAGCTGCATCTGCCACCGGGCGTGCTGATCTACACCATCGAGGGCCCGCTGTTCTTTGGGGCCGCGGAGACTTTCGAGCGGGCGCTGGCGCAGACCCACAGCGACCCGCGGGTGCTGATCATTCGCCTGAGGCACGTGCCTTTCATGGACATCACGGGCTTGCAGATGCTGGAGGAAGTGATTGGCCAGCTGCATAAACGCGCGATCGTGGTGAAGCTGTGCGAAGCCAACCTCAAGGTCCACACCAAGCTTGAGCGGGTCGGCATCCTGCACGCCATCGGCGCGAAGAACTATCACCCTGACCTGAGCAGCGCCCTGACCACCACCCTGTAGCCGCTGCCGCAGGCTGCGAACGGCCCGCAAGGACGCAAGAGGCTGGACGGGAGATCGTCAGGCAAGCCCCTGCGGAGCTTTTCGCAGCCTCGCAGGCTCGGCAGCGGCTACAGCTGTCGAGCCTACATAGGCCCAAGCCCGGCGTCAGACGAGGCTTTTGCTCACGACCTCAAAGACATCGCTGGACAGCTCGCCGGAAGCACGAATGCGCTCCAGCTCGCCTTTCATCAGCGCCTGGCGGGCGCTGTCGTATTTGCGCCAGCGGGTCAGCGGCGCCAGTTGCCGCGAGGCGATCTGCGGGTTGAAGCCGTTGAGCTGGATCACCAGGTCGGCCAGGAAGCGGTAGCCGGAGCCGTCCGCGGCGTGGAAGTTGATCAGGTTCTGGCCGGCAAAGGCGCCGATCAGGGCACGCACCTTGTTCGGGTTCTTGATGTTGAACGCCGGGTGCTGCATCAGGGCCTTGACCCGCTCCAGCCCGCCCGGCAGCGTGCTGCCGGCCTGGACGCTGAACCACTGGTCCATGACCAGGGCGTTGTCCTTGAAGTGCTCGGCGAACACCGCCAGGGCCTTGGCCTTCTCGGCCTCGAACGGCGAGTTGACCAGCACCGCCAGCGCGGTCAGGCGCTCGGTCATGTTGTCGGCGGCGTCGAACTGTTCGATGGCGGCCGCCAGCACTTGCGGCTTCTCGGTGAGCATCAGGTACGACAGCGCGATGTTTTGCAGGGCGCGGCGAGCGAAGTGCTCGGACTCGGCCACATAAGCGGTGGCCTTGGAGGCCTCGCGATTGGTCTGGTAACGCTTCCACAATGCATCGAACAGGCTATCGGCCAATTGCTGGCGGGCGAACTCGCGCGCCGCGTGAATGGCCTCGACATCCGCCACTTCGCTGATCTCGGTCAGGTAGGCCTCGCCCGGCAGCGAAAGCATTTCCGCGACCATGGCCTGGTCCAGGCTGTCATCGGCCAGCAGCGTGCCCAGCGCGGTGACCAGACGCTGGTCCAGCACCAGCGCCTGGCCCTGCTGATGCTGGGCAATCAGGTCTTGCAGCACCTGCACTGCCAGTTGCTGGCCGGCGTCCCAACGGTTGAAACCGTCGCTGTCATTCTGCATGAGGAACATCAGCTGGTCGCGGTTATACGGGAAGCTCAGCTTCACCGGCGCCGAGAAACCGCGCAGCAAGGACGGCAGTGGCTGTTCGGCGATGTCGACGAAGGTGAAGGTCTGCTCGGCTTCGGTCACCGAGATCACCCGCGAAGTGCCTTGCGCGGCGGCTTCGCCGGCCAGGCGCAGGGCAATCGCCGCGCCCTTGGCGTCCAGCAGGCCCAGCTCGACCGGAATCACGAACGGCAGTTTTTCCACCTTGTCCGGGGTTTGCGGGCAGCTCTGGCGGAAGGTCAGGCTGTAGGTCTTCGCCTTCGCGTCATAGGCCTCGCTGACCGCCAGGCGTGGGGTGCCGGCCTGGCTGTACCAGCGCTTGAACTGGCCCAGGTCGATGCCGTTGGCGTCTTCCATGGCCTTGACGAAATCGTCGCAGGTCACGGCCTGGCCGTCGTGGCGTTCGAAGTACAGGTCGCTGCCCTTGCGGAAGCCTTCGGCGCCCACCAGGGTGCGGATCATGCCGACCACTTCCGAACCCTTCTCGTACACGGTCAGGGTGTAGAAGTTGGAGATCTCGATAAAGCTTTCCGGACGCACGGCGTGGGCCATGGGGCCGGCGTCTTCGGCGAACTGGTGGGTGCGCAGGTAGGCCACGTCCTGGATGCGCTTGACCGTGCGCGAGTTCATGTCCGAGGAGAAGCCGGCATCGCGAAATACCGTGAAGCCTTCCTTGAGCGACAGCTGGAACCAGTCGCGGCAGGTCACGCGGTTGCCCGACCAGTTGTGGAAGTATTCGTGGGCGACGATCGCCTCGACCCGCTGGTGCGCGGCGTCGGTGGCGGTTTCGGCGCGGGCCAGCACGGCGCTGGAGTTGAAGATGTTGAGGCCCTTGTTCTCCATGGCGCCCATGTTGAAGTCGTTGACCGCGACGATCATGAAGATGTCCAGGTCGTACTCACGGCCGTAGGTCTGTTCGTCCCAGCGCATGGACTTCTTCAGGCTGGTCATGGCGTGCTGGCACTTGTCGATGTTTTCCGGCTCGACGTAGATGCGCAGCGCGACTTCGCGCTGGTTCATGGTGGTGAAGCTGTCCTCGACGCACCACAAATCGCCCGCCACCAGGGCGAACAGGTAGGCCGGCTTCATGAACGGGTCTTCCCAGGTCGCCCAGTGCCGGCCGTCTTCGCCCGGCCCGCTGGCGATCGGGTTGCCGTTGGACAACACCACCGGGTAGCTGTGCTGCTCGGCCACCACGGTGGTGGTGAACTTGCTCATCACATCCGGGCGGTCGAGGTAGTAGGTGATCTTGCGAAAGCCTTCGGCCTCGCACTGGGTGCAGAACATGCCGCCGGACTTGTACAGGCCTTCCAGGGCGGTGTTGCTTTCCGGGTGGATCTTGACGCTGGTGTCGACGGTGAAGGATTCACTGGTCGGCTGCAGGGTCAGGTGGTTGGCGCTCAGCTGGTAATCCGCGGCCGTCAGCTCGCGATCGCCCAGGGACACCGACAGCAGCTCCAGCTGCTGGCCGTCGAGCACCAGCGGCGGCAGGCCGGCGCCATGCGCCGGGTTACGGCGCATCACCAGTTGCGCATGGACCAGGCTGTGGTCCTCGAACAACTCGAAGGTCAGGTGCGTTTCGTCGATCAGGTACTCGGGCGCCTGATAGTCCTTCAGGTAAATCATCTTCGGTTGTTCGGTGCGCATGCGGCGAATCCTTCTACTGATGCACGGCGAGCTGGTAGGCCGTGTATTTACGAATGTTGATCACGCCGGTATCGAAGATCAGGTATTGGCCCTTGATCCCCAGCAGCGTGCCTTCGGCAATCGGGTTCTTGTCCAGGTTGAAGCTGACGATCTTGGCCGGGTACTGCTTGACCGGGTAGCGGATCTCGATCGGCTCGACATCGCTGACCGGTTGGATCGCCTGCAGGCCGAAGCGTTCCTGCAAGGCGCGCAGGCCCTCGGCGCAGGAAGCGAACAGCTGGTCGCGCACTTGCGCCAGGTCTACCGCCTCGGCGTCGCCCTTGAGCAAGGCGCGCCAGTTGGTCTTGTCGGCCACCTGGCTGCGGAACAGGTCCTCGACGAAACCGGACTGCTGGCGGGTCGCCACGCGCATGATCGGCAGCGCCTGGCTGGCGCCCTGGTCGAGCCAGCGGGTCGGCAGCTGGGTGGCGCGGGTGATGCCGACCTTGATCCCCGACGAGTTGGCCAGGTACACCACGTGGTCGGTCATGCAGAACCGCTCGCCCCAGGACGGCTCGCGGCAGGTGCCAGCGTCGTAGTGGCAGCGTTCCGGGCTCATGATGCAGATATCGCACTGGGCCAGCTTGGTCATGCACGGGTAGCAGTAACCCTGGCTGAAGCTGGTCTTGGTCTTGCGCCCGCAATGGGTGCAGTGGATCGCCCCCAGGTATTCCAGGCGCACGGTGCTGCCGATCAATGGGTTGACCGGCACCTCGGTGTCGCCAAGGCGAAAGGCATACTGCACGTCCGCCCCGTCCAGGCGCGCCGACATTTTACTGATGGAGCCACGGCCGATCTCGATCAATGGATGGCATCCGACTTGAACAGGATGTTCGGCACTTCGATCGACTTCGACGCACATTCTTGCGGGCCCATGTAACCGGTGCGCTGCTCTTCGGGCAGGTTCTGCATTTCCCAGGCGATCATCGCCTGCAGGGACAGCTCGCGCTGCTCGGCGGTGAGCTTGCGGCCATCGGACCATTTGCCGATCTCTACCGCCAGTTTCAGGCTCTGGTAGATGTCCGGGGTGATGTTTTCAATCATTTCAACAAACGACGACATAAGCGGTCTCCAGCGTTAGAGGGCCAGTTTACGGCGACTGTACAAGCCGCCCAACAAACCTGTGAGGCATCCGACGAGCAACCCACCGACGTGGGCGGCGTTGGCGATTTCACCGAAGCCGATCACCGAGATCAGCCCCGACATACAGATCAGCAACCACACCAGCATCATCGCCAGGACTCCGCGAGGCAGGCGATAGGCCGGGTTGGGCGACAGCAACTGATAGATCCAGCAATGCCCGAGCAGGCCGTACAGCACGCCGGACAAGCCACCGAACAGGCTCGGCCCGCTGAACAGGTATTGCGCGTAGTTCGACACCAGGCTGAACAGCAGCGTCAGGCCCAGCAGGTTGATGCTGCCCTGGCGCTGTTCGATGCGCCGCCCCAGCTCCCAGTACCACATGCCATTCATGGCGATGTGCAGGAAGCCGAAGTGGATCAGCATCGGCGTGACCAGGCGCCACCACTGCCCCGCCGCCAGGCTGTCGGCCAGGGGCGTGAACTGGATGTAGTCGCCGACCACGCGAAATTCCAGGAAGGTCAGCCAGCGCAGGGTGCCGAGGTTTTCGCCGAGCAGGGTCAGGGCTCCGACAATCAGGCTCAGCAGCAGGATCAGCGCGGTGGCCGGGCTACGGTGCAATTGCTCGACGAACCCCGGACGACGCATGGCGGCACCGGCCTCGGGGATGTCCAGTTGCTGCTCGGGGTCGCCCGCCGGAAACCGCTCGTACAACGAACGCACATCCTCGCTGATGGCGTCCGGCACCCAGAGCACCTGCTCCCCCGCTTCCTCGCTGACCCGGTGCGGTACCTGCATGCGTTGCAACAGTTTGACGAAGCCACTCAGGTCCACATTCAACGGCAGACGCAATACTGCAACAGCACTCATGGCAAGGACTCCTCCGGCCGCTCGACATAGACCCAGACGAATTTATCCGGGTCCAGGCGGGTTTCCTGGTCCAGGCGGTAAGCCACCAGCTTGCCGTAGAGCACCGCGCTGTAATCCAGGCAGGCCAGGTTCGAGCGAATCGGCGCCGGTTTGCCGCTGCGCCAGTAATGACCGACGAACAGCAGCGGCTCATCGACGCCGTAGCGCAGCAGGTTGTTTTTCTCCGCCGAGGACAGCGGCGTGCGGGCCACCGGCTCGGGCAGCGCATCGGGCTGGAACACGATGTCGCCGTAGGTCTGCGGGTCGTCTTCCCAGAACTTGGTGCGGAAGAACGAACGGGTCAGGCCATCGCCGCTGGTCATGGTCAAGCCATGGGGCAGGCGCATGTCGGTGCCGCGCAGCAGGCGGTCGAACACGTTATTGGCGAAGCTGCCGGGGATCGCCGAGGCCTGGAGGAAGTGCTCGTCGATGCAGCCATCGGGGTATTGCGCCCGCAGCGGCTCGATCAGGCCGGCGTCCCAACAGGCATGCACCACGCGAAAACGCCCGGCGTCGACGAACAGCGGCATCTTGTAGAACCAGGCGAGGAAATCGTGCCAGTCGTTGGGGTAATGCTCGAATTGCGCCAGGGTCTCGTTGATCAGGCGGGCATGGCGCGGCGTGTGTTCGCGCACGAACTGCCTGCCGCCGCCGGGCGCTGCCGGGGTGACCCAGCCCAGGGCGTTGAACTCATGGTTACCCATGACGCACAGCGCCTGGCCGGCCTCGACCATGTCGTGGACGATGTGCAAGGCTTCGCGGATCCGTGGGCCGCGATCGATGATGTCGCCGAGGAACACCGCCATGCGCGACGAATGCCGCCAGACGCCGCCCTGCTTGCGATAACCGAGCTTGTCCAGCAAGTGCTCAAGGGTCAGGGCGCAACCGTGCACGTCACCGATCAGGTCGTAGCTACGCGCGGGATCGAGCATCAGTCGCCTCCACCACCCAGTCGACTGCCCCAGCCGAGCTTGGTCCGGCAGACCTCGTAATAATTGTGGTCCAGCGGGTGGATCAGGCGCAGTTTCTGGGCCTTCTTGCTGACGGTGATGGTGTCACCGGGGGCACAGGTGAAATGGTTCTGCCCGTCGCAGGAAACCTGCGGGTAGATCTGCATATCCTTGGACACGACGATTTTCAGCTCGCTGTTGCCATCGACCACAATCGGCCTTCCCGACAAGGTATGGGGGTACATCGGCACAATCACAATGGCGTCGAGCTTGGGATGCATGATCGGCCCGCCGGCGGACAAGGCGTAGGCGGTGGAGCCGGTCGGCGTGGCGACGATCAGGCCGTCGGCCTTCTGGCTGCAGACGAACTGGCCGTCGATGTAGATCTCGAACTCGATCATCCGCGTCGACTTGCCCGGGTGCAGCACCACATCGTTGAGCGCATCGCCCTGGCCGATGGCTTCGGCGTGGCGCCGTACTTCGGCCTGCAGCAGGAAGCGGTTTTCCACCAGGTAGTGGCCGTCGAGGACTTCGGCGACCTTGACCTCCAGCTCGTCCGGACGAATGTCGGTGAGGAAGCCCAGGCTGCCGCGGTTGATCCCCAGCACCGGGATGTTGTGGCGCGCCAGGGCACGGGCCGCGCCCAGCAGGCTGCCGTCGCCGCCGACCACGATCACCATGTCGCAGACTTCGCCCAGCAGCTTGCGCGAGGAGGTCTGCAGGCCGTGGCCGGGCAGGACTTCGGCGATGGTGTCTTCGAGGATCACATGCAGGTGGCGGGCGAGCAGAAACTTTTTCAGTCGGCGAACTGTGTCCAGCACCTGCGAACTGCCCAGGCGACCGATAATGCCGATATTGCGAAATTGCTCCATGGGGCTCCTGCAGGGGTTCTGGGACGGGCAAAGCAGAGATTATGGGCGAAAGCCGGCCATAGACAAAATCCTTTCAGCCTCGACGTTAGGCGCTATGCTCGCAGAATGATCCTGTTTCCCGGCTTGCTCGACCTCCCCCGCCAGTTGCGCCACCCCGAAGTGCGCGACCTGGCCTGGGTCATCCTCGCGCCGCCGATGCTCGACGAGACCCCCTGGCCGCAGCGCCACCCACTGGCCGGCAGCGACTGGGTGCAGGCGCCGCAGCTGCTGGCGCACTGGCTGCGCCAGCTGGACCAGGACGGCCGTGCCCTGCGCCGCTGGCTGGCCCTCGGGCCGACCAAGCGCCTGGGGCTCTACTACGAACGCCTGTGGCAATTTGCCGTACAGCACGCGCCCGGTGTCGAGCTGCTGGCGGCCAACCTGCCGATCCGCCGCGCCGGCCACACCCTGGGCGAACTGGACATGCTGCTGCGCGACCGCGACGGCATTCACCACCTGGAACTGGCGATCAAGCTCTACCTCGGCCCGCAATCGGGCAACGGCGCAGACACCGCGTTATGGCTGGGCCCCGGCTGCCACGACCGCCTGGACCGCAAGCTGGCGCACCTGAACGAACACCAGTTGCCGATCTCCGCCCGGGCCGACAGCCTGGAGGTGCTGGCGGCCATGGATATCCAGGACTTCAGCGCCCACTTGTGGCTCGGCGGCTACCTGCTCTACCCCTGGCCCGGCACCACGCAACCGCCCCGCGGCGCCCACCCACAGCACCTGCGCGGGCGTTGGCTGCACCAGCGCGACTGGCCGGCCTTTATCGATCAAAGCCCGCCCGGGCGCTGGCAACCCTTGCCGCGCCAGGCCTGGCTGGCGCCAGCGTCCTACCCGGCGGAACAAACCTGGAGCGCTCCACGGCTGCAAGCCTGGCTGGAGGAACTCGACCCGCACGCTCCGGCGCAATTGCTGGTGCGCCTGACGGAAAACCGCGCCGGCGATTGGGAAGAAGCCGAACGCCTGTTCCTGGTGGCGGACCTCTGGCCGAACGTCCCCGGAACCAGTTGAGCCTCCGCCTGCCCCCTGTAGGAGCGAGCTTGCTCGCGATAGCGTCATACCTGACACACCACGGTGCCTGCATCGCCAGCAAGCTGGCTCCTACGGGGTGCGCGGTGGACCCTCACATCACCGACAAGCGCACGGCCAGCGCCGCCAGGGTCACCAGCAGCACCGGCAGGGTCAGCACGATGCCGACCTTGAAGTAGCGGCCCCAGCCGATATGAATGTTCTTGCGTTCCAGCACATGCAGCCAGAGCAAGGTGGCCAGGCTGCCGATCGGGGTGATCTTCGGCCCCAGGTCGCTGCCGATCACGTTGGCGTAGATCATCGCGTCCTTGACCAGGCCGCTGGCCTGGCTGGCGTCGATGGACAGCGCGCCGATCAGCACCGTCGGCAGGTTGTTCATGATCGATGACAAGACCGCGGTCAGCAGCCCGGTGCCCATGGCCGCGCCCCAGATGCCGTAGTCGGCGAAGCGATCGAGCCAGCCGGCCAGGTGCGTGGTCAGCCCGGCATTACGCAGGCCGTACACCACCAGGTACATGCCGAGGGAGAAAATCACGATCTGCCACGGCGCTTCCTTGAGCACCTTGCGGGTGGAAATCTTGTGGCCCCTGGCCGCAATGCCCAGCAGCAGGGCCGCGCACACCGCCGAAATCGCGCTGATGGGAATGCCCAGCGGCTCCAGGGCAAAACACCCCAGCAGCAGGATGATCAGCACCCACCAGCCGGCGACGAAGGTGGCCTTGTCGTGGATCGCGCTGGCCGGCTGTGCCAGTTCTTCGGGGTCGTAGGCCTGCGGAATGTCGCGGCGGAAGAACCACAGCAACACCGCCAGGGTCGCGGCCACGCTGACCAGGTTCACCGGCAGCATCACCGCCGCGTACTGGTTGAAACCAATGTTGAAGAAGTCCGCGGAAACGATGTTCACCAGGTTCGACACCACCAGCGGCAGGCTCGCGGTATCGGCGATAAACCCGGCGCCCATGACGAACGCCAGGGTCGCGGCCCGGGAGAAGCGCAACGCCAGCAGCATGGAAATCACGATCGGCGTGAGAATCAGCGCCGCCCCGTCGTTGGCGAACAGCGCCGACACCAGCGCCCCCAGCAACACCATGAAGGCAAACAGCTTGCGTCCGCTGCCCTGACCCCAGCGCGCCACATGCAAGGCGGCCCAGGCGAAAAACCCGGCCTCGTCGAGCAGCAGGCTGATGATGATCAAGGCGACGAAGGTGCCGGTGGCGTTCCAGATGATCTGCCAGACCACCGGGATATCCGTCAGTTGCACCACCCCGAACAGCAGTGCCAGCACCGCGCCGAACACCGCGCTCCAGCCCACGCCGAGGCCCTTGGGCTGCCAGATCACCAGGGTAATGGTCAGCAGGAAAATCAATGAAGCAGTCAGCATGCCGGGCAGCCTTGAGCAGGAAAAGTGAAGGTGATGAGAATTCAGCAGCAGCGCACGGGGCGATCGATCATGGTCTGCAGGCGTTGCAGGTCAGCCTGCAGCCAGGGGCTGTTGGCCTGCAGCGTGTCGTGCAGCAGGGTGGTCACCCAGGGGGCCAACTGCGGGTGCAGCCGGTAGTAGATCCATTGCCCCTGGCGGCGGTCGGCCAGCAGGCCGCAGCTGCGCAACAGCGCCAGGTGCCGGGAGATCTTCGGCTGGCTCTGGCCCAGGGCGGCGGTCAGTTCGCAGACACACAACTCGCCTTCGCGGGTCACGAGCAAGGCGATGCGGCTGCGGGTTTCGTCGGCAAGCGCCTTGAACAGCTCGGCGGGGTTGAGAGAGTCGGACACCAGGGCCACTCCAGGCATTGGGAGTGGCGAATATATGAATATTCAGATATGCGGTAAAGCGCTTTTACCGTGGCAAGCGGAATATCCATCACCCACGGGAGCCGGTCGGCCGACTCCCGCGGTAGCAGGATCAGAGCTTTTTGTGCTGCTCGACCCACTGGGCGTAGGCATTGATGAAGTTCTGCAGGAACGGCTTGACCGACTCGGACAGCTTGCCCGCCTCGTCGAAGGCCGAACCGGCGCCGCTCAGGTAGGCTTCCGGCTGCTGCATGCATGGCACATTGAGGAACACCAGGGACTGGCGCAGATGATGGTTGGCGCCAAAACCGCCGATGGCGCCCGGGGATGCGCTGATCACTGCCCCCGGCTTGCCGCTCCAGGCGCTCTTGCCGTAGGGGCGCGACCCCACGTCGATGGCGTTTTTCATCGGTGCGGGAACCGAGCGGTTGTATTCCGGAGTGACGAACAGCACGGCGTCGGCTGCACTCACCTGTTCACGGAAAGTCCTGTAGGCTGCCGGTGGATCCACATCGATGTCTTCGTTGTAAAGCGGCAGATCGCCGATCTCGACAATCTTCAGCCGCAGGTTGGCCGGCGCCAGTTCCGCCAGGGCCAGCGCCACTTTCCGGTTGATCGAGGCCTTTCTCAGGCTGCCCACCAGCACTGCAATCGTGTAGACGTTGCTCATAGCGAATTCCCGACTTCTGGTTGAGGAGGCTGGTAGTTATAGATGATCCACCCCGCCCACAGCCACCCGCCGAAAGAAGTTCCGTGAGCTTTTCCAGGCTTCACGCCGCTGTACGCCAGCTGCAATCAGGGCCGCGGACTATTTTTTTTCCGCCGCTAAACTTAGTTCGCCCAGGCACGGTCTACAGGACCGCAAATTGAGTGTTTTATCTCCAGAGGCTCTAAAGATGGCAGCAGTACTCGTCGGACAATTTCATGCAAGGGACGCGGAAGGCCGTGTCTATTCGGTGCATGAGTTCCAGGAATCCACCCCCTCGCCAGAGGGCATCGCCGGCTCGGAGCCTGTCACCACCTATCGCCTGGCCATTGGCGATCGCGTCAACAAAATGGACGACAACCAATTCCTCCTCGTGCAGTCGGGCATCACCCTCATTCGCGAACCCGAGACCATCCTTCCTTCATAACGTACCGTTATGAGCAGAAGTCATAGGCGCGGACATGGGTTAGGATTCAGTGTGAATCCCCCACCAGCTGGACATGGACTTCAAGCATGCGTTTACGTCATATCGAAGTGATTCAGGCGCTCCTGCAAACCGGACACCTGGGCACGGCCGCCGAGCTGCTGCAATTGCCGGTGGCCGAGGTGGAAACGATCCTGCGCGACGCCGAAAGCCAATCGGGCTTCATGCTCTTCGCCAGTGTTCGCGGACGCCTGCAAGCCACCCGCGAGGCCCGCGAGCTACAACCGGCGATCGCCACCCTGTATGACGCCTTCGAACCCGTGCAACGCCTGGCCGACAGCCTGAAGCAATACCAGGCGCCGCCCTTGCGCATCATCGGCACCCCGCCCCTGGCCCAGCAACTGTTGCCGCAGAGCATCGCCGCCCTGCGCCGGCGCTTTCCCGACACCCCGTGCCACCTCGCCAGCCAGGCCACCCGCGACATGGTCAAGAGCCTGTTGCTGCGCGAAGGCGACCTGGGCCTGAGCCTGCACAACCCCGACCACCCCGATATCCAGTGCGTGGCCCTGGCCCAGGGCAAGCTGCAATTGCTGGCGCCCCACGGCTGGCTGCAACCGAAGCAGAAGTACATTTCCCTGCAGGACCTGGCGGGCCAGGCCATGGTCGGCCTGGAAGGCCAGGACCCGCTGAGCGTGGCCCTCGACAGCAAGCTGCAGAACCTGCGCCCGAGCCCGACCATCCACACCCGGGTGCAAACCCACCAGATGATGCGCAGCATGGTCGAGGCCGGCGAAGGCCTGGCCATTGTCGACCCCTTCACCGCCCTCGGGGCGCGCGAAGGCGGGCTGGACGTCTGCCCGCTGTCGCCGCCGATCCCGGTCACCCTCTATGCCCTGACCCGCGGCGGCAGTCCATCCTCGCCAACCCTGGAAGCGCTGCTGGAAACCCTCACGGAAAAGGCTGAAGGCATGCTGGCCGGCTAGACCCCGGTTTCCCGAGCCAGCTCGTCGTTGAACAGCCGATACCAGAAAATCGCCACCTCGGCCGTGGTTGGATCAATCCCGCGGTAACGCAGGTGATCGATGCCACCCACCACATAACCGCAGCGCTCATACAAGCGGCAGGCCCCCAGGTTGTTGTTCTGGGTCTCGAGCATGATGCCCGGCAGTTTTTTCTTGCGGCTCCAGAACTGCGCCACATCCAGCAAGGCCTTGGCCACCCCGTGGCGTCGCGCCGGCGCATGCACCGCCAACTCGTCGATATGGGCGTAGCCGTTCCAGTTGGTGCTGACCACCACATGGCCGACCGGTTCGTCGTCCAGGTAGGCCATGAACACCGCGCTGTCGGCGGCATCGCGATAGCTGCTGAACTCTTCGGGGTCGATGCCGTAACACTTGCGGTACGGGGTGATGGGGTGCAACGGCCACTTGGCCACCACCTGCTCGCTCTGTGCCTGGGCATAGGCGCTGACTTCGAAGCTGAAATCGCTGCCCCAGACATACGCGGCGAAACCGTCGTCGGCAACGCGCACCGACAGGCCGGGGTACTTGGGATTGATCATTGGCTGCATAGCGGGAAACGTCCTCAAACCTTGATGCAATCGACGGTGTACTGCCGCCCATTGCCTTCGTCTTCATGCTGCAATCCATGCACATCCGCGACAAAGCCGGGAAAGCTGCTATCGAACGTACGGGCGAAAGCCAGGTAATCGATGATCGAGCGAGTCGACTCGGTGAAGCGCTCGCCCGGCATGATCAGGGGAATACCCGGCGGGTACGGCACCAGCATCACCGCCGCCACTCGCCCGGCGAGGGCATCGATGGACACGGCCTCGACCTCGCCCCGCACCAACTGATCGTAGGCGTCGGCGGGCTTCATCGCCACCTCCGGCAGCACGGTGTACATGCGCTTGAGGTGCTTGGCCGTGGCATTGCTGCGGTAGCAGGCATGCAACTGATCGCACAAATCGCGCAAGCCCATGCCCTGGTAGCGCGCCATGTCCTGCTGGGCGATGCTCGGCAGGCAGGCGGCGAGGCTGACGTTGGCGTCGTAGTTGCGCTTGAACTCCAGCAACTCGGTCAGCAGGGTGCTCCACTTGCCTTTGGTGATGCCCATGGAAAACAGCACCAGGAACGAATACAGGCCGGTCTTTTCCACCACCAGACCGCGCTCCCAGAGAAACTTGCTGACCACCGCCGCCGGGATCCCGCGCTCGCTCAGGGCACCGCCGGCGGTGAGCCCGGGCATTACCAGGGTGACCTTGATCGGGTCCAGCAGCACATAGTCGTCGGTGACCCCGGCGAACCCGTGCCACTCGCCTTCCGGCTCCAGCAGCCAGTCCGCGGTGCTGACCCGGTCGATACCTTCCACCCGCTCTGGCTGCCAGATGGAGAACCACCAATCGTCCGCGGCAATGTGCTGGCGCAGGTTGGCCAGGGCCCGGCGAAAGCTCAGGGCCTCGTCGAACATTTCCTGCAGCAGCGAACGCCCCGCCGGCCCCTCCATCATCGCCGAGGCCACGTCCAGCGAGGCGATGATGCTGTACTGCGGCGAGGTGGAAATGTGCATCATGAAGGCTTCGTTGAAGCGGTCGCGGTCCAGCTGCCGGGCGCCGCCGTCCTGCACATGGATCATCGAGGCCTGGCTGAAGGCCGCCAGCAGCTTGTGGGTGGAATGGGTGGTGAACACCAGCGGGCTGTCGGCGCTGCGCGAGGTGCCCATGCCGTAACGCCCCTCGAAGAACTCATGGAAGGCCGCGTAGGCGTACCAGGCCTCGTCGAAATGCAGCACCTCGACGCTGTTGCCCAGGCTCTGCTTGATCAGCTCGGCGTTGTAGCAAAGGCCGTCGTAGGTCGAGTTGGTGACCACCGCCAGCTTGACCTTGGGCGGCCGCCCCTGGGTCAGCGGGTTGGCGTCGATCTTCGCCTGGATCGACTCGCGGCTGAACTCGCTCAGGGGGATCGGGCCGATGATCCCCAGTTCGTTGCGCTCCGGACAGAGGAACAGCGGGATGGCGCCGGTCATGATGATCGAGTGCAGCACCGACTTGTGGCAGTTGCGATCCACCAGCACCAGGTCATCGCGACCGACCATGGAGTGCCAGACGATCTTGTTGGCGGTCGAGGTGCCGTTGATCACGAAGAAGGTGTGGTCGGCGCCGAAATTGCGCGCCGCCCGCGCCTCGGCTTCCGCCAGGGGGCCGGTATGATCGAGCAGCGAACCCAGCTCCGGGACCGACACCGACAGGTCCGAACGCAGGGTGTTCTCACCGAAGAACTGGTGGAACGCCTGCCCCACCGGGCTTTTGCGATAGGCCACGCCACCGCCGTGCCCCGGGGTGTGCCAGGAATAGTTGGAGTCCGCCGTATGTTGCACCAGCGCCTTGAAAAATGGCGGCAACAGGCCATCGAGGTAATTGCGCGCCGCCCGCGCCACCTGGCGCGCCAGGAACGGTACGGTGTCTTCGAACAGGTAAAGAATGCCGCGCAGTTGATTGAGCTCGCTCATGGCGTCGGCCGGGGCGTTTTCCAGGGTCACCTGCTCGCCCAGGGCGAAGATCGGCAGGTTCGGCGCGCGCACCCGGGCCAGGCGGATCAGCTCCACCATGTTCTGCAGCAAGTGGGTGTTTTCCCCGGCGCCTTCGGCGGCGATCAGCATGCAGGCCAGGCCGTGATGGGTCGAGGCCACCAGGCGCCCTTCGGCGTAGTCCACCGCGGAAAAGATGCTGAAGCCTTCCTGCTCCAGTTCCCTGGCGATCCCCCGTACCCGGTCGCCGGCGACGGTGTCGGCCTTGATGTCGCGATGCACGATAAGGACGGGGAATTTCAGGTCTTTGTACATGGCACCAGGCATCCTGAGGCGGCGGACAAGGGTCCGCCAATCACCTCAGGGTAGAAGCTCGGGGGCCGGCGCGTAACCCCGTCAACGACCTCCTGTAACAAAAGGTCGCCCACGAACAACTACTGCTGCTGGGCCTTGGCTTCGGCCAGCTGGGTCCAGAGCGCCGGGGCACCGGCGGATTTGGCGATGATCTCGAGACGCACCTGGTGCTCGGCCAGTTCGGCTTCGCTGGCGCGAATGATCCGCCCGCGCTGGCGATCCGCCGACAGACGCCGGATTTCGCTGGCGCGGTTGCCCGAGCCTTCGCTGCCGTTGCCATCCGAGGCGTTGCCGGCCAGGGACAGGCTGGTCTGGCCGCCGGTCATGGTCAGGTAGACGTCGGCGAGAATCTCCGAGTCGAGCAAGGCGCCGTGCAGCTCACGACCGGAGTTGTCGACGTCATAGCGCTTGCACAAGGCATCGAGGCTGTTGCGCTGGCCGGGGTGGCGTTCCCGGGCCATCAACAGGGTGTCGAGGATGGTGCAGTGCTGGGTGATGTCGGCGCGGTCGTGCCGGCCCATCAGGGCGAATTCGTTGTTGATGAAGCCAACGTCGAACGCCGCGTTGTGGATGATCAGCTGCGCGCCCTGGATGAACTCGAAGAACTCGTCGGCGACTTCGGCGAAGCGCGGCTTGCCCACCAGGAACTCGTTGGTGATGCCGTGGACGCCGATCGCGCCCTCGTCGCTCTCGCGATCCGGCTGCAGGTAGACGTGGAAATGCCGACCGGTCAGGCGCCGTCCCATCAACTCGACGCAACCGATTTCAATGATCCGGTGGCCGTCGGTCACCGGCATGCCGGTGGTTTCGGTATCGAGTACAACAGATCTGTTGGCCATCAGGGGTCAGTTCTCAACGGTGGAAGTCTTTCAAGGCGCGGGATTTTAGCACGCTCTCGCGGCATGGCACGCATGGCGGATTCGCCTGGCCCCGGCGTGCGCAGTTTTTAACAATCATTCGCAAAGCCCATGCAGTTCGCCGCGTGGCGGCTTGTTAGGGTGCCCGACCCTATTTTCAGCGGACCTCGCCCTGTTATGACCCCCTGCAAAACCCGCCTGACCTTGCTGCTCTGCGCCTGCCTGTTCGCCGACATCGGCCAGGCCACCAGCCTGGTGATCAGCACCGACATCACCATGAGCCTGGCCTTGAGCACAACCGAAGGCAGTTCGAAAGCCACCAGTTCCTTCAAGGACGACAAACTCGTGCTCGCCGCCAGGACCGATGCCGCGGCCTTTGTCGCCAGCGCCGGCGAGATCCGCGGCGCCCAGCTGGAAGCGGCCATGCGGCACATTCGCCAGACACTCGGCAACCCACGATACTCCGACCTGCAACTGGCCAGCGCCATCCTTACCCTTTGACCGTCCCGGAACAGGATCACTAATTCACCCCGCGCATTACGCGTTTCTTTAACTGAGCGAGGTCATTGCGCTACCGTACGGCCCACTCAGGCGGGCGGGGGCTGGCCCCCGGCCTTGCGCTCATTTCCAGGAAACCGCCCTCCCATGCTCGAGACTCGACAGATGCTCCCACTGCTGCTGGCCGCGGCCTTCATCAGTGGCTGTTCTTCCCTTCCGGCAACCGACAGCGACGCCGGGCCACGACCGTTGATCGTCGCCCATCGCGCCGGCGCCGCGGACTTTCCCGAGAACACCCTGCTGGCCATCGACAACGCCCTGCGCAACGGCGTCGACATGCTCTGGCTGACGGTGCAACTGAGCCGCGACGGCGTGCCGGTGCTGTATCGACCGGCGGACCTGAGCGCCAATACCCCGGCGTCCGGCACGGTCAGCGAGAAAACCCTGGCGCAGTTGCAAACACTGAATGCCGGCTGGAACTTCAAGCAGACCGCGGCCGATGGCCAGGTGACCTTTCCCTATCGCTCCCAGGCGGCGACCATCCCCTCATTGCAGCAGGCGCTGGCGGCGATCCCCGGCTCGGTGCCAGTCATTCTTGACATGAAGGCCCTGCCCGCCGCGCCCCAGGCCAAGGCGGTCGCCCAGGTGCTGGAGCAGCTGCATGCCTGGAACCGGGTGCTGATCTACTCCACCGATGCCAGCTACCAGCAGGCGTTCGCGCACTATCCGCAGGCGCGGCTGTTCGAGTCCCGGGACAACACCCGGGATCGACTGGCCAGCATCGCCCTGGCCCACAGCTGCACGGCGCCGCCGGCGCCAGACAGTTGGGTGGCCTTTGAGTACCGGCGCCCGGTGCAACTGGTTGAGGCCTTCACCCTGGGCGAGGCCCGCTCCAAGGTCGATGCCCGGCTGTGGACGCCCGCCGCGGTGGATTGCTTCCAGTCCCGGGGCAAGGTGCGGATGCTGGCGATCGGGATCAATACGACCGAGGATTACCAGGCGGCCGCCTGCCTGAAGATGGACGCGGTGCTGGTGGATTCGCCCCGCGCGATGCGGGAAGTGAAGCAGCGGCTCGAACGGCCGCTGCGCTGCAACTGACTACAAGCTCAACGCATCAGGCCTGCTTGTAACCGCGCACCTCGTCGACGCCGCGGTTGGCCAGTTGGTCGGCCCGTTCGTTGCCGTGGTGGCCGGTATGGCCGCGCACCCATTTCCAGGTGACCTGGTGACGGTTGACCTGCTCATCGAGCTGCTGCCACAGGTCGGCGTTTTTCACCGGCTCCTTGGCCGCGGTTTTCCAGCCGCGCTTTTTCCAGTTGGCCATCCACTCGTTGATGCCCTTCATCACGTACTGCGAGTCGGTGACCAGCACCACCTGGCACTCGCGCTTGAGCTCTTCCAGGCCGCGGATCGCCGCCATCAGCTCCATGCGGTTGTTGGTGGTGTTGGCCTCGCCGCCCCAGAGTTCCTTCTCCACGCCCTTGAACACCAGCAGTGCGCCCCAGCCTCCCGGGCCAGGATTGCCCTTGCAGGCGCCGTCGGTGAAGATTTCTACGCTATCGCTCATGCCAGACTTCCAATCGAAAATACCTGTGGCTTGCCGATCGTCGATCGACAACGCCCAAGCCGGGCAGGTTCGGCCCGGCTGAATTAAAGAGGGGGTTCGCTGTGCCGGCGGTTGACCTTGGCCATCGGCAGCGGCACCAGCTTGCCCATCGGCTCGCGGCGTACCTGGCGCACCGGGCGCAGGCCGACCACTATCTTGCGCGCCACCAGCAGGTAGAAGCCGCCGCCGGACAGTTGCCAGTCGCCGGCCTTGCGCTCCCAGCCGGCCAACCGAGCCTGCCAGGCCGCCGAGGCAAGCGGCGGACGATAGCACCCGAAGCGGCGTTTCTCCAGCGCGAAGCCCAGCAGGTTCAACCAGTCGGCGACCCGCGATGGGGAAATGCAGCGCGCCTTGCGCAAGGCGTCATGGGCGAACACATGCCGCAGGCCCCAGCTGCTCCAGGGATTGATACCTACGATCAACAGATGCCCGCCCGGTCGCACGGCGCTGGCGGCTTCGCGCAGCAGGCCGTGGGGTGACAGGCAGAAATCCAGGCCGTGCTGCAGCACCACCACATCGGCAGCATGCTCGCTGAGCGGCCAGGCCTGCTCCTCGCAGACGATCTCGACACCGGGCAGCGGCGCGCCCAGGCGGACATTGCGCTGCACCTGGGGCGCCGCCGGCGGGGTTTGCGCCGACGGGCCGTAATGCACCAGGTAGCCGCCGAAGAAGCGTCCCAGCTCGTCGTCGAGCATGCGCCGTTCTTCATCCAGCAGAAATTGCCCCAGTGGCCCGGACAGCCACTCACGGGCGGCACTGATCAGGGCCAGCCAGTCAGGATCGGCCTGAGCGAACGCTTTATCGGTCATTGCATTCTCCAACCCGCCAAGAAGTTCTAAGATGCGCCAATGTTTTCCGCTTGGCGACTCCAACGATGATACAGATCAGTGCCCTGCCCGCGTTCACCGATAACTACATCTGGTTGTTACAGGACCACAGCCATCAGCGTTGCGCAGTGGTCGACCCGGGTGACGCCGCGCCGGTGCAGGCCTGGCTCGCCGAGCATCCGGGCTGGGTGCTGAGCGATATCCTGGTGACCCATCACCACCACGACCATGTCGGCGGTGTCGAACAGCTGAAAAAAGCCAGCGGCGCCAAGGTCTGGGGCCCGGCCAACGAAAACATCCCGGGGCGCGACGTGGCCCTGAACGACAACGACCGCGCCAGCATCCTTGGCTGGGACTTCGACATCTACGCGGTGCCCGGGCACACCCTGGGGCATATTGCCTACTATCATCACGGCCTGCTGTTTTGCGGCGACACCCTGTTCGCCGCCGGTTGCGGGCGCCTGTTCGAGGGCACGCCGGAGCAGATGCACCATTCGCTGAGCCGCCTGGCCGCGTTGCCCGCGGACACCCTGGTGTACTGCACTCACGAATACACCTTGAGCAACCTGCGTTTTGCCCAGGCGGTGGAACCGGATAACCCGGACATCGCCGAGCGCCTGCGCAAAGTCAGCGAACTGCGGGAAAATGGCCGCATGACCCTGCCCTCCACCCTGGCCCTGGAAAAGCTCACCAATCCTTTCCTGCGTACCGGTGAAACATCCGTTAAACAAAAAGCGGACGAACGGAATGGCCTCGATAACCGGGCTCAGAGTGCGGTTTTTGCTGCCTTGCGGGCTTGGAAAGATAAGTTCTAAGCAGGTTGCGGGTTGGTACGAAAATTCTGAATGGTTGACCGCACCGGGTGCGCTTTCTAGAATCGCCCGACATTTTTGCCCGGAACTTACTTCCAGCCAATGTCGTCATCTATTCGTAAATCCATCAATTCAGACGCATTGACGCGGTTGGCTCAAGCCATCGCGGTGGCTGTGTCCGCCACCCTGGCGGGCTGCCAAAGCACGAGCCACGTCCCGCAAACCGACGCTTCGCACACCCAGAATTTCAACGCCCGCATCAAGCAGAAACCCATCTGGCTGAATGAGAAACCCAGCCCGCAATTGCCCCAGGACGTCTGGGAGCGCATGCGCGAAGGTTTCCAGTTGCAGGAAGGCATCGGCGTCAACCCGCGCATCGAACAGCAGCGCCTGTGGTTCGCCAGCAACCCCTCGTTTCTCGAGAATGCCAGCGAACGCGGCAGTCTCTATATCCACTACATCGTCGAACGCCTTGAAGAACGCAACATGCCACTGGAGCTGGCCCTGCTGCCAGTGATCGAGAGCGCCTACAACCCGATGGCCTA
This sequence comes from Pseudomonas sp. GW821-FHT02B10, assembly GCF_059421865.1. NCBI lineage: Bacteria > Pseudomonadati > Pseudomonadota > Gammaproteobacteria > Pseudomonadales > Pseudomonadaceae > Pseudomonas > Pseudomonas sp. GW821-FHT02B10. Next base: position 42,729 of record NZ_JBWKVU010000018.1, on the reverse strand, counting down.
TTCCCGGGCCGACGCGGTGGGCCTCTGGCAGTTCATCCCGTCCACCGGTCGTTCCTTCAACCTGCGCCAGACCCGCTTCTACGATGGCCGTCGCGACATCACCGCCTCGACCACCGCGGCCATGGATTACCTGACCCGCCTGCACGACATGTTCAACGGCGACTGGCTGCTGGCCCTGGCGGCCTACAACGCCGGCGAAGGCACGGTCAGCCGCGCCATCGAGCGCAACGAGAAACTCGGCCTGCCCACCGACTACTGGAACCTGCCGCTGCCGTCGGAAACCCAGGCCTACGTGCCCAAGCTGCTGGCCCTGTCCCAGGTGGTGCTGGCGCCGGAAGCCTATGGCGTGAACCTGAACCCGATCGCCAACGAACCCTACTTCCAGGTCGTCGAGATCAACCAGCGCATGGACCTGTCCAAGGTCGCCGCGGTGGCCAATATCGACGAAGACGAGCTGTTCCAGCTCAACCCGGCCTTCAAGCAGCGCACCACCATCGACGGTCCCCAGCATCTGCTGGTGCCGACGTCCAAGGCGCAACTGCTGAGCGCCAGCCTGTCGACCATGAAACCCGAAGAGCTGATCAGCCAGCGTTCGTTCAAGCCGGTGTTCGAGGGTGCCGACAGTCGCGAAATGGCCCAGGCCAAGCGCAACTACCGGGTCAAGCGTGGCGATAACCTGTCGCAGATCGCCAAGGCCAACAAGGTCGACGTCAAGGACCTGCAACGCTGGAACAAACTCAGCGGCAAGCAGCTCAAGGTCGGCCAGACCCTGGTCATGCAGGACACCCGGGCCAAGGCCAGCAGCAAGACCAGCGCCAAGGCTTCCGGCAAGAAGACCCTGGTCGCCCGCGCCGACAAGAAGTCGACCCAGTACAAGGTCAAGCAAGGCGATTCGCTGTACATGGTGGCCAAGCGCTTCAACGTCGAGATGCAGCACCTCAAGCGCTGGAATCCCCGCGCCGGCCAAGCCCTCAAGCCAGGCCAGATGCTGACCGTCTACCTGCCTCACTGATCTGCAGCTCCTGGCGCAGGCCCTCCTGCGCCAGCAAGATCGCCGCGACCGTGCCGGTCGTTCGCAGCCTTCGGCAGCGGCTACAAGGCTGCCTTGAAATCGCGATGTATCCGACGACTCTTCCGGTGTAGCCGCTGCCGCAGGCTGCGATAGGGCCGCAGGCCCTCCTGCGCCAGGACGATCGCCGCGACCGTACCGGTCGATCGCAGCCTGCGGCAGCGGCTACGGATTGCGCTGTATCCAGCGGCGACAAGCAAATGTCGTGACCAGCCCGGGGCGGCCTTTTTCCTGTCGATACAAGCTGTTACTGTACGGAGCACAAAGCCCAAGCCGCCTGGATCGGATCTCTGACTTGATGCGTCCCCTCCTCCTGTCCCTAATCAGTCTGGCCTTGAGCTTTCCCGCAAGCGCAACGATCACTGAAAGTCATGGTTACGCGCAGTTCGGCACGCTCAAGTACCCCGCCAAATTCACCCATTACGACTGGGTCAACCCCGCCGCGCCCAAAGGCGGGACCTTGCGGGTCATGGCGTTTGGCACCTTCGACACCCTCAACCCCTACACCTTCAAGGGCAGCAGCCCGGTTTCCACGCCCAACTTCCTGCAATACGGGGTCAACGAGCTGAACGAGCCGCTGATGGTCGGCACCGGCCAGTACGCGCCGTCCGGCGACGAGCCGACTTCCAGCTACGGCCTGATCGCCCGTTCCGTCGAATACAGCGAAGACCGCAGCTGGGTGGTGTTCAACCTGCGCCCCGAGGCGCGCTTCCACGATGGCCAGCCGATCACCGCCTACGATGTGGCGTTTTCCTATCGGCTGCTGCTCAAGGAAGGCCACCCGCAATACCGCACCAACCTGCAGGAAGTGCAGCGGGTGGACATCCTCGGCCCGCAGCGCATTCGTTTTGTCTTCAAGCGCTCCGGCAACCCGCTGCTGATCCTGCGCCTGGGCGAGTTGCCGGTGCTGCCGCAGCACTACTGGAAAGACCGCGATTTCAAGGCCACTACCTTCGAGCCGCCGCTGGGCAGCGGCCCCTACCGCATCACCCGGGTGCAACCGGGGCGCTCGCTGCTGTTCGAACGGGTCAAGGACTACTGGGGCAAGGACCTGCCGGTCAATCGCGGCTTCAACAATTTCAACAAGGTCGCGGTGGAGTTCTACCGCGACAGCGACGTCGCCTTCGAAGCCTTCAAGGCCGGCGAGTTCGACATCTATATCGAACACCAGGCGAAGAACTGGGCCAACGGCTACAACTTCCCCGCGGTCAATCGCGGCGACATCATCAAGGCCCAGGTGGCGCACCAGATCCCGACCCAGACCCAGGGCCTGTTCATGAACAGCCGCCGGGCGATCTTCGCCGAGCGCAAGGTGCGCGAAGCCCTGGGCCTGATGTTCGATTTCGAGTGGACCAACCGCACCCTGTTCAGCGGCGCCTACAAGCGCGCGACCAGCTACTACCCTAACAGCGAGTTCTCCGCCACGGGCCTGCCGGTCGGCCATGAATGGCTGCTGCTCTCGCCCTACCGCGAGCAGTTGCCCGCCAGCCTGTTCACCCAGCCCTTCAGCCTGCCGCAGACCGACGGCCGCGGCATCCCGCGGGCGACCCTGCGCCGGGCCCTGGGCCTGCTCGCCGAAGCTGGCTGGAAGCTCAACGGCCAGCGCCTGCTCGACAGCAACGGGCAGCCGCTGCGTTTCGAGCTGCTGTTGGTCAACCCGAACCTGGAACGGATCCTCCAGCCCTACGTCGAGAACCTGGCCAGCATCGGCATCGACGCGCGCCTGCGCACCGTGGACCGGGCGCAGTACAAGCAGCGCCTGGACCAGTTCGATTTCGACATGATCCTCATGACCCTGAACCAGACCCTGAGCCCGGGCCTGGAGCAATGGCAGTACTTCCACTCCAGCCAGGTCGGGGTCAAGGGCAGCAAGAACTATGCGGGCATCGACAATCCCATCGTCGATCACCTGCTGGAACACCTGCTCGCCGCGCAGAGCCGCGACGAGCAACTGGCCGCCGGTCGGGCCCTGGATCGGGTGCTGCTGTGGCAGCACTACATCATCCCCAACTGGTACCTCAACTATCATCGCCTGGCGTACCGCAACCGGTTCGCCTTCGTCACCACGCCGCCCTACCAACTGGGCCTGAGCGCCTGGTGGCTGAAGTCTCTGGAGAAAGCCCAATGATGCCCCTGCGTGCCCTGCTCCCGTGGGCCGGCGGCGTGCTGCTGGCGGGGATCGCCTGCCTCGCCCAGGCCGCCCCGCAACACGCCCTGACCCTGTACAACGAACCGCCGAAGTACCCGGCGAACTTCAAGCACTTCGCCTACGTCAACCCGGACGCGCCCAAGGGCGGCACCTTCCGCGAGTCCGGCTTCGGCGGCTTCGACAGCCTCAACCCGTTCATCAACAAAGGCGTGCCGGCGGACAATATCGGCCTGATCTACGACACCCTGATGCGCCAGAGCCTGGACGAACCCTTCACCGAGTACGGCCTGATTGCCGGGCAGATCGAGAAAGCCCCGGACAACAGCTGGGTGCGTTTCTACCTGCGCCCCGAGGCGCGCTTCCACGACGGCCATCCGATCCGCGCCGAAGACGTGGTGTTCAGCTTCCAGACCCTGATGCAGGCCGGCGCGCCGATGTACCGCGGCTACTACGCCGACGTCGAGGACGTGATCGCCGAAGACCCGCTCAAGGTGCTGTTCAAGTTCAAGCACACCAACAATCGCGAACTGCCGCTGATTCTCGGGCAGCTGTCGATACTGCCCAAGCACTGGTGGGAACACCGCGACTTTTCCAAGGGCAACCTGGAAATCCCCCTCGGCAGCGGCCCGTACAAGGTGGTCGAGGTCAAGGCCGGACGCTCGGTGCGTTATGAGCGGGTCAAGGATTACTGGGGCAAGGACCTACCGATCAACCGCGGCCAGTTCAACTTCGACGTCATGGCCACCGACTATTTCCGCGACAACACCGTGGCCCTGGAAGCCCTCAAGGCCGGCCAGTTCGACTACTGGCTGGAGACCAGCGCGAAAAACTGGGCCAACGCCTACAACATCCCGGCCGTAGCCGAAGGCCGGCTGATCAAGGAACAGATCCCCAACGGCAACCCCACCGGCATGCAGGGCTTCGTCTACAACATCCGCCGTCCGCTGTTCCAGGATGTGCGGGTGCGCAAGGCCCTGAGCCTGCTGCTGGACTTCGAGTGGACCAACAAGCAACTGTTCAACGGCGCCTACACCCGCACCCGCAGCTACTTCGAGAACTCGGAAATGGCCGCCACCGGCTTGCCCGACGCCGACGAGCTGCAGATCCTCGAACCGCTGCGCGGCAAGATCCCCGACCAGGTCTTCACTGAAGCCTTCCAGCCTTCGGTGTGCGACGGCAGCGGCATGATCCGCGCCCAGCAGCGCCATGCCTACCAGCTGCTGCAGGAAGCCGGCTGGCGCATCGTCGACGACAAGATGGTCGACGCCCAGGGCAAGCCGGTGGTGATCGAGTTCCTGCTGGCCCAGACCGAGTTCGAGCGCGTGCTGCTGCCGTTCAAGCGCAACCTCGCGGACCTGGGGATCGACCTGGTGATCCGCCGGGTCGACGTTTCCCAGTACATCAACCGCCTGCGCTCGCGGGACTTCGACATGGTGGTCGGCGGCTTCCCGCAATCGAGTTCGCCGGGCAACGAGCAGCGCGAATACTGGAAGTCCTCCAGCGCCGACAACCCCGGCAGCCGCAACTTCATCGGCCTCAAGGACCCGACCATCGACACCCTGGTGGAAGACCTGATCAACGCTGACTCGCGCAAGAGCCTGGTGGCCCATGCCCGCGCCCTCGACCGGGTGCTGCAATGGGGCTACTACGTGATTCCCAACTGGCACATCAAGACCTGGCGCGTGGCCTATTGGGATCACATAGGCCACCCGAGCGTCTCGCCCAAGTACGACGTTGGCATCCAGACCTGGTGGATCAAGCCCGACGCCAAGCCGGCCGTGACCCCGGACACCCACTCGCAGGCCGCCCCCGACGGCGTGGAGCAATAAGATGCTGGCCTACATTCTGCGACGCCTGCTGCTGATCATCCCCACGCTGTTCGGCATCCTGCTGATCAATTTCGTGATCATCCAGGCCGCGCCCGGCGGCCCGGTGGAACAGATGATCGCCAAGCTCGAGGGTTTCGAAGGCGCCACCAGCCGGATCGCCGGCGGCGGCGCCGAAGTCTCGGTGGCCGGGTCCAGCTACCGCGGGGCCCAGGGCCTGGACCCGGCCCTGGTCAAGGAAATCGAGAAGATGTACGGCTTCGACAAGTCGGCGCCGGAACGCCTGTGGATCATGATCAAGAACTACGCGACCCTGGATTTCGGCGACAGCTTCTTTCGCGACGCCAAGGTGGTCGACCTGATCCGCGAAAAGCTCCCGGTGTCGATCTCCCTGGGGCTGTGGAGCACCCTGATCATGTACCTGGTGTCGATCCCCCTGGGGATCGCCAAGGCCACCCGCCACGGCAGCCACTTCGACGTCTGGACCAGCTCGGCGATCATCGTCGGCTATGCGATCCCGGCGTTCCTGTTCGCCATCCTGCTGATCGTGATGTTCGCCGGCGGCAGTTATTTCGACTGGTTCCCGCTGCGCGGCCTGACCTCGAACAACTTCGACCAGCTGAGCTGGGGCGGCAAGATCCTCGACTACTTCTGGCACCTGGCGCTGCCAGTGACCGCGCTGGTGATCGGCAACTTCGCCACCATGACCCTGCTGACCAAGAACAGCTTCCTCGACGAGATCAACAAGCAGTACGTGGTCACCGCCCGGGCCAAGGGCCTGACCAGACGCCGCGTGCTGTACGGCCATGTGTTCCGCAACGCCATGCTGTTGGTGATCGCCGGTTTCCCCTCGGCCTTCATCGGCATCTTCTTTACCGGATCCTTGCTGGTGGAGGTGATCTTCTCCCTCGACGGCCTGGGCCTGATGAGCTTCGAGGCGGCGATCAACCGCGATTACCCGGTGGTGTTCGGCACCCTGTTCATCTTCACCCTGCTGGGGCTGGTGGTGAAACTGATCGGCGACCTGACCTACACCCTGGTCGACCCACGCATCGACTTCGAAAGCCGGGAGCATTGAGATGAACCTGTCCCCCCTCAATCGCCGGCGCTTCGAACTGTTCAAGGCCAACAAGCGCGGCTGGTGGTCGCTGTGGCTGTTCCTGATCCTGTTTGGCGCAAGCCTTGGCGCCGAGCTGATCGCCAACGACAAGCCGCTGGTGGTGCACTACGACGACGGCTGGTACTTCCCGGCACTCAAGCGTTACCCGGAAACCACCTTCGGCGGCGAGTTCCCGCTGGAGGCCAACTACAAGAGCCCATACATCCGCGAACTGCTGGCGGCCAAGGACGCCTGGGTGCTGTGGGCGCCGATCCCGTTCAGCTACCAGAGCATCAACTACGACCTGAAAGTCCCGGCCCCCGCGCCGCCCTCGGCGGACAACCTGCTGGGCACCGATGACCAGGGCCGCGACGTGCTGGCGCGGGTGATCTACGGCTTCCGGGTCTCGGTGCTGTTCGCCCTGACCCTGACCATCCTCAGTTCGATCATCGGCGTGATCGCCGGGGCGCTGCAGGGCTTCTATGGCGGCTGGGTCGACCTGGCCGGGCAGCGCTTCCTGGAGATCTGGTCCGGGCTGCCGGTGCTCTACCTGCTGATCATCCTCGCCAGCTTCGTGCAGCCGAACTTCTGGTGGCTGCTGGGGATCATGCTGCTGTTTTCCTGGATGAGCCTGGTGGACGTGGTGCGCGCCGAGTTCCTGCGCGGGCGCAACCTGGAATACGTGCGCGCCGCCCGCGCCCTGGGCATGCAGAACGGCGCGATCATGTTCCGCCATATCCTGCCCAACGCCATGGTCTCGACCATGACCTTCATGCCGTTCATCCTCACCGGCGCCATCGGCACCCTGACCGCCCTCGACTTCCTCGGTTTCGGCCTGCCCCCCGGTGCGCCGTCCCTGGGCGAACTGGTGGCCCAGGGCAAATCCAACCTGCAGGCGCCGTGGCTGGGCATCAGCGCCTTTGCCGTGCTGGCGATCATGTTGAGCCTGCTGGTATTTATCGGCGAGTCCGCTCGCGATGCCTTCGACCCGAGGAAATGAGATGAATCAGGACAATCTGATCGAAGTCCGCGACCTCGCCGTCGAATTTGGCGTCGGCGCCCACACGCAACGGGTGGTCGAGGGCATCAGCTTCGACATCAAGCGCGGCGAAACCCTGGCCCTGGTGGGCGAAAGCGGCTCTGGAAAATCGGTGACCGCGCACTCGATCCTGCGCCTCTTGCCCTACCCGCTGGCCCGCCATCCGTCCGGGACCATCCAGTACGCCGGCCAGGATTTGCTGACCCAGAAAGAAAAAACCATCCGGCATATTCGCGGCAACCGCATCGCCATGATCTTCCAGGAGCCGATGACCTCGCTCAACCCCCTGCACAGCATCGAGAAGCAGATCAACGAGGTGCTGGGCCTGCACAAGGGCCTGATCGGCAAGGTCGCCACCCGGCGCACCCTGGAGCTGCTGGAGCTGGTGGGTATCCCCAAGCCGCACAAGCGCCTCAAGGCCCTGCCCCACGAGCTGTCCGGCGGCCAGCGGCAACGGGTGATGATCGCCATGGCCCTGGCCAACGAACCGGAACTGCTGATCGCCGACGAGCCGACCACCGCCCTCGACGTCACCGTGCAACTGAAGATCCTCGAACTGCTCAAGGAGCTGCAAGCGCGCCTGGGCATGGCCTTGCTGCTGATCAGCCACGACCTCAACCTGGTCCGGCGCATCGCCCACCGCGTCTGCGTGATGCAGCGCGGCTGCATCGTCGAACAGGCGTCCTGCGAAGAACTGTTCCGCGCGCCACAGCATCCCTACACCCGCGAACTGCTGGCGGCCGAACCCAGCGGCAAGCCGGCGAGCAACGTGGTCGGCCCGCCGCTGTTGCAGGTCGAGGACCTGAAGGTCTGGTTCCCGATCAAAAAAGGCCTGCTGCGCCACACCGTCGACCATGTGAAGGCGGTGGATGGCATCAACTTCAGCCTGCCCCAGGGCCAGACCCTGGGCATCGTCGGCGAAAGCGGCTCGGGCAAATCCACCCTGGGCCTGGCGATCCTGCGCCTGATCGCCAGCAAGGGCGCCATCCGCTTCGAAGGCCAGCAGCTGGACGGCCTGTCGCAGCAGCAGGTGCGGCCGTTGCGCCGGGAGATGCAGGTGGTGTTCCAGGACCCCTTCGGCAGCCTCAGCCCGCGCATGTGCGTGAGCCAGATCGTCGGCGAAGGCCTGCGCATCCACAAGATCGGCAGCGCCGCCGAACAGGAACAGGCGATCATCGAAGCGCTCAAGGAAGTGGGGCTGGATCCGGAAACCCGGCACCGCTACCCCCACGAGTTCTCCGGCGGCCAGCGCCAGCGCATCGCCATCGCCCGCGCCCTGGTGCTCAAGCCGGCGCTGATCCTGCTGGACGAGCCGACCTCGGCCCTCGACCGCACCGTGCAGCGCCAGGTGGTGGAGCTGCTGCGCAAGCTGCAGGCCAAGTACAACCTGACTTACCTGTTCATCAGTCACGACCTGGCGGTGGTCAAGGCCCTGAGCCACCAGTTGATGGTGGTCAAGCATGGCCAGGTGGTGGAACAGGGCGACGCGCAAGGTATCTTCGCCGCGCCGCAGCATCCCTACACCCGGCAGTTGCTGGAGGCCGCGTTCCTGGTGCCGGCCAGCGAGGCATGAGCGCTCGCTGGCCTGCTGTACCGGCCGGCGAGCGCGGATGCAGCAGTGACCGGCAGGCACCTCACGGCCGCAACCACCTGGGCCAGGTATCGGCTGCCTAGGCGACGCAGATGCCCGGTACCGCGACCTTCTGGAACAGATGCGGGGAAGCGACCGCCGAGGACGGATAGTGCGAAAGCTTGGCCCTGAACTCCGGATGCACGAAGGCCGCCCGGAAATGCGCGTTGGACTCCCAGACCGCGTAATTGAGATAGGTCGGGCTTTCGCCGATGGCGCGATGCAGCTGGGTGGAAATGAACCCCGGCTGTTGCTTCATAAAACTGGCATCGTCTTGCCAGGCCTGCAGGAAGGTCGGCTCGTCGGCCTGGTCCAGGGTGAAGACGTTGATCAGGATGACCGGCGCGGCTTCGAGCGTAATCTGGCGGTCGATCGGAAAGGCGGGGTCCATAGGGCGAATGAGAGACATGGCAGGCTCCAGGTGTGAGGGCTGAATTCGAAATCAAATTGCTATATTGACATCATGATGTCAATATCCCTGAAGAATCATTTTGTCTGGATAACGACGTTATGCACGAACCTGAACCCACCCCCGCCGGGGCTGCCCTGACCGACTTCATTCTGAGTATGTTCCGGGCCAGCAACCTGACGCTGGCCTGGGGCGACCGGATAGTCGCCCCCCTCGGGCTGACCAGCGCCCGCTGGCAGATTCTGGGCGCGATCGTGGCGGCAGAGCGCCCGCAGCCGGTCGCCTGGCTCGCTCGGGACCTGGAGGCCAACCGACAGAATGTCCAGCGCATCGTCAACGATCTGGAGAAGGAAGGACTGGTGACCTTCCAGCCCAACCCGCATCACCGGCGCGCGCAGCTCGTGACGCTGACAGACAAGGGTACGGCAGCCTTCAATGAGGCCATCCGCCTGTACACCCCGCTGGTCAACGATTTGTCGGCCGGACTTGAAGTTGAAGACATTCAAACGGCCCTGCGCGTGATCACCGAGTTGCGAAACAGGCTCCAAGGGCAGGCTGGCACCGAGCAATAACCCACCGTATTGCGTCTCGGCCCAACATTCACGCCTTGAACAGCGGCCCGAGGCCCGGCCTGCTCATGGTCTGGTCGGCATCCGCCAGCAAGGTTTCCACATCGGCCGGCCGGGCCGGATCGAACTCGATCTGGCCGATGCTGAAGCAGATGTCGTAAATGCACTGCTGGGTGGCGGTGCGCTCGTCGAGGATGGCCTGCAGGCGGGTGATGATCGCCAGCTTTTCCATCCGTTCCGAGCCGGTCAGCAGCACCGCGAAACGCTGGTATTCCAGATGCCCGACCACGTCGCTTTCGCGAAAGGCGATGCGCAGGCCGTCGGCGAAGGTCTTGAGCGCCGCCTCGCCTTCTTCCGACCCATAAGCGCGGGCGATACGGTAGATATCGTCAAGATCGAACAGCAGCAAGGTCGCCGGGCAGTTCAGGTCCTTGCAGGCCTGCAGCGCATCGCCGGCCAGCACCGCAAAGCCGTGCGAGTTGGGCAGCAGGGTCAGTTTATCGAGGTTGGCTACCTGCACCGCGGCCAGCTCCTGCTCGGCCCGGCGGTTCTGATCGCGCAACAGTTGCCGGGACGGGTCGTCCGCCTCCGGGGCTGGCACCTGGTTCGGTGCCTGGACAGGCTTGTCTGGGGAAAACATCGCACACTCCATTGGCGGGTATCACCTATAGAGCTTAGTTGCCGAGGCCTGCGACTGCCCCGCAACCAGCCCTCGCTGGGGGCCCCTGGCGTCAACTTCCGACCGCCGGGCAGGGTCCGCCCGCCTCGGCCCAGAGCTTGAACTGGCTGACGAACACGTCGTGGGGCACCGGTACCGGCGCGCGGTTGCCACCGGGGTTCCAGCCCCAGAGCACCAGCTTGTCTTCGCTGACATGCTTGATCAGCGCGGCAAAGTCGCGGTCGCCGTTGCTGGCCTTGTCCTTGATCACCTGGCACAGGCGGTCGGTCGGCAGGCCAATCCAGGCCATCTTGTGCGCCGCCGGCGGCAGGCTCCAGTGCGGCGCCCCCGGTGGCATGTGCGGGCCGTAGCTGGCCGGCGGGTTGCTTGCGCCATGGCAGGTGGCGCACGGCAGCCCCGCCGCGCCCTTGCCGTCCAGGCCACGGACCACGGCCATGGCATGGGGCGTGCCGGCGTCGAACTGCAAGGGCGCATCCCCGGGAATATGGCAATTCTGGCAGCGCGGGCTCTGGAACACCTTCTGCACCGTCGCGAACGCCGCCAGCGCTGGGTCATCGGCGGCGAACAGGTCCGAGGCATAACCGCCAAGGCCGACCAGGATCAGCGAACCGAGGAGCAGGTGGCGTTTCATCTCACACCCCCGCCAGTTGCAGCGGCAGCTCGCGCAGGCGCTGGCCGGTCAGGGCGAACACCGCGTTGGCCACCGCCGGCGTCGTGGGCGGCACGCCTGCCTCGCCGATACCGCCGGGTTTCTCGCTGCTGGCGACTATGTGCACCTCGACCTCGGGCATCTCGTTCAGGCGCAACACCTGGAAGTCGTGATAGTTGGACTGCACCACCCGGCCGTCCTTGAAGGAAATGCGGCTGTGCAGGGCCATGCCCAGGCCGAAGGTGATGCCCGACTCCATCTGCGCGGCGATGCTTTGCGGGTTCACCGCGATACCGCAATCCACCGCACAGACCACGCGGTGCACGCGAATCCGCTCGGCCTCCTGGGACACCTCGGCCACCTGCGCCACATAGCTGCCGAAGGACTCGTGCACCGCCACGCCCAGGGCATGGCCATTGGGCACGGGCTTGCCCCAGCCGGCCTTCTCCACCGCCAGGTTGAGCACGCCCAGGTGCCGTGGGTGATCCTTGAGCAGGGTGCGGCGGTATTCCACCGGGTCCTTGCCCACCGCGGCGGCCATCTCGTCGATCAACGATTCGACGACGAACGCGGTGTGGGTATGGCCCACGGAACGCATCCACAGCACGGTGATGCCGGTCATCGGCGAATGCAGGTCGACCCGGTGGTTCGGCGTGCCCTTCAGGTAAGGCCCATCCGCCAGGCCCTCGACCGAGGTGTTGTCGATGCCGTTCTTGACGAAGCTGGCCTCAAACGAGGTACCGGCCATGATCGACTGCCCCACCAGCACATGCTGCCAGGCCAGCGGCAGGCCCTTGGCATCCAGGCCGACCTGCGCCTGATGCAGGAACGCTGAACGGAAATAGCCGCCGCGCACGTCGTCTTCCCGCGACCAGACGGTTTTCACTGGGGCTGCGGCGGCCTTGGCCACCTCCACTGCTTCGCTGACGAAGTCCGAGGTCGGGTTGGCCCGGCGGCCGAAACCGCCGCCCAGAAATTGTGTGTGGATCTGTACCTGCTCCGGCTTGAGCCCGGTGATCTTCGCCGCGACCATCTGGTCCAGGGTCTGGAACTGGGTGCCGGTCCAGATCTCGCACTTGTCGGCGCCGATGCGCACCGTGCAGTTGAGCGGTTCCATCGGCGCATGGGCCAGGTACGGCACGCTGTATTCGGCCTTGATCACCTGCGTCGCCTTAGCCATGCTCCCGGCCGCATCGCCGGCCTCGGCGGCCTTGGTCCCGGGGGTCAGCGCCAGTTTGCGAAAGCTCTGCATCAGGCTTTCGCTGCTCATGTTGGCGTTCGGCCCCAGGTCCCATTCGGCCTTGAGCGCATCGCGCCCCTGCTTGGCCGCCCAGTAATGCTCAGCGACCACCGCCACGCCCGTGGGCACCTGGAGCACCTTGATCACCCCGGGCACCGCCAGCGCCGCCTGGGGATCGAACGACTTGAGCGTGCCGCCGAACACCGGCGAACGCAGGACCACGGCGGTCAGCAGGCCATCGAAATACATGTCCATGCCGAACTGCGCGCGGCCGGTAATTTTCTCCGGGGTGTCCAGGCGCGGGGTCGGCTTGCCGATCAGCCGCCAGTCCTTGGCCTCCTTCAAGCGCAGCGAGGCCGGCTCCGGCACCGGCAGTTGCCCGGCGTCGTTGGCCAGGTCGCCGTAGCTCAGGCGCTGGTCGCCGGCCACCACCCAGCCCTGCTCGGTGCGCAGGGTCGAGGGCGCCACCTGCAGGCGCTTGGCCGCCGCCTCGATCAGCATCTGCCGGGCCGCGGCGCCGGCCTGGCGATAGCGGTCGAACTCCATCCAGGTCGAGGTCGAGCCGCCGGTAATCTGCATCCCGCCGAACGCCGGCAAGCCATACACCGCAGCGGCCGGCGCGTGCTCGACGCGAATCTTCGACCAGTCGGCATCCAGCTCCTCGGCGATCAGCATCGACAGCCCGGTCCAGATGCCCTGGCCCATTTCCGAATGGCCGAGCACCACGGTGACCACCCCGTCCGGAGCGATGCGCAAGAACGCATTGGGCACGAATTCTTCGCTCGCCGCCCGGGCAAAACGATTGGCTCCCGGGATGACGAACGCCACCACCAGCCCGCCGCCGAGCAGCGCGCCACCTTTGAGAAATCCACGACGCGATGCAGTGATCATGCCTTGCCCCTCTTAATGCCGACTCAGCCGATTTCAGCGGCGCGCTTGACCGCCGCGCGGATCCTTGGGTAGGTGCCGCAGCGGCAGATATTGCCGGACAACGCCTGGTCGATATCGCTGTCGGTGGGCGACGGGATCTTCGCCAGCAAGGCCGCGGCCGACATGATCTGCCCGGACTGGCAGTAACCGCACTGCACCACGTCCAGCTCGGCCCAGGCGCGCTGCACCGGGTGCGAGCCGTCCGCCGACAGGCCTTCGATGGTGAGGATCTTCTGCCCGTTGGCCACTGTCGCGGCCGGGGTCACACAGGAACGCAGCGGCGCGCCGTCGACATGCACGGTGCAGGCGCCGCATTGCGCCATGCCGCAGCCGAACTTGGTGCCGGTCAGGTGCGCCACATCGCGCAGCACCCAGAGCAGCGGCATGTCCGCGGGCACCTCGAGCTGCTGGTCCTTGCCATTGATATTGAGTGTCAACATGCGCAACTCCTCAGGCCGAGGGGGACAGGATTCACGGGATCCTGGAGCGGCGTCGCTGTGGCCGAAGGCCTACGCGCGCCGCGAGGTTTTCCATACAGCTAAGCGCAGTTTGCCGAACAGGCCGGATTCTGCGACCACCGGTCACGCCCAACCGCCCTGAACGGGCGGCCAGGCCATGAGCGCAGCATCAGAAATCGGTGGAGGCCGACAGCGCCCGCCAGGTCGCGGTTTCCTGCTCGACGTAGGCGTTCTTCGCCGCGATGGCGCCCAGGGTGTCAGTGCCCAGGGGCAGGCGCAGCGGCGGTTGCCTGGCTTCGACCAGGGCGATCATCGCCTGCGCCAGTTTGTCCGGGTCGCCCGGCTGCTGCTGGTTATAGGCCTTGGCCTGCTGGCGTACCTCACCAACGGTGGCGGTGTAGTCGGCGATCGAGGCCGGCGACTCCAGCAACGAATTGCCATCGAGAAAATCGGTGCGGAAAAAGCCCGGCTCGACCACCGTGACCTTCACGCCCAAAGGCGCCAGCTCGCTGTGCAGGGCCTCGCTCAAACCTTCGACGGCGAACTTGGTCGAGCAGTAGACGCCGTAGCCCGGCCCCGACTGATAGCCGCCGATCGACGAGATATTGATCACATGGCCGCTGCGGGCGGCGCGCATGTGCGGCAGCACCCCGCGGGTGACGTTGAGCAGGCTGAACACGTTGGTTTCATAGACCCGGCGGATCTCGTCGCCGCTGGCCTCCTCCACCGCGCCGAGCAGGCCGAAACCGGCGTTGTTGACCAGCACATCGATCCGGCCGAAATGCTCGACAGCCATCTGCGCCACGTCGCGGGCCTGGGCCTCGTCGGTGACATCCAGCTGCGCCGCCAGCAGGCCCGGCTGCGCGCCGAAACGCTCGCTGATCGACTGGGCATTGCGCGCGGTGGCCACCACCGCATCGCCGTGGGCCAGGGCCGCGGCGGTGATTTTCGCGCCGATGCCACGGGAAGCCCCAGTGATCAGCCAGACACGTTTGAAAGTCGTTTGCAAAGTCATGATCGATACCTTGTGAGAAGTGGGTGAACACAAGGTACGCAAGCGCATTAGCTGGAAAAATGGCCTTGTGCTACAAGCACTATGAATCTCTCTTTCATAATGGCCTTGCAATGAACCAGGACCCTTTCGACGGCCTGACCGAGTTTCTCGCCGTCGCCGAACACAAGAGCTTCACCCTCGCCGCTACCCAGTTGGGGGTGACCCCGACCGCCGTGAGCCATGCGGTAAAGACCCTGGAACGGCGTACCGGGGTGCTGCTGTTCCAGCGCACCACCCGCCGCGTGGCCCTGACGGAAGCCGGCAGCAGCCTGTTCATCCGCCTGCGCCCGGCCGCCAGTGAAATCGGCGACGCCCTGGCAGTGCTGGGCAGCTATCGCGACCGGCCGATGGGCACCTTGCGCCTCACCGCGCCACGGCTGTCCGCCAAGCTGCTGATCGAACCCCTGGTCTCGCGCTATCGCGCGGCCTATCCCGACGTCAGGCTGGAGATTTCCCTGGACGATGCCGCGGTCGACCTGGTCAGCGAGGGTTTCGATGCCGGTATGCGCCTGGGCGAGTCGATCGAAAAGGACATGGTCGCCGTGCGCCTGACCCCGGACCTGCAATGGTCGGTGGTGGGCTCCCCGGACTATTTCGCCCGGGCCGGCAGGCCGCAGACCCCGGAAGAACTGACCCGGCACCAGGGCATCGGCTTTCGCTTCCTCACCTCGGGCACGACCCATCGCTGGGAGTTCCGGCGCAATGGGCGGGACTTCACCGTCGGCGTCGAGGGTGCGCTGGTGGTCAACGATCGGCACTTGCTGGTCGCCATGGCGCGGGACGGACAGGGGCTGGCCTACGCCTGCGACTTCGAGGTGGCCGACGACCTGGCCAGCGGGCGCCTGGAGTCTGTGCTGCAACCGTTCGTCCCGCTGAGCTCGGGCCTGTATCTGTACTTTCCCAGCCGCACCCAGAGCCAGCCGAAACTGCGCGCCTTCATCGACATGGCCAACGCCTGGGTAGCCGAGCAAGGGCGGCGATCCTGAGCCGGATGCGCGGGCTCGATACCGCTCCTCGCCCGGCTGCGCTTTGTCGATCTACGGCAGTCCCGGCCGCCCCCGGGCTGGCTACGCTTGCTCAAGCGTGGACCATCCGCCGAGGAGAACCGTCATGTCGCTCATTCATCGCATCACGCCCTGCCTGTGGTTCGACCACCAGGCCGAAGCCGCCGCCCAGTTCTACTGTTCGGTCTTCGAGCACTCGCGCATCACCGCCCTCACCCACTACGGCAAGGCCGGCTTCGAGTTCCACGGCCGCCCCGAAGGCTCGGTGATGACCGTGTCCTTCGAGCTCGACGGGCAGACCTTCACCGGCCTCAACGGCGGCCCGGTGTTCCAGTTCAACGAAGCAGTCTCGCTGCAGGTCAACTGCCAGAACCAGGGCGAAATCGATCATTTCTGGAGCGCCCTGTCCTACGGCGGCGATCCCCAGGCCCAGCAGTGCGGCTGGCTCAAGGACAAGTTCGGGCTGTCCTGGCAGATCGTGCCTTGCGCGCTCAACCACTGGATGACCGACCCCGACACGGCCAAGTCGCAGCGGGTGATGCAGGCCCTGCTGCAGATGAAAAAACTCGATATCGCCGCGCTGGAACGAGCCTTCGCCGGCGAGAGCTAATACACTCGGTGGCCGACGCTTGCCGATGGGATGCCTTTGATGAAGCCGAGCTTGAGCCATAGCCTCGATACCGCCCCGCAGTTCTGGCGCGATGCGGCGCTGCCCTTTATCGAGGCCCGCTCGATCGCCGACGGGCGCAAGGTCTGTTACGCCCGGCATGCCCACGAGCATTTTTCCATCGGCGCCATCACCGCCGGGCACAGCACCTACCTGCACGAGCAAGCGCAATTTCGCATCGGCGCCGGCACCGTGGTGCTGATGAACCCCGGCGAAGTGCACGCCTGCAACCCCATCGACGACCAGCCCTGGTCGTATCTCATGCTCTATGTCGATACCTCCTGGCTGACCGACCTGCAGCATCAACTGGGGTTCAGCCAGGACCTGGGCTTTCGCGCCTTTTCCACGCCCCACAGCGACGATCCCGAACTCTATGCCGGGCTCAACCGCCTGTATGAGGTGCTGGTGGACGAACAGGCCGAGACGCTGCACAAGCACAGCACCGCAGTGGCGTTTTTCAGCGACCTGCAGCAGCGCCTGAACCCGGCCAGCCGACCGCCGCGCGAGAGCAACCAGAAACTGCAACGGGCCGCCGACTACATTCGCCAACACTGCACCCGTTCGCTGAAGCTCGAGGAAATCTGCCAGGCCGCCGAGCTGTCGCCGTCCTACCTGATCCGCGCCTTCAAGCAGCATTACGGCATGACACCCCACGCCTTCGTGGTCAACCAGCGGGTGCAGTTCGCCCAAAGCCGGCTGCGTGACGGCGAGCCGATCGCCGATGTGGCCCTGGAAGCCGGCTTCGCCGACCAGGCGCATTTCCAGCGCGCCTTCAAGCAGCACCTGGCGGCGACGCCGGGGCAGTATCGCGGGTGATTGGCAGACCTGAGGCCCTCATCGCGAGCAAGCTCGCTCCTACAGAGGACGCGATCTCTGTAGGAGCGAGCTTGCTCGCGATAAAGCCAACGCCGATTCAAGGCAACAACAGATACACCGCGCTCGCCGCCAGCAGCGCCGCCATGCTGCGGTTGAACAGGCGCATGCCCTTCGGGTTGCTCAGGTACTGGCGCAAAAAAGTCCCGGCGTAGGCCCAGCAGGCAATCGACAGGTAGCAGATCACGAAGTACACCAGCGCGAACTGCCACACCAACAGCGCCTCGCCATTGGCGGCAAAGGCGCCCATGCCGGCGACGCAGGCCAGCCAGGCCTTGGGGTTGAGCCATTGCATGATCGCGCCGTACCAGGCCGACGGCGCCTTGGCCTGGCCATCGCTGTTCAGCCGGCCGTCGTCCACCGCCAGCTTCCAGGCCATGAACAGCAGGAAGGCCACCCCGAACAGCTGGATGCCCCGGGTGAGGAACGGCCATAGCCGCAACAGCTCATGCAAACCCAGGCCGATCAGCACCAGCAACAGGACAAAGCCCAGGGTCGCGCCACCGACATGCCGCAGGCTGGCGCGAAAGCCGAACTGCGCGCCGGAACTCAGGGCCACGATATTGACCGGGCCGGGGGTAATCGAAGAGGCTAGCGCGAAGGCCGCCATGGAAAACACTACGCTCATCACACACCTTCAAAGGATCAATCGGAGAGTCCGGTGACCAAGGTAAGTGCGCAGGCCGCCCCCTGTATTGAAGAAAAACACCCCCCTCGCTCACGGACGAATCCCATGCCCGACGCGCTCACCCTCGACGCCCGCCCGCGCTACAGCCTTGGCGCCCCGTACCCGTTCGCGGCCCAGGCTGCGTCGCCCGACGAACCTGCCCGGAGCCTGGAACCATGAGCCAGATCGAACTGCACCCGGCCCAGCGCGACGAGCTGGAATGCCTGGAAAACCTGATGCAGTTCTACCTGTACGAACTCAGCGAGTGGCTGCCGCTCAAGTTCGGCCGCCACGGTCTGTTCGAGATCCGTCCGTTGCTCGAATACTGGCGCCAGGCGGCCACGCGCCCCTACCTGATCCGGGTCGATGGCGAACTGGCAGGTTTCGCCACGGTGGACGACAAGGTGAAACTGGCCGAGGTGCAGTACAACCTCGCCTACTTCTTCGTGGCCCGGCGCTTTCGCGGTCGCGGCATCGGCCGGCAGGTGGTGAGGCAACTGCTGGAACTGCTGCCCGGGCACTGGCAGATCTTCCACATCGATGACAACCGGCCGGCCCGGGATTTCTGGGCCCGGGTCATTCCCACGCTCGTCGGCGACGCCTACAGCTGTCATCCAATCACGGCAGACGGCTACCCCTGCACCCTGTATAAATTCCACACCCCGACATCGCCCGGGCAATGATCGAGGCCCGAAAAGCCTCGCCCAGCACCCAGGCACCGGCATGCCCCCTGAGCCACGGCAGTCGGCTGATTAACGCAAAATGCCACTCCAGAGCCTTGCGACCGTTGTTTCGCCGAGCTAAAAAAATATCACGCGTGAGTCATTGAGCCGTAACAAAATCCCCTGTAATGTTCTCACGCGTGATACGTGCACAACGGAGTCACCCCATGAAAAAGACCCTCCCGGCCAGGCAGCCTGCTGACCTACCGGCTTCCTCAGAGAGTCGACAAGGAGAGCGCTCGAAAGCTTCCAGCAGTAAGGCCTCCAGCAACAAGGCCCCTAGCAAGGCTTCCGCCAAGAAGCCGTCGAGCTTCTACATGAAGCAGATGCGCGCGGGCCTGAGTGCCGCTGGTTATGTGAAACACGAAACCTGGGTACTTCCGGAAAACCGGAGCGTGCTCAAGCACATTGAGAAGAAGCTGCGCCAACCCCTGATCGGCGGCGCACCGGTATTGGAGAATGACATGATCGCAGGTGAGAACTGGACCATCGACCGCCTCTTCGGCGCCTTGCAGGCCCTGGACGAAGTGACCTCGAACGAAATCGGCCTGAGCCTGATTCAAGGCGCCGAGCAAAGTATCAAGCTGGAAATGCACGACTTCGGCGGCCTGCCGATCTACATCGCGGTGGTCGGCGAGCAGATCATCGTCGACACCGTGCTGGTGGACCTGGAGTCGATCAACGACGTCGCCCGCTTCAATGACGCGGTGCTGCGCAGCCGGGAGATGTTCCCCCTGTCCTCGATCGGCATCGAGTCCATGCCCAACGGCCAGACCGTCTACAACATGTTCGGCGCCCTGAGCGCCAGCTCGAACCTGACCAACGTGGTGACCGAGGTCAAGACCCTGGTGGACAACGTCCAACGCGCCACCGAAGCCTTCGAAAGCTTCTTCAACTGATTGCCGAGAATCCGGAGTACACCTACATGACTCAGTCCATCTGGAACAAACTGTTCACTGCCCTGCGCGGCGGCGCCAACGAAGTCGGCGAAAGCATCGCCGACCAGCAGGCCCTGCGCATCCTCGACCAGGAAATCCGCGACGCCGACAACGCCCTGTCCAACGCCAAGCGCGAGCTGGTCACCATCATGGCCAAGCACAAGCTGTCCACTGAGCGGGTCAGCGAATTCACCGCGAAGATCGCCGACCTGGAATCCAAGGCCCTCGCCTCGCTGCAGGCCAACCGCGAAGACCTGGCCCTGGAAGTCGCCGAAGCCATCTCGACCCTGACCACCGGCCTGGAAGCGGAGCAGAAGCAAGCCAGCGAATTCGGCGCCTACGCCGAGAATATGCGCAAGGACATCGGCAAGGCCGAAGCGCGCATCCGCAGCCTGCGCCAGCAAGTGGACATGGCCAAGGCCCGCGAGAGCGTGCAGAAAGCCCAGGTCAGCGCCTCGATCGCCAGCGGCGGCGCCAACGGCAAGCTGGAAACCGCGGTCAACACCCTGAACCGCCTGCAAGCCAAGCAAGACCAGCGCGCGGCGGAAATGGAAGCCCAGGAGCAACTGGCCGACTCGAGCAACGGCAACGACCTGGAACGTCGCCTGCGCGAAGCCAACATCGTGCCGGACCAGGGCAGCGCCAACGCCATCCTCGAGCGCCTGAAAAAGCAGAAGTCGACCGAGTAAACAGCGCTGTTGCACCACTCAACCTGTAGGAGCGCAGCTTGCTCGCGATGGTCGTTAACGATGTCGCGTACTGCCTGGATGAGCGCGGCGCCCTCCAGTCCATCGCGAGCAAGCTGCGCTCCTACAGTGAATCGCCTGTGTTTTTTTCGGCCTCTTGGAGGGCCTCAATGGCCGTTGCAAATGGTTTCAAGACCCTGGCGGGCCTGGCCCTGGTAATGATCGCCGCACAGGTGCTCAACAGCCTGAGCGGCTACAGCCTGAATCTCTTCGGCCTGATCCCGCGCACCCTGCAGGGCTTGCCGGGGATACTCGCCTCGCCCTTTCTCCACGGCTCCTTTACCCACCTGACCGCCAACCTGGTGCCCTTCCTGATCCTCGGCGCCATGGTGATCGCCGAAGGCCAGCGGCGCTTCGTGGTGGTCAGCCTGATCATCATCCTGTTCGGCGGCGCGCTGGTCTGGCTGTTCGGCTTCAGGGGCATCCACGTCGGCGCCAGCGCCTGGGTCTTCGGCCTGTGGGCCTACATCCTCACCCGCGCCTGGCTGCTGCGCAGCTGGAGCAGCCTGCTGGCCGCCGCGGTGACGATGTTCCTGTATTCCGGCCTGGTCCTGGGGTTCCTGCCACGGGCCGGGGTGTCCTTCGAAGGGCACATCTTTGGCGCCTTCGCGGGGTTTATCGCAGCAAAAGTGCTTTTATCCGGCGCCAAGCCGATGTCTAATGCCGCGCGGCAATGAGCCATGCCTTGCCCGGGCACGGCACGCTGCATCACGGATAGATCTGCTCATCAGGAAATCAGGGATTCGATGTCGATTTTCATCTTGCTTCGGGTATACGCGGCCACCTTCTTCCAGCGCTTCGGCTGGATGGGCCTGGCCATCGCGCTCGGCGTGCATGCCGCGACCTCCTATCTCGGCCTGGTGGCCTTGGGCGAGCAGCACCTCACCGCGCCCGCGACCTTCATCTATTTCTATTTCACCACCACCCTGACTGTGGGTTATGGCGACCTGTCGCCGCAATCCGCCGCCGGCCGGGTGTTCGTCGCCGTGTGGGTGATGCTCGGCGGCATCGCGCTGCTGACCGCGGCCATCGGCAAGACCACCAGCAGCGTTATGGACCTATGGAGAAAAGGCATGAAAGGCAAAGGCGACTTCACCGGCCAGACCGGGCATACCGTACTGGTCGGCTGGGAAGGCGCGTCCAGCGAGCGGGTGATCGAATTGCTGCTGCAGGACGAAACCTCCAACGACAACCTGATCGTCATCTGCGACGCCAGCCTCGACGAGAACCCGATGCAGGGCAAGGCCGCCTTCGTCAAGGGCGAAAGCCTGTCGTCCGCGGCCCTGCTGTTGCGCGCCGGGGTGCCCGGCGCCGAACGGGTACTGGTGCGCACCAGTTCCGACGACCTGACCCTGGCCAGCGTGCTGGCGATCAACCAGCTGCGCCCCAGCGGCCACGTGGTCGCCCACTTCAACGACAGCGAAATCGCCACCCTGGCCGCCTCCTACGCACCCAAGCTGGAGTGCACCTCGAGCATGGCCATCGAGATGCTGGTGCGCTCCTCCCAGGACCCGGGCTCCTCGGTGGTGATCAACGAACTGCTGTGCGTCGGCCAGGGCGCCACCCAATACGTCATGCGCCTGCCCGAGACTTACGAAGGCCGTTTCGCCGAGCTCTACGTACACCTCAAGGAACGCTACAACGCCACCCTGATCGGCTACCGCGCCCGCGGCGCGCAACACCCGCAGATCAACCCGCACAGCGATACGCGGATCCAGGGCGGCGAACTCTTCTACATCGCTTCCAGCCGCCTCAAGGACATCGACAATGGGATGGTTTAAACGCTTTCTGGGGCTCCAGGCCCCGGCCACCACAAGCTCGAGTTTCGCCACCGGGCCACTGGGCCTGAGCATGGGCGCGGGCATCCGCTTCGATGCCAGCCTCAAGCTGCTGCTCGCCGACAACAGCCGCGTGGCGATTCCCGGCGACCAGGCGGTCTACAGCGAAGGCCTGGTGGACCTGGGCCAGTCCGAATGGCTGTCGCGCTACTACCTGGACGACGAAGACTACTGGCTGCAGGTGCACACCAGCGGCGGCATCGACGGCCAGGTCAAATCGATCATCCTGTTCAACTACCTGAGCAACCAGGCCGTCAACAGCGAAGCCGAGCTGCGGCGCCTGGCCGGTCCGAACAGCCTGATCGGCCAGCCCACCTACAGCCTCGACGGCGTCGAGTACCTGCGCGAATGGGGCACCGAAGCCGGGCAGACCGAGCTGGTGCCGCTGCGCGAGCAGGTGTCCAAGCCGGACGAGACTTTCGCCTTCGAAAGCCACTCGATGCTCTATGCCCGCGACACCGGCCTGACCAATCGCCGCGAGTTCCTGCTGTTTTCCGTGGAGCAATACGCCGACGGCAGCGTCAGCCTGGTGACCTCACTGGGCATTTCCCTGTACATGACCGACCTGCAAACCCTCTGACAAGGACCAGAACCCATGCTTGAAGCCCTTTCCATCTCCCTGAACAAATTCGCCGTGGTCGGTTTCCTGACCTACATCCTCGGCGCGGCCGTGCTGTTCGCCCTGTTCCAGTTCGTCTACACCCGCCTGACGCCACACAAGGAATTCCAGCTGATCCGCGAGGGCAACGTCTCCGCCGCCATCGCCCTGGGCGGCGCCATCATCGGTTTTGCCATCCCGGCGAGCAACGTCATCGCCTACTCCATCAGCCTGCTGGACTTCGCCGTCTGGGCGCTGATCGCCGCCGTGGTGCAACTGCTGGCGTTCCTGATGACCAGCCTGGTGCTCAAGGGCACCTCGCAGCGCATCCGCAACGGCGAAATCGCCGCCGGTATCTATGTCGCCGCCGTGGCCATCAGCGTCGGCCTGCTCAATGCCGCCTGCATGACCCCTTCGCAGAACTGATCGACCGCACGGAGCCCTCGATGAAACGAAGCCAATACGTTCAGCTCTCCCTGGCCGCCTCGGTGGCCCTGGCGATCTCGGGCTGCAACTCGGAGCCGGAGACCCTCGCGGTCCAGCAGAAATTCAACTTCCAGTCGGTGCAGGAATGCGTGGACGGCAAGATCGCCGTGGACGTCTGCTCCGATGCCTATATCAAGGCCATGGCGGAGCACCGCGCCCAAGCGCCGGTCTACGACAACCAGGCCGACTGCGATGCCGACTTCGTCGAAAACTGGTGCCAGATAGATTCCAACGGCAAGTTCGTGCCCAAGCTCGGCGGCTTTGAAATCAACGCCCAGGGCGCCTTCACCCGCGAACAGCTGGCGGCAGCCGGGGTCAGCCCCGAGGCTGGCCGCAGCTCGTCGTTCAGCAGCAATGACAGCGGCCTGCTCACCGGCCTGCTGATCGGCAACCTGCTCAGCGGCGGCAACCGCAACTATTACTCCGAGCCGGTCTACCGCTATCGCGACGACCGCGGCAGCTACGCCAACTCGACGCTCAACCAACGCATCGCCAGCGGCTCGACCTTCTCCAAGTCACGCCAGGCGCAGTCGGGCAGCGGTTTCCGGACCACCACCCGGCCGATGTCGGTGTCCTCCTCCACCTCCCGTGGCGGCTTCGGCAGCCAGGCCAGCGCCCGCAGCGGCTGGGGCGGCTCCAGCTCCTCGAGCTGGAGTTCGGGACGCTCGAGCAGCTAAGGAGGCGCGCCATGAAGAAGATCCCCTGCAACGAACGCCCGGACTGGCGACAGACCGCGGAAAAACTCGGCTTCCTGTTCCACACCATCGACGGCGAAGCCTACTGGGACGAAAGCGCCTACTACCAGTTCAGCCTCAAGCAGATCGAGGACGACCTGGAAGACCCGACCACCGAGATCCATGAGATGTGCATGGACCTGGTGGACCGGGTGGTGCGCAGCGAGGCCCTGCTCGATCGCCTGAGCATCCCGCCGGCCTTCTACGACATGATCCGCACTTCATGGCTCGAGGGTCACCCGCACCTCTACGGCCGCCTGGATTTTTCCTACGACGGCCAGGGCCCGGCCAAACTGCTGGAGCTCAACTACGACACCCCCACCAGTCTCTATGAAACCGCGGCGTTCCAATGGGGCTGGCTGGAGCAGAACATCGAGCGCGGCCTGCTGCCGCGGCATGCCGACCAGTTCAACAGCATCGACACCCGGCTGCACCAGGCTTTCGCCCAGCTGGGGATCAAGCGCCCGTTCTATTTCGCCTCGATGAAGGATTCGGTGGAAGACCGCGCCACCACCGACTACCTGCGCCTGATCGCGGAAAAGGCCGGCATCGAGTCGCGGCATATCGACGTGGAAGACATCGGCCTCACCGCCGAAGGCCGCTTCGTCGACCTGCAGGACCGCTGGATCCCGCACCTGTTCAAGCTGCACGCCTGGGAGTTCATCTTCCACGAGCCCTTCGGCGCGGCTATCGCCGCCAGCGACACGCAGTTCTTCGAGCCGGCGTGGAAATCCATCCTCTCCAACAAGGGCATCCTGCCGCTGCTCTGGGAAGCCCACCCGGGCCACCCGAACCTGCTGGAAACCCACCTGGACCCACACCCGCAACGCGAGGTGCCCAAGGGCTGGGTGCGCAAGCCGTTCTTTTCCCGCGAAGGCGCCAACATCGAGTTGCGCACCCCGCAGGACGAGGTGGTCAAGGAAGACGGCCCCTACACCGACGCGCCCTACATCCTGCAGTCCTTCGCCCCGCTGCCGCGCTTTGGCGACAGCTACACCCTGATCGGCTCCTGGGTCATCGGCGACCAGGCCGCCGGTATCGGCGTGCGTGAAGACGACAGCCTGATCACCAAGGACTCCAGCCGCTTCCTGCCGCACCTGATCCTCGACTGATATATCCGCCGGGGCGCGCAATGCGCCTCGGCCTGTTTCTCAACGGCTACAGCACAATAACTATCTCCAGCATTGTTATGGCCGTCATTCAGAACTGCCTTATATAACTTGCCCATCATTTATCTGAGTTCCGCTACAGACCTTACTTAAAGCTGAACGAACATATGATTCGTGGCAATTTAATCTTGACTTGACAGGTGGCCCTGAGTAAATTGCGCGGGCCGGCCAAACCGGCCTTTTTTCAACTCACAAAAGAAGCCAATGGACACAGTATCTAGACGCTGTCTGGTCGATGCGCTTGCGCAGGGCTGGGCACTTAACCCAGAACATGACGGGACTCGACTTTTCGGTCGGGTGAGCTGCGCTAGAGCTTGACGCTCCTTCGTAACTTGCCTTCACCGGAGCCAGTCCGGTCGCGAGGCAACTGTTATGAACTTCAAATCCACTGTAATGCCCGGCGTACGCGCCTTTGCATCGACCATGCGGGTCAAGCCCTGCGCTGAGCGCGCGGCCGTTTCCCGGGTCGGTACCCTGTATTCCACCCCCTCCTCGCAAACCCGGCCGCGGGCCAACTGGCGCGTCTGCCCGGTCACCTGCCGGCTCCAGCAACGCTGGAGTTTCGACGACAGCCAGGACCCTCAGAGTCGGAGCCTGGCCGGACTCCTCATGCAGGCCGGCCTGCTGCTGAGCCTGTCCCGGGACTCGCACTTCTAGTTCAACCGAAGGCACTTTCAAGTCCTTCCTGAACGTTTTCCCTAATAAGGAATTCGGCAACTTCCTATTGCCTGCTTACAACTAAAAGTTGGTGGCCATTTTTATGGACGAAGCCAGTAGTAGGTTCGTCGCCTGTTCATGTTCATTGAATAGGCGGCGAACGTTAAAACCAATAAAACGCAACTACCTGAATCGATCGCTTACTTGCGGCTCGACATACGTTCGCTCGTCTTTGAATAGGTGAGTGGTCTGTGTGTCGTGCCGCAAGCCTGCGGCAGGAGCACACGTAATGACTACGGTAAAAACCCGCACCTCCTCCTCGCAAAACTCCACCCGCGACGACACCCGGCTGTCGATGCGCGCCGCCCGCGAAGCGCAGAACAGCCTTGGCGTGACCCTGGACAACGTCAAGTCGAACGCCAACGGCCTGACCGAGCTCGACGCCGAAGGCCGCCTGCAGCGCGACGGCTTCAACGAAGTGGCCCACGACCGGCCGCCTCATGCCCTGGTGCAATTGCTGCAAGCCTTCAACAACCCGTTCATCTATGTGCTGATGACGCTGACCGCCATCAGCTTCTTCACCGACTTCTGGCTGCCCCTGCAAGCCGGCGAGGAAACCGACCTGACCGGGGTAATCATCGTCCTGGTCATGGTCCTGGCCAGCGGCCTGATGCGTTTCTGGCAGGAATACCGCTCGGCCAAGGCCGCCGAGGCGCTCAAGGCCATGGTGCGGACCACCGCCACCGTGCTGCGGCGCGAGCAGATGGGCATGAAAGCCGCGCTGCGCGAAGTGCCGATGCGCGACCTGGTGGTCGGCGACATCGTGCAGTTGTCGGCCGGCGACATGATCCCCGCCGATATCCGCCTGATCGAATCCCGCGACCTGTTCATCAGCCAGGCGGTGCTGACCGGCGAGGCGCTGCCGGTGGAGAAGTACGATACCCTGGGCGCGGTGCAGGAGAAATCCGCCCATCGCACAGCAGCGGCTGACCAGCAGGACCTGCTCGACCTGCCGAACATCTGCTTCATGGGCACCAACGTGGTCAGCGGCACCGCCACCGCGGTGGTGGTGGCCACCGGGTCGCGCACCTACTTCGGCTCCCTGGCGCGTTCCATCGTCGGCTCGCGGACCCAGACCGCCTTCGACCGCGGGGTGAACAGCGTCAGCTGGCTGCTGATCCGCTTCATGCTGGTGATGGTGCCGGTGGTGCTGCTGATCAACGGTTTCACCAAGGGTGACTGGGCCGAAGCCTTCATGTTCGCCCTGGCGGTGGCCGTCGGCCTGACCCCGGAAATGCTGCCGATGATCGTCAGCGCCAACCTGGCCAAGGGCGCCGCGGCCATGGCCAAGCGCAAGGTGGTGGTCAAGCGCCTCAACGCGATCCAGAACTTCGGCGCCATGGACGTGCTGTGCACCGACAAGACCGGCACCCTGACCCAGGACCGGATCATCCTCGAGCACCACGTCGATATCAGCGGCAGCCGCTGCGACCAGGTGCTGCAACTGGCCTGGCTCAACAGCTATCACCAGAGCGGCATGAAGAACCTGATGGACCGCGCGGTGGTGAGCTACGCCGAAAACAACCCGAAGTTCAGCGCGCCCGACGCCTGGAGCAAGGTCGATGAACTGCCGTTCGATTTCGTCCGCCGGCGCCTCTCGGTGATCCTCGCCGACGCCAGCGGCCATCACCTGCTGGTGTGCAAGGGCGCGGTCGAGGAAATGCTCGACACCGCCACCCGGGTGCGCCAGGACGGCGTCACCGTGGCCCTCGACGCCGGGCGCCGGGCGGCGCTGCTGGAGCTGGCCGAGGAATACAACCGCGACGGTTTCCGCGTGCTGCTGGTCGGCACCCGCGACCTGGCGCCGGGGCAGACCCGCCAGCAGTACAGCGCCAGCGATGAGCGCGAGCTGATCATCGAAGGCTTCCTGACCTTCCTCGATCCGCCCAAGGAAACCGCCGGCCCGGCCATCGCCGCGCTGCGCGAAAACGGCGTGACGGTGAAGGTGCTGACCGGCGACAACCCGATCGTCACCGCGAAGATCTGCCGCGAGGTCGGCCTGGAAGTCGGCCAACCGCTGCTCGGACGGGATATCGAGCACATGGACGACGCGGTGCTCGCGCGCCTGGTGGAAGAACGCACGGTGTTCGCCAAGCTCACCCCGCTGCAGAAATCCCGGGTACTCAAGGCCCTGCAGGCCAACGGGCATACCGTGGGCTTCCTCGGCGACGGCATCAACGACGCCCCGGCGCTGCGCGACGCCGACGTCGGTATCTCGGTGGACAGCGGCACCGACATCGCCAAGGAATCGGCGGACATCATCCTCCTGGAAAAGAGCCTGATGGTGCTCGAAGAAGGGGTGATCAAGGGCCGCGAGACCTTCGGCAACATCATGAAGTACCTGAACATGACCGCCAGTTCCAACTTCGGCAACGTGTTCTCGGTGCTGGTGGCCAGTGCGTTCATTCCGTTCCTGCCGATGCTGGCGATCCACCTGCTGCTGCAGAACCTGATGTACGACATCTCCCAGCTGTCGCTGCCGTGGGACAAGATGGACAAGGAGTTCCTGCGCAAGCCGCGCAAGTGGGACGCCAAGAACATCGGGCGCTTCATGCTGTGGATCGGGCCGACCTCGTCGATCTTCGACATCACCACCTTCGCCCTGATGTGGTTCGTGTTCGCCGCCAACAGCGTGGAAATGGCCGCCCTGTTCCAGTCCGGCTGGTTTATCGAAGGCCTGCTCTCGCAGACCCTGGTGGTGCACATGCTGCGCACCCAGAAGATCCCGTTCATCCAGAGCACCGCGGCGCTGCCGGTGATGCTGATGACCGGCCTGGTGATGGCCCTGGGCATCTACGTGCCGTTCTCGCCGCTGGGTGCAATGGTCGGCCTGGTACCGCTGCCGTGGGAATACTTCCCTTGGCTGGTCGGCACCCTGCTGTGCTACTGCGTCGTCGCCCAGACCATGAAGACCCTCTATATCCGTCGCTTCAAGCAATGGTTCTGAGGGCCTGACGGTCCGCTTTGCTGCCATCGCGAGCAAGCTCGCTCCTACAGAACACACCCCCTTGTAGGAGCGAGCTTGCTCGCGATAGCCGCAAGGCGGCGCTACCCCAGGCACCGCCCATCCAGGTATCGCAAACACCGGGCCCCGCCCAAGTGGAGCACCCAGCATGAAACCGATCATCGAGCTGCTGTCATCGGCCGAACGCGCCTTGCGCGCGCTGCTGGTGATCGTCCTGGAGCGGATCGCCACCCTACTGACCAAGGCCAGCGTGCGGCTATATGCCCGGGGCCTGCTGAGCGGGGTCGAGATCCGCCTGCTGCTGGGCTTTGCCAGCGCCCTTCATCGCCGCTGCATCCGCCTGCTGCGATCCGCCAAGCCATGAAACACACAAGGGAGAGTCCTCATGTCGGGAACTACTCTGCTGATCAACCTCGCTGGCTCCATCGCCCTGCTGCTGTGGGGCACCCAGATGATTTCCTCGGCGCTGCTGCGCGGCTTCGGCACCCAGCTGCGCCAGTGGCTGGGGCAGCACCTGAACAACCGCTGGATGGCCCTGCTGTCCGGCATCGCCATCACCGGGGTCCTGCAAAGCAGCACCGCGGTGAGCCTGATGGCCAGCTCCTTTACCGCCACCGGCACCCTGGGCCTGGCCCCCGCGCTGGCGGTGATGCTCGGGGCCAATATCGGCTCGACCCTGGTGGTGCAACTGCTCAGCGTCGATATCTCGATCCTCACGCCGCTGGTGCTGCTGGCGGGCTTTATCGTGTTCCGCCTGCGCGACGACTCGCGTTTTGAAAGCCTCGGCTGCGCGCTGATCGGCCTGGGGCTGATGCTGCTGGCCCTGCGCATGCTCGGCGGCACCCTGGGCGAAGTGGAAGGCACGCCGGTGTTCGCCGCGCTGATGCGTGGCCTCGACGGCGACCTGCTGATCGCCCTGCTGGCGGCGGCGCTGCTGACCTGGCTGTGCCATTCCAGCGTCGCCGTGGTGCTGCTGGTGGCGTCCCTGGCCGCCACCGGGCTGCTGTCGTCGGTGACCGCCATGGCCCTGGTGCTGGGGATCAATATCGGCGGCGCCCTGCCGTCGCTGTTCAACGCCGATTCCAGCGTCGCCCGGCGCCTGCCCCTGGGCAATCTGCTGGTGCGCCTGTGCGGTGTCACCGTGCTGCTGCCGTGCCTGCCCTGGATCGCCCAGAGCACGCCGGTCGCCGCCCTCGATGCCAGCCTGCAGGTGGTGTACCTGCACAGCCTGTTCAACCTGGTGCTGGCCCTGCTGTTCATCGGCCTGACCGGGCCCATGGCGACGCTGCTCAGCCGCCTGCTGCCGGAGCCGCCGCGCGACATCGACCCGGGCATGCCGCACTACCTGGACGAAGCCGGCCTGGCGGTGGCCAATATCGGCCTGTCCAACGCCGCCCGCGAAGCCCTGCGCCTGGCCGACATGCTGTCGCTGATGCTCGACCGGGTGCTGCGCCTGTTCCAGGCCTCGACCCCGGCCGGCGCCGATGAGGTGCGGCGCATCGACCAGTCGCTGGACCTGCTCAGCGCCGCGATCCGCGCCTACCTGGCGGATATCGGCCAGGACGGCATCAGCGACCAGGACGCCGACCGTGCCCAGGAAATCCTGCTGTTCGTGATCAACCTGGAACACGCCGGCGACATCCTCTCCAGCAGCCTGACCCAGCTGGCGGCGCGCCGGCTGCGGCGTGGCGAGCAGTTCTCGGTGTTCGAGCTGGACTGCATCGAGCCTTTGCACCAGGCCGTGGTCGACAGCCTGAGCCTGGCGATCACCGTGTTCCTGCGCGAAGACCTGGCCAACGCCCACCAACTGGTGAACCGCAAGGAACTGGTCAGGCGGCTGGAAGCCGACGCCAGCCGCGAGCACTTTCGCAGCCTGCGCGAAGACCGCACGGCCTGGGCCGAGTCCGGCGACATTTTCCAGCGGGTGCTGCGCGACTACCGGCGCGTGCACCACCACATCGCGGCCCTGGCCTATCCGGCGCTGGAGCGGGCCGGCGAGCGCGACCTGGATAACGCCGAACTGGGCGAAATGCTGCTGGACAACCCGTTGAGCATCCAGCCGACGGCGCAGGAGACCGCACGATGCGTGTCCTGATCTGCGCCGGGCGCCACTGCGCCGACGTCCAGCTGTGCCGGCGGGTGCTCGACGCCTTCCAGCGCCTGCATGAAGTGCAGGTGCTGATCCACGGCGGCAACCAGTTCCTCGGCGCAGAAATAGAAGACTGGGGCCGGGAAATCGGCGCCGACATCGTGCGTTACCCGGCCAACTGGCAACTGCACGGCAAGCTCGCCGAACGCCTGCGCAACGCCTTCATGCTGCGTGACAGCCGGCCCGACATGGTGATCGCCCTGCCCGGCGGCGACGACACCGAAGAGCTGGTGGCCCTGGCCAGGGCCGCGGGCATCCAGACCCTGTCAGTGAGCGACTGGCAATGACCCTTTTCCCCACTCGACTACTTCCCCACTCGACTACGCAGCGGCCCACACAGCGCGGCCGCTGCCCATGCCTTAGCGAGAACCGACATGTCCAAATACAGCCCTTCGCGCCACAGCCGCTTCGCCAGCCTCACCCGCGACCTGCCCCCGGCGAAACGGCGCATGCTGCGGCGCAACCTGATGTTCGTCACCATCACCCTGAGCCTGATCGGCCTGCTGACCCTGGTCGCCAAGGCCAACGCCGCGGGCGGCGCCTATGTGGTGGACGATGGCGCGATCAACTCCCCGGGAGAATGCAACCTGGATATCTGGTACCAGAGCCTGCGTCACCAGGGTTCCAACCATGGCGCGGTGATCTCCCCGGCCTGCAC
The DNA here is from genome assembly GCF_059421865.1 of Pseudomonas sp. GW821-FHT02B10. Lineage (NCBI taxonomy): Bacteria > Pseudomonadati > Pseudomonadota > Gammaproteobacteria > Pseudomonadales > Pseudomonadaceae > Pseudomonas > Pseudomonas sp. GW821-FHT02B10. The sequence continues at coordinate 10,998 of NZ_JBWKVU010000018.1, read as the reverse complement.
CTTCGCCGGCCTGCCCTGGTTGCAGGTGGGTGCCGCCATTGAGCGCAACCGTGAGGATGGCCACGGCGAAACCCAGCTGAGCCCGCAACTCAAGGCGCAACTGTGGAACCGCGAAGACCTGGGCCTGCAACTGGCGCTGGCGACGTCCGCGCATTTCGCCCTCAACCGCAACCACTCGTTCGACGGTGGCGACATCAGTCTGCCCCTGACTTATCAGCCCCTGGACAGCCTGCGCCTGAACCTCAACGCCGGCTGGGCCCACGCCTATGACGACGGCCAGCAGAACCACCACTGGACCTGGGGCGGAGGCTTCGAATACGACCTGGGCGAACGCCTGACCCTGGTCGCCGAGCGTTACGGCCAGCGCGGCGGCGAGCAGGCCTGGCAAGCCGGGCCACGGCTGCACCTGGGGGCGAACCTGGACCTCGACCTAGTGCTCGGTGGCCAGTTGAACGAAGGCCGCGACCGCTGGCTGACCAGCGGCGCGACCTTGAGGTTCTAGAGGCTGTTTCAGAAAGGTCACGCCAGGGACAACGCGGTGTGCCTGACACACCGCCTCGCGAGCAAGCTGCGCTCCTACAGGATCGGCGCCTGCCGCGAGTCCGCGCTCGCCGCAACGCCTGTAGGAGCCAGCTTGCTGGCGATAGGCGCAGCGCGCCGGCAGGTCAGACTAATGCAGACTCAACGGATATCGCTGCGCCGATACAGGCTCAGGCCCAGCGCCAGCACCGCGAGCATGCCGGCGCAGCTGCGGTTGATCCACAGCATCGCCCGCGCGGAGAAGGTGCGCATGGCATAGCGCCCGCCAAAAGCATAGGTCGCCATCATCACGCAATTGATCGCCGTGCTGACCAGCGCCAGGATCAGGTACTGCTGCGCCACCGGCTGGTCGGGGCGCACGAACTGCGGCAGGAAGGCCGAGAAAAACAGCAACCCCTTGGGGTTCGACAGCCCCACCAGTAATGAGCGCATGAAAGCCCCGCGCCCGCTGCTGGCAGCGCCGCTGCTCTGCGCGGCCAGCGCCGTTGTCGGCGCCTTCCACAGCACCCACGCCAGGTACAACAGGTATGCCGCACCGCCCCACTTGACGATGGAAAACAGCTGCTCGGAGGCTTGCAGCAACGCCCCCAGGCCGCAGCCCACCGCACCGATCAGCAGCAGGTCGGACAGCATCGCGCCAGCCATGCCGCAACCGGCGATGCGCATGCCATGGGTGGCACCGTTATTGAGAGCCAGCAGCATCGACGGCCCCGGGGTCATCATCACCGCGCTGACGGTGACGACGTACAAAAACAATGTGGTGGCGTCCATCCGAACCCTCCGTAAAACCACAGGTACAACAGGTCGGCCAGCATACACCAGGCGCTTTCAGCCCGGCAGTGACGCGCCCCAGTCCGCCACCTGGCGGGCGCTGATGCTGACGCCGCCGCACACCACGATCACCACGTCCCGCGCCGCGGCGATGGCCGGGTGATCGAGGTAGGCCACCGCCAGCGAGACGCCGCAGGCCGGCTCCACCAATTGCCGCAGATCGTCGGCATAACGCACCACGCCGAGGATCGCCTCGGCATCCGACAACACCAGCGACTGATAGGGAAAACCCTGGATCTGCTGCAACGGCCAGGCCGCCACCTGGGCCGCGCCGAGGGAACTGGCGACGGTGTCGATCTGCGCCAATTTGACCGGGTGCCCGGCCGCCAGCCCCGCAGCAAAGGAAGCGCTGCCGGTGGTTTCGCAGGTGATGATCCGGCAGTCCTGGCGCTGGTGGTGCAGCAGGCCGGTGAGGATGCCGGCCAACAAGCCTCCGCCGCCCACCGACGCCACTATCGTGTCGACCTGCGGACAGTCTTCGAGGATTTCATCGACCATGCTGCTGTGCCCTTGCCACAGCACCGGGTGGTCGAAGGCCGGCACGTATTCGCTGTCGGCAGCGCTGCTCAGTTGCAGTGCGCGTTCGTTGGCTTCATCCCAGACCTGGCCATGCACCAGCACCTCGGCGCCGGTCCGGGCGATGCGTTCGCGGGTGGTTTGCGCGGTGGTCTGCGGCACCACGATGCAGGCTTGCAGGCCAAGGCTGGCCGCCGCCATCGCCGTGGCCAGCCCGGCATTGCCGCCGGAGGGACAGACCACGCGGCGCTTGCCCTGCCGCGCCGCCTGGGTACAGAGCAGGCCCAGGCCGCGCATCTTGAACGAGCCGCCGGGCTGCAGGTTTTCCAGCTTGAGCCAGATACGCCGGGTGGCCGTGGACAACCCGGGATGCAGGATCAGGGGGGTGCGGATATGCAGCATCATGGGCTCCTTGGACGAAGACGGGCGTCTTGCAACCATAGATGCTCAGGCTAGCCTATGCCGCCTCCCCCTGGCCGCTCGCCGGTCAGCGAATCGGCGGTATGCGGATATCGCCTTGGCGGCACTGGGTGCGCACACCCTTGCCACAGGCGCCGAACCCCAGGTTCTTGTCCAGGCAGACCCGCACTTCGGAGAGTTCCGGGCCGCTGCACAACACCGCTACGCCCTTCTCCGGAATGCCCGGGTTGGCCTGGCGGAACAACTGTTCGATCTCCCGGGCCTCGAAGTAATGCACGGTGGTCGAAGGTTCCAGCACCTGAGGAATCTTCACCTTGCCCAGGGCCTGGTCGGAGGTCTCCAGGTAGCCCATGGCGCCCAGCCCGCTGCAGGTGCCGTGCTTGCTCCATTCGTGCTCCATCAGCTTGGCGGTGGGGAACAGGGTCAGGCCCTTGGCCCGCTCTTCGGCGTTCAGCTGCGTCAAGGGCGGGCAGGACTGCGGCCAGCCGCCCTTGGCGTATTGCGGCCACAGGCCATGCAGGACAAAACCGTAGCCCTTGCCGGAGCACTGCTCGTTTTCCGGATGGGTCAGGCAAAAGGTCGGCGACCAGGACAGCGACAGCAGGTAGTAGTCGAACACCCCGGCGACCGAGTCGCGCTGCTGCCGCGCCTCTCGTGCCTGGCTGACCCCGACGGTGCAGATCATCAGCGCGGCCAGTGCCGCGGTTGCGAACAGTTTTCTCATAGACCCTCTCCTTGGGATGGGGCAGTGAATGAACGGCCCCGTAGTGACCTGGCCGGTAGCGGCCAGACACTCTTCTTGGCACGGGGCTGTTGCAGGAAGATGACAGGCCGCCTCCCCCCACGGGAAAAGCCGGCCGATGCTAGCGAAGCGTTGTAGCAGACAGATCGGGTTGGCGCCATGGCCGACAGATTACGAACCGGTCATGGACTCGCGGTGAATACTAGCCTCTGTAGGAGCGAAGCTTGCTCGCGAGGCGTCGTATCAGGCACACAGCATTACCCCAATCGCCGGCAATCGAGCGTCGACCGGCCGCTCCTACAGAAGCATCTGCGGGGTGAACGAAATAACGACCATCGGCGCCAAGTGCGCAAGATCGTTCAAGCCATTTCCGTCGCGGGCTGGCACAGTCGGTTCCCGTTCCTTGATTGCAGGCTGTCATGTCCAGCATTGTTCTTCCCCGCACCGCGTTCCTGCGCGGTGCCGTTGCCATCCTGCCGCTGTCCCTGGCCACCGCGCCCTGGGGGCTGCTGGCGGGTTCCATGGCCATCGAGGCCAACCTCACGCCCCTGCAAGGCCAGGGTTTGTCGAGCATCGTCTTCGCCGGCGCCGCGCAGCTGGTGGCGATCGGCATGCTCAAGGGCGGCGCGGGGATTTTCTCGATCCTGCTCACCACCCTGCTGCTGACCTCCCAGCACCTGCTGTACGGCATGAGCATGCGTTCGGTGATTGCGCCGCTGCCGGGGCGCTGGCGGGTCGGCCTGGGGTTCCTGCTCACCGATGAGCTGTTTGCCCTGACCAGCCAGCACGACAAGCAGCAGTTCGACCGCTGGTACGCCCTCGGCGTGGGCCTGACCTTCTACATCGCCTGGAACCTGTTCACCCTGGCCGGCATCGTGCTCGGGCGCGCCATTCCCGGGCTCGAACACCTGGGCCTGGACTTCTCCATCGCCGCGACCTTTATCGCCCTGATCACGCCGCTGGTGCGCAACGTGCCGACCGTGGTCTGCGTGGCGGTGTCGCTGTTCTGCTCGGTGCTGTTCAGCTACTGGCAATGGGGCTCGGCCCTGGTGCTGTCGGGCCTGATGGGCATGACCGCGGGTTTTCTCTGCAACAAGTTCTACCGGGAGCGCACATGATGGTCTGGGCAGTGATTTTCGGCATGGGCTTGCTGGTATTTCTCAACCGCTATGTGTTTCTCGAACCGCGCCTGCCGGTGCGCCTGAGCAGCAACGCCCGGCAGTTCCTCGGTTTCGCCGTACCGGGCATGCTCACCGCGATCTGCGGGCCGATCGTGTTCATGCCCGAGCACCAGCTGAACCTGGCCTACGACAACCCGTACCTGATCAGCTCGCTGGTGGCCATCGTGCTGGTGATCTACACCCGCAACACCCTGGTCAGCATGCTGCTGAGCATGGCGTTCTTTTTCCTGCTGCGCTGGTGGTTGTAGAGGCTGGCTGGCGCTCTGAATAACGCGGTGTGCCTGCCCCACCGCCCGGCCCCCCAATCGGCAACCCGGCCCCTCAAGACGCCTTGGCTTCGCGCAACAGCTGCTGGATCACCTGTTCCTGCGTCTCGTAACGGCCTTCGCCAAAGTGGCTGTAGCGCACCTGGCCGCGGGCGTCGACAAAATAGTGGGCCGGCCAGTACTGGTTGTCGAAGGCACGCCAGATCGCGTAGTTGTTGTCGATGGCCACCGGGTAGCCGATGTCCAGCTTGCGCACCTGGGCCTTGACGTTGTCGATGACCTTTTCAAAGGCGTATTCCGGGGTGTGCACGCCGATCACCACCAACCCGTCCTTGGCGTACTTTTTCGCCCAGGCGTTCACATACGGCAGGCTGCGCTTGCAGTTGATGCAGTCGTAGGTCCAGAAGTCCACCAGCACCACCTTGCCGCGCAAGGCCTCGGCGTCCAGCGGCGGCGAATTCAACCATTGCACCGCGCCACTCAGCGAAGGCATCGGGCCCTTGCTCGGCAGCGTCTCGGCGGGTGCCGCGCCAGCCTTGTCGATCAGGTAGTCCAGGGCCTTGGGCACGCTCTTCAGCAGGCCTTGCTCGAGGGCCGCGCCGCCTTGGGACGAGGTGCTGGCCAGCAGGCGGTCGTCCACCCCGCTGCCGATCGCCACGGCCGCCAGCAACGCCAGGTAACCGGCGGCGCGGCGCAGCCAGGCGGTGGCCGGCAGGGACGGCCTGAGCCGGTTGACCAGCCCTCTTCCGGCAAAGATCAGCAGCCCCAGGGACAGGGCACTGCCCAGGCCGTAGGCCAGCAGCAACAGGCTGGTCTGGGCGCTCGCCCCTTGCAGCATGGCGCCGGTCAGGATCACCCCGAGAATCGGCCCGGCACAGGGCGCCCAGAGCAGACCGGTGGCCACCCCCAGCAACAGCGCCGCCAAGGGCCCGGAGACCTTGCGCGCCCGATCGAGGCGCAGGCCGTCCAGGCGATTGCCCAGGCTGACCCAGGGCCGCGCCAGCCAGTTGCCGAAGCGGGTAAAGATCAGCGACAAGGCGAACAGCCCCAGCACAATCAGCGCCAGCTGGCGCCCGATGCCGTTGGCCCGGACGATCCAGTCGCTGCCGACCACCGCCAGGCTCGACACCAGGGCAAAGGTCAGCGCCATGCCGCCGAGGGTCAGCAGCACCGAGCCGCGCGAGCGGTCGGCCCGGGCGAACAGGAACGGCACCACCGGAAGAATGCAGGGGCTGAGGATGGTCAGGACCCCGCCGAGAAACGCTATGAGCAACATGGCATCACCTGTGATCGGTCAATGTCCCGCCCGCCATCGATGGCGGGCGTATCCAGGGGTGGCAGGCCGGGTTCAGGCCTGATTGTCGGCGCGCATCCCTTGCGGGGTGCGCTCGTAGCCGCCTTCGGCGAGCAGCGGCGCCGCTCGCTCTGGCTGGCCGCCCTGGCTCAAGGGCGCGAGCTGGAAGCAGGTCGTGCAGGACGCATCGGCGGCGCTGGCATCCACGGCCACGCCGGCCAGGGTCAAGGTCAGGGTAAGCAGGCAGGTTTTCAGGGTGTTCATGGGCTGATCCTCATGTTCAACAGGGACTACATGACAAGTGAGTGCACTCAGTTGCCGTCGTTACAGTTGTTGGCGAACTTGCGGTAATCCAGGGCCTGGGTGCGGCCCTGGGAATCGAGGTAAGTCATGTGGGCATTGACCACGCCGCAGCTCGGCTCGGCGTCTTCGGTCATCGACAAGACTTTCTGGATATCCAGCTGGGTGCCGTAGCTGTAGGTCTGGACCTGTACCGTGCTTTCGGCGCGGGCCGACAGGGTGCAGATATTCAGGGCGGCGAACAGGCAGGCGGCGTAGAGGGCAGTGCGTTGCATGATGGTTTCCTCGGGCGACAATGGGTTTTGGCAGCGAGGCCAGTGGCTGTGCCTCGATGGAGCCCATTGAATGCGCGCAAGGTATCGCGCCTGTGTCGGCAAACCGCCCTTGCGGTGTCCCTGCGTATCCATGCAGCCGGGGGATACACAGCGATACAAAGGCGTCGGAAAAACCCTGTTTTGCATCGCCGTGTATTCAGCCAGGCGCCAGATACACTGCAATACAAAGCGCCGCAGGCAGGCCCGCACGGGCCCTATAGACTAGGCAGCACGACCCTATACAGAGGCAACCCCATGGATCATGTCGATCACGTATTGATAGTCGATGACGACCGCGAGATCAGAGAGCTGGTAGGCAACTACCTGAAAAAGAACGGCCTGCGCACCACGGTAGTGGCTGACGGCAGGCAGATGCGCAGCTTCCTGGAAACCACCCCGGTGGACCTGATCGTGCTCGACATCATGCTGCCCGGCGACGACGGCCTGCTGCTGTGCCGCGAGCTGCGCGCCGGCAAGCACAAGGCCACGCCGGTGCTGATGCTCACCGCGCGCAACGACGAGACCGACCGTATCATCGGCCTGGAGATGGGCGCCGACGATTACCTGGTCAAGCCCTTCGCCGCCCGCGAGCTGCTGGCGCGGATCAATGCCGTGCTACGGCGCACGCGCATGCTGCCGCCGAATCTGGTGGTCACCGAGAGCGGCCGCCTGCTGGGCTTCGGCCGCTGGCGCCTGGACACCACCGCGCGCCACCTGCTGGACCAGGACGGCACCCTGGTCGCCCTGAGCGGCGCCGAATACCGGCTGCTGCGGGTGTTCCTCGACCACCCGCAACGGGTGCTCAACCGCGACCAGTTGCTCAACCTGACCCAGGGCCGCGACGCCGACCTGTTCGACCGCTCCATCGACCTGCTGGTCAGCCGCCTGCGCCAGCGCCTGCTGGACGACGCTCGCGAACCGGCCTACATCAAGACCGTGCGCAGCGAGGGTTATGTGTTCTCGCTGCCGGTGGAGATCCTCGAGGCCGCGTCATGAAGCTTGCCTTGCACTGGCCGCGCACCCTCGCCTCGCGACTGTCGCTGATTTTCCTGATCGGCCTGGCGCTGGCCCAGGGCCTGTCGTTCGCCGCGCAGTCCTACGAGCGCTACCAGAGCGCGAAGATGACCATGCTCGGCAACCTGGAGAGCGACGTCGCCACCTCCATCGCCATCCTCGACCGCCTGCCCGCCGCCGAGCGCCCCGCCTGGCTGCCGCGCCTGCAACGGCGCAACTATGGCTACCTGCTCAGCGCCGGCGAACCCGGCCAGCCCATGGACAGCGCCGATGTACCGGTCTCGGTGAACTCGATCAAGAACGCCATTGGCGGCGACTACCGCCTGACATTCAACACCATCCCCGGACCGCGCCAGCACTATCAGGCCCACCTGCAACTGGCCGACGGCAGCCCGCTGACCATCGACGTGCGCCCGGCGCTGACGCCGATGTCGCCCTGGCTGCCGGCGGTGCTGTTGGGGCAGTTGCTGGTGCTGATCCTCTGCGCCTGGCTGGCAGTACGTATCGCCGTGCGCCCGCTGACCCGGCTGGCCCAGGCGGTGGACAGCCTCGACCCCAACACCCACGGCGTGCACCTGGACGAAAAAGGCCCGATCGAAGTGGTGCACGCGGCCAAGGCCTTCAATGCCCTGCAGGCGCGGATCGGCGCCTACCTCAAGGAACGCATGCAACTACTGGCGGCGATCTCCCATGACCTGCAGACGCCGATCACCCGCATGAAACTGCGCGCCGAGTTCATGGACGACTCCGCCGAGAAGGACAAGCTGTGGAACGACCTGAGCGAAATGGAGCACCTGGTGCGCGAAGGCGTGGCCTATGCCCGCAGCATCCATGGCGCCACCGAGGCCAGTTGCCGCATCGACCTGGACGCGTTTCTCGACAGCCTGGTGTTCGACTACCAGGATACCGGCCAGGACGTCGAGCTGGCCGGCAAGAACGGCGCGCTGATCGACACCCGCCCCCACGCCCTGCGCCGGGTGCTGGTGAACCTGGTGGACAACGCGCTGAAGTTCTCTGGCGCGGCGCGGATCGAGGTCCAGGCCGAAGCGGGCGATCGCCTGTCGGTCAAGGTCCTGGACCGCGGCCCGGGGATCAGCGAAGAGCAACTGGCCGAAGTGCTCAAGCCGTTCTATCGGGTGGAAAGCTCGCGCAATCGCGACACCGGCGGCACCGGCCTGGGGCTGGCCATCGCCCAGCAACTGGCGGTGGCCCTGGGTGGTTCGCTGCGCCTGAGCAATCGCCAGGGCGGCGGCCTGTGCGCGGAGCTGATCCTGGTCAGCAACAAGGCCAGCCTCTGAGCGCCTCGCTACACAGGCATACATAACCACCCTTCGCCGACACAGCCGAGATACACGGCCTTGCAAAACTCCTGGGACGCGCCGCGACAGCGGCGCCCAACCTCAAGGAGCCTCTCATGCCCACTCAAACCCTCCCCTTGCGTTTCCACGGCTGGCGGCTGTTCAGCCTACTGGCCGCCGCCGTGCTGCTGATGACCGCGCTGGTGCTGCTGCTCGAGCCGAACCTGGTCGAGGCCACCCGCAGCGCCATCCGCGCCACTGCGCGTTCGTCCTTCGTGCTGTTTCTGCTGGCCTTCACTGCCTCGGCATTCGCCGTGCTGCTGCCCTCTCCCCTGAGCCAGACGCTGGTGCGCGAGCGCCGTTTCATCGGCCTGGCGTTCGCCTTCTCGCACCTGGTCCACGCGCTGCTGATCTACAGCTACGGGCAACTGAACCCGGAGTTCTGGCCCGGCCGCAGCACCCTGGGCAACCTGCCCGGGTCCGTGGGTTACCTGTTTATCCTGCTGCTGACCCTGACCTCGTTCAAAGGCCCGGCCTCGCTGCTCAGCCGCACGGCCTGGAAACGCTTGCACACCACCGGCATGTGGGTGATCGCCGCGATATTCGCTTTCTCCAATTTCAAACGCATCCCCTTGAGCGCCTGGTACCTGCTGCCTTTCACGCTCACCTGCTCGGCCATGGCGATCAACCTGCTGGGCAAGCTGGCCCAGGCCAACAAACGCCGGCAACGCCAGGCCCTGAGCCCGCGCTGAGCTGATGCCGCCCCGGTAGCCGCTGGCGCAGGCGCTGCGATCGACGTCGCAGGCGGCGCCGCTTTTGTAATGCCCCCCACTTTGCCCAGGAGATCCACCTCATGATCCTCACACTGTCGTCCGCCCTCGACGGGCTGCAACGCCAGCTCAATCGCCTGTCCCCCTGGGTCGCGCTCCTCAGCCTGCGCCTGTTGCTGGCCTGGGAGTTCTTCGAGTCGGGCCTGGAAAAATGGCGGGGGGAAAACTGGTTCCAGCAGATCCAGTCCGCCTTCCCGTTTCCCTTCGACCAGTTGCCGGCGAGCCTGAACTGGCAGCTGTCGATGTGGGCCGAGCTGCTGTGCCCCCTGGCGTTGCTGCTGGGCCTGGGCACCCGCTGCGCCGCGCTGGTACTGATCGTGGTCACTGTGGTCGCCACCGCCGCCGTGCACTGGCCGGCCGACTGGTCGAGCCTCAGTGAACTGGCCCAGGGTTACGCCATCAGCAACAAGGGCCACGGCAACTTCAAACTGCCGGTGATCTACCTGGCGGCGCTGCTGCCGCTGCTGTTCCAGGGCCCGGGCAAACTCAGCCTGGATGCATTGATCGGGCGCCTGCGCCACGGACGCTGATGCCTCGGGGCAGAAAAAAGCCGCAGCTTGAGCTGCGGCTTTGGTGTTTCTACGAGGGAAAGTTCGATAACAGCCGCATATCCCCGTAGCCGCTGGCGCAGCCTGCGATCGGCTGCGCAGCAGACGCGAACCCAGGCAACGCGGTGTGCCAGGGACAACGTGCAATCGGGTTTTACGACGGCTACGCCGCCGAGCGCAGGCTGCGCCAGCGGCTACATCGGGCCAATAACGGCTGGAGCCGGCATCTGTTCAAGCACCTATCGGATTGCACCGCCGATTGCTGCAAAACAGCCGCAGCTTGCGCTGCGGCTTTGGTGTTTCTGCACAGGGAACGTTCGATAACAGACGCATATCCCCGCAGCCTGCGATCGGCTGCGCAGCAGACGCAAACCCAGGCAACGCGGTGTACCAGGGAGAACATGCAATCGGGTTTTACGACGGCTACGCCGCCGAGCGCAGGCTGCGCCAGCGGCTACATCGGGCCGATAACGGCTGGAGCCGGCATCTGTTCAAGCACGTATCGGATTGAACCGCCGATTGCTGCAAAACAGCCGCAGCTTTGCGCCGCAGCCTTGGTGTTTCTGCACAGGCAACGTTCGATAACAGACGCATATCCCTGTAGCCGCTGGCGCAGCCTGCGATCGGCTGCGCAGCAGACGCAAACCCAGGCAACGCGGTGTACCAGGGAGAACATGCAATCGGGTTTTACGACGGCTACGCCGCCGAGCGCAGGCTGCGCCAGCGGCTACATCGGGCCGATAACGGCTGGAGCCGGCATCTGTTCAAGCGCCTATCGGATTGCACCGCCGATTGCTGCAAAACAGCCGCAGCTTTGCGCCGCAGCGTTGGTGTTTCTGCACAGGCAACGTTCGATAACAGACGCATATCCCTGTAGCCGCTGGCGCAGCCTGCGATCGGCTGC